>JAXDPD010000060.1:0-28354 GCA_034668505.1 Sphingomonadales bacterium
GGGCGCGGGCGTGGTCGTGCTCGAGGAATATGAGCATGCCAAGAAGCGCGGCGCCAAAATCTATGCCGAGGTCGTCGGCTATGGCCTGTCGGGCGACGCCTACCATGTCACCGCGCCGCACCCCGAAGGGTCGGGCGCCTTCCGCTCGATGCAGATGGCGATGAAGAAGTCGGGGCTCGACCTCGCCGACATCGATTACATCAACGCCCACGGCACCTCGACCCCGCTGGGCGACGAGCTCGAGCTGGGCGCGGTGCGCAGGCTGTTCGGCAATGCGATCGGCGATCTTTCGATGAGTTCGACCAAATCGGCGATCGGCCACCTGCTCGGCGGCGCCGGCGCGGTCGAGAGCATCTTCTGCATCCTCGCGCTGCGCGACCAGATCGTGCCGCCGACGCTCAACCTCGACAATCCGAGCGAGGGCACGGCCGGCGTCGACCTGGTGCCGCATGTCGCCAAGCAGCGGCCGGTGAAGGCGGTGCTGAACAACAGCTTCGGCTTCGGCGGCACCAATGCCAGCCTGGTGATGAAGGCGGTCTAGGCATGGCCGGTGGAACGCCGGTTTGTTTCCCGGCGAAGGCCGGGGAACGGGTGAGCCGGTGCTGACAAGGACCGCTTTGCGCGGGCGCTTGGCCAACAAGCGGCTGCTGCTGATCCTCGTCCCGGGCGTCGCGATCCTCGCCTTTTTCCTCGCATTCTGGCTGTTCTGGGCGGGGCCGGGGCCGGCCTCCGAGCCGAAGACGCTGATCGTCGCCGAAGGGTCGAGCCTGACCCGCGTCGCCGACCAGCTCGAGCAGGCCGGCCTGATCCGCGGCGCGGGATCGTTTCGCCTGATGGCGCGCGTCTTCGGCTCGGGCGATCCGATCCAGGCCGGCGAGTTCGTCGTGCCGCCCGGCGCCAGCGCCGCCGCTTTGCTCGACATGCTCCAGCATGCGCGGCCGGTCCGCCGGCTGGTGACGATCCCCGAAGGCATGCCGTCGGTGCTCGTCCACGAACGGCTGATGCGCAATCCCTACCTCACCGGCGCGATCCCGGTGCCGGAGGAGGGGAGCGTGCTGCCCAATAGCTACAGCTTCCGGCGCGGCGAGAGCCGGGCGGCTTTGCTGGCGCGGATGCAGGCGGCGATGCGGACCGAGCTTGCGCGGCTGTGGGCGCGGCGGCGGCCGGGGAGCGCCGTCGCCAGCCCGCGCGAGGCCCTGATCCTCGCCTCGATCGTCGAGAAGGAGACCGGCAAGGCGTCCGAGCGGCGGCTGGTCGCCGGCGTCTATTCGAACCGCCTCAGGCGCTCCATGCCGCTCCAGGCCGATCCCACCGTCATCTATCCGGTGACGCGCGGGCGGCCGCTCGGGCGGCCGATCCTGCGCTCCGAGCTCAATGCGGTGAACGGCTACAACACCTACAGGCTGCCGGGCCTGCCGCAGGGGCCGATCGCCAATCCCGGCCGCGCCGCGATCGCCGCCGTGCTCGATCCCGCGCCCACAGAAGCGCTCTATTTCGTCGCCGACGGCAGCGGCGGCCACGTCTTCGCCGACACCCTCGCCCAGCACGAAGCCAATGTCGAACGCTGGCGGGCGCTGCGAAGGGCGCGGGGCGAGCAATAGGCTAGCGTTTCAGCCAGCCCGTGTGCACCGCCGTCAAGGCCATGGCGCTGATAATCGAAGCAGCGAAAACGATGATGGCGATTGCTTGGGCGGAATCGCGCGCGCGGCCCTGGAAAAACAAAGCAAGCTGCGCCGCGCAGCACACATTACACCGCCTTGTCCGCGAAGCGCACGCGCATGGAAAACGCAAGTCCGGTCGCAAGAAAGGCCAATCCCAGCGCAATTGTGTTCGGTCCCGCGAACATGCGGTTCGTGGCCAGCGCCAGGAAGAACAGCCCCCAGACCACCACCAGCGCCCCCATTGCGTAAAAGAGCACCGTCAGAAACAGGGGAACGGCTCGAACGGTTGTCGGGGCTGCTTGCGATGCGGACGGCGATACCGCGGGCGGACCCGCAGGGGGTGTCGGCGGTCTCGGTGGCGGCAGCTTGCGTTGCCGCTTGCCGAGCCATTCGAGCAATTTCGGCCAGCCTGTGCTGTTCTGCGGCGACTCCCAGTTGAGACCGACATATTGGATCATGCTGAAGGCGATCGGGATCTCCGAATTGTCGAACCGAGCCTGGACCAGCTTGCCCTTGTTCCGGGCATAATTGGCCTCGATGCGAACCCAATCGCTGTCCACCGAATTGCGGGTCCACAATACCAGCACATGCGGTCCAATGCCGATTTCCCGTTCCAGCGCGCGGTCCCAATTTTCCCGCGGAGTTACATTGTCATCCCACCAGACGCTCAACCCGGCTTCGGCGAGCACATCGCGAATGCGTTCGACGAGCGCGCGGTCTCGCTTTTGATAGCTGATGAAGACCTGCGCCATTCGCCTCCCGCGGGCGCTAGTTCAGCCAGCCCTTGCGGTCGCCGACCATGGCGAGCCAGACCAGCAGGATCGCCACGAGCGTGATCAGGCCCGGCATCAGCAACGCCATGGTGCCCTCGACCGCGCGGGCGTCGCTCATCCCGACGATCCAGCCGCACTGGATCAGGACGGCGAGCAGCGACAGGACCAGCAATGGCTTGGCGAGGCGCTTCAGCATGACCAGCAGCAGCGTGCCGATGAAGCCGGCGAAGACCGCGACCGCGAAGGCCGCGGTGACCCAGGACGGAACGGTCGCGGCAAGCGCGCGATGGGCCTGATCGAGCCCGGCGAGCGGATCGCCGAACATGCCGACCTTGCTGAGGTACATATAGACCCCGAAGGCATTCCAGGCGAGGCCGAGGACCGCCAGCAGGCGGAACCAGCCGGGCGCGCGCACGCCGATCACATCGCTCATCTTTCCCTCCCCTTTGCTCGGCGCGAGACTGCTCGTTCCGGGGCCGGAATGCAACCGGCTCAGAGGCGGCGACGGATCGCGCCGGCGAGCGCGGCGGCCGGCTCGACGCAGACCTTGCCGGCCTCGCGGCTGGCGTGGATCATCAGCAGATCGTCGAGCATCAGCCCGCCGCCGGTCTCGGTGAGGACGAGGTCGCCGCGGCGCGACGGCGCGCCGTCCCGCACGGCGGCGCCGAGCCGGCGCTGCTGGTCGATCAGATGCGGCGCGGGCAGGCCGGCGAGCGCCAGAGCGAGCTGGATCAGGCCCGGCGCGTCAATGCCTTCCATGGTGCGCCCGCCCGGCCACCAGGGCGCGCCCAGCAGCCGCTCGGCGACCAGCACGGCATCGGACTCATGATCGCCGATCGCGCGCAAATGGCTCATCGAGACGCAGCCATATTCGGTGGTGAGGCAGGCGCCCTGCTCGGTCCCGTGCAGGCGCGCGCCCATCGGCAGAAAAGCGAGGATGGTCGAGGTGATTTGGCCGTCGGGCGTCACCGGCGCGCATTTTTCGCAGACGATATGGGTCGGCTCGATTCGCTCGGCGAGCGCGATCGCCTCGACATAGCCGGTAATATGATCGGCGAGGCAATAGCCCCAGGCCCAGCCTCCCGCATATTCGAGCACCGCGAAATCCTCGCCGGGGAGCAATTCGGTGACCGCTTCGCTGTCGGCGTCGGGCCGGGGCCGGACGAAGGCCTGGCGCGAGCCGCAGCCGCGCACCAGCGGCCGCGCATAATGGGGCGCGAAAATCTGTCCGGCGAGGCCGATATCCGCGATGTCGTCGCGAAAGGCGTGGATGCGCGGGTCGAGCGTCAGCGACGGCCCGGTCAGGTGAAACCACTCATCCGTTCTGGAGGATGAATCCCCGTTCGCCGGCCGAGCTGCGGGATCCGCCGGCGCCTTGGCGCCCGCCATATTGTTCGAGATTCCGTTCGAAGCCTTCAAGGAAGTCCTGTCCAGTGCCGGTTTTTGCGACGAAGACGTTGCGCCGATCGCTCTCATCGCGAACGCGCCGCAGATAGCCGAGCGCACCGAGCGTGTTCAAGGCGCGCGTTATCACCGGCTTCGATACGCCGAGCCGTTCGGCGAGGCCGCGCACCGTATGCGGGCCGGGGGTCAGATAGACAAGCAGCATGAGCGCCATCTGCCGGTTGGTTAGATCGGGCTCGCCCGAGCGCACATAACTTATCAGGGTGCGCATCCAGCTGCCGAGGGCTTGGTCCGCCACGGGTCCTGCTCCAATTCGCGAAGATCGATGTTTCGGAGCTACAACCAGTCAGGCGAGGTTTCGTTTCCCTTTTGTCGCAAAAAGGGACCGGCGGGTCATTCGCCATAGCGCGTTTTCAGCATGGTCCAGACGGCGCGAAGGCCCAGAGCGTCGCCGCCTTTCGGGCGCCCGGGCTTGGCCGAAGCGCGCCAGGCGAAGGTGTCGAGATGGGCCCAGGGCACGCCTTCGGGCACGAATTTCTGCAGGAACAAGGCGGCCGTCACCGCGCCGGCGAGCGGAGCGTCGGCCATGTTGCCGAGATCGGCGACGTCGGAGGAGAGCATCTCCTCATAAGGCTGCCACAAAGGCATCCGCCACAGGGGGTCCGACACCGAAGTGCCGCTGGCGAGCAGGCGCTCGGCCAGCTCCTCGTCGTTGACGAACAAGGCCGGCAGGTCCGGGCCGAGCGCGACTCGGGCGGCGCCCGTCAGGGTGGCGAAATCGACGATCAATTCGGGCTTTTCCTCGCCGGCCCGGGTCAGCGCGTCGCCGAGGATCAGGCGGCCCTCGGCGTCGGTATTGCCGATTTCCACGCTAAGCCCCTGGCGGCTCCTCAAGATGTCGCCGGGGCGGAAGGCGTCGCCCGATATGGCATTCTCGACCGCCGGGATGAGCAGGTGAAGCCGGACCTTCAGCCGGCTCCTCATGATCAAACGGGCGAGGCCGAGCGCGTGGGCGGCGCCGCCCATGTCCTTCTTCATCAGCCGCATGCCCGAGGAAGGCTTGATGTCGAGCCCGCCCGAATCGAAGCAGACGCCCTTGCCGATGATCGCGATCCGGGGATGGCGCTGGTCGCCATATTCGATCTCGATCAGCCTCGGCTCGCGGCCCTTGGCGGCGGCGCGGCCGACCGCGGCAATCATCGGATAGCCGTCGTCGAGCGCCTTGCCGGCGGTGACCTTGAGCTTGGCGCCGGCCGCTTCGGCGAGCGTGCGCGCCTCCGCCTCGAGCTCGGCCGGGCCGAGATCGCCGGCCGGAATGTTGACGAGGTCGCGGACGAGGAAGGTCGATTCCGCCTGCAGCACCGCCTCGTCGATCCGCGCCGGCTCGTCGGTGAGCAGGATTCGCGGGCCCCTGGCCGCCGCGTCCTTCCGGTAGCGGTCGAACCGATACTGGCCGAGCAGCCAGCCCAGCGCCGCCGGCCCCGGCCCGCGCTCCGCCACGCGATAAGTCCCCTCGGGCAGGCTCTCGGCGGCCTTGGCGAGGCACCAGGGGCTCAGCGCCTCGACATTGGCGACGCCGAGCACGGCCGCCCACTGGTCGCGCTCGCCGGGCAGGATGGCGAGCTGATAGCCCTCGCCCTTGAACCCCTGCGCCGCGAGCGCGCTCCGCACCCGCGCCGGCTGCGCCTTGAGCCATGGGTCGAAGCCCTTCTTGTCGACCAAGTGGAGCGCCGTGGCGGGCTGGTCCTTATCGGGCTTGAGGAGGGTCTTGAGGTCTATCATCATCCAGGCTCCCCGCCGCAATAGTCGAGCGAGGCCCGATCGCGCAATTCCAACCGCTGGCGGCCGCCGTTCGTCCGCGCAGGCGGATTTTGCGCGCATGACTGCCGAAATAATGGTAAATAGCGCAAGGGACAGCATTGAAAGCGCTGAATCCCGAACCAGGAAAAACGAACAAAGGGGGAGGTCCGCATGGAATACTCGACCTTGGTTATTGTGGTCGCCGCAGCTGCTGGCTGGACCGGCGACGATTGGTGCCCCACGCCCCCGAGGCCGCCGTGGCCCTGGCCCTGGCTCCTCAGGAAGCTGCTCGCAGTGATCGGCGGCGTTGGGCTTGTTACCTTGCTCCCGGGACATGCGAGTAACTTTGCCGACATGGTGACGGTTGTTCTCGTCGGAATGGTCGGAGGCGTGACCTTGGCCTCACTCGTAGGGGGTCTCGCCGGCCTTGCCAGGCCTGGCGTGAACGTCGACCGGGGTTCCTGACCCACGCGGGTGGCGGCGTCCTGACGCGGCGCCGCCACCTTCAGGCCGGAACCCCGTACAGATCGTGCTCGTCGGCATCCTCGACCAGCACCGGGACGATGTCGCCCTGCGCCAGATGGCCGGCGTCGCGCAGATGGACCTCGCCGTCTATCTCCGGCGCGTCGGCCTTGGAGCGGCCGGTGGCGCCGCCTTCGGGGTCGACGGCGTCGATGATGACGTCGAGCGTGCGGCCGACCTTCGCCGCCAGTTTCGCGGCGGAGATGGCGGCGGTCTTCTCCATGAAGCGGGCGTAGCGCTCCTCCTTGACCTCCTCGGGGACGATGCCGGGCAAAGCATTGGCGGCGGCGCCGCTGACCGGCTCGAACCGGAAGGCGCCGACGCGGTCCAGCTGGGCCTCGTCGAGCCATTGCAGGAGATAGTCGAAATCCGCCTCGGTCTCGCCGGGGAAGCCGACGATGAAGGTCGAGCGAATGGCGATGTCGGGGCAGATCTCGCGCCAGCCCCTGATCCGCTCCAGCACCTTGGCCTCGTTGGCCGGCCGCTTCATCGCCTTCAGCACCGTCGGGCTGGCATGCTGGAAGGGGATGTCGAGATAGGGGAGGACGAGGCCCTCGGCCATGAGCGGGATGACGCGATCCACGTGCGGATAGGGATAGACGTAATGGAGCCGCACCCAGGCGCCGAGCCTGCCGAGCTCGCGGGCGAGGTCGGCCATGTGCGCGCGAACGTCTCCTCCCTTCCACGGCCACGAGGCGTGGCGCAGGTCGACGCCGTAGGCCGAGGTGTCCTGGCTGATCACCAGCAACTCCTTCGTCCCAGCGGCGACCAGTTTCTCGGCCTCGCGCAGGATCGCGTCGGGGCGGCGGCTGACCAGGTCGCCGCGCAATGAGGGGATGATGCAGAAGGCGCAGCGATGGTTGCAGCCCTCCGAGATCTTCAAATAGCTGTAGTGGCGCGGGGTCAGCTTCAGCCCGGCGTCCGGGACCAGGTTGAGATAGGCGTTGGGCGGGATCGGGGCGGCGACATGGACGGCGCCGACCACGTCCTCATATTGCGCGGCGCCGGTGATCGCGAGCACCTCGGGGAAGCGCGCGCGGATCATCTCGGCTTCCTTGCCGAGGCAGCCGGTGACGATCACCCGGCCGTTCTCGGCGATCGCCTCGCCGATCGCGGTCAGGCTCTCCTCCTTGGCCGAATCGAGGAAGCCGCAGGTGTTGACCAGGACGACGTCGGCGCCGGCATAATCGGGCGACATCTGATAGCCGTCGGACCGAAGCTTGGTCAGGATCCGCTCCGAATCGACCAAAGCCTTCGGGCAGCCGAGCGAGACCATGCCGACCTTGGGCGGGGAGGGGAGTTCGAGTAGCATGGGAGCGCGCCACATAATCATGTTCCGCCCTTTTTCCTAGGGCTTCGCCGATGCCGGATATCGGTCCATCCTTGTACCGCCCCCGGAATATTGGCCGTTGCCAGCGACATGAAACTGGTTTCATAATCGCGGCACCGAAGTTTCCGGGTCGCGCAGCCTTTCCCGACGGATTCGAAGGGGACAGCGCCGTGCGCCCGCCGGTTTTGAGGGGGAGCAGGCTATGCGCGGTACCGTGTTGGGATTTGCGGACGAGAGAGGCGTGATCGTCACCGAAGACGACCGCCGGTTCGGCTTCACCAAGGCGAATTGGCGCGACGAGCAGCCGCCGTTGCGCGGCGCCGTCGTCGATTTCGTCGAACGGGACGGCGGCGCCGACGAAATCTATCTGGCGCTCGGAGCCAAGCCGCCCAGGCCCGGCGGCGTCCCGGGCGGCGCGGCCGGCGCGGGGTTCGGCCAGGGCGACGGCATGCGCGCGTTCATGGACAAGCTGAAGGCCTTTCCCCAGCTCGCGGTGGCGGCGTTCGTGCTGATCGTCTTCATCTTCATCACCTACGCCACCGTGCCCGCCAGCGCGCGCGGCATCGATCGCGAGCTGCGCGAATATCCGACCCTGCTCGGCCTCAACGGCACGCTCTCGCCATTCCGGGACGATATTCGCGACCGGCAGGAAGAGATGGAACGCGGCATGGATCAATTGCGCTCGACGCCGGGCGGCGCCCCGGACGAGTTCCGGGCCAAGGCGGTCCGCACCGCGGAGCGGGTCGGCGGCGCGATGAACTGGCTGAGCTGGGTCGTCACCTTCGCCATGATCTTCTGGCTGGTGCCGCTCGCCGCGATCGGGGTGATCGCGCTCTATCTGATGGGCAAGCGGACGTTCGCCTTGATCTCCTCGATCGTGCTCGCCGTGCTCTGCCTCTTTTCGGGCGTCTATATCTGGCTGCTCGAGAGCGCGGCGCTGAACGTCGCCACGGCCACGATGTCGGGCATGTCCGGTTCCGGCGACGAGATGAACCGGACGGCGCGGCGGGAGATCGAGCGGGCGTTCGAGCTCGGCGTCGGCGGCTGGCTGCTCGTGCTGTGCGGCATCGGCCTTGTCGTCCTCCTGTTCGTCCCGCGCAGAAAGGGCGAAGCCGCGCCCGTGGCCGGATAGCGGCGGTTCGCGGGGCGGGCCCGGCCCGTCCCGCCGGACCCGGGAAGGAGCGCCATGTACGGGACGGTATTGGGCTTCGGCGACGGCAGGGGCGTGATCGTCACCCAGGACGAGCGCCGATTCGCCTTCACTCTCGAAAACTGGCGCGAGCCGCAGCCGCCGGTCCGCGGCGCGGCGGTGAACTTCGTCGCGCGCGACGGCATTGCCGACGACATCTATCTGGCGCTGAGCGCCATGCCCCCCGCCGCGCCCGCTCCCGCTCCCGGTCCCGCCGCGGCGGGACCGGGCCCGTCCGGAAGCGCGATGCCGGGCGACACTTTGCGCGCCCTCGTCGCGCAGGTGAAGGGCTTCCCCCAGCTCGCGCTGGCGGCGGCGATCCTCTTCGCGTTCCTGCTCATGCCCTATGCCTCGTTCGGCTCGGGCATGGGCGGGCGGAACGATACCCGGTTCGAGCAACGGGACACGCGCCGGATGCTCAGCGAGGATCGCCGGATGGGCCGCTTCGGGCTGGCCGATCGCGACGATGCCAGCATGGCCGGGCTCAACGGCGCGCTTTCGCCGCTGCGCGACCTGGCGACGGTGGCGTCCGATGAAAATGAGGAGCGGCTGGGGCGGATCAGCGTCACCGCCGAAAGCGAAGGACGCGCCGAGCTTCGGCGCCAGGCCGCCGCATTGGGGCGGCTCGGCTTCATCCTCGCTCTGGCCTATTTCGTCTGGCTGATCCCGCTTGGCGCCATCGGCCTGATCGCGCTGCACCGGACCGGCCGGCACCGGCTCGCCGGCGCCACGTCGTTGGCCCTCGGCGTCCTCTGCGTCCTCTCCGGCTTCTATCTGAACATGCTGGAAAACGCGGGCATGGAGGTCTTTCCAAGGGACGTGCGGGGCGAGATCCGGCTCGCTTTCTCCCGCGCTTTCGATCTGGGCGCCGGCGGCTGGCTGATCGCGCTCTGCGGCCTCGGCCTGATCGTGCTGTTCTTCGTCCGCCGTGGGAGCGCGGCGGCGGTCTGAGGCGGCAATGAAAAGCGGCGCCCGCGCACGTCTCATATGAGGTTTGACACGCTCAATGTTGCGCGTTAGCCATTCAAGAATAAGTCCGTCCCGGGCTTAGGTAAAACCAACAAATAATGGTTTAGTGGAGGGGTTATGAAAGCACTACTTTGCTCTGCAGTTCTCGCGCTCTCGGCCGTGGCAATACCCGCCAGTGCGGCGCCGCGGTCTCAAACCGGGCTGCCGCCTGGCTGCACCTATGTGATGGGCGTCCTGATCTGCGTCGACATGCCGATCGAGGGCGGCGGCTGAGCGATCGGCCCTGGTTCAGACCGGGCGGCTAGGTCGGACCGAGTTCCGCCTCGGTCTTCGAGGTCGGCAGGATCTCTACGATGCAGTCGCCCGGGATGAGCGATCCCGCCTCCGGCTCCCAGAAGCCGTAGGGCCGGCCGTCGCGATAGACGCGGACCCCCAATCCTCTTGCGATCGCCGACAACGGCTTGCCGCATTCCTCGGGCGTGACCTCGCGCTCGTGGAGCTGGACTCGGCCGCTCGACGAAGCGAGGTCGGCGATATAATCGGCGATATGCGCGCCCTGGGTCGAGCCGGCGAGCAGCAGGCCGGCGAAGCTGACCGGGTTGATCACGGTGGTGGCGCCGGCCTGGCGGGCGGGAAGCTCGTTATCCTCGTTGCGGACCGCGATGCTGATCGTGAGGTTCGGCGCGAGGTGGCGCGCGGTCAGCGTGATCAGGATCGACGTGTCGTCGCGCCCGGCCGAGACGATCATCGCTCTGGCCCGGTCGATATGGACGGCCTTCAGCGTGGTATCGCGGGTGGCGTCGGCGCTGAGCACCGCGCAGCCCAGCGCTTCGGCGCGCTCGAGCGCTTCGGCCTCGCAATCGATGACGACGATGTCGGAGGCCGAGGCGCCGCGCGCGATCAATTCGTCGACCGCTTCGGAGCCGCTCGTGCCGAAGCCGGCGACGATTATATGGTTGCCCAAGGTGCGCTGAAGCCGTGCCATTTGCCATTTGTCCCATGTCCGGCGGAAAACGAAGGTGTAGGCGGTGCCGATGAAGATCAGCACGAAGAAGATGCGGATCGGCGTCACCACCAAGGCGTCGAACATGCGGGTGTGGTCGGCGACCGGAACGACGTCGCCATAGCCGGTGGTGGTGATGCTGATCATGGTGAAATAGATGACGTCGAGGAAGCTGACCTCGCCGTCATAATTGTCCCTGAGGCCGTCGCGCTCGAGCCAGTGGACGGCGATCGCGAAGATCAGCAGGCCGAAGACGAGCGCGACCCGCCAGCCGATCTGCACCCAGATCGGCAGCGGGCTCTTGCGGCGCAGCGTCGGCCGGTCGATCCCACGCGGCCGCATGCGCAGGAGCGGGGCCATGCGCATCAGGCGTAGAGCGCCTTGAGCCGTCCGAGCGACTCTTCGTGCGTCAGATCGAGATGCAGCGGCGTCACCGCGACATAACCGTCGGCGATCGCCTCGAGGTCCGTGGCGTGGCCGGGCGTGTGGATCATCGGCCCGAGCCCGAACCAGTAATAATCGTAGCCGCGCGTGTCGGTGCGCCGGTCGATCTTGAGCCGGCCGTAATCGCGCAGCCCCTGGCGGACGACGCGGACCCCCTTCACCTTGTCGGGCGCCAGCGCCGGGAAGTTGACGTTGACCAGGGTGCGGGTCGCCATCGGCGTTTCGATCAAAGGCGCGAGCACGCGCTGTGCCCAGGCTTCGGCGGCGGCGAAGGGGACGGTGTCGCCCATGCCCTCGCGCGCATAGCTCTGGCTGAGCGCGATCGAGGGGATGCCGGCGAGCGCGCCCTCCATCGCCGCCGAGACCGTGCCCGAATAAGTGACGTCCTCGCCGAGATTGGCGCCGCGGTTGACGCCGGAGAGGAGGAGGTCGGGCCGCGCCTCCTTCATGATATGGGCGAGGCCCATCATCACCGCGTCGGTCGGCGTGCCGGTCACGCAGAAGCGGCGCTCGCCAAGCTTGCGGAGGCGCACCGGGACGGTCAGGGTCAGCGAATGGCCGGCGCCCGAACGCTCCTCGGCCGGCGCCACGATCCAGATGTCGTCGGAAAAGGCCCGCGCGATCTTCTCCAGGACCTTGAGCCCGGTGGCGTTCACGCCGTCGTCATTGGTGAGCAGGATGCGCATGGCCCGGGCCTATGCCGGGGCAGGCGGGGCGCGGCAACCAAGTTCGCCGCCGCTTCGTTCTCCCGGCACACAATATGGAGCGCGCAATGCAGGTCCCCCATGATAGCGTCATCCTTGTCGCCGACGGCCGCAAGAGCCTGTTCTTCCGCAACGAGGGCGATGCCGAATATCCCAATCTCATCGTCGAGGAGAAGGAGGTCCATCCCAATCCCGCCCATCACGAGCAGGCGAGCGACCTTGCCGGCCAGTCGGCGCGGACGGTCGACGGCCGCGGCGGCTCGATGGAGGAGGTCGATTTCCACCAGCTGGAAGAGGATCGCTTCGCCGCCGAGACCGCCGCGATGCTGAAGGAGCGGGCGCTGCGCAACGATTATGACGCCCTGGTCGTGGTGGCGCCGCCGCGCACGCTCGGCGCGCTGCGCAAGCATTATCACAAGGAGGTCGAGAAGCGTTTGGTGGCGGAGCTGCCCAAGGATCTCGTCAACCTGACCGTCCCGGAGATCGAGAAGCTCCTCCAGAACAGCTGACGGCTCGAGGATGCCCGGCGCACAAGAAAAGGCCCCGCCCGGATGGACCGGACGGGGCCTTTTGATTGCCCTTGGATGGGGCGGTCAGGCGTCCTTCTTCCGGCCCAGGCGCTTGCGCGCGACCAGGGTCGCGGCGGCCGCGCCGAACAGCAGGATCATCGGCGGCGCCGGCACCGGCGTGCCGCCCGACGAACTCGACGAGGAGCCGCCGCTCGAGGAGCTGGAGCTGCTGCTCGAGCTCGACGAGCTGCTGCTCGACGAAGAGGAGCTGGAGCCGCTGGTGCTGCCCGAGCCGCCGAAGCTGCTCGATCCGCCGCTGGCCCCCGAGCTGGTCGAGGTCGACGCGCCGGAGCTGGTCGAGGAGGTCGAGCTCGACGCGCCCGACGAGGTCGAGCTGCCGTGGCTGGACGACCCCGACGAGCCGTAGCTCGAGCTGCCGTGGCTCGACGAGCCGTGGCTGGAGCTGCCATGGCTGGACGAGCCGTGGCTCGAGCTGCCGTGGCTGGACGAGCCGGAGCTCCCGTTCTGGTTCTGGTTCTGGTTTTCGTTCTGATTCTGGTTTTGATTCTGGTTCTGGTTCTGATTCTGGTTTTGATTCTGGTTCTGGGCGTTGCTGTTGGTGTTCGTGACGGTGACGATGGTGCCGCCGCTGCTCGACGAGCTGCCGCCGAAGAAGCCGCCGGAGAAGAAGCCGCCGCCGAAGCCGAAGCCGCCGCCCGAGGAGCCGCCGACCACGACCAGGCCGCTGCTGCCGCCGCTCGACGCCACCGCGACCGGCGGCGGGGGAGGCGGCGCGAAGACCGGGGGAATGATCGTGCGGGTCACCGTCTGCGAGGGGGCGGCGCAGGCCACCCGCCTGACGGTGCGCCTGACGACGCGGCGGTGCGAGCCGGAGGCGCGGCGGACATAGCCGCCCGAGCGCCGGACGTGCGACCGGGCACCCTCGCTGTGATTGGTCATTGCGGGCCGCGCGGGCGGGTTTTCCACGGCATGGACCGCGCCGCCGCCGATGATCGCACCGCCGCACGTGCAAGCGCAGAGTTTCGCCAGAGCCATTCTTACCGACATAACAGCATCCCTGTTCCAGACCGTCCGGTTGGATGGAAATTGGGCCGAGCCCTAATTCATCGCCGGTTGGGCCTAGCGAGCAGATGCAAACGATCCCTTTAAGCGCAAGCGCGTTAACCATCTTGTTGCCCGAAAAGCCCCGGATTCCGGCCCTTTGGGCAGCTTCCGTCCCATTACTGAACAGCTTCTTTGAGGGGGTGAACGCGCATCGGCCGGAGGTTTTTCGAAATCAGGGTTAACGGAACGGGCCGATCGCCCCGCGCGCTCCGATTCGCGGCCGGAACGCCGGCCCGGCGCCGCCGGCGAAACAGACCGGCGACGAAACGATCGGCGCTGCTTTTTTCACCCGCTTTGAGTGACTTGTGCTGGCATTCAGCCATGGCTATAGGCGCGCTGGGGTGGGAGGCTTAAATTAAGGGCATAATTCGCCTCGGCCCCAGGTTCGGAACCCTCGGCTATTTGCCGGGTGACGGGAGTGGAGGGGTAATGGCTACGCTTCATAGTGACGCTTTGAATCCGCAATTGGCGGGCGGTTATCGTCCCACCGCCAACGAAGAATTCATGAACAACGAGCAACTTGCTTACTTTCGCCTGAAGCTGCGTGCCTGGAAGGACAGCATCGTCAGGGAATCGCGCGAGACCATGACGGCGCTCGCCAACGGGCCGATCCAGGAGGCCGATCTCACCGACCGGGCGTCGAGCGAGACGGACTGGGGCATCCACCTTCGCACCCGCGACCGCCAGCGCAAGCTGATCGCCAAGATCGATTCGGCGCTGCGCCGCATCGAGACCGGCGATTACGGCTTCTGCGAGGTCACCGGCGAGCCGATCAGCCTCGCCCGACTCGAGGCGCGGCCGATCGCGACGATGACGGTCGAGGCGCAGGAGCGCCACGAGAAGAACGAGCGCATCAGCCGCGACGACTGAACTGGAAAGGGGACAGTCACTTTTCCGCACAATGGCGCTCATTCGAACGCGGCGTGCGGAAAAGTGACTGTCCCCATGGACCGTTGCGAATCGCCTGCGTCAGTGCGGCTCGCTGAGTCCGGTCATCTCCTCTTTGACCTTGAGCTTCTCTTTCTTGAGCCGGGCAAGGGTCGCCGTGTCGGGCAAGGGCCGCTGGCTTTCCTCGACGATCCTGGCTTCGAGGCCGGCATGCTTGGCCTGAAGGGCCGAAACGTGCGCCTGGTGCATATAAAGCTCTCCTTCGCTTGGGTGCCGCCATCTAACCATCGCAGACGGGCTTTGTCTCCCCCGGGGACGGCGGTCCAACACATATGTACGACGCCTCACCGAAGGTTTAAGATGCCCGCCATCGAAAAGAGAGGAGCGAGGGAGACCTATGGAAGGGAACCACTCAGCCGCTCAGGATCCGGAATCGCGACTCGCGATTCTGCGCACCGAGCATCGTGATCTCGACAGCGCGATCGAAGCCCTGAGCGGCATGGCCGCAAGCGACGACATCCAGCTTGCACGCCTCAAGAAACGAAAGTTGAGACTGAAGGACGAGATCAAGGTCCTCGAGGATCAGACCGTCCCCAACATCATCGCCTAAGCGCAAACGCCCGTAAGTTCGCTGCGTCATCCTGACGAAAGTCAGGACCCATGAACATTGCGTGCGCGAACCTGCGACGACCGTGTTCATGGGTCCCGGATCAAGTCCGGGATGACGACAATGGAATACAGACGCCGGCGACTTTCCGACCCCGTCCGAATCGGGACGGGATTCACCTTCTTTTGCCGTTTGCGGGGCCCGCGCGCTGTGGCATTCCCGCGTCATGCAGATGGTCACCGACGAGGGGCTGACGCCCAAGCTGATCGACGGCCTCTATGTCGAGGCAATGGTGCTCGCCGACGAGGCGCGCTCCTATTTCGACACGGGCGGCCGCGACGACCGGCTGACGCTCGATCCGCTCGACCGGGTCGGCTTCTCCTGCGAATCGCTCAAGGTGACGACTCGGCTGATGCACGTCATCGCCTGGCTGCTGACCCAGCGCGCGGTCGCCGCGGGTGAACTCAGCCGCGCGCAGGCGGGCGCGGCCGAGCGGCGGCTGGGGCCGGCGGCGGATACCGACCGGGCGCTGCTCGCCCGCCTCCCCGAGGCCGCCGCCGAGCTGATCCGCGCGAGCGAGGAGCTTTACGACCGTGTCGGCCGGCTCGACCTCGGCAATTTCGCCGAGGGCCAGAGCGGCAGCCCCGCCCGTTCCCTGCTCAGCCGGCTGCAGCGCTCCTTGTAGTCGTCGTCCCGGCGAAGGCCGGGATCGCGGGTCAAGAGGTCACGACTGTCTCCACGAGATCCCGGCCTTCGCCGGGAGGACGGATGGGAGGCGTGACGCGGCGCCAATCCCGCATTAAGCAATGGCGATGCGATCCTACGAATTCCAGTATGGACCGAAGCTGATCGCCGGGCCGGGCGCGGCGCGGCGGCTGGGGGAGGTGCTGCCGCCCGGGCCGTGCCTGTTCGTCACCGATGCCAATGTCCGCGCTTTGGGGCTCGCCGACGCGGTGCTCGAGGCGCTGCCCGATGCGATCATCTTCGACGCGGTCGAGCAGGATCCCTCGCGCGAGACGCTGATGGCCGCGGTGGCGGCGGGCGCGGAGGCCGGCGCCGTCTCGGTCGTCGGCTTCGGCGGCGGCAGCCCGATGGATGTCGCCAAGCTCGCCGCCTATCTGATCGCGACCGGCGAGGATCTCGACGCCTTGTGGGGCGTCGGCAAGGCGCTGGGGCGCAAGCTGCCGCTGGCTTTGGTCCCGACCACCGCCGGCACCGGATCGGAGGCGACCCCGGTCACCGTCATCACCGTCGGATCGACCGAGAAACGCGGCGTCAACAGCCCGGCGCTGCTGCCCGATTGGGCGGTGCTCGATCCAGAGCTGACCTTGAGCCTGCCGCGCGCGGTCACCGCTGCGACCGGCATCGACGCCATGGTCCACGCGATCGAAGCCTACACCTCGGCCCGCCTCAAGAACCCGATGTCGGACATGTTCGCGCGCAAGGCGATGCGGCTCATCTCCGACAATCTGCTCAGGGCCTGCGACGCGCCGGACGATATCGCGGCGCGCGGCAAGATGCTGCTCGCCGCGCATCTCGCCGGCATCGCCTTCGCCAACGCGCCGGTGGCGGGCGTGCATGCGCTCGCTTATCCGCTCGGCGGCCATTTCCATGTGCCGCACGGGCTTTCCAACGCGCTGATGCTCACCCATGTGCTCGGCCACAACATGCAGGCGGCGATGCCGCTTTATGCCGAATTGGGGGCGATGCTCGATCCCGGCATCGCCGATCTCGGCCAGCAGGGCCGGGCGCAGGGCTTCGTCCAGCATCTGTCGCGGCTGTCGCGCGCGACCGGCGTGCCGGGGCGCCTCTCGGAGGTCGGCGTCGGCCCCGAGCATCTCGACCTGCTCGCCGCCGAGGCGATGAAGCAGGAGCGGCTGCTGATCAACAATCCCTGCCCGATCAGCCAGGCCGACGCGCGGCGGCTCTACGAGGCGGCGCTTTGAGCCCAGGAAAGACGAGAGACGACGAATTGAAGGGAAGGGCGGCCTATCCCGTGTGGCGCGAGATGGCGACCCGCTGGGCCGACAATGACGCCTACGGCCACGTCAACAACACTGTCCATTATGCTTGGTTCGACACGGCGGTGAACGCCTGGCTGATCGAGGCCGGCCTGCTCGACATCGTTTATGGCGACCCGATCGGCCTCGTCGTCGAGACCGGCTGCCTCTATGCGGGCGCGCTCACCTATCCCGAGCCGGTGGAGATCGGCTTGGGCGTCGAGCGCCTCGGCACGTCGAGCGTCACCTACCGCCTCGGCGTCTTCGCCAAAGGGGCGGAAGCGGCGGCGGCGGAAGGGTATTTCACCCACGTCTATGTCGGCCGCGAGAGCCGCCGGCCGGTGCCGCTGCCGGAGGAATGGCGGGCAAGGCTCGAAGCGATCCGGATCCGCGAGGCGTGAGCGGCGTGCCATTGGCGCAGCGGGTCATGCTGGCGCTGCTCTTCGCTTTGCTCCTCCTGGTCCAGGTCCGGCAGCCTTTCCCGGCGGTCGCCCCGCTCCACCATATCCCGACCCTGCTCCTCCTTGTCGCCGCGCCCTTCCTCTTGCGGCGCTGGCCGCTGTCGAACGCGGCGGTCGGCTGCGTTTTCCTGTTCTTCGTGCTGCACACGATCGGCGGGCGTTACACCTACACCAACGTCCCCTATGATGCGCTGGCGCAGGCGCTGACCGGGCACACGATCAGCGAAGTCTTCGGCTTCACCCGCAACCATTATGACCGGCTCGTCCACCTCGCTTACGGCCTGCTCGCCGTGCTGCCGGTGAGCGAGGCGCTGCGGCGGCACGGCGGGCTCTCGCGGCGGCTCTCGCTCTACGTCGCGGTCGAGAGCGTGCTCGCGGTCAGCCTGCTCTACGAGCTGTTCGAATGGCTGTTGGCCCTGACCATGGCAGGGCCGGCCGCGGAGGCCTATAACGGCCAGCAGGGCGACATGTGGGACGCGCAGAAGGACATGGCGCTGGCCCTGTTCGGCGCGCTGATCTCGGCGACGGTGCTGAGGTTGAGGCGGGTCCGCTTGAGGAATTGATAGCATCATGCTATCATTCCCCCCATGGGTCAGATCCTCGTCCGCCAGCTCGACGATGCCGCGATCGAGCGACTGAAGGCGCGCGCGCGCGAAAAGAACACGTCCGTCGAGGCTTTGGCGCGGGAGGCCATTCATAAGGCGGCGGAACTCACCACTGAGGAAAAGGTCGCCTTAATCAGGCGGATGCATGAATGGAGTCGGAAGGCGTTGGTGCCGGGGGCCGAGCAGACGCTCGGCGTCGACCTGATCCGCGAAGATCGCGATCATGGTCATTGATGCAAGCGTCGCCTTCAAGCTGATCTTCAACGAGCCCGGTTCCGATCGCGCCATCGAACTGGCCAAAAATTCATCTTTCATTGCCCCCACGCTTCTCTTCTCGGAAGTCACGAACGCCTTGTGGAAGCGGATCAGCCACGGCGATATCTCCAGCGATGGCGGCGCGGATCGGCAGTTGGAATTGCTCGCCAGGGTGGTGCAAGCCGTTGATGAAGTGCCGCTCATGCCGAGGGCGCTGCAAATCGCCGTGCAACTGGGGCATCCGGTTTACGACTGCGTCTATCTCGCGGTCGCCGAGGCCATGGATGACGATCTGTTGACGGCGGACAAACGTTTCTGGCGCGCGGTTCGGGCAACACCGTTCGCCGCGCGCGTACAGGAATTGGGCGTATGAGCGATGAGATGAAAGGCGGCTGCGCCTGCGGCAAAGTGCGCTATTCGGCACAGGTCGCCAATGACGAGGCCTATCTGTGTCATTGCCGGATGTGCCAGCGCGCGACCGGCAGCGTCTCGATCGCGTTCAAGAACATGGCCAAGGCGGACGTCGCCTGGGAGCGCGGGCCGGACTGGTATGAAAGCTCGCCGATCGCGCGGCGGCCTTATTGCGCGGGCTGCGGCACTTCGCTCGGATTCGAATTCCCCGACAGCGACAAGATGGACCTGACCATCGCCTCGTTCGACGATCCGGCGCGCTTCCGCCCCGTCCACCACTTCGGGGCGGAATCGCTGCATCGCGCCTGGATCAACACCGAAGGCCTGCCGGAATATCGGACCGACGAGCACAAGCCGCTGGTCGAACGCTGGATCAATGCCGTCGGCAAGATGCCGGACTAACGCGATTCGATCCCGGTGGGATCGTCATGTTTCAAATCGGATGGGAAGGAGTCCGGGGTGTCCGCCGCCATGCGCTTTCACCATCCCGCCATCCCGATCGTGCTGACGGCCTTGCTGATCGATGCGATCGGGTTCGGCATCGTCCTGCCGGTCCTGCCCGGCCTTATCGTCGATCTCGGCCAGGTGAGCCTCGCCGAGGCGACGCGGATCGCGGGCTATATGCTGGTCGTCTATGCCGGCGCGCAATTCTTCGCCGGGCCGGTGCTCGGCAATCTCGGCGACCGCTTCGGGCGGCGGCCGGTCCTGCTCTTTTCGACGATGGCCTTCGCGCTCGATTATCTGCTGATGGCGGCGGCGCCGACGCTCGCCTGGCTGTTCGTCGGGCGGCTGGTCGCGGGCATTGCGGGCGCGACCTACGGGCCGATCAACGCGGTGCTCGCCGACGTCACCCCGCCCGAGAAGCGCGGCGCGACTTTCGGGCTGATGGGCGCCGCCTTCGGCTTGGGCTTCATCCTCGGGCCGGCGATCGGCGGGCTGATGGCGCAGATGGGTACGCGCGCGCCGTTCATCGCCGCGGCGGCGCTGGCGGGGCTGAACGCGGGCTGGATCTTCTTCCGCCTGCGCGAGACCCTTCCCGAGAACAAGAGGCGGCCGTTCCGCTGGCGCGATTCGCATATCTGGGGCGCGTTCAAGCCGCTCTTCCACGCCGGCGGCGCGGCGCCCCTGCTGATCGCTGCGTTCCTCTGGCAGGTCGGCCACGTCGTCTATCCGGCGACCTGGGCCTTCTGGGCCGAGCTGGCGCTGGGCTGGGACGCGCGCGCGATTGGCTGGTCGCTCGCCGCCACGGGCGTCG
Source organism: Sphingomonadales bacterium (assembly GCA_034668505.1). Classification (GTDB taxonomy): domain Bacteria; phylum Pseudomonadota; class Alphaproteobacteria; order Sphingomonadales; family Sphingomonadaceae; genus Allosphingosinicella. The sequence continues at coordinate 19,916 of JAXDPD010000060.1, forward strand.
CCATGGGGCTCGCCCAGGTCTTCGTCACCGGGCGGATGATCGCCCGCTTCGGCGAGGCGCGCACGGTGGTGATCGGCATGGTCGTGGGGGCCTCGAGCTTCCTCGCTTATGTCTTCGTGACGCAAAGCTGGATGGTCTATGCGATCATCGCGGTCGGCGCGCTGCAGGGGCTGGTCTATCCGTCGATGAACGCGCTGCTGTCGCGGATGACCGACGCCTCGCGCCAGGGCGCCTTGATGGGCGGCATGTCCAGCATCGCCAGCCTCGCCGCCATCGTCGGCCCGCTCGCGACGACCCAGGCGCTGGCCTTCGGCGCCGAGCGCGGCGAGCCGGGCGGCGCCTTCCTGCTGGCGGCCTTGCTTGCCGGCTGCGCATTGGTCATCGTCCTATTCGGCGTGGTGCGGCGGCTCGCGCCGGCCGAGGAGAGCGGATGAGCATCGAGGTCCATCATTTCACGGCGGAGGACGGGACGAAGCTGGCCTGGCACGCGCTGGGCGAGGGGCCGGCGGTGGTCCTGCTGCACGGCCTGTTCTCCGACGCCCGCACCAACTGGATCCGCTTCGGCCACGCCGCCGAGATAGCGGGCCGCGGCTTCCGCCTGATCATGCCCGATCTGCGCGCGCATGGGGAAAGCGGCAAGCCGCACGATCCGGCTTGCTATCCGCCCGACATATTGGCCGATGACGGCCTCGCTCTGGTCGCTCATTTGGGCCTTCGGGATTACCATCTCGGCGGCTATTCGCTGGGCGCGCGGACGGCGGTGCGGATGGTGGTGAAGGGCGCGGCGCCGAAGCGCCTGATCGTCGGCGGCATGGGCCTCGCCGGGCTCCATTCGACCGGCCATCGCGCCGAGCATTTCAAGGCGATCCTGACCGGGCTCGGCACGCATGAGCGCGGCTCGCCCGAATGGATGGCCGAGGCTTTCCTCCAGACCACGGGCGGCGACCCCCAGGCGCTGCTCCCCCTGCTCGATTCGTTCGTCGACACGAGCGAGGAAATGCTGCGCAGCATTTCCATGCCGACCCTGGTGCTGAGCGGGGCGGAAGACGACGATAACGGCTCGCCCGAGGCGCTCGCCGAGCTGCTGCCGAAAGGCGAATTCGCGTCCGTTCCGGGCAACCATATGAGCGCCGTCACCAAGCCCGATCTGGGCGTCGCCATCGCTGATTTTCTCTCCCGTTGACCGGCGGTTACGGCGGGTCCATTGAGCGCGACGCGAGAACAGAAAATACGAGGGATGTCCGCCATGAAGTCGACCGTTTCCCTGCTTGCTATCACCGTCGCCGCCTGCCTCGTTACGAGCTGCGCCACCACATCCTCGGAGCCCGGCACCGCCGACGCCGACGGCGCCGTGACGAACGCCGCGCTTGCCGACGCCCCTGAAGCCCCCCCCGAAGCGGCGGCGCCGACCGCCGCCGAGGCCGACGCCTTCGTCGCCCGGGCCGAGCGCGAATTGGGCGAGTTCATCGTCATCTCCGCCCGCGCCCAATGGGTGAACGCCACCTACATCACCCCGGACACCGACGCGCTTGCCGCCCATTTCGGCACGATCGGCACCGAGATGGGCGTGCGCTTCGCCAACGAGGCTGCGCGCTACGCCAACGTGCCGGGCCTAAGCTACGACACGACCCGCAAGCTCAACCTTTTGCGCAGCGCGCTGACCCTGCCGGCGCCGACCACGCCCGGCGCCGCCGCCGAATTGAACCGCATCTCGACCGACCTCTCCTCGCAATATGGCCGCGGCCGCGGCACGATGGGCGGGCAGCAGCTCACCGGCAACGAGATCGAGGCGCGCATGGGCACGGTTCGCAACCCCGCCCAGTTGCGCGAGATGTGGACGAGCTGGAACGACAATGTCGGCTCGCCGATGCGCCCCCAATATACGCGCATGGCCGAAATCTCGAACGCCGGCGCGCGCGAGCTCGGCTTCCCCGATACCGGCGCGATGTGGCGCTCGCGCTACGACATGACGCCCGAGCAGTTCGAGCAATTGACCGAGCGGCTGTGGAACGAGGTCAAGCCGCTCTACGACGAGCTGCACTGCTTCACTCGCGCCGGCTTGAACCGCCGCTATGGCGAGCAGGTCCAGCCCGCCACCGGCCCGATCCGCGCCGATTTGCTCGGCAATTTGTGGGCGCAGGAATGGGGCAATATCTACGACGTGGTCGCGCCGCCCAGCCGCGGCCAGCCGCCCTACGATCTCACCCAGCTCCTCGTCCGCGCCAATTACACGCCCGAGCGCGTGATCCGCACCGCCGAGGGCTTCTTCACCTCATTGGGCTTCGCGCCGCTGCCGGCGAGCTTCTACGAGCGCTCGATGATCACCCAGCCGAGGGACCGCGAGGTGATCTGCCACGCCTCGGCCTGGGACGTCGACAATGTCGAGGATCTGCGCATCAAGATGTGCACCCGCGTCAACGCCGACGATTTCGTCACCGCCCATCACGAGCTCGGCCATAATTTCTACCAGCGCGCCTATAACCGGCAATCGACCCTCTATCTCGACAGCGCCAATGACGGCTTCCACGAGGCGATCGGCGACACGATCGCGCTTTCGGTGACGCCCGAATATCTGGTCCAGATCGGCCTGCTCAGGCAGAACCAGATGCCGAACGAGGAGCAGGATCGGGCGCTGCTGCTGCGCCAGGCGCTCGACAAGATCGCCTTCCTCCCCTTCGGCCTGCTCGTCGACCGCTATCGCTGGGGGATTTATTCGGGCCAGATCGCGCCGACTGAATATCAGGCGGCGTGGGACAGGATGCGGCTCCAATATCAGGGCATCGTCCCGCCGAGCCCGCGCAGCGAGCGCAATTTCGACGCCGGCGCCAAATATCACGTGCCCGCGAGCGTGCCCTATACGCGTTACTTCCTCGCCCGCATCCTCCAGTTCCAATTCTACAAGGCCGCCTGCGACATCGCCGGCTGGCACGGGCCGCTGCACCGCTGCTCCTTCTACGGCAATCGCGAGGTCGGCCGGCGGCTGAACGCGATGCTGGCGATGGGCGCCTCGCGGCCCTGGCCCGACGCGCTCGAGGCGTTCACCGGCAGCCGCGAGATCAGCGCCGAGCCGATGGTCGAATATTTCCGGCCCCTGCTCGGCTGGCTCCGCGAACAGAATAGGGGCCGCAGATGCGGCTGGTAATCCTGGGGATTTCGCTGGCGCTCGCCGGCTCCGCGCCGCTCGCTTTGGCCGTCGCGCAGCCGGTCAGCACGCAGCCGCTCGCTCCCGGCGAAGTCCTGCTCGAGCTGAGCGCGATCGGCACCGTCACCTGGCGGGCCGATACCGCCACCTTGAACGTCATGGTCTATGGGACCGGCGCGACGCCCACCGAGGCGCTTGCCGCGGCCGAGGCGCTGACTCGGCGGGTCACCGATCTCGCCCGAGCCAATGGCGTGGCGGCGCCGGACATGACGGTCCGGCCGGTCAGGAACAATATGTCCATCGAGATGATGGCCTCGAATACGATGATGATGGCCGAGGACGTCTCGCCGAGCGCGTCCGCCTCGATCGAGATTCGGGTGCGCAACATTGCCCGGCTGGACGCTTTGGCGGCGGCTTTGTCATCGATCGAGCGCGCGACGGTCTCGAACCCGGTCTATGCGCTGTCCGACACGGCCCCGGCCCGGAGGGAAGCGCGCGCCCGCGCTTTGGCGACGCTGCGCGCCGATGCCGAAGCCTATGCCGCGGCGGCCAATATGCGGGTGGTGCGGATCGTTCGGATCACCGAGCGCGCCGGAATGGATTTCATGGGGCTCGCGCTCGGCAATTCGGATCTGATGCGCCGCACCCTGGGCGGTGGCTCCGGCAGCGATAGCGACGATCCGGATGTCGGCACGTTCGTGATCGTCGGCGCGGATTTCGCGCTGGCGCCGCGATAGGGGAGAGCGGATGCGGCTGCTCCTTGCGTGCCTGAGCATCGGCCTTGCTTTGGCCATGCCGGCCCGGGCGGGCGTGCCGCCGCTTGGATCGGCCACGGCATCGAGCCCGGTCCGCGTCCAGCCGCTCGCGCCCGGCGAGCTGCTGCTCGAGCTGGGCACGATCGGCATGGCAACCGCACCCGCCGATGCCGCGTCCGTGGCCGTGACCCTGGCCGCCGAGGGCGCGACGCCCGGGCTCGCCCGCGCGGCCCTCGTGGTCCTGGAGCGGCGTGCGACCGAAGTCGCGCGCGGGGCGGGCGCGCCGGCCGCGGGCATCTCGCGCCGCACGGTGCCGACGTTCGAGGTGAACGACGCGCCGCTGGCGATGGAGGAGGGGACGGTACCCGGCCCGCCGCCGCCGCCGACGTACCGCGCCGGCAGCAGCCTCATGGTGCGAGTCCCGCAGATTGCGCGCCTCGAGCCGGTCCGCCGCGCGCTCGGCACGGTGGAGACTGCGAGGGTCTCCCAGCCGGTTTATACGCTGACCGATTCCGGCCCGGCCCGGCGCGCCGCCCGGGCCGAGGCGATGGCGAGGATACGCGCGGACGCCGAGATGTATGCCGGCGCGCTGAACATGCGCGTGCTTCGGATCGTCCGGATCACCGAGCGGACCGGTTCCGACCTGTTCGGCCTCGCGCTCAGCGAAGGGCCAGCGCTGATGCGCCGGGGCTTCAACCCGGACCGTCAGGGGGACCCGGACGTCAACGTCGCGGTCATGGTCGGCGTCGATTTCGCGCTTGGGCCGCGCTGAGACGTCGCGATGTGGGTCCTGTTCGCCTCTCTCGCCGCGATGCAGGCACAGCCGGCACAGCCGCGCTTCGACCCCAACGCGCCCGAAAACCGGCAGGTGCTGCCGGCCTTCTCCTATGAGACGGTCGAGCCCGTGCTCACCCAGATCGGCGCGCGGTTCGAGCGGCAGATTGCCGGCGACCGGCCGGCGCTGACCGTGACGTTCGCCAATGGCCGGCGCGCGGCGATCCTGTTCGGCGCCTGCCAGGGTTCGGCCTGCAAGGCGATCTCGATCCAGGCGGTGTGGAACCGGCCGGCGGACCTGCCGCCCGAGCGGCTTGGCGCCGGCCTCCACGCCTTCAACCAGCGTTACGCCTTCGCCCGCGCCTTCGTGACCGGGGACGGGCGGCCGACGCTGCAGCGTTATCTGACCGCCGATTACGGCTTCATCCGCGGCAATCTGGCGGTGAATCTGCTGGTCTTCGCCGGCCAGGTCGACCGCTTCGTCACCGAGGTGCTGCGCGTGCCGGCGCAGTGATGGGGACAGTTACTTTTCCGCAAGGCATCGCCTGATTGGGTGCGATGGTGCGGAAAAGTAACTGTCCCCTTTCTCGCTAGAGCTGGGCCGAAAGAAACTCCGCGCTCGACACGCTGAACGCGCCGGGCTCCTCGACATTCAATTCCTTGACCATGCCGTCGTCGACGATCGCCGACCAGCGCTGGCTGCGCTTGCCCATGCCGAACTTGGAGAAATCGGCGGAAAGCCCGAGCGCGTCGGCGAAGGCGCCGCTGCCGTCGGCGAGCATGGTGACCTTGCCCTCCGCGCCGGATTGCGCGGCCCAGGCCTGCATGACGAAGGCGTCGTTGACGGCGACGCAGGCGATCTCGTCGACGCCCTTGCCTTTGAGCTCGTCGGCGCGCTCGATATAGCCGGGCAGGTGGCGCGCCGAGCAGGTCGGCGTGAACGCGCCGGGGACGGCGAACAGGGCGATCTTGCGGCCCGCGAAATAGGCGTCGGTCTCGACCGGCTGCGGCCCTTCGGGGCCGGCCTTGAGCAGAGTCGCGCTGGGGATGCGGTCGCCAACCTTGATCGTCATCGTCAATCTCCTTGGAACAGGCCGGCGCCTTAGCAAGTCGTTCCGCCCCGCGATAGAGCCGGCAAGACTGTCGCCGCGCGCGGCGCTGGCTTATAGGGGAGGGATGGATGCGCCGCGCTTCCTCTCGGGCCAGTTCCTGCTCGCCATGCCGGGCATCGGCGATCCGCGCTTCGAAAAAGCGGTGATCGCGATGTGCGTCCATGACGAGGAAGGCGCGCTCGGCATCGGCCTCGGCCGGGTGGCGCCCAGGATCGGCTTTCACGACCTGTTGAAGCAGCTCGACATCGATCCCGGCGAGGCGCCGAACGCGCCGATCCACCAGGGCGGGCCGGTCGAGCCGCAGCGCGGCTTCATCCTCCACACGCCCGATTGGGGCGGAAGCGATTCGATCGACGTCGGCGGCCGCTGGGCGCTGAGCGCGACGCTCGACATATTGCGGGCGATCGCGAGCGGGACGGGGCCCGCGCGCTGGGTGGCAGCCCTGGGCTATGCCGGCTGGGAAGGCGGCCAGATCGAGCGCGAGATGCGCCGCCACGGCTGGTTCGTCACCCCCGGCGACGAGAGCCTGCTCTACGACAGCGACGTCAACGCCCGCTGGGCCGCCGGCTTCAGCGGCGCCGGCGTCGACCCCAGGCTGCTGACGGCGGAGTTCGGCACCGCCTAGGTTCCTGAATCCGAATCGGTTCGTCGCTTTTAACCCCGGGCGTTGAGACCTCGGTAACCACTCTCATGAGATCTTCGAGTCGGCCGCGGCGCATGACGTGCCGGGCCGAGTGAGTGGGGACTTACCATGAGCGGACAAGGGACAAGGCGCGGGCTCTTCCTGAGCGCTGCGGCGATGATGTGTGTGGCGACGCCGGCCCAGGCGGCGATGGAATGCTGGAACCCGACCCAGGTCGCGGCCGCCAAGGTCAGGGATCTGCAATCGCGGCTGATGGTGGCGACCCTGCGCTGCCAGGCGATGGGGGTGGACGTGGCGGGGGCCTATAACCGCTTCCTGGCCGCCAACCGGACGACCATCCAGGGCGCCAATGCGGTGCTGCTGGCCCAGTTCCAGACCGGCTTCGGCCGCCAGGGGCTGGTCCATTACGACCGCTTCGCGACCTCGCTCGCCAATATTTATGGCGACGACGCCACCAGCCCGTCCATCTGCGGCGAGACGGCGGTGCTGGCCGAGGAAGCCGCCGCGGCCGGCGGGAATATCGACGCCCTGGTGGCGATCGAGGACCGGCTCGGCTTCGCCACGCCGCTGCCGGGCGGCCAGTGCAGCGTCTCCTTCGCCTCGGCGGGAGGGAATTGAGCACATATAAAGATATCTTTATATTTGCATTCTGGGGCGGTCGCGGCTAGTGGACGAGCGCGCGACCGCCTTTTGCCGGCGGTCTTTTCACTTTCAGGAGACCGCCCGTGGCGACCCAGGCCCAGACCCGCTTCAACGACTATGTCATCGCCGATATCGGACTCGCGCGCTACGGCCGCAAGGAGATCGAGATCGCCGAGACCGAGATGCCCGGGCTGATGGCGCTGCGCGGCGAATTCGGCGAATCGAAGCCGCTCAAGGGCGCGCGGGTCACCGGCTCGCTGCACATGACGATCCAGACCGCGGTACTGATCGAGACGCTGACCGCTCTGGGCGCGCAGGTCCGCTGGGCCTCGTGCAACATCTTCTCGACCCAGGACCATGCCGCCGCCGCGATCGCCGCCAGCGGTGTTCCGGTGTTCGCGATCAAGGGCGAGAGCCTCGAGGACTATTGGGACTATGCGGCGCGCATCTTCGATTGGGGGCAGGACCAGACCTGCAATTTGATCCTCGACGACGGCGGTGACGCCACCATGTTCGCTTTGTGGGGCGCGCGCGTCGAAGCGGGCGAGGAACTGTTCGAGCCGTCGAACGAGGAAGAAGAGATCTTCGTCACGACCCTGAAGCGCTTCCTCAAGGAGCGCCCGGGCTACCTGACCAAAACCGTGGCCAACATCAAAGGCGTGTCGGAGGAAACCACCACCGGCGTCCACCGGCTCTACGACCTCGCCAAGCAGGGCAAGCTCCCGTTCCCGGCAATCAACGTCAACGACAGCGTCACCAAGTCCAAGTTCGACAACCTTTACGGTTGCCGCGAGAGCCTGGTCGACGCCATCCGCCGCGGCACCGACGTGATGCTGGCCGGCAAGGTGGCGGTGGTCTGCGGCTACGGCGACGTGGGCAAGGGCTCAGCCGCCTCGCTGAGGAACGGCGGCGCCCGCGTGGTGGTCACCGAGGTGGACCCGATCTGCGCCCTGCAGGCGGCGATGGAAGGCTATGAGGTGCTGACCATCGAGGACGTGGTGAAGACCGCCGACATCTACGTCACCGCCACCGGCAACAAGGACGTCATCACCGTCGAGCACATGCGGGCGATGAAGAACAACGCCATCGTCTGCAACATCGGCCACTTCGACAGCGAGATCCAGATTTCCGGCCTGCGCAACTACAAGTGGGACGAGATCAAGCCGCAGGTGCACCACGTCGAGTTCCCTGACGGCAAGAAGATCATCGTGCTGTCGGAGGGGCGGCTGGTGAACCTCGGCAACGCCACGGGCCACCCCAGCTTCGTGATGAGCGCCAGCTTCACCAACCAGACGCTCGCGCAGATCGAGCTCTGGCAGAACGGGGCGAAGTACGAGACCAAGGTCTACACCCTGCCCAAGCACCTCGACG
>JAXDPD010000061.1:0-26636 GCA_034668505.1 Sphingomonadales bacterium
GCCGCAGCACCGTGATCTGCTCGTTCAGCCCTTCGCGGCTCTGGGCGACCTGGAAGCGCCAGCGCAAGGGCGAGCCCGGCAGCTGTACGTCGCGCTCGACGACCCGAAGGGTCTCGGTCTCGAACTCGTGGGTGTCGTAGGTATGCGCCTCGGAATCGGAATGGCTGCTGCCGACGGCGAGCGCCCGATCCCACATCGAGCGCGAACGGAAGGGATCGAAGCCCTTGCCGCTGATCTGGAAATAGAGGCCGGAATAGGGCTCGAGGAAGCGCTGGTCGGCGGGCGGGCGGTTCAAATAGGCCTCGCCGTCCGGGCCGATCTCGGCCGAGGCGATGAGCGCGGTCAGCACGTAATCGAGCTGGGAATCGAAGTTGCGGGTGATGGCGTTGGTCAGCACCCGGTCGAGCGCGAGGCCGCCGCCGCCGAGCAGCACCGCGATCCACAAGGCCGAGACGACGATCATGCGCCGGGTCAGCGACCCCGTGGCGCGCGAACGCCGCCATAACAGGGGCGTGGAGGGGAGCTTGCGCATCAGCAACCGGGGCGTCTCCTTGGGCCGCCTTCAAGCTGCCGAAGGGCAGGAAGACGGAGGCTGAACAAGATCAGCCCGTCCCGGACGGGTCTTCCAGCGAATAGCCGAGGCCGCGGATGGTGGTGATGACGTCGGGGCCGAGCTTTTTGCGGATCCGGGTGACGAAGACCTCGATCGTGTTCGAATCCCGGTCGAAATCCTGGTCGTAGATATGCTCGATCAGCTCGGTTCGGGAGACGACCTTGCCCTTGTGATGCATCAGGTAGGAGAGGAGCTTGTATTCCTGCGCCGTCAATTTCACCGGCTCGCCGTCGAGCGTGACCTTGCCCGAGCGGGTGTCGAGGCGGACGTCGCCGGCGATGAGCTCGGACGAGGCATTGCCCGAGGCGCGGCGGATCAGGGCGCGCAGCCGGGCGATCAATTCCTCGGTCTGGAAGGGCTTGGCGAGATAGTCGTCGGCGCCGGCGTCGAGCCCCGCCACCTTGTCGGACCAGCTGTCGCGCGCGGTCAGCACCAGCACCGGGACCTTGATCCCCTCCTTGCGCCAGCGGTCGAGCACGGTCAGCCCGTCGACCTCGGGCAGGCCGAGATCGAGGATGATCGCGTCATAGGTTTCGGTTGAGCCCAGATAATGGCCGTCCTCGCCGTCGGTGGCGAGATCGATCGCGTAGCCCGCGCCTTCGAGCGTCGCCCGCAGCTGCCGGCCGAGATTGGGTTCGTCCTCGACGATCAACACCCGCATTCTAGCTTCCCTTCTTGGCTTCTTGCTGGGGGAATAGCAGGGGCGCCGCGCCAACGCCACGCCTGTCGGGATGGGTCAGCGGCCAGTGCGGCCGACGATGCGCCCGGTGCGCGCGTCGACGTCGATCCAGATGACGTCGGCGCCGCGCATGAACTTCAGGCGGTAGACCATGTCGCCGAGCACCTCGACGCCGATATATTGGCCGCCGGGGACGCGGATGCGCGCGCGAATCTCGGTCAGGGAGAGCACCCGGCCCTGCTGCATCGCCCGATAGGCGCCCGCCTGCTCGCCGCGGTCACGCTGCAGGCTCGACGCGTGGCCCGACATCGGGCACGCGGCAAGGCCGGCGGCGAAAAGCAGAAGAAAAAGACGCATCAACTGAAAACTCGGCTAAATTCGGAAGCTTGGCAAGCCGCATAGCCGAGCGGCATTGAATAGCTTGTGAACGCAGCCGTAGGCGCAGCTTAACCTTTGGCGGGTGCGCGCGCCGCCGCGACCAGCGCGCGGATCATCCAGCCCCGGATCGCGTCCGCCTCCGCCGCGCCCAGCCGCAGCACATCCTTGAAGACGAGCATCGATTCGGTGCCGATCACCAAAGCGAGCGCCTTGGCGAGCCGGTCGAGCGCCGCCGGAGCGAAGGCGCCGCGGGCCGGCGCGAGCGCGGCCTCGATCAGCGGCGTGCGGCGATTCTGGCGGGCGGGCAGGCCATCGTCCGCAATGCCGCGCTGCAGGCTGTGGACCAGCATGAAGCGCAGCGCGGGTTCGTTCGCCCGCACCATCTCTGCGACCGCCGCGTCGGCGCGGAGCAGCCGGCCCGCCGGATCCGTGGAGGCGTCGCCCGCGAAAAACGCCGCGTCGGGCATGGCGACGTCGAGCGCCGCCTCGATCAGCAGCGCCTCGATCCCGGAAAAATAGCGATAGGCGGTGGCGCGCGAGACCAGGGCCACTTCGGCGACCTCCTCCAGGGTCGGGCTGCCGCCCGCCTGCATCAGCCGGGCGGCGGCGCGCAGCAGGTCCTTGCGGGTGCGGCTCTTCTGGTTCGGCCGGCCCGCGGGCGCGGCATCGGCCATCAAAGCGGTGCCAGCTGCTGCTGGATCGCGCCGAGGTCGATCCAGACATTCTCGCGGGAAATCTCGCCGGCGTCGCTGAACTCGAGCACGTGGAGCAGCCGGAATTCGAGTGGCCGCCCCGCGCCTTCGATGCCGAACGGCCGGCCGGGCGCGGTGCCGCGCCAGACCGAATCGTCGACCATGAAAGTGTCGCCGTAGAGCCGCCGGGTCGAACGGACCTCGCCGTCCGCCAGATCTGCGAACAGGGCTTCGTAGAAGGGCCGCACAGCGTCCTGGCCGCGCACCGGCCCGCTCGGCCAGCCGACGATGTCGTGCTCGACGTCGTCGGTCAAAGTGGCGAGCACGCCGCCGACGTCGTCCGCCGCCTCGAAGGCGAAATGCTGGTCCAGCTTGGCGTCCATCTGCGCGGGAGTCAGCGCCATCATCGGTCTCCTCTCGAATCGGTGAGGCACTGATAATGAGATCTCAGTCTCACGTCAAGACTTTGTTCTCACGTTCTCGGCCGCGCCGGAAAGACCCTCGGATCGCGCAGCAGCCCCGCCGAGACCAAGGCGACCACCAGGCCCGCCGGCGCGATCTCGAGGAAGGTTTGCGGCATCCGCAGGAGAGGATTGAGATATTGCGCGCGCATTTCCGCCATTTCGGGGCCCCTGAAATATTTGTCGACGAACGCATAATGCGTCGCCGCCAGATAGGCCTCCCAGATCAGCACATAAGCGATTGCGGCGACCAAAGCGGTGGCGAGCCCCATGGCAAGCGCCGGCACGAAGCCGATGACGCCGCCCCGCTCGATGTCGCGATAGCGCTTCACGCCGACGAAGATGAAGATCATCGCCACCAGCATGACCAGATAGCCGAACCAGACCGAGGTGAGGATCGGGCTGCGCGCCGCGAAGGCGACGATGGAGACGAGGGTGGCGCCGATGACGAGGCCCACCAGGAGGCCGTAGACGAGCGCATATTTCGCATATTTCATGGTCTTGCTCCCCGCTTGATGCGTGCGCCCGCCATAGAGCGGACATGCGGGCGGCTGCTATCGCCCGAACGGGTGATTCGGGCGGCCTCGCCCATGCCGATCACGGAATCAGCGCCAGCCAGCGCGCCTTCTCGATCGCCTGCACGCGCCGCTCCACTTCGAGCTTCTCGTAGACCCGGGCGATATGGGTCTTGATCGTGTTGGGCGAGACGCCGAGCGTGCGCGCCAGCTCCTTGTAGGACTGGCCCGAGGCGAGCAGCGCCAATATCTCGCACTCGCGCGGGGTGAGCCCGAGCGAGCGGATCGCGGCGTCGTTGCGGTGGAATTCGCTGGGAGCCGGCCGCGGCGTCAGCCGGCGCCCCGCCCACAGGCCGAGCGCGATGAAGCCGATCGCGAGCAGTGCGATATAGATTTCGGTCGAATCGATCCGCGTGACATGGCGGTATTTCAGCCATTCGAGCGCGACCGCGGCCAGCGCCAGCGCCAGCGCATAAGGAATGACCTGCCTCGCCATCGCCGAAGGCTGCCAGAAAAGCCGGGCCGCCGCCAGCGGGCACCAAGCGCCGCCTCGCGTGTTTGTCGCGGGCATGGGACGATCGAAACGCGCGAGCGCGCGCAAGGCGCTGATGGATGCCGACAAGGCGACGGTGCAGGCGGTCAGGCCGCAGCGGAAGAGCGTGGCGGTGCGCGCCCTGTCCTGGGCCAGCGAGCTTGGCGACCAGCCGCAGATGCTGGCCTTGTCCGGCGGCCTGCTCGCTTTTGGGCTGGTCAGGCGCGACGGCCGGATGGCGCGGGCCGGTGCGCGGATGATGCTGTCCCATTTGCTCGCCACCGCCGCGAAGAATTTCGTCAAGCATCGCGTCGACCGGACCCGGCCGCGCAGCACGGGCAACGGCAAAGGCCCCGCGCCGAAGCCGGGCCGCAGCCATGCCAAGGAGGAGACCAGCTTCCCCTCCGGCCACAGCGCCGGCGCGGTCGCGGTCGCCCGCGCCTTCGCCCGCGACTATCCCGAGCATCGAGGCGCGGCGCTGGCCGGCGCGGGTTTCATCGCGCTCGCCCAGATTCCGCGGCGCGCCCATTACCCCACCGACGTCGCCGCCGGCCTGGCGATCGGGCTGGCGGCGGAGAAGGCGGTGGATGTCGCCGCCACCGTCATGCTGAACTTGTTTCAGCATCCAGTTTCGAGCTCCGGCGCGGGTGGAGAGCTGGACCCTGAAACAAGTTCAGGGTGACGGAGGAGGCGCGGGCTCAAGCCGCCTTCGCCTCCTCGATCGCCTCCGACGCTTCGAGCCAGCGCGCCTCTGCGGCGGCCAGGGCGGCGACGGCTTCGGCGTGGCGCTTCATCAGCGCGCTCATCGCCAGGGCGGCATCCTCGGGCGCGGCGGCGGCGGGATCGAACATGGCGCGCTCGAGCGCGGTCTTGCGCGCCTCCAGCCGGGCGATGTCCTGCTCGGCGGCCAGAGCGGCCTTGCGCAGCGCCTGGCTGCGCTCGCGCGCTTCGGCGGCGGCGCGGCGCTCGTCCTTGCGGCTGCCCTTGAGCGCGTCCTTCGCGGGCGCGCCGGCGCCCTTGAGGATCAGGTCGGTATAATCGTCGAGGCTGCCGGCATATTCGACCGCGGTGCCGCCGTCGACCAGCACCAGCCGGTCGGCGGTGAGCGCCAGCATGTGGCGGTCGTGGCTGACCACCACCACCGCGCCGGTATAATCGTTGAGCGCCTGGACCAGAGCCTCGCGGGCATCGACGTCGAGATGGTTGGTCGGCTCGTCGAGGATCAGCATGTGCGGCGCATCGCGGGTGATGAGGGCGAGCGCGAGCCGGGCGCGCTCGCCGCCGGACATCTTGGCGACCTTCATCGTCGCCTTGTCGCCCGAAAAGCCGAAGCGGCCGAGCTGCGCGCGCACCGCGCCGGGCGTCGCCTTGGGCATCAGCCGGCTCATATGCTCGAGCGGCGTGTCCTCGCGGTCCAATTCCTCGACCTGATATTGGGTGAAATAGCCGACGCGCAGCTTGCCGGACGCGGTCATCGCGCCTTCCATCGCCGGCAGCTGGGCCGCCAGCAGGCGGGCGAGCGTGGTCTTGCCGTTGCCGTTGCGGCCCAAAAGGGCGATGCGATCGTCCGGATCGAGACGCAAATTGAGGCGCTGCAGCACCGGCTTGCCGGGCGCATAGCCGACCGCGGCCATGTCGAGCGTGACCAGAGGCGGCTTCAGCTCGGCGGGGCTCGGGAAATCGAAGCTCAGGCTCGGATCCTCGGCGATGGCGGCGATCGGCGCCATCCGGGCGAGCGCCTTGACCCGCGACTGGGCCTGCTTGGCGGTCGAGGCGCGGGCGCTGTTGCGGGCGATATAATCCTGCAGCTTGGCGCGCTGCGAGGCTTGGCTGACGCGCGCCGATTCGAGCTGGGCGAGCCGCTCGGCATATTGCTTCTCGAACGCGTCATAGCCGCCGACATAGAGAATCGTCTTGCCCTGCTGGAGATGGAGGATGTGGTCGACGACGTTGTTCAGGAGGTCGCGCTCGTGGCTGACGATCAGCATGGTCGCCCGGTAGGAGCGCAGGAAATCCTCCAGCCAGAGCGTCGCTTCGAGATCGAGATGGTTGGAGGGCTCGTCGAGCAGCAGCAGGTCCGGCTGCGAGAAAAGCAGAGCCGCGAGCGCGACCCGCATCCGCCAGCCGCCGGAGAAGCTGTCGAGCGGGCGCTGCTGCGCCTCCTCGTCGAAGCCGAGCCCGACCAGGATGCGCGCGGCGCGGGCCGGCGCGGCATGGGCGGCGATGGCGTTGAGGCGCTCGTGGATCTCGGCGAGACGGTGATGATCGTGCGTGGTCTCGGCGTCGTGGAGCAGGTGCGCGCGCTCGACATCGGCGGCGAGCACGGTCTCGAACGGGGTGGCGGGGCCGGCCGGCGTCTCCTGCGCGATATAGCCGATCCTGGCCGCGCGCGGCATCTCCGCGGCGCCCTCGTCCGCCTCCAAGAGCCCGGCGACGACGCGCATCAGCGTCGATTTGCCCGCGCCGTTGCGCCCGACCAGCCCGACGCGGCTGCCCGGCGGCAGCGCCGCGGTCGCGCGGTCGAGGATCAGGCGCCCGCCGAGGCGGACGGTGATGGCGTTGAGGGACAGCATGGCCGGCTCCCTACAGGGGCGCGGACCGCATGTCAGGTGGGCATTTTGACGACTTAGCTTTGGGGCGGCTCCGCCGGCTTGTCGGGCGTGGCGCCCTCGGGGGCTTCGTCCGGCTCGGGCGTGGTGGCGGCATCGGGCTTGCCGGCGGCATCGCCCGCCTCGGCCGGCGGTTGGCCCGAGGGCGGCGCGCCTTGCGCCGGCTTGCCCGTATCGGCGGGGGGATCGCCGGCCTGTTTGGCGGTGGGGCCCGCATCTTGGGCGGAGACGGGCATGGCGACGAGGCAGGAGGCGATCAGGCCCGCGAGGATCTTCATGAGGGAGGCTCCAGACGAAAAGGCCGGGCGGGCGAAATCGCCCCCCGGCGCGCGCCAGCCTAGGCCTGTCCGGGGCACTTCTCAATCGCGCCGGTCGCAGGCGCGGCACGCCCGGGCGGAACGGCGCGTAAGCGGAACGAGCGCGACGGCCGCCGCGCCGGCGCCGGCGCGGAACTATACAAGCTATCCACGACGGACCCCGTTTTCATGGTTAGGAATGGGGACAGTTACCTGGGACAGTTACCGGTAACTGTCCCCAGCGTGCCTCCCTGGCCGGCTTTAGGTGGTGTAAAGCGTGATCAGGAAGATCGCGAAGCGGTAGCCGAGCACGATCAGGCCGACCGCGAAGGCCAGCGCCGCCGCCTTGGCGATCCGCGCCGCGCCGCGCGATCCGTAGAATGTCCCGACCGCGAACCAGAGCCAGGCACCGCAGGCCGCCAGGTTGAACAACGACAAGGCCAGATCGACGCGCGGCGAGGCCAGGCCGTCGCCGCCGGCCAGCAATTGCGCCTCCGCCAGCAGCAAGGAGAAAGAGAACAGCAGCAGGATGAAGGCGTAGAGATGCATCGCGAAGACGACATGCGCGCCGAAGCGCCGGCGCGCGCCGAAGAACAAGGCCGGCAGCAGCGGCACGAAGGCCAGCGCCATGAGGATGATCAGCGCCTTGGCATTGAGGATCGCGGCGCGGTCGAAGCCGGGCGCGAAGGCCGCCAAGGTCGTTCCCTTCGCCGCTAGCCGGTCCGCGACCAGGGAATGGGCGATCGGTGCCCAATCCTGCTGGGTGAGATGGGAATCGAGGGTCGAGGAGAAGATGTTGAACTGGGTGAAGGACTGGATCGCGAAGAAGATCGCATTGGCGAGGAAGAAGGTCTGCAGCGGCCCCAGGAAAGCGCGGCGGCGCCCCGCGACATGCGCCTCGCTGAGCGCGCCGGGGCGGGTGAGCAAGGTCCGGAAGGTCCGCGCCAGCCGCCCGTCGACATTGCTGAACTGGCGCAGGAACTGGCCCGACATGTCCGGCACGGAAAGATCGCGCGGCCGCAGCGGCTCCTCGCCGCAGGCCGGGCAGAAAGCGGTGGCGCGCACGCGTCCGCACGATGGACAGCTCCACCTCTTCAAGCGCGGCCTCCCCGGCCGCCTTGTGCACGATCAGCGGCGGATTGTCTGCCTTGCCCGACGGCGCCGCCCCGGACCGAGGCTGCCTGGATTGATCTTCCAAATAGATATTGAATTTTAGTATGATTCATTATATAGAAGTCCAGTGGACCGGCGCGTCGACTATAGCTCGGAAGCGGTCCGCACATTGAGGCGGATCGATCGCGCGACGTCGAGGCGCATCCGGGAGAAGGTCGAGATTCTGGCCCGTGAGCCGGAGGCGCTTGCCAACAATGTGAAGGCGCTGAAAGGTGGCGGCGGACTGATGCGGCTCCGGGTCGGCGCCTGGCGGGTGATCTATACGGCGGATCTTGTCGTGCTGCTGGCTCTGAAAGTCGCCCCGCGCGGGGCGGCTTATGATTGAGGATGGACGGATGAGCTTTGAACCGCAGACCTTCTCGGCGCCCGATGGCACCGAAATGGTGGTGCTGACCGCAACCGAATATGCGCGCCTCAAGCTGCTCGCGGAGGACAGCGAGGATGCGGTGGAGGCATTGGCGATCCAGGCCCGGATCGCGGCCGGCGAGGGGACGATGCCGGGCGAGGTGCTGAAGCTGATCCTCGATGACGAGATCGCGCCGCTTGCCGCATGGCGCAAATATCGCGGCCTCAGCCAGGCGGCGCTGGCGCGTAAGGCGGGGTTGAGCCAGGTCTGGGTCAGCCGGATCGAAGTGGGCGGCGGTTATGGTTCGCGGGAGACAAGGCGCAAGCTTGCCGAGGCGCTGGGGGCGCCAATGTGGGCGCTGGAGGATGAGCGCGACTAATCGCCGCGGGGTGACGCGCGCCGCTTTCGCCTTTATCTGCCCCGCAATGGCAGCGCCCGTCCTCGCTTATGAAAATCTCGGCCTCGTCCAGGGCCATGGCTGGCTGTTCCGCGGGCTCGATCTGTTCGTCGGCGAGCGCGACCGGCTGGCTTTGATCGGGCGCAACGGGGCGGGCAAGACCACCTTGCTGAAGTGCCTGGCGGGGATGATCGAGACCGACGAGGGGCGCCGCACGATCCAGCCGGGGATCAAGGTCGTGCTGCTCGAGCAGGACCCGCAGGTGACGGGCTTCGCCACGCTGCGCGATTTCGCGCTGGCCGGGCCGGAAGCGCCGAAGGTGCACGAAATCGAGGCGATCGCCGACCAGATCGGGCTCGATCTCGACCGCGAGGCGGCGACCGCCTCGGGCGGCGAGCGGCGGCGGGCGGCGATCGCGCGCGCGCTGGCACAGGCGCCCGACGTGCTGCTGCTCGACGAGCCGACCAACCATCTCGATCTTGCCGGCATCGAATGGCTGGAGGCCTGGCTTTCCCGCTACAAGGGCGCGTTCATCGCGATCAGCCACGACCGCACCTTCCTGACCCGGCTGACGCGTTCGTCTTTGTGGCTCGACCGCGGTGGCTTGAGGCGGCACGAGGTCGGCTATGGCGGCTTCGAGGCCTGGACCGAGCAGGTCTATGCCGAAGAAGCGCGCAACGCCGACCGGCTCGACGCAAGGCTGAAGCTCGAAGCGCGCTGGCTTGAGCGCGGGGTGACGGCGCGGCGGCGGCGCAACCAAGGCCGGCTCGCCAAGCTCTACGAGATGCGCGCCGCGCGGGCGGCGATGCTCGGGCCGGCGGGCACGGCGCGGCTTGGGCTGCAGACCGACGACGTCCGCACGAAGATGGTGATCGAGGCGGCGGGCGTGACCAAGAGCTACGACGAGCGGCCGATCGTCCGCGACTTCTCTCTGCGCATCCAGCGCGGCGACCGGATCGGCGTGGTCGGCGCCAACGGCGCGGGCAAGACGACATTGCTCAGGCTGCTCACCGGCGAGATCGCGCCCGACGCGGGCAAGGTCACGCGCGCCAAGACGCTGACCGGCGTGATGATCGACCAGCAGAGGAAGCTGCTCGATCCGGACAGGAGCGTCCGCGACATCCTCGCCGACGGCGGCGACTGGATCGAGGTGCGCGAGGTCAAGAAGCACATCCAGGGCTATTTGAAGGAGTTCCTGTTCGAGCCGGGGCTGGTCGACGCGAAGATCGGCTCGCTGTCGGGCGGCGAGCGCTCGCGGCTGCTGCTCGCGCGCGAATTCGCGCGGCGCTCCAACCTGCTGGTGCTCGACGAGCCGACCAACGATCTCGACATGGAAACGCTCGACCTGCTGCAGGAGGTGATCGCCGATTATGAGGGCACCGTGCTCATCGTCAGCCACGACCGCGACTTCCTCGACCGCACGGTAACGATCACATTGGGGCTCGACGGCTCGGGCAAGGTCGACATCGTCGCCGGCGGCTATGAGGATTGGGTGCGGCAGCGCCGCTCTTCTCCCCTCCCGCTCGCGGGAGGGGCCGGGGGTGGGCAGGCGCGGCCTAGGTCCAGCCCCACCCCCAACCCATCACCGGGCGGAAAGCGCCCCGCGCTTTCCAGGTCAGGCCGGGGGCCTGACCGGCCCGGTGATCGCAAGCGGGAGGGGGGTCGTAAGCTCACCTACAAGGACCAGCGCGACCTCGAGCTGCTTCCCGCGCGGATCGAGGAACTGGACGAGGCGATCGCGCGCGACGAGTCGCTGCTCTCCGACCACGATCTCTACCGGCGCGATCCGCGCCTGTTCGAGGCGCTGACCGACGCCGTCGCCGCCGCCAAGGCCGAGCGCGACGAGGCCGAGCATCGCTGGCTGGAACTGGCCGAAGCCGCCGACGGGCTCGGCGCGGCTTGACCTTGTCGGGCGGCGGGCGCAGCAGGGCCGCCCTTCCCGGGAGGCGCTTTTCCATGATCCGTTTGACGTTGCGCGCGGCCTTGGCCGCTCTGGCCCTGGGCGCGGCCGCCGCCCCCGCATTCTCGCAGGCGCCGCCGGTGCCGCCGATCCAGTACCAGACCCGCACGCTGCCCAACGGCCTGCGCGTCTATGCGATCCGCGACACGACCAGCTCCAACGTCTCGGTCCAGGTCTGGTACGACGTCGGCTCGAAGGACGATCCGCGCGGCCGCTCGGGCTTCGCGCACCTGTTCGAGCATATGATGTTCAAGGCGAGCCGCAACCTCGTCCCCGAGCAGTTCGACCGGCTGACCGAGGATGTCGGCGGCTTCAACAATGCGTCGACCAACGACGATTACACCAATTATTACGAGGTCGTCCCGGCCAACCACCTCCAGCGCCTGCTCTGGGCCGAGGCCGAACGGATGGGCTCGCTCGTCGTCGAGCCGGGCTTCTTCGCCTCCGAGCGCGACGTGGTGAAGGAGGAGCTTAGAAGCCGCGTGCTCGCCGCGCCCTACGGCCGGCTCTTCTACCTCTACCTCCCGCAAATCTCCTACAGCGTGCATCCTTATGCGCGGCCGGGCATCGGCAGCATCGAGGATCTTGACGCCGCCACGATCGACGACGTCCGCGCCTTCCACGCGACCTATTACCGGCCCGACAATGCGGTGCTGGTCGTCGCCGGCAATTTCGACCAGCGCCAGTTCGACCGCTGGGTCGACCAATATTTCGGGCCGATCCAGCGCCCCGCCGCCATTATCCCGCGTGTCACCGCGGTCGAGCCCGCGCAGAGGGCGGCGCGTCATTTCACGGTCTACGAGGCGAACACGCCGCTGCCCGCCGTGCTCATCTCCTTCCCGGCGCCGCCGGCAAGCGACGGCGACGCGGCAGCGATGGAGGTGCTCGACGGCATCCTCTCGACCGGCGAAAGCTCGCGCCTCCACCAGAGCCTGGTCTATCGCGACCGGATCGCCGCCCAGGCCAGCTCCTTCGTCGACATCAAGCAGGGCCGCGGCAGCCTCGCCGTCTACGCGATCATCTCCGGCGGCCAGAGCGCCGAGGCGGGCGAGACCGCCTTGCGCCGCGAAATCGCCCGCTTCCGCGACGCGCCCGTCGGCGCCGCCGAGCTCGCCGAGGCGAAGAACGAATTGCTGACCAGCGCGCTGCGCGGCCGCGAAACCGCCGAGGGCCGCGCCTCGGCGATCGCCGAAGCGGTGATCGTCGACGGCGACGCCCGCGCCGCCGACCGCCGGCTCGCCCGAATCGCCGCGGTGACTCCGGCCGACATCCAGCGCGTCGCCCGCCGCTGGCTGCGCGACGAGGCCAGCAGCGCGATCCGCTACCTCCCCGAAGAAACGCAGAACGGCGCCGCCGAGGACAATATCGCCACCGCGGGCACGGTCGCGGCGGCTGCGCTGGCGACGCCCGCCAATGTCCGGCTGGTCGAGCCGGCGAGCGCGGCCGAGCGCGTCGCGCCGCCGCCGCCGGGGCCGGAGATCGTGCCGCCGGTGCCGACGCCCAACGTCCAGCGCCTGGCCAACGGGCTCAGGATCGTCACGGTGCAGAATCGGGCGCTGCCGATCGTCACCGCCTCCCTGGTCGTGACCGGAGGCTCGGCCGCCGACCCCGAAGGCCGCGCCGGCGCCGCCGAGCTCGCCGCGGCGGTGATGACCGAAGGCACGAGGACGCGCAGCGCCGAGCAGATCGACCGCGCCGTCGAGGCGCTCGGCTCCTCTCTCTCGAGCGACGCGGGCTGGGACGGCTCGCGGCTCGGCATCACGGTCAGAACCGGCGAGCTCGGCGCCGCGCTCGCCATCATCGCCGACGTCGCCAGCAATGCGACGCTGGCCGACGAGGAGATCGACCGCCAGCGGACCAATGCGATCGACGCGGTCGCGGTGGCGATGCGCGACCCGGGCGAGGTCGCGGGCCTGACGGCGATGCGCGCGCTTTACGGCACCGGCGCCTACGGCCATCCCGCCGGCGGCACCGCGGCCTCGCTGCGCGCCATCACCCGCGCCGATATCGAGAACGCCTATCGCCGCCAGTGGCGGCCGCGCCAGGCGACTTTGATATTGTCGGGGGACATCGATCCGGCGCAGGCGCGTGCGCTGGCCGAGCGGCATTTCGGGCGCTGGACCCCAACGATCGAGCAGGACGCCGAGCCGCCCGTCACGGTCGCGCGGGCGCGCAGCGAGATCATCGTCATCGACATGCCGGGCGCGGGCCAGGCGGCGGTCGCGGTCGCGCGCAACACTCTGGCCCGCGGCGACCCGCGTTTCTATCGCGCGATCGTCGCCAATGCGGTGCTCGGCGGCGGCTATAGCGCGCGCCTCAACCAGGAGATCCGGATCCGCCGCGGCCTTTCCTACGGCGCCGGCAGCGGCGTCGAGGCGCGCCGCTCCGCCGGGCCGTTCGCCGCCCAAGTGCAGACCCGCAACAACGCCGCCGCCGAAGTGCTCGGCCTGGTCCTGGCCGAGATGCGGCGGCTCGGCGCCGAGCCGGTTTCGGTCGCCGAGCTCAACGCGCGGCGCGCCTCGCTGACCGGCGATTTCGGCCGCAACACCGAGACCACGGCGGGCACGGCCGCGCTGATCGGCGGCTTCGTGATGCGCGGGCTCGGCCCCGACGAGATCGGCCGCTATCTGCCCGCCGTGCTGGCGGTGACGCCCGCCGAGGCGCAGGCCGCCGCGGCCGAATTGCTCGCCCCCGAAGGCGCCACCATCGTCATCGTCGGCGAGGCGTCGCAGTTCCTCGAGCGGCTCAGGCGCGAGCACGCCAATGTCACGGTGATCCCGGTCGCGGCGCTGAACCTGGACGCGGCGGAGCTGCGCTGAATTTCCCTCTCCCCTCAAAGGAGAAGGGGTTGAGTCACCCCCGCCGCGCCTGCGCCAGCCGGCGCCGGACCAAGGCGGCCGGCGGCGCGCCCCTTGCGGCGCGTTCGAGCAAGGCGAGGCCTTCGGCGCGGCGGCCGGCCTTGAACAGGAGCCAGCCCAAAGTATCGGCGGTCGCCGGATTGTCGCGGTCGAGCGACCAGGCGTGCCGGGCGAGCGGCACGGCGCTGCCCAGGTCGCCTTCCTCCGAATAGGCCCAGGCGAGATTGTTGAGGATGGTCGCGTCATTGTCGCCGAGCCGCCGGCGCAAATTCTCGTAAATCGCGATCGCGCCGGGCCAGTCCTCGCCTTGCATGGCGCGTGCGGCGAGCAGGATCTGGCCGGGCACGGAGCGCGGATTCTGCTGCACGAACAGGGTCAGCACGTCGTCGGCCTGATCGCCCTGGCCGGCGCGTTGCAGCGCCCCGATCAGGCGCATCGCCACGCTTTCCGTGAAGGCGAGGTTGGCGGCGCGGCGATATTGGGCGGCCGCCTCGGCAGCGTCGCCGCGCGCGCCGAACGCGTCGCCGACCAGGATATGGACTTCGGGCGCGCCGGGATTGGCGGCCTGGAGCCGGCGCGCGCGCTCCAGCGCCTCGTCGCCCTGGCCGCGGCCGAGCAAGGCCGCGATCAGGCGGACCTGGGCCGGGCCATTGCCGGGATCCTCATCGGCGGCGCGGCGGGCGCCGGCAAGCTCGCCCTCGCCGGGCGAATCGAGCGCGGCGAGCGCGGCCGGCTGCGGCAAAGCGGCACGGGCGAGGTAGAGCGCGGCGGCGTCGGCATCGCCGGTCCGCGCCAGCGCCCGGCCGATCAGCGCGAGCGCATAAGCATCGGCGTCGGGCCGGTCGGCGAGCGGCCTGAGGGTCGCGACGACGGCGGCCGGATCGTTCATCCGCCACTGGGCGGCGGCGAGCAGGCGGCGGGCGCGGCGATTGCCCGGCTGGCGCCGGACCAGAGCCGCCAGCCGCCGCGCCGACTGCTCCTCATTGCCGGTCTCGAAATCGATCGCGCCGATCAGCAGCATGCCCGCGGGCGTCTCGTCATAGGCGCCGTTGGTGCGGTTCCAGAGCCTCCGGGCGAGCGGGAAATTGCGCGCCCGCGCGGCCAGCACGGCTTCCAGATAATAAGCGCGCGGATGGCCGCCGGTGAGCTGGAGGACCCTGCGCGCATCTGCGAGCATGGCGCTCATCCGGCCCATGTCGGCATAAGTGGCGGCGCGTTCGAGCAAGGCGGCGACATTGCCCGAATCGACCTCCAGCGCGCGGTCGAACCAGGGGATGGCGGCGGCCAGGCCATATTGGCCGCGGGTCAGCTCGCCGCGCAAGGTCAGCGCCTCGACGTTGCGCGGGCCGGCGGCGAGGGCGCGGTCGGCCGCCTCGATCGCGCCGGCAAGGTCGCCGCTCGCGCGGCGGAAGCGGCCGATATCGGTCCAGACCTGGCTGTCATTGGGCGCGGCGGCGAGCGCGCGATCGAAGGCGATGCGGGCATTGCCGACGTCGCCGAGCGCCAGCGCGGCGCGCCCCGCGATGCGCTGGGCATAAGCCAGATGCGCCGGCGCCGCCCGCGCCGTCTCGCGCAAGGCGCCCTGGGCATCGCCCTGGAGCAGGCGGGCTTCGGCGAGGAGATGGGCGGTCTGATCGGCGGCGACGCCCGCCTGGCGCGCCCGGGCGATCTCCGATTCCGCGGCGACGCCGTCGCCGAGCGCGAGCGCGACCCGCGCCTGCAGCACGCGGGCCGCTCTGTCGTTCGGATCGGCCTGGAGCGCGTTCAGCAACTCCACCCGCGCGGTGCGGATGTCGCCATTGGCGAAGGCGGCGGCGCCGCGTTCGTAGGGCGTGCCCTGCTGCGCGGAGCAGGCGGCGAGGGCGAGGGCGAGCGCCAACGCTCCGAACCTCCCCCACCCGTTCGGCCCCGGACTTGATCCGGGGTTGTCGAAGCCCTCTCCTTTCCTTTCCCTTGAAGAAGAGAAGGAAAGCCCTTCGACAGGCTCAGGGCGAACGGTGCGGGGGGATAGCCCCGTTCCCAATTCCCAAAGGCGCCATCGCCAGTTCACGCGCTGAGGCCGTATTGCTTGAGCAGATCGTAGAGCGTCGGCCGGCTGATGCCGAGCAATTTGGCCGCGCTCGATATATTGCCGTCGGTCTGGGCGAGCGCCTTGCGGATGACCTGACGGTCGGCGCTCTCGCGCGCGGCCTTGAGGTTGACCGGCAGGCCGTCCGCCGCCGCCCGCGTCAGATCGAGATCCTCGGCGGTGATCAACTTGCCGTCGGCCATGATCACCGCGCGCTTCAGCCTGTTCTCCAGCTCGCGGACGTTGCCCGGCCAGCCCCAGCTCTCGATCGCGGCGAGCGCGCCGGGCGCGAAGCCCTTGACGCTCGGGTTCATCTCGCGGGCGAAGCGGGCGAGGAAATGCTTGGCGAGCAAAGCCGCGTCGCCATGGCGTTCGGCGAGGCTGGGGATGCGCACGACGATTTCGGCCAAGCGGTAATAAAGGTCCTCGCGGAACGTGCCGGCGGCGATCATCTCCTCCAGATTCTGGTGGGTGGCGCAGACGATCCTGGTGTCGACCGCGATCGGCTTGCGGCCGCCGATCCGCTCGATCACCCGCTCCTGCAGGAAGCGCAGCAGCTTGACCTGCAAGGGGAGCGGGATGTCGCCAACCTCGTCGAGGAACAATGTGCCGCCATGGGCGAGCTCGATCTTGCCCTCGGTGGTCTTGATCGCGCCGGTGAAGGCGCCCTTTTCGTAGCCGAACAGCTCCGCTTCGAGCAGGTTCTCCGGGATCGCCGCGCAGTTGATCGCGACGAAGCCGCCGCCGCGCCGCCGGCTCGCCTGGTGGACGCCCTTGGCGAGCAATTCCTTGCCGGTACCCGAGGCGCCCAAGAGCATCACCGAGACGTCGGTATTGGCGACCCGCTCGATGGTGCGCGCGACCTTCGACATTTCGGGCGCCGCGGTCACCATCGTGCCGAGCACGGTGCGGGCGTCGCCGACCTGCTCGCCGAGCCGCCTGTTCTCGCTTTCGATGCCGTGGAGCTGGAAGGCGCGGCGGACGATCAGGCCCAATTGATCGATGTCGACCGGCTTCTGGTAGAAATCATAGGCGCCCGACGAGATCGCCCGGAGCGCGCTTTCGCGGGCGCCGTGGCCCGAGGCGACGATCACCTTGGTCTCGGGCTTCAGGGTCAGGATCGTCTCCAAAGCCGCGAAGCCTTCGGAGACGCCGTCGGGGTCGGGCGGCAGGCCGAGGTCCAGGGTGACCACGGCGGGCTCGGCCGAGCGCACCAGATCGAGCGCCGCATTCCGGTCCGAGGCGACCAGCACCTCATAATCGTCATAGGCCCAGCGCAGCTGGCGCTGCAGCCCCTCATCGTCCTCGACGATCAGCAGCCTGGGCTTGTTGATTTTCACTGGGGCGTTCATGCGCGCTTCCGTTCGAGATAGAGGGCCCGGGTCTCGACGCCCGGGAGAAAGAGGGTGAATCTGGTGCCTTCGCCGAGCCGGCTTTCGACCTCGAGCCGGCCGCCCATCGCCGCGATCAGGGCGCGCGCCTCATAGGCGCCGATGCCGAAGCCCTGCTCCTTGGTCGAGGCGAAGGGCTGGAACAGGCGGGTGCGGATGAACTCGGCCGACATGCCGGCGCCGCGGTCGATCACCTCGACGGCGACGTCGCCGCCGCTTTCGAAGGCGCGCACGACGACCGGATCGCGCGGATCGCTGGCGTCGATCGCATTCTGGACGAGGTGGGAGAGCGCCTGCTCGAGCGCGGGGGCGTCGGCCATGGCGACCAGCCCGCTCTCGCCGAACGCGCGCACCGGATGGGCGCGGCGCCTGGCCGCGGCGACGGTCTCGAGGATCGGCTGGACCTCGACAGCGCGCGGGGGATCGGCGCCGCGCGCCGCGCCTGGCGACAGGCGGGCGAGCAGGTCGTTCATCTTCTTCACCGAGCTTTGCAGGGTGGCGATCATGTCGGCGCGGAATTCGGGATTGTCGGCGTGGCGCTCGGCGTTGCGGGCGACGAGGCTCAATTGGCTCACCAGATTCTTGATGTCGTGCATGATGAAGGCGAAGCGGCGGTTGAACTCGTCGAAGCGCTGGGCGTCGGCGAGCGCCTGCTGGCCGCGGGCCTCGGCGATATAGGAGGCGGCCTGGATGCCGGCGGTCCGGAACAGGTCGAAATCCTCCCAGTCGAGCCGGCGGCGGATCGGCGGATGCTCGAGGATGACGAGCCCGGCGAGCCGGCCCTCGTGGATCAGGGGGATGCCGGCCCAGGCGTCCGCGAGGCCGCCGAGCCAGTGCGGCACCGCGATCCTGGTCTCGCGCTCGACCAGCCAGCCGTCCCTGACCGCGGCGAAATCGACCACGAAGGCGCCCTGCTCGATATAGCGGACCAGCTCCTCGGCGCCGTCGCCGCTTTCGGGCAGCGGCGCGCTCCAGTTCCAGCGCCCGGCGGGCGCCAGCCGGCGATGCTCGTCGACCAGCAGCAGCAGGCCGGCCGGCGCGCCGCCGATATCGGCGAGCGCCTTGACCACGCGCTCCTCGAGCGCCGCGCCTTCGGCGCCGGTGCGGCCGACCGTGTCGGTGAAGCGCAGCCATTCCTGGCGGTAATCGTAGCGATGCTCGAACAGATGCTTGGTGAGCGTGACCCTGAGCCATGCGCGCAGCTTGGCCGACGGGAGCAGCAGCAAAACCGCCAGCGTCATCGCCGCGACGATGCCGACCTGGCCGATCCGCGCCCAATCGCCGCCGACGATCTCGATCGCGCGGGCGGCCAGCATCATCGCGATGATGTAGGCGAGGATGGCGATCACCGAGAGCGACTGGAAGGTCGCGACCCGCGAGATGTGGATCCGCCAGCTGGCGTTCCTCAGGCCCAGCGCGAAGAGCGGGACGAGCCCGGCGAGCAGCAGGCCGCGCAAAGCGAAGAGCTCGGCGGCGGGGGTGCGCATGAAATAATCGACCGTGTAGAGATGGAGGTCGATCGCCCACATGATGGTGAGCGCGAGCATCGGGAAGCGCAGAGCCGAGCGTGAATCGGGCGCGGCCAGGCCATAGATATTGTGGACCAGGATGAGCGCGCCGGCGGCGATGGTGAGGCCGATGATCTGGCTGGCCGAGGCCAGGGCCTCGAGCACGAGCGGCGCCTGGCCGAATTGCGGCATCACCCCGCCGATCACGATCTGCAGCCCGATCACGCCGGCCACCGCCGCGAACACGCCCTTCAGCGCGCGCTTGCCATGGGCATCGCCGGCGCTGGTCATCAGCCCGTACATGAAGGCGAGGAAAGCGAGGTTGCGCGCGCTCTCGGCGAGCTGGGCGAGGAGGTTGTAGGAGCCGAGCATGGCGAGGAAGATCGTCCACACCGCCATCGAGGCGAAGGCGGCGAGCAGCGGCCGGTTGCGCGGATCGCCGTTCCAGCGCCTGAGCTGGAACATGGCGAGCGCGCCGTAAAGCGCGGCGGCGATCAAATGGCCCCACAAAGCGAGGAAGGCGATCATCGCGCTCCCTCCGGCCACAGCACCACCCGCGCGGTCTGGAGGAGGATGAGGACGTCCAGGAAGGTGGAGTAGTTCTTGGCGTAATAGAGATCGAACTCGAGCTTCTCGCGCGCGTCCTCGATCGAGGCGCCATAGGGATAGTTGATCTGCGCCCAGCCGGTGATGCCGGGCTTCACGACGTGGCGCTCGGCATAATAAGGAAGCCTGGCCTCCAGATCGGCGACGAATTGCGGCCGCTCGGGCCTGGGGCCGACGAAGCTCATCTCGCCCTTCAGCACCGACCAGGCCTGGGGCAGTTCGTCGATCCGAAGCTTGCGGATGATGCGGCCGACCCGGGTGACGCGCGGATCGTCCTTCTGCGCCCAGACCGCCTTGCCGCCGACCTCGGCATCGAGGCGCATCGAGCGGATCTTGATGACGTCGAAGAGCTGGCCGTAAAGGCCGACGCGGCGCTGGCGGAAGAAGGCCGGCCCCTTGCTCTCCAGCTTCACCGCGAGCGCGAAGCCGACGATGAGCGGCGCGGCCAGCACCAGGATGAGCGAGGAAACGACGACGTCGAACAGCCGCTTGCCGGCGCTCGACAGCCGCCGCCCGGCCGAAAAGCCGTCCGAGAAGATCAGCCAGGAGGGGTTGAGGCTGTCGAGGTCGACGCGCCCGGTCTCGCGCTCGAGGAAGCTCGAAAAATCGCGGACCGCGACGCCGGTGGTCTTGATCCGCAGCAGATCGTTGAGCGGCAGCGCGTTGCGTCTCTCCTCCATCGCAAGCACGACCTCGCTGGCGCCCACGCCGAGCAGATGATCGGGCAGGCTGGCGAGATCGGCGCGGTTGACCGACGCCGCGACGGCGCGGGCGCCGTCGTTCATGCCGACGAAGCCGACCACCGCGAAGCCGGCGCCGCGCGAGGCGGCCAGCGCCTCGATCCGCGCCGCCCTGAGCCCGTCGCCGAGCACCAGCACGCGCCGCTTCAGCCGCTCGCCGCCGAGCAAATCCTTGAGCGCGATCCGGGCGATCGCCATCGCGAACAAGGCGAACCACATGGCGTAGAGCAGGCTCGACCGCCAGAAGCTGACCGGCGGAAAGACGAAGAACAGCAGGCTCAACAAGATGATGCCGAGCATCACCGCGACCAGCAGCCGGGCGATCGCGAAGCGCAGCGATTGCAGCGCGTCCATCGAATAGACGCCGACCGCGACCATCGCGACCTGGAGCGCGGCGGCGAAGGCGACGAGGCTTGGCAGCCGCGCCACTTCGGGATCGACGTCGCCGCCCAATTGCCACAGCCTGAGCGACCAGCCCGCCTCCGCCGCGCCGACCAGCAAGGCGAAGTCGAGCAGGCCGAGCAGCAGCACGGCATAAGGGACGTAATGCTTGAAGAGGCGGATCATGCCCGGCCCCTCGGCGTCACGCTCTCAAGTGTAAGCTTCTCCGACACGGGGCGCAGTGTCGGATAAATTGACAAAGGTTTCGTAAAGACGCCTTCTCGCCCGGGCGGCGCCACGCCGAGGTTTACGCCTATCGCGCAAATAAGCGGTGAACGGAGAACTCCCCATCACTGGAAGGCCCGCGCCTATCTGGCGGCGGCGCCGAGGCTGTCGCCGTGGCTGGTCTAAACTGGGTTCCCGGCGCAGGCCGGGGTCCAGCCTTGCCGTCCGTGCGGCTGGGCCCCGGCTTTCGCCGGGGAGCCGTCAATCCTTCAGCAGCCGCCGCACGTTGCCGGCGATGATCTCCTGCAGCCCCGCGGCCTTTCGCGCCCCTTCGCCAGGGTGCGACCATCGGGTCCAGGGTTCGCTTTCTGACAATGCCGAGGGTGGTGGAAAGCTGGCATTAGGGTTTTACCGGGTAGGACTCGGCCCGCGAGACAAGCCTGTCTCCGCTACTGGGGAAGTGCATCGCGCACCTTCTGCGGGAGAATTTGCGTGCAACGTCGTTGGATTGCTGCTGCTCTGGCGCTTGTGACGATGTCGGCTGCCGTCCCCGCTCATGCCTGCCGCATGAATGCTCCGCTCAACGTCTACGATATCCGTTATGCGGACGTCGTCGTCCTTGGCCGAATCGTCGATTACCGGATCGTTCTCGACCCGATCGCAAGGCGGGATCGTCGGAATATGCTCGCCCACTCCCCCGGGATGCGGGTGGAAGAGCGACGGAGGTTGCGGCGTCAAACCAGTTTTTTGAGCGACTATGCCCGCTTCGATGTGATGGTCGACGACGTGCTGGTCGGCCGGGCGGGGGCCATGCTCATTGTAACCTGGGACAATTCGACCTTCGATGAACCCCGGTCGATGCCGCCCGGCCCGTTCCTGATCGCGCTTCGCGATCCGGGCTCCAGGTCACCGCCGCTCCGCGGCCCGAGCGCCACGATCCTGCCCAATCGCGAGCCCCGTTCCCTGACGGTCCTGCAAGCGGCATGTTCCAGCCCGTTCATCTTCGAGAGCGCGAGTAACGAAGCCGCGGCCGTTCGATGGATTCTGGCCCAAAGGCCGACGCAGCCCAACGTCCGCTGAGAGGCGGAAGCGACCGGGCCGCCAAGGGTGGAAAGCCATGCTTCAGCGGCACCTCCTCATATGGCGGGTTCCGGCTTGCTGGGCGCCGCCTCCCGAAGCAGGGTTTAGTGCTTGCCGTCGCAGGCGTCGGCCCGGGCGAGGAGAAAGGCCCTTTCCGCCAGGTTGCGGGTGAGCGTGGCCGCGGCCTCGAATTCCGAACGCGCCTCGGCCAGCCGGCCGGCCCGGAACAGGAAGTCGCCCCGCGCCGCCGGCAAAGGCGCATAATGGCGCAGCGCCGCGGCGTCGGCGATCCCGTCCAATAGCCTGAGGCCGGCTTCGGGCCCGAAGGCCATGCTGTGGGCGATCGCGCGATTGAGATCGACCACGGGCGATGGCATCACCGATTGCAGCCGGTCGTAGAGCGCTGCGATGCGGGGCCAGTCTGTATCGGCGGCCTTTCGCGCGCGCGCGTGACAGGCGGCGAGCGCGGCCTGCAGCGCATAGGGGCCGTCGGCGCCACCCAGCGCTTCGGCGCGGGCCAGCGCATCCATGCCCCGGCGGATCAGGAGCTGGCCCCAGCGCGAGCGGTCCTGCTCGGTCAGCGGCACGAAGGCGCCGTCCGGCCCGGTGCGCGCCCCGAGGCGCGACGCCTGGATCTCCATCAGCGCCAGCAGGCCGAGCACTTCGGCAGTCTCCGGGGCATGCTCCGGTGCATTTTGGGGCATCAGCCCGGCCAGCATGCGCCCGAGCCGCAGCGCTTCCCAGGCCAGGCCTGGCCGGACAAGGTCGTCGCCCGCCGTGGCTGCATAGCCTTCGTTGAAGATGAGGTAGATGACCTCCAGCACCGAAGGCAGCCGCGCCGCCCGTTCGGCGCCGCGCGGCGCCTCGAAGGTCAATCCGGCCTTTGCGATCGCCTTCTTCGCGCGGACGATACGCTGCGCGATTGTCGCCTCGCTGACCAGGAAGGCGCGGGCGATCTCGTCGGTCGTCAGGCCGCCGACCACCCTGAGGGTGAGCGCCGCGCGGGCGTTGGAACACAGCATGGGGTGGCAGGCCGTGAAGATCAGGCCCAGCAGCTCGTCGCCGGGAGCGTCGTCCATGGCCGCGTCCGCGTCCGTGTCGTCGACCTCGCGGTCCAGCTCCCGCGCGATTTCCGCGTGCTTGCGCGTCCGCATCCGATCGCGGCGGATCGCGTCGATGGCGCGCCGTTTGGCGACGGCCATCAGCCAGGCGCCCGGATTGGCCGGAACCCCGGTGCGAGGCCATTCGGAAAGGGCAGCGACCAGCGCGTCCTGCGCCAGCTCTTCTGCACGGTCGATATCGCGCACCAGCCGGGCAAGGCCCGCGATGAGCCTGGCCCGTTCGATGCGAAAGGTGGCTTCGATCGCCCGATGCGTCTCGCCTGCGGTCACACCGCCTTTTCGGCCAGGGCCGCGAGGGAGACAAGCCGGGTCAAGGCCGATGGTTCAGGCTGTAGACTCACCAAGCGGATGAGCGGGAAGCGACCCGAAGGTGGACCTTTCGCCTGACGCAATTCCTCCAGCGAGTTGGTCGATTAAGCCGGAACGTAGGTCAACCTGATGACATCCGCGCCAATACGATCGCTGCCCACGAGGCGGAGCGGCGGCCGGGGCCCGGCGAAGAACGGCTTGCCGCGGCCAAGCACAACGGGATGGAGGTAGAGTCGATACTCATCGACAAGACCAAGGTCGGTCAGGCTTTGCGCCAGCTCTGGCCCGGCGACTTCAATCTCACCATCGAGTTTAGCCTTTAGCCCGCGTATCGCCGCCTCGATGTCACCTTCGACAAGAGTGGCGTTGGGGCCGATGGACTTCAGCGAGCGCGACACGACCCACTTCGGTTGGCTCCGCCACGCGGCCGCATAGTCGCGTTCCGCCTCGTCCCACTCATTATGGTCTTCGTCCCAATAGCGCATCACCTCGTACATGCGGCGACCGTAGACGCAGCCGGCCACGCCGCGCACGTCGTCGATGAAATGGCGAAAGAGCGCGGGGTCGGGCGCAAATTCCAAGTGGTCGACATAGCCGTCCAGCGACAGGTTCAACGCGAATACTAGCTTCGCCATGCTTCCAAATCTCCTCCCCCCCCCCCGGCTTTTTGGAAGGCGTGGGCCGACGTTACGCAGAAATGAGGTCGGTTACAATTTGGCCGCTGGCGTTGTCGGCATCACCAGAAGCCTTCTTTTCCGGCCTAGCTGGGTGGATTCGCTCCTAGGCGACGCCGAGCTTCCCGCGCTCCCCCTCACGCGGCGCCGCGAGCTCCTCGGGGGTCATGAACTCGGCCAGATCGGCCGCCTCGTAGAACGGCCGGATCTCCATCAGGCTCGGGCCCGGCATGGATGGGGCGCGCTTCGCCCAGGCCACGGCCTCGTCCATGTCCTTGACCTCCCAGATCGAGAAGCCGGCGACAATTTCGCGGGCCTCGGCGAACGGCCCGTCGATGATTGTGCGGCGGGGACCGTCGCAGGCGATGCGCTTGCCCTCGGCGGTGGGCTTGAGGCCGGCGCCGGCGACCATGATTCCGGCCTCGACCAGCTCCTCGGTGAACCGGTCCATCGCCTTCGAACGCCTCCAGCATTTCGGGCGTGGGCGCCAGGCCCTTCTCGCTGTCCTCGGTGGCGATCGCGAACACCATAACCCGCATCGTCTGTCTCCTTGCTGGAGCGATTTCGAGCCGGATGGAATCATCCTCCCACTCGTAAATCGCGGCAAAACAAAAGTCTCGAGCCGGCCTCTTTGCCGTCTCATCGGGACGACGAACGAACTTGTCGGAAATCGACATCCTTCTGCAAATTTTTTTCGACGTTCCAAGGTGCGAGACGCTCCCCCGCCTTCGATGCCGCCTGCGAGACGGCGCTTCAATCCGCCAGCAGCTCCAGATATTCCGCCCGCATGTCGCCAAGCGTTTCGCGGGCGCTTGCCGTGCACCGCGCCGATGCAAGCTCGCGGTCGATGAGCGCGGCCTGGGCGGCGATCAGCGTCCTCGACGTCGCCGCGCTGATCAGGCCCGCCTCGGCGGCGATCTGCCAGGCGACGTGCATCGAGATGGTGGTGGCGCCGAACGGCGCATCGGCCTCGATCTCGCGCAGGCTGGGCAAAGCGTCATTCCCGGAGCCGGTCTTCAGCCGGCGCAATATCGCTTCGGCCCAGCGCCGGTCCTGCCCGGCAAGCGCCAATGCGTCGCCGCGCGCCCGGCGCGCCTCGGGATCCACGATCCGGCCCGCTTCGAGGACGACGGGCGCAGCGGCGCCGGTGTCGCAGCCAAAGCCGGGCGTCGCGACGAAGGCCTTCAGGTCGCTTTCCGCCGACGCCTCGGGCCGCGAATAATGGAAGGGAACCGTCCGGCAGGCGAGCGGGCGGCGCGCGTAAATGCCGCAGCGCCCATTGCTGAGCGCGGCGCAGGCGCCGGCGCCGGCATCGAGGGTCAGCGCCGAGATGGTGACGTACCTGGTATATTCGACCGTCTTCCCATCATGCTTTCTCTTCGCAGGATATTTGCGAGCGGCAAATGCAGCGAGCAGGCGCTTGGTCTCGTAATATTCCGCGCCCGAGCCGGCAGGTGCGATTCCGAACCCCAGCTGGCCGGCCAGGGTCCGCGGCAGCTCGTAAAGCCGGAACATCAGGCGAAAGACGAACACATCCGATAATGCGGCCGCTTCGGAGAGCATCATTTCGGGCGAGCGGTTACAGCATGCACCGCATGACGTGCAGGCGAAGCGCAGCGCGGGGCGCGGCTGTGGAGCGGTGACCATGGAGCGACCTTGTCAGATCGCGCGGCTGAGCGAAACGCCGGACCGCATGGCCGCGGGCGCGGCGCCCGGCCGCAAAGACTGTTCGATTTCATGGATTTGATGTAGGAGGGCGCGCCCGCAGCGAGGGGTGCAGGCAGAGGTGGTCATGAAAAAGCACTCCCCGAAAAACCAGATCACGATCACCGGAACGCCCGGTGACGACGTCCTCATCGGCACGCCCGACCCCGACACGATCGAGGGCGGCGACGGCAACGACACTTTGATCGGCGAGGGCGGCAGCGACACGCTGATCGGCGGCGCGGGCGACGACATCTATCGGGTCGAATATACCGGCGATGCCGTCTATGAGGCCGTCGGCGGCGGGTTCGACCGGGTCTACCACGAAATGGCTTATTATGTGACGCCCGCGGGCCAGGAGATCGAGTTCGTCTCCTTCATCGATCCGAACGCGACCATCGGCACCGGCATCATGGTGGAAGGCAATCAGTTCGGGCAGACCATCATCGGCTCGGCGGGCAACGATTCGATCTTCGGCCGGGGCGGCGACGACGTCCTGGCCGGCGGCAAGGGCAACGACTATTACGAGGTCTCCCAGGCCGGCGACGTCGTCCTCGAATATGCCGGCGAGGGCATCGACGTCGTCTACGTCTTCCTGGCCAACTACATCCTGGCGCCGGGCTCCGAGATCGAGTTCGTCACCCCGTCCAACCCGGCCAACAGTTCGGCGCTCAATCTCACCGGCAACGAGTTGGCGAACTACCTGGTCGGCAATAACGGCAGCAACATCCTGATCGGCGGCGCCGGCAACGACACCCTCGACGGCCGGGGCGGCAACGATTTCTACCGGATCGAAGATTTCGGCGATGGCATCATCGATTCGGGCGGCCGGGATTCGGCCTATGTCGCGATGAACCTCAGCGGCTACGTGCTCGGCGACAATAATGGGGTCGACGTGCTCGCCGCGATCGATCCGGCGTCCACCGCCACCTTCGACCTCACCGGCAATAACGACGCCAACACGATCTTCGGCAGTGCCGGCCAAAACACCTTGATCGGTGGCGGCGGCCTCGATGGGCTCGCCGGCTTGGCCGGCAACGACATCTACCGGGTCGAGGAGGCGGGCGACTCGGTGGTGGAGAGCGCCGGCAATGGCTATGATTCGGTCTATGCCGTGACCAGCTACACGCTGACCGCCGGCTCCGAGATCGAACTGCTCTCGGCGATCGACCGGACCTGGACAAGCGCGATGAACCTGACCGGCAACGAATATGCCAACGAGGTCTATGGCAGCGACGGCGCCAATGTCCTCGACGGCAAGGGCGGTACCGATCTGCTCTACGGTTTCGCCGGGGCCGACATTTTCGCCTTCACCGCGCC
>JAXDPD010000062.1:0-35264 GCA_034668505.1 Sphingomonadales bacterium
GATCGACCCCGACAAGGATGTCGACGGCTTCCATGTGATCAACGCCGGCCGGCTCGCGGTGGGCGAAGACGGCCTCGTCGCCTGCACGCCGCTCGGCTGCCTGATGCTGCTCAGGGACCGGCTCGGCGACCTTTCCGGTCTCGAGGCGGTCGTGGTCGGCCGTTCGAACATCGTCGGCAAGCCGATGGCGCAATTGCTGCTCCGCGAGAATTGCACCGTCACCATCGCCCACAGCCGCACGCGCGACCTTCCCGATGTCGTCGGGCGGGGCGATATCGTCGTCGCCGCGGTCGGCCGGCCTGAACTGATCAAGGGCGACTGGTTGAAGCCCGGCGCGACGGTGATCGATGTCGGCATGAACCGCGAGGACGGAAAATTGCTGGGGGACGTCGATTTCGCCAGCGCCAGCGAGGTCGCCGGCGCGATCACGCCGGTGCCCGGCGGGGTCGGGCCGATGACCATCGCCGTCCTGCTCCGCAACACTTTGGTCGCGGCCCATCAACGCGCCGGCCTCGCGCCGCCCGAGGACCTTTGAGCGAATTGTTCGTCTCGGCGTTCGTCACCTTCCTGGTGGTGATCGATCCGCCCGGCTGCGCGCCGATCTTCGCCAGCGTCACCTCGGGCGCGACCGCCCAGCATCGCCGGGCGATGGCGTTCCGCTCGGTGATCATCGCCACCGGCATCCTCGTCTTCTTCGGCCTGCTCGGCCGCGACCTGCTGCAGGCGCTCGGCATCAGCCTGTCCTCGTTCCGCATCGCCGGCGGCCTGCTCCTCTTCCTGATCGCTGTCGACATGGTGTTCGAAAAGCGCACCGAGCGCCGCGAGAACCGCGCCGACGAGGTGAACGAAGACAAGCCGCAGGACATTTCGGTCTTTCCGATGGCGATCCCGATGATCGCCGGCCCCGGCTCGATCGCCTCGGTCATGCTGCTGATGTCGCGCAGCGAGGGCTGGGCGGAATGGCTGGTCGTGTGGGGCGCGCTCGCCGCGACCCTGCTGCTGACCCTGCTCTGCCTGCTGCTCGCCGGCTCGCTGATGCGGCTGCTGGGCCATCGCATGGAGGCGATGATCACCCGGCTGCTCGGCGTCATCCTCGCCGCGCTCGCCGTTCAGTTCGTCGTCGACGGGCTCAAGCGGACGTTCTTCTAGGCGGCGGCGTCTGCGCGGCGGGCGGCGCCGCTTGCGCTGGCGGCGTCCGCACCACCCGCCACATCCGGTAGGGCGCGTCGCGCGGCAGGCGCACCGGCGTCAGCCAGGCCGGCACCCGGCCCTGCATCAGCTGGACGTAGAAGCCCTTCGGCGCCTCCGACTGGTAGATGGTCGATTCCGCCATGTGGGGGCAGACCAGCACATAATCGGCATGGTAGCGCGCCGCC
Source organism: Sphingomonadales bacterium (assembly GCA_034668505.1). Classification (GTDB taxonomy): domain Bacteria; phylum Pseudomonadota; class Alphaproteobacteria; order Sphingomonadales; family Sphingomonadaceae; genus Allosphingosinicella. The sequence continues at coordinate 1,377 of JAXDPD010000062.1, forward strand.
GTCGCCCGCGCATTGTCGGCGCCGCTGCGGAAGGCGAGCATCACGTCGACGATCTGCCGGGCGTTGCGGTGATAGGGGCCGGTGACGGCGTCGTGGTGGGTCATCGTGATCAGGCGCGGCCCGAGGTCGACATGGGTCAGCACCATGCCCCGCGGCTGCGCGTCGATCATGTTCATCCCCCAGCGCGACGCGCACAGATAGCTGGCGTTGTCGACCGCGCGGCGTCCGGGATTGGGCGGCGCCGCGAGGCCGGCGGTGAACCAGCCCCGGGCGAAGCCGACGGCGACCAGGGCGATCAGCGCGATGCCGCCGACGCGCAGCACCATATGTCTGAGGGTCATCACCAAAGAGAGGACGATCCAGGCGAAGGCGGTCGCGCCCGGCACGGCGAGCAATTGGGCGGCCGGGCTGGCGCGGGTCTGCCAGGCGAGCAGCGCGGCCGCCATCGCCGCGAGCAGGGTGATCGCCGCCCAGCGGATGAAGGCTTCGCGGTCCCGCTCGCGGCGGGTCACGTGAAGCATCGCGATGCCGCCGATCAGGCCCGCGACCGACAAGGTGAGGACCAGCACCACCTGGCTGGCGCCGTGGCGCCAGATCGGCATGGCCTCGCGCACCTTGGAGAGCCAGAGCCGCTCGAGGTCCGGCGAGCTCTGCTCCAGCCGGCCCAGGCAATGCGGCCAGGTCAGCGCGAAGGCGCCGGCGATGACGACGCCCGCCAGCGCGGCCGCGCCGAGCCGGCCCTGCCAGCTCTTCGGCGACGCCCAGGCGAGCAAGACCGCCAGCGCGCCCGCCGCGACCATCGTCGAGAGCCAGACCGGCGAGAGCGCGTCGCACATGGGCAGCCGGTTCGCCTCGGAGGTGAAGACCAGGAAGCCGAGCGCGCAGCCGCCGGCCAGCGTCACGCCATAAGCGAACAGCCGCCTGGGCTCGCCGTCGCGGATCCACATCAGCACCGCGATCGCGCCGGCGGCGGCGAGATAGAGAATCATCTCGAGGCCGATGACCAGGGAGAGAGCGGTCGCCGCGCCGAGCGTGATCCCGGCGCGGAGCGGCCGGGGATCGGTGAGCGCCGCCGCGGTCCAGGCGAGGAAGGCGAGCTGCCAGCCATGATGGTCGAGCCTGAGCGGCTGCCACATGCCGGTGACCGAGCCGCCGCAGGCGAGGAAGACGAGAGCGAGCAGATAGGCATAAGGCGAGATCAGCCGCCGCGCGATCAGCGCGATCGCCAGCATCGCCACCAGCATCGGCAGCAGCGGCGCCGCCGCCGCGGCGATCGTCTCGGCCGTCTCGCGGCCGGCGAAGGGGGTGAAGAGCAGCCTCAGCCCGGCGATCGGCAGGTCGACGAGCCGCGACCAGTGGATGTTGGAGCCGGCCATGCGGTGCTGCTGCAGATCGTACCAGCCCTGGCCGTCGAGCAGCGCGCGAACCTGCATCATCCGCATATTGTCGTCGGTGTCGCTGAGCGAGAAGCCCCTGATCCGGGCCCAGTTCTCCATGACGAACCAGATGGAGATGCCGAGCCAGAAAAAGGTCGTCCACCAGCGCCAGTGCCGGTCCAGCAACGAGAACGGGTCCCCCCCTTTGTCCGGCATAAGCATTTTCTTTTCTTTTCAACCTCAGCGATGGGCATTAGTCGCTGCCCGCCAAAGGGCAAGCGGGCGAACAGGGAAGGCGGCGCGCAAAACATGAGTCAGGCAGGCGCGCTGAAATCGCTGGCGGCGCAGTTCATCCGGTTCGGCATGGTCGGCGGCTTCGTCACAATGCTGGGAGTCGCCGCTTATTATGTTCCGGCGACCTATATGGGCGTCGCGCCTTTGCTCGCGAACCTGCTCGGCTATGCGGTGGCGGCCGCTCTGGGCTACGTCATGCACAGCCGGATCAGCTTTCGCGGCCATGGCAGCCGCGACAATCCGGTGCAGCGCACGGGGCGCTTCGTCATCGTCTCGCTCGTCAGCCTCGGCCTCAACAGCCTGTGGGTCGGCATGCTCACCGGCCCGCTCCATGGCCCGACCTGGTGGCCGGTCATCCCGATGGTGTTCGTGACTCCGCTGGTCACCTTCTCCTTGAACCGCCAATGGGTGTTCGGGCCTTGATCTCGCTCACGCTCGCGCGGGCCGGTGCGGCTCCGGAAGAGGCGTCCTGATGGACCGCGAAGTCTATGACCAGATGGCGCGGATCGACCAGGTTCACTGGTGGTACGTGGCGCGGCGCGACATCTTGGCGACCCTGATCGGGCGCCGGATCAAGCCTCCCAAAGGCGCGCGCATCCTCGAAGTGGGCTGCGGCACCGGCCACAATCTGGAGATGCTGGGGCGGTTCGGCAATGTCGATGCGATCGAGGTCGACGAGGCCGCCCGCGATAGGGCGAGCGAGCGGCTCGGCCGCGCGGTGATGAACGCGCCGCTGCCGGCGCTCGAAGGGGTCGAGGACGATGCCTACGATCTGATCGCGATGCTCGACGTGCTCGAGCATCTCGACGACCGCCGCGATGCGCTGGCCAACCTCGCCCGCAAGCTCAAGCCCGGCGGCCGGATCCTGATCACCGTGCCGGCCTTCCCCTTCATGTGGAGCGGCCATGACGAGGTGAACCACCACAAATTGCGCTACACCAAGAGGACGCTGCGCAAGGACGTCGCCGATGCGGGCCTGAGGCTCGACATGCTGCGCTGGTTCAACAGCCTGCTCTTCCCGATCGCCGCCTCGGCGCGGATGGGGAGCCGGCTGCTCGGCTTCAAGGGCGGCGACGACAAGGTCCCGGCCAGGCCGGTCAACGCCTTGTTCCGCTGGATCTTCGGGCTCGAACGCTATGCGATCGGCCGCTTGCCCTTGCCGCCCGGCGTGTCGCTGGCGGCGATCGTCTCGGTGCCCGAGGCCTCCTCCTCCTCGGCGTGAGCGACATGGCCGAGCCGGGCGCTCCCGCGCGTCCGGCCGGCAATGTCCGAGACGATGTAGAGCGGCCTCTTCTTGGCCTCGACGTAGAGCCGGCCGAGATATTCGCCGATCATGCCGAGCACGAACATCTGCACGGCGCCGAGCACGACCACGACCAGCATCAGCGAGGTCCAGCCCTGGATGGCGGTGCCGGTGACGAAGCCGATGGCGATGTAGATCAGGAGCAGGATCGAGGCGACCACCAGCCACATGCCGACATGGCTGGCCATGCGCAGGGGCGCGGTCGAAAAGCCGGTCACCGCGTCGAGGGCGAACCGCATCATCCGGCCGAGCGGATATTTGGTCTCGCCGGCATGGCGCTGGGCGCGGTCGTAGACGATCGGCACCTGCCTGAAGCCGACCCAGGCGACCATGCCGCGGATGAAGCGCGATTGCTCGGGCAGCGCCAGCAAGGCGTCGAGCGCGCGCCGGCTCATCAGCCGGAAATCGCCGGTGTCGAGCGGGATCTCGATCTCGGCGAGTCGGGAAAGCAGCCGGTAGAAGAGCTTGGCGGTGCCGCGCTTGAAGGCGGTCTCGCCGGCGCGGGCGCGGCGCACCGCATAGACGACGTCGGCCTCCCTGCGCTCCATCTCGGCCATCATCTCGGGCAGCAGCTCCGGCGGATCCTGGAGATCGGCGTCGATGATCAGGATGCGCGCGCCCGAGCAGAGATCGAGGCCGGCGGTCAGGGCGAGCTGGTGGCCGTGATTGCGCGACAGGTTGATCGCGACCAGCCGCTTATCGCTCTGCGCCAGCGCCTGCATCATCGCCCAGCTGCCGTCGCGCGAGCCGTCATTGACCAGCACGATCTCATAATCCTCGCCGGCGGCCGCGGCCGCGGCCCTGGTCAGCCGGGCGTGCAGCTCGGGCAGGCAGGCTTCCTCGTTGAAGCAGGGGACGACGATCGAAAGCGAAGGGGCGGTCATCGAGGGTCCTTGGGCGGCTGCGCGAGCGGATAGGGGTCCGCGACCCTATAGAGGACGCTGGAGCCGCTGCGCCAGACCGGTTCGAGCCCCTGGGTGAGCGCGGCGTCGTAGGGCGGCGGCGTGATCAGCCAGACATAGTCGAAGGCGTCGCGCGGAAATTGGGCGAGCGAGGCGTTGAGCGTCCGCCAGCCCTCGCCGCGGCAGCGCCGGTGGGTGACGATTTGGGTCGGGTCGCGGATGAAGGGCCAGCCGGGGCGGTAGCGGACGTGGAGCAATTGCGCGCCCTCCATCGTCCACTGGTCGTTGGAGAAAGCGTGGTTGCGGACGATGGCGAGCGCGGACAGGTGGAGCAGCCGGGTCATCGCCCATGGCTCGACGCAGGTGCTGCCGATGAAGGTCACCATCCGCGCGCCCTGCGGGACATGGTCGAGCGCGGCGAGCTCGCGGTCGAAGCTCTGGTCGTAGAGCCACATCGAATAAGTGGTGGCGCCGGTGCGCACGACCACGAAGCCCAGAGCGGCGATGGCGAGCGTCCGCTGGAAGCCGGCTTTCGCCTTGTCGCTGAAGCGGATGGCGACGAGCGCGATGGCGAACAGATAGGGCGCGAGGCGCATGTCGGCGAAGGCCGAGCCGAACACGATCCGCGGCAGCAGCACGAACACCAGCGCCAGAAACAGAAACGAAGCGGCAAGATTGCGCGACCAGGTCATCCTCTTGTCGAAGACCGACCAGAGCATGATGAAGACGCACAGGCTGAGCGCGGCCCGGTCGAACCATTCCCAGCGGTCGCGCAGCACCATGATCAGCCAGTCATATTTGCTGTGCCAGTTGAAGAAATCCGCGGTCTGGCCCGCCGCGTTGCTGCGCCAGGCGAGCATCGGCGCGAGCGGCGGCACCAGCACCAGGCAATGCAGGCCGGCGTGAAACCCGGCCATCGGGTAGGAGCGGCCGCGGTCGTGCTGGCGGACCAGCTCGGCGGAAAAAGCGAGCACGCCCAAAGTTCCCCAGCCGAAGGCGTGGACGAGCCACAAAGCGAGCGAGATCGGAACGAACAAAGCGGCCCGGAGCCAGACCCGGTTCAGCCGCCCGAGCCTCAGCCAGAAGGCGAAGGCGATCAGCGCCAGCCCCATCGCCAGCGCGAAATTGACGAAGCCGAACAGGAAGGGGAAGTTGAAGGCGAACGGCACCGCGAGCAGAGCGGTCGGCGGCACCCGGCCGTGCACCTCATAGGCGACCCAGAGCAGCCCGCCGACGGTCAGGGGCGGGATGGTGAGGATGATCAGCTTCACCGCCGCTTCCAGCCCGATCAAAGGCGCCAGCAGCTGGACGAGCAGATCGACGCCGAGATTGCCGATCACCGCCCATTGGAAGCCGAAATATTGGCGCAGATCGGGCGACGTGGCGAGATCGAGCTGGACCCGGTAGCGGCCCATATGGCCGGGCAGATCGAGCAGAGGCGGAACGTCGGGCCAGAGCAAGGGCAAAGCGGACAGCAGGATCAGCGCGAGGATGAAATCCCTGCGCTCCCAGAACGGCCTCGGCGTGCCGTCTTCCCGCCTCGGAAACTCTCCTTCCCGCATGCCCCCGCAATCCGCTTCGCCATCACGGCATGTGCGCACATCTCATAGCCCGCCGCGCGCGGCTAGTCCGTATCCGCGCGTCGTGCCGGCCGGGCGGGGCCGGGCGTCATTCCGCCGCGCGGCTGAGGTGCCATTCGGGCGCGTCCTCGAGCGCGTGCAGGCGCCTTTCCTCCTCGTACATATAATCCCAGGTCATCGGGACGGCGTCGCGGCGCTTCACATATTGCAGCTGCCAATTGACCAGGCCGCCATAGCGGAACGCCGCCTCGGCCCCCACCAGGTAGAATTGCCACATGCGGAAGAAGCGCTCGTCGTAGAGGGCGGTGATCTCCTCCTCATGCGCCACCGTCCGGTAATACCATTCCGCCAGCGTCAGCGCATAATGGTAGCGGACCGCCTCGACGTCGGTGACGATCAGCTGGTTCTTCTCCGCCTCGCTGACCAGCTCGGACAGAGCCGGGATGTAGCCGCCGGGGAAGATGTACTTGCGCGTCCATTTGTCGGTCAGGCCCGGCCCGCCCATCCGCCCGCAGCAATGCGAGAACATCACGCCGTCGGGCTTCAGGAGCCGGTGCATGTGCTGGAAGAAGCCTGGATAATGGGGTGTGCCGAGATGCTCGATCAGGCCGACGCTGGTGATCCGGTCGAACGCGCCGGTGACGTCGCGATAATCCTTGAGCTCGAACTTCACCCGGTCCGACACGCCGAGCTCGCGGGCGCGCTCGTTGCAGAATTCGATCTGGTCGGGCGCGAGCGCGACGCCGAGCACGTCGACGTCGTAATGGCGGTGCAGATAGAGCGCGAGCCCGCCCCAGCCGCAACCGACGTCGAGCACCTTCATGCCCGGCTTGAGGTGCAGCCGGGCGGCGATGTGCGCCTTCTTGTCGAGCTGCGCCTGTTCGAGCGTGTCGCCGGGATCGCGGAAATAGGCGCAGGTATATTGCCGGTCCTCGTCGAGGAACAGCTCGTAGAGCCGCCTCGTGAGATTGTAGGTATGCTCGGCGTTGCGCCGCGAGCGGCTCTTCCAGTTGATCTGGTCGAGCTTGCCGGCGACGGCGTTGATGCCGCGGATGACCGGGTTCCTGGTCTTGAGCGCGTTTTGCTTCTCGAACGGCGCATTGTAGCGGATCAGCAGGACGAGGTCGCGGATGTCGCGCGGCGGATCGATTGTCAGCCAGCCGTTCATATAGGCCTCGCCGGCGCCGATCCGGGGATCCTTGGCGATGTGCCAAGCCGCCTTGCGGCTGGTCAGGCGGGCGTGGACCGGGCCGTGCTCGGGATCGGGGGCGCCGTAGCGATAGACCTTTCCGTCATGGTTGGTAACGACCAGCTCACCCTTCTTCATGAGCTTGCGAAGCATTTTGTCCAAGAGCCACATAGGTTAGGCATTCCCCTTGTTTGCCGCACTCATCGCAGAAGGCGGGCGCGGGTCAAGCCCGGGTCGAGGAGAAGAGAACATGGCGACGGTGGCGGAGGCGGTGCTGGCGCGGCGGTCGGTGCGGGCCTTTCTGGACCGGCCCGTCGACCGCGCGACGGTGGCGGAAATGCTGGCGGCCGCCGGCCGCGCGCCCTCGGGCGGCAATTTGCAGCCCTGGCATGTCGACGTGCTGGCCGGCGAGGCGCTGGCCGCGCTCAAGGCGAGGGTCCGCGCGAGCCTTGCGGCCGACCCGGCGGGAGAGGGAACCCTGTTCCCCATCTATCCGCCCGCGCTCGGCGAGCCGTGGCGCAGCCGCCGCTTCGCCTCGGGCGAGCAGCTCTACGCGGCGATCGGCATCCAGCGCGGCGAGCGGGCCGCGCGCCTCGCCCAGTTCGCCAGGAATTTCGACCTGTTCGGCGCGCCGGTCGGCCTGTTCTTCTCGATCCCGAAGCGCTTCGGGCCGCCGCAATGGGCGCATCTCGGCATGTTCATGCAGAATTTCATGCTGCTCGCGCAGGAACGCGGCCTCGCCACCTGCGCGCAGGAAGCCTGGGCGCTGGTCCACAAGAGTGTCGGCGAGACGCTCGGCCTGGCGGAGGACCGCCTCTTCTATTGCGGCATGGCGCTCGGTTTTGCCGACGAAGCTCATCCGATCAATTCCTGGCGCACCGACCGGGAGCCGGTGGAGAGCTTCGCGACCTTCGCGGGCTTCTAGGCCAAAGCCGCCTGCTTCTCCTCCGCGATCCGGTCCAGCTCGGCGCGGCTCTTCTTCTCGGCGGCGGACTTCAGCTGGCCGCAGGCGGCCATGATGTCGCGGCCGCGCGGGCGCCGGATCGGCGCCGAAATCCCCGCCTCGAAGACGATGTCGGAGAAGCGCCGGATCCGCTCTTCGTCCGAGCATTCGTAATCGGCGCCGGGCCAGGGGTTGAACGGGATCAGATTGACCTTGGCGGGAAGCTTGTGTTTGCGGATCAGCCGGACCAGCTCGCGCGCGTCGGCGTCGCTGTCGTTGCGGTCCTTCAGCATTACATATTCGAAGGTGATGCGCCGGGCATTGTTGGCGCCGGGATAAGCGGCGCAGGCGGCGAGCAATTCCTCGATCCCGTATTTGCGGTTGAGCGGCACGATCTCGTCGCGCACCGCCTTGGTCACCGCGTGCAGCGAGACGGCGAGGTTGACGCCGATCTCGGCGCCGGCGCGGGCCATCATCGGCACCACGCCCGAGGTCGAAAGCGTGATCCGCCGGCGCGACAAGCCGAGCCCGTCGCCGTCCATGACGATCTTCAGCGCGTCGCGGACATTGTCGAAATTGTAGAGGGGCTCGCCCATGCCCATCATCACGATGTTGGAGAGCATCCGCCCCTCCGGCAAGGACGGCCATTCCTCGAGCGCGTCACGCGCCAGCATGACCTGGCCGACAATCTCGCCCGCGGTCAAATTGCGCACCAGACGCATCGTGCCGGTGAAGCAGAAGCGGCAATTCAAGGTGCAGCCGACCTGGCTCGAGACGCAGAGCGTGCCGCGGTCGGCGTCGGGGATGAACACCATCTCGAAATCGTGTCCGTCGGGCGTCCTCAGCAGCCATTTGCGGGTGCCGTCGGTCGAGACCTGCAGGGCGACGATTTCGGGCCGGGCGATCTCGAACCGCTCGGCGAGCCAAAAGCGCTGCGGTTTGGCGATGTCGCTCATCGTCTCGAAATCGGTGGCGCCGCGATTGTAGATCTGATGCCAGAGCTGCTTGGCGCGCAGCTTGGCCTGGCGCTGGTCGAGCCCGGCCGCGGCCAGCGCCGCGCGGATCTCCGCCTTCGAAAGCCCGATCAGATTGACGCGCGCGCCCGCCGCCGCGGCCATTTGGGGGCGCGGGATCGGGACCGGATCGATATGACCGGGAATGGACATGGCGGCTGTCATGAGCACGCGCATGTAGTGCGAATGCGGCGGAATTTCCATCCCGCCATCAGAACGGCTCGAAGGCGTCCCCGGATTCGAGGCTCGTCTCTACCCCCGCCCGGATCTCGACCAGACTTCCCTGCCGCACATTGCCGGCGATCCGGCCGGCGCCCGTCAGCATGCCGCGCAGCACCCGCGACGACATTCCGTGCATGACGATCAGCCGGTCCGCCGCCTCGCCGGCGGTGTCGTCGAGCCAGGATTGCAGGCGTTGGGCGACCTCGTCATAAATTTCCCCGCCGGGCGGCCGGCTGCTGAACAGGCCGGTGGCCGGGTCGATCAGGGGCCCGGCCCCGGCCCCGGCTTCGGCCGCGAGCTCGTGATAGAGACGCCCGCTCCAGTCGCCGATGTCGATCTCGCGCAGCCGCGCGTCGGTCCTGGCGCAATGCCAGTCGAGCTCGAGATGCTCGGCGATCACCGCCAGCGTCTGCAGCGCGCGCCCGGCCGGCGACGCCCACAGATCGAGCTTCGGCCCGGGGCCCAGATGCACGCGCAGGAGGGCGCCCATCTCGTCCGCCTGGGCAAAGCCGGCGCGGGTCAGCGGCGTGTGGAGCACGTCCCCCTGCATCCGCGCCGCGGCGTTGAACACGGTTTCGCCGTGGCGGGCGATGAAGAAACGGGGCCCGGCCGTCACGGCCGCCGCGCGCAGGCGATGGCGGCGGCGTCGATCGCGGTGGCGGCGCCGCGCAGCCGGTAGAGGTCGCGCACGATCAGGCCCTGGGTGGAGCGGGTCTCGACGACCATGTTGAGGCCGGAGCGCATCGCCGCCTGGATCTCGGTATCGGCGCGGGCGTCGGGCGCCCAGGCGTCGCGGCCGCCGCCGACCAGCTGGAAGGCGCGGCCGTCGATCCTGAGCAGCACCGCCGAGCTCTGCCGTTTCTCCCGGCTGAGGCGGATGTGGAGCTGGCCGGTGCCGCGCCGACCGGGCCACTGGCCGACCGCGGCGAAGGCCTGCGCCCCGGGCGTCCCCTCCGGCTCGGCGATGGCGTAGCAGCGCGCGCCGTCGCGGAAGGCGCCCCAATTGCCGAACACGCCCAGCGATTGCGGCTGGGCGGCGGCGGGCGTCGCCCAGCCCGCGGCAAGAAGGAGAAACCAGCCCCGCATGGCCCGCACCAAGCCCCGCCGCCGGCGCGTTGGCAACAGGAAAAACCGTTTCGCCGCCGTTCAGGAAGGCTGGCTCACACCCCGCGCGTCTCCCGCCGCGCACGGCGGGGCCATAAGGACCGGGGGGCAAAGTCAGGCAGGCGGGACGATAGAGCGAACCAAAGGGAGGAGCTTCCATTGCGCATCACCCTCATCGCCGCCCTCATGGCCGGCACCCTTGCCACCCCTGCGCTTGCCCAGGACGACCCGCCGCCCCCGCCGCCGGCTTCGCCGATGTCGGGCTTCCGCGTCGAAGCCCTGGCCGGCTGGGATCATACCGAGATCCTCGGCGACGACGATGGCGGCATTCTCTACGGCATCGGCATCGGCTACGATTTCCAGACCGGCCGTGCCGTCCTCAGCATCGAGGCCGAGGCGAACGATTCGACCAATAACGGCTGCATTACCGGCATCGTCAACGCCAACGACCGCTTCTGCGTCACCTCGGGGCGCGACCTCTATGTCGGCGCCCGCGCCGGCTTCCTCGTCGGCCGCAACGTGCTGCTGTTCGGCAAGGCCGGCTATACCAACGCCCGTTACGTCTCGGAATATGACGATGCGGGGGCGGGCATCCACGACCGTTACGGCACCAATCTCGACGGCATCAGGGTCGGCGCCGGCGCCCAGTTCGGGGTCGGCCGCAACGCCTATTTGCGGACCGAGGCGCGCTATTCCAATTATGAAGGCGGCGGCGATCGCGGCGCGCTCCTGGCGGCCTTCGGCTTCCGCTTCTGATCGACGGGGAAGGGCCGCGTCCGGCGGTGCGCGGCCCCTTTTTGTGGCGAATCGGCCACGGGAAACCTCGTTTAGCTGCGGTTCATGCAACTTCGGCCACCGCTGGACGCTGTCCCGCCGTTCCATTGCCGGGACCTGTAAAATGGAGTTGAGTCATGCGTAAATACCTCTTGGCCGCGCTTTGCGCCGGCACCCTCGCCACCTCCGCTTTCGCCCAGGACCAGGGCAATCTCGGCGGCTTCCGCGTTGAAGCCATAGGCGGCTACGACCGGCCGAGCGTCGAGGACGAAAATGCCAGCGGCGTCGTCTACGGCGTCGGCGTCGGCTACGATTTCCAGTCGGGCGGCGCGCTGTTCGGCATCGAGGCCGAGGCGACCGATTCGACGGCCGATGAGCGCCGCGCCGGCTTCCTTGCGGCGGGCGACGAGCTGCGCGTGCGGGCGGGCCGCGACTTCTATGTCGGCGGCCGCGTCGGCGCGGTGGTCGGCGGCGGCACCCTGCTCTACGCCAAAGCGGGCTATACCAATGCCCGAGTCCGCATCGACTATGAGGACGGCACCGCGGGCACGCTGGCCGATTTCACCGACCGCGCCAATCTCGACGGCGTCCGTGCCGGCGCCGGCGCGCAGTTCGCGATCGGCTCCAACGCCTATCTGAAGACGGAATATCGCTATTCCAACTATCAGGACGGCGTCGACCGCCACCAGCTCGTCGGCGGCCTCGGCTTCCGCTTCTGATCCGAAGCATCGGCTGAAGGAGGGCCGGGCGCCAGCGCGCCCGGCCCTTTTTCGTGCGCGCTGGTCGCGCCGGGCGGCTTTTTTCGTCGCGAGGTCGCGCGATCCGGCGGCTTCGTCTCAGCCGCGTGGCGGCCGGCGGCCCATTGCTGTCTTGGCGCCCCAACACGGACCGCCCGGCGCGGCCCGCTGTTCGAAACCGGTTCAACGTATCGGCCCCCAGCGAGGGGCAAGAAGACAGGGAGTATCTCTAATGCGCACCATATTCGCCGCGGCTGTTCTCGCGGCCTGTTCCGTCACCCCCGCTTTCGCCCAGGAGTCGGCGCCGCGCTTCGATGGCGGCCATATCGAGGCGATCACCGGCTACGACCATGTCACCGACGGCGAGGACGGCATCCTCTACGGCATCGGCGCCGGCTACGACTTCCGCAACGGCAATTTCGTGGTCGGCATCGAGGGCGAAGTCCTCGAATCCACCGCCGGCGAGTGCGGCGGCGGCATCTGCGTCGACGCCAGCCGCGATTTCTACGTCGGCGGCCGCATCGGCGCCGTGGTCAACGACAATGTCCTGATCTACGGCAAGCTCGGCTATTCCAACGCCCGCATCGAGGCGACGGCCGGCGGCATCACCGCCCACGACACCGTCGACGGCATTCGCGGCGGCGTCGGCGTCGAGGTCGCGCTCGGCAATTCGCCGCTGACCCTGCGCACCGAATATCGCTACACCAATTACGAGCAGGGCGGCGAGCGCCACCAGGGCACGCTCGGCCTCGCCTTCCGTTTCTAAAAGCCCCGTCCCCCCTACCGGTGGCTTTGAAGGGACGGGGCAGCGATGTCCCGGCCCTTTTTCTTGCCACTAACCACTGGCGGGCTTTGCAACCATCGCTATAGTCCCCGGTCCGAACATGGCGGCAATGCGCAGGCAGGGGTAATCGATGAAGGCGACGATCGAGCGGGCCACGCTTCTGAAGGGCCTGGGTCACGTTCACTCGGTGGTCGAGCGGCGGAACACGATTCCGATCCTCTCGAACGTGCTGATCGAGGCCGAGGAGGGCGATGCCGGCGGCGGCGGCGCCGGCCTCAGGCTGATGGCGACCGATCTCGATCTGCAGATCAACGAGCGGGTCGAGGCCAATGTCACCGATCCCGGCGCGACCACCGTCCCGGCCCACACCTTGTTCGACATCGTCCGCAAGCTCCCGGAAGGGAGCCAGGTCGAATTGATCGCCGCCGAGGGGCGGATGCAGGTCAATGCCGGCCGGGCGCGGTTCACCCTGTCGACCCTGCCGCGCGACGATTTCCCGGTGATCGCCGAGGGCGAGCTGCCCACCGCCTTCGAGCTGCCGGCGGCGACCCTGCGCCAGATCATCGACAAGACCCGCTTCGCCATCTCGACCGAAGAGACGCGTTATTATCTGAACGGCATCTACCTCCACGTCTCCGACGAGGCGCAGCCGGTGCTGAAGGCCGCCGCCACCGACGGCCATAGGCTGGCGCGGGTGACGGTATCCCGCCCCGAGGGCGCGCAGGGCATGCCGGGCGTGATCATCCCGCGCAAATGCGTGGCCGAATTGCGCAAATTGCTCGACGAGGTCGACGGCACCGTCCAGGCGTCCTTAAGCGAATCGAAGATCCGCTTCGGGCTCGGCAATGCGGTGCTGACCTCCAAGCTGATCGACGGCACCTTCCCCGATTACAGCCGGGTCATCCCGACCGCGAACGACAAGTTGCTGAGGCTCGATCCGCGCGCGCTCGAGGAGGCGGTCGACCGCGTCTCGACCATCGCCAGCGAGCGCACCCGCGCGGTCAAGATGTCGCTGGACCGCGACCGCGTCACGCTCTCGGTCACCTCGCCCGAAAACGGCACCGCGTCGGAGGAGATCCCCGCCGATTACGGCGCCGACGGCATCGAGATCGGCTTCAACGCCCGCTATCTGCTCGACATATTGGGGCAGATCGAAGGCGACGTCATGGAGGTCCACCTCGCCGACGCCGCCGCGCCCACCCTGCTCCGGGAGAATGACAAGGCGCCGGCGCTCTACGTGCTGATGCCGATGCGGGTGTGAGCGCGATTTGGCTCACTGGAGCAAGACCGACGCGTTTGCCTATTTCGACGTCGTCATGGAGAATAGGCGGTGGAGCTGGAGCGGCGTCTCCGGCGATGGCGCTACAGTGGTGTTGGTGCTTTGGCAGGATCGAATAGAGCGCCGCAAGGGCAGGTATAGCTATGCGGACGATAAAGAGCTCGACGCGGAATGGCGTCGGCGGCCGGGGCATTCGGCGCGCATACGCCATCTGAAGCACGCGCTCGACAATCTCGGCGGCCGGTTTCGCACCGTGATCGCCAAGGCGGAAGACACGAGGGCCAGCCCGCGCAAAATTGCATCCTGCTTCCCGCAAAGCGAAGTATTCTGGCAGCTCGATAGCTTCGACGAGGAGAGCGGTGCATTCACCGCCCATGTGCTGGACTAGCATCCGGCCCTGGTCGCCCTTACATTGACAAATTGGGGCACCGCTGATAGGCGCGCTGCCTTTCCCGGACACCCCGAATTGAGTGGAGCTGCCGAATGGCGCGCGTAACCGTCGAAGATTGCGTCGACAAAATCCCGAACCGTTTCGACCTCGTCCTCCTCTCCGCGCAGCGCGCGCGGCAGATTTCGGGCGGCGCCGAGCTGACCATCGACCGCGACCGCGACAAGAACCCGGTCGTCGCCCTGCGCGAGGTCGCCGAGCAGACGGTGAAGCCCAAGGAGCTCGAGGAAGCGCTCGTCGGCAGCCTGCAGCGCGTCCAGGTCGACGAGGACGACGTCGCCGACGAGGTCGGCTCGCTCTCCCAGTCGGCCGAGGCGCTGCGCCTCACCGCCGCGGCGCCGCAACGCAACAACAATGCGGGCGCCGATTACGACGGCTGACGCTTCGCCAAACTTTGCGACAAATTTTGGAATGGACCGGCGCCGGAACTTGGCCCAAGTTCCGGCGTTGCCGTTTCTTCGCTAGAGTGAGTCGAGCAACAGGGCACTATACCCGAACGCAGGGAGGCAAGGTGGTGAGAAAGATTCTGGCAGCGCTGGCCGCGACAGGCATGGTGCTTTCCCCGGTTGCGGCCAATGCGGGCGCCGCCGATTCATTGAGCCTGAGCCGGGCCGGCGCGTCGATGAGCGGTTACAGCCTGTTCCAGGCCGCGGAGGAGGACGACGACAATACCGGCGGCGGCTCGACCGCGGTCATCCTCGGCGTCATCCTCGTCGTGCTGATCGGCGCGGCGGCCATTTCGGGCAATGGCGGCCCGGCCTCGCCTTGAGCCGAAGCCCGCCGCCGCCGGTCAGCGCCGCGCGGCGGGGGGCAGCTCCGCCCGGTCCAGCCATTCGAGCTCGTTGAGCGCCAGCGCGCGGCCGTCCGCCGCGCGCACCGCCATTGCCGCCACCGGATGGCGGCTGGTGCGGTCGACCAGCACGGGATTGCTGGGCATCCCCGAAATCCATTTGTCGCCCCATTGCCTGAGCGCGATCAAAGCCGGCAGCAGGTCGCGGCCCTTGTCGGTCAGCCGATAGGCGATCTTGCGGCGATCGGCCGGATCGGGCTCGCGCTCGAGGATCTCGTTCTGGACCAGCCGGCCAAGCCGGTTCGACAGGATGTTGCGGGCGATGCCCAGGGTCGACTGGAACTCCTCGAAATGAGCGAGGCCGTTAAACGCGGCGCGCAGGATCAGGAAGGACCAGCGCTCGCCCACCGCCTCCAGCGCCGCCGGCAGCGCGCACTCGCCCAGCACGGCCTTGCGATGATCGGGGCGGATCATGGCCTCAAGCTTACGCCTATTTCAGCCATTGTCATCCTCCCGGCCCGATTTTGCGTTGCGAATCGCTACTGATATTCGTATAGGTTGCTTTCCAAAACTAATCCAGGGAGCGCCTCATGTTCCGCTACGCTTTGCTTTCGCTCGCTTTTCTGTCCTCGCCCGCTTTGGCCGCCGGCTTCGAGGCGCAGACGAGCACGGCGCCGCCCTCCGCCCGTTTTGTCGCCCGCGACAATATCTGGCGCTGCGCCGGTACCAATTGCGTCTCAACCAACCGGACCTCGACCCGGCCGGCGATCGTCTGCTCGGCCCTGGCCCGCCAGGTCGGCGCGCTGCGCGGCTTCGCCGTCGACGGCCGCCCGTTCGACGCCCGTCAGCTCGAATCCTGCAACGCCCGCAGCCGATGAAACCGATTTCAGTTGCCCCCACGCGCCCCTGACCCCATTTTGCGAGGGTGCTCAGGCAATATGAACTGGTCGAGAAGGTCAGGAGCTATGACCCGGACGCCGACGAGGCGCTGATCAACCGCGCCTACGTCTTCTCGATGAAGGCGCACGGCTCCCAGACCCGAGCCTCGGGCGACCCTTATTACAGCCACCCGATCGAGGTCGCCGGCATCCTCACCGATTTGCGGCTCGACGACGAGACCATCGTCACCGCCATCCTCCACGACACGATCGAGGACACGCTGGCGACCCCGGCCGAGATCAAGAAATTGTTCGGCAAGAACGTCGCCCGCCTGGTCGACGGCGTCACCAAGCTCTCCAAGATCGAGGCGCAGAGCGAGAGTCAGCGCGCCGCCGAGAATCTCCGGAAGTTCCTGCTCGCGATGTCGGACGACATCCGCGTCCTGCTGGTCAAGCTCGCCGACCGGCTGCACAACATGCGCACGCTCCACCACCTCAAGGACCCGGACAAGCGCCGCCGCATCGCCCGCGAGACGATGGACATCTACGCGCCGCTCGCCGAGCGCATCGGCATGTACGAGTTCATGACCGAGATGCAGACTTTGGCGTTCAAGGAGCTCGAGCCCGACGCCTATGAATCGATCACCAAGCGGCTCGAGCGGCTGCACAAGAGCGGCGGCGGCGACCTCATCCAGCGCATCGGCCGCGGCATCAAGGCGCATCTCGAGGCGAACGGCATTGAGGCCGAGGTCCAGGGCCGCGAGAAGCATCCCTTCTCGATCTGGCGCAAGATGGCCGAGCGCCATGTCAGCTTCGAGCAATTGTCCGACGTCATGGCCTTCCGCGCGGTGGTCGGCTCGGTCGAGGAGGCCTATCGCACGCTCGGCCTGATCCACCAGCGCTGGCCGGTCGTGCCCGGGCGCTTCAAGGACTTCGTCTCGACCCCCAAGCGCAACGGCTACCGCTCGATCCACACCACCATCATCCATGACGAGCAGATGCGGATCGAGATCCAGATCCGCACCAGGGAGATGCACGCCCAGGCCGAGCACGGCCTCGCCGCCCACTGGGCCTATAAGGAAGGCGAGGTCGCCCCCCATTCGGACCATCCCTGGATCAACGACCTGGTCGAGATCCTCGATCATGCCGGCAGCGCCGAGGAGCTGCTCGAGCATACCCGCATGGCGATGTACCAGGACCGGATTTTCGCCTTCACCCCCAAAGGCGAGCTGATCCAGCTGCCCAAGGGCGCGACCCCGGTCGACTTCGCTTATGCGGTGCACACCGACTTGGGCGACCAGACGGTGGGATCGAAGATCAACGGCCGGGTGATGCCGCTGCGCACCCCGCTCGACAATGGCGACCAGGTCGAGATCCTGGTTTCCAAGGCCCAGCATCCGCAGCCAGCCTGGCTCTCCTACGTCGTCACCGGCAAGGCGCGCGCCAAGATCAGGCGCTGGGTCAAATCGAAGGAGCGCGAGGAGACGGTCGCGCTCGGCCGCAAGATCTTCGACGAGATCGTCGAGCGCATGCCGGCCGAGATCGGCTGGGAATCGATCGCCGAGGCGCTGCGGCGCCTGCATCTGCCCAATGACGAGGCGCTGATGGAGGCGATCGCGCTGAAGCGGGTCGACGACGTCGCCGTCATGGAAGCCCTGATGCCCGGCTCGGCCACCCGCGACGGCGTCAAGCCCCCGCCGCAGCGCACCGCCATCTCGATCAAGGGCCTGACGCCCGGGGTCGCGTTCCAGCTCGCCGAATGCTGCCACCCGATACCCGGCGACCGCATCGTCGGCCTCAGGCGCGAAGGCGAGGGCATCGAGGTCCACATGATCGGCTGCGAGAGCCTGGCCGACGGGGTCGACGCCGACTGGGTCGATCTCGCCTGGGGCGACCAATCCGACGGCGGCGCCGCCAAGCTCAGCGTCGTCATCAAGAACCAGCCCGGCTCGCTCGCCGTCATCGCCGGCATATTGGGCAGCCACGGCGCCAATATCGTCTCGATGGACCAGACCGCGCGCGACGGCTCGTTCCACACCTTCCACCTCGATATCGAGGTCCACGACGTCCAGCATCTGATGCGGATCCTGGCGGCGCTCAGGGCGACCGACGTGGTGTCGACGGCGGAGCGGCTTTAGCGCAGTGCCGGGACAGTCACTTTCACGCGCGGTCCGGAGCGGGCTCGCGCCGCCCTGCGGAAAGTGACTGTCCCAATTCAGGCGCCTGTGAAGGGGACAGTCACTTCAGATCGTTCGTGCCGACCTTCGGGCGCCGCGCGTGAAAGTGACTGTCCCTACGCCTCCACCCGGAAGATCTCGCCGTCATAATCGACGATGTAGAGATTGCCGGCCTGGTCGACGCCGAAGCTCGAGACATTGCCGATCGTGCCGGCATCGGGGGTGAAATCGGCGCGGCGCAGGACGAACTGGCTGGCCGGCACGGTCGTGCCCAGCGCGATCCGGCTGATCGGGATGGACCAGAGGTTGCCGGTGATGAAGTCGGCGAAGAAATAATTGCCCCTGAGCGCCTCGACCGGGCCGCGATAGACGTAGCCGCCGGTCACCGAATTGCCTTCGCGCGGCCCGCCGCCATGCAGATATTCGGCGACGGGGGCGATCAGGCCCGGAATCGCCGGGCCGGCGAAGACCGCGGTCCCCTCCATGATCCGCCAGCCGAAATTGGCCCCGCCGTCGGTCGGCCGCATCAGGTCGATCTCCTCGCGCGCATTCTGGCCGACATCGCCGATCCACAGGTTCTGGGTGAGCGGATCGAAGCTGTTGCGGAACGGGTTCCTGAGGCCATAGGCCCAGATTTCGGGCAGGCCGCCGCCGCCCGCGAACGGATTGCCGGCGGGAATCGCGAAATCGCGCAGCGGATCGGCCGGGAAGGCGTCGCCGCGCGGATCGATCCTCAGGATCTTGCCGAAATAGACGTTGGTGTTCTGCGCATTATTGGCGGTGTCGCCGGCGCCGCCGCCGTCGCCGGTGCCGGCATAGAGGAAGCCATCGGGCCCGAATTCGAGCCAGCCGCCATTATGATTGTTGGCGGGATGGGCGAAATCGAGGATGATGTCGGCGCTCGCCGGATCGGCCACGTCGCGATTGCCGGCCAGGGTCCGGTAGCGGCGGATCTGCACATGGCCGGCGGTGTCGGTCAGGAAGACGTAGAAATTGCCGGTGGCGTTGAAGTCGGGCGCCAGCGCCAGGCCGAGCAGGCCGCGCTCGCCGTCGGTCGCGACCTGGGTGGAGACGTTGAGGAAGGGCGTCGCCGCGACCGTGCCGGCGGCGGGATCGAGGATGCGGATCAGCCCGCCCTGCTGGACGACGAGGACCCGGCCCGATCCGTCGGGAATGCCGGTGAGGTAGAGCGGCGCGCTGAAGCCGGTGCCGACGCGGCGGGTGCGGAAGGCGTCGGGGCCGACATTGGTGACGGTGACGGCAAGGTCGAGCGTGGTGCTGGTCATGCCGTCGCTGACAGCGACCTGGACGAGATAGACGTTGTTCGCATCGGCGTCGGCCGGGGCCTCGAAATCGGGCGGCAAAGCGAAGGAGAGGGCACCGCCGGCGGTGATCGAGAAAGCCGCCCGGTCGGCGCCGCCCGACAGCGAGAAGGTCAGCGGATTGCCGTCCGCGTCGGTCGCGGTGGCGGTATAGATGACGCCGTTGCTGTTCTCGGGCGCATTGGCCGTGGCGGCCGAGGTGAAGGCGGGCGCGCGGTTGGCGGGCGGCGCCGGGCCGCCGCCCCCTCCGCCGCCCCCTCCGCTGCCGCCGCAACCCGCCAAAGCGAGCGCCCCGAGCAAAATGGTCAGGCTTTGGGTAAGCGACTCGATTCCCCGCGTCATGCCGCATGCTTTCGCCAGGAGGGTTTCGGATCGTTTAACGCGCGAAACGATGATTTGATGCACGCGGCGCGCGTGATAGACGCAGCCGCCATGACCAAGCCCACCGGCATGACCTATGGCGACTATCTGACGCTGGAGCCGCTGCTCTCCGCGCAGCACCCCGTCTCGGACCATCATGACGAACTGCTCTTCATCATCATCCACCAGACCAAGGAATTGTGGCTCAAGCAGATCGTCCACGAGCTCCACCTCGCCATCGACCTGGTCCGCCGCGACCGCTTGATCGAGGTCCACAAGAATCTGTCGCGCGTGTCGCGCATCCAGGCGGTGATGACCCTGTCCTGGGACGTGCTGGCGACGCTGACGCCGACCGATTACATGACCTTCCGCTCCGTGCTGGGCACGTCGAGCGGCTTCCAGTCGGCCCAGTTCCGCCAGGTCGAATTTCTGCTCGGGCTCAAGGACGGCGGCCATCTCAAATTCCAGAACGAGGGATCGGCCGAACATGCGGCGCTGGCCGAGGCGCTGGCCGGCCCGAGCCTGTGGGACGAGGCCAATGCCGCGCTCGCCCGCGGCGGCTTTGCGGTCCCGGCCGAGGCGCTGGAGCGGGACTGGGCGGAGAAATACGAGCCCATCGAGGGGGTCGAGCGCGCCTGGGCCGAAGTCTATCGCGACGCGGAGAGATATTGGCCCTTCTACCAGTTCGCCGAGAAACTGGTCGACATCGACGACAGCTTCGCGGTGTGGCGGCACAAGCATGTGGTGACGGTCGAGCGGGTGATCGGCCTCAAGCGCGGCACCGGCGGCACCGCCGGCGTCGCCTATCTCCAGTCCACCCTGGCCAAGCGCGCCTTTCCGGAGCTGTGGAGCCTTAGGACCTTGCTCTAGCCTGCGGGCTCACCCAGCCGCGCGACCACTTCGTCGGCGATGGCGAGCGCGGCGGTGAGGCCGGGCGATTCGATCCCGAACAGGTTGACCAGGCCGGGAAGGCCGTGGTCGGCGGGGCCGCCGATCATGAAGTCGGCGGCAGGTTCGCCCGGCCCGGCGAGCTTGGGGCGGACGCCGCTGAAATCGGGCCGCAGGCTGTTGTCGCGCAAGGCCGGCCAATAGCGGCGGATCGCGGCGTAGAAGGCGGCGCTCCTGGTCTCGTCCACGCCGTAATCGACGGCGCCGCAATATTCGACGTCGGGGCCGAAGCGGACCTGGCCGCCGAGGTCGATCGTCGCGTGGACGCCGAGCCCGCCCGGCTCCGGCACCGGATAGACGAGCCGGCGGAACGGCGCGCGTCCCTCGAGCGCGAAATAATTGCCCTTGGCGTAGAAGAGGCGCGGGACCTCGGTCGCGGGCAGCCCCTCGATGAGCCCGGCCAGCGCGGCGGCGTCGAGGCCGGCGGCATTGACCAATATCCGGCTCGACAATACGGGCCCGTCGACCCCGGCGACGGAGACCGAATAGGCACCGCCCTTGCGCTCGATCCGCTCGACCTGCGTGCGATAGGCGAAGAGGGCCCCATTCGCCTCCGCTTCGCCGATCATGGCGGTCATGAAGGCGTGGGAATCGACGATACCGGTCGACGGCGAGAGCAAGGCGGCTACGCCCGCCACGTCCGGCTCCAGCGCCCGGATTCCGGCCGCGTCGAGCCGGCTGAGGTCGTCGACGCCGTTGGCGGCGGCGGTGGCGGCGATCGCGTCGAGCTGGCGGCTCTGGGCTTCGTCGGCGGCGACGATGAGCTTGCCGCATCGCCGGTGCGGCACGCCGCGCGCCTGGCAAAAGGCATAGAGACGGTCGCGGCCGGCGACGCACAGGCGCGCCTTGAGCGAGCCCGGCGGATAATAGAGGCCGGCGTGGATCACCTCCGAATTGCGCGACGAAGTGCCGCTGCCGAAGCCGCGCTCGCGCTCGATCACCACCACCTCATGGCCGGCCAGAGCGAGCGCGCGCGCGACCGCGATGCCGATCACGCCGGCGCCGACGATCACGCAATCCACGCCGTCCATCTTGCCTCTTCCCATCATCACGCGGCTTGGCCATAGGCAATGCCCTTCGAGCCGTCGAGGCGGCAGCGTTCGGGGCGCGAACCCCGAACCGAATTCAGTTTGAGGGCAAGTCGATGCGGGTCCTGATTACCGGCAATATGGGCTATGTCGGCCCGGTCGTGGTGCGCCATCTCCGGGCCGTCTGGCCCGAGGCGGAGCTGATCGGCTACGACGCCGGCTATTTCGGCCATTGCCTGACGACGCGCGGGCCGCTCCCCGAAACCCTGCTCGACCGCCAGCATTTTGGCGACGTGCGGGACTTGCCGGCGGCCCTGCTCCAGGGCGTCGATGCGGTCGTCCACCTGGCGGCGATCTCCAACGACCCGATGGGCAACCAGTTCGAGGCGGCGACCGATGCGATCAACCGCGCCGCGAGCCTGCGCCTCGCCGCGCTCGCCCGCGACGCCGGCGTGCGCAATTTCGTCTTCGCCTCGAGCTGCAGCGTCTACGGCTTCGCCGAGGGCGGGCCGCGCCGCGAGGAGGATCCCCTCTTGCCGCTGACCGCTTATGCGCGCTCCAAGATCGCCACCGAGGAGGGCCTCGCCGCGCTCGGCAACGGGCCGATGACGGTCACGGCGCTGCGCTTCGCCACCGCCTGCGGCATGTCGGACCGGCTCCGCCTCGATCTGGTCCTCAACGATTTCGTCGCCGGCGCGCTGAGCGCCGGCGAGATCAGCGTGCTCAGCGACGGCTCGCCCTGGCGGCCGCTGATCGACGTCGACGACATGGCCCGCGCGATCGAATGGGCGGCCGCCCGCGACGCCGACGCTGGCGGCCGCGTGCTCGCGATCAACGCGGGCTCCAGCGAATGGAATTATCAGGTCCGCGACCTCGCCGAGGCGGTCGCCGCATCGGTGCCGGGCGTCCGCGTCAGCATCAACGAGGATGCGCAGCCCGACAAGCGCTCCTACCGCGTCGATTTCTCGCGCTTCGCGGCGCTCGCGCCGGATCATCAGCCGCGGACCAGCCTGGCCCAGTCGATCCGGCAATTGGTCGAGGGCCTTCGGGCGATCGGCTTCAGCGATCCCGATTTCCGCAATTCGGGCCTGGCCAGGCTGAACGTGATCCGCGGCCATCTCGACAGCGGCTGGCTGACCCAGGACCTGCGCCGGCCGAGCTAGGCGGCGCGCCGCGCGGCGGCGCGGATTTCGGCGCCTTCATAAGCGATCAGCGCGTCGACGCGGCCGGCCAGAGCGGCGCCGCGCCGGATCGACCAGGCCGAGCCGGCCTCGAGCTTGCAACCGTCGATCGAGCCGCCCGAGCGGGTCGGCACGACCACGGCGTCGCCGCGCACATGCCCGCCCGCGGTCCAGCGCTCGAGCACGAAGCGGCCGCCGGCGGCGAGCACCTGGCGGCCGGGCGCCAGCGTCACCGGTTCGAAGCATGGCGACCAGGGCCCGGGCGTCGCCACCGCGACTGCCTCGTCGACATGGAGCGGGCGCGGCCGGCCATAATCCCAGAAGCGGTAGGTGAGATCGAGATTCTGCTGGATCTCGATCAGCGAGAGGCCGCCGCCGAGCGCGTGGATGGTGCCGCCGGGCGAATAGAAGAAGTCGCCGGCGGCGACCGGGCGCCAGTCGATCAATTGCTCGATGCTGCCGTCCCGCGCGGCCTCGGCGAGCTCGGCGCGCGTCACTTTCTTCCTGAGCCCGAGGCCGATCACCGCTCCCGGCTCGGCGCCGAGCACGTACCAGGCCTCGTCCTTGCCGTGCTGCTGGCCGAGCGCCCGCGCCTCGGCGTCGCCGGGATGGACCTGGACCGAGAGCCTGTCGGCGGTGAAGAGATGCTTGACCAAAAGGCCCGCTTCGCCGGCCGGCCCCTCGAACCAGATCTCGCCCAGCCGCGCGTCCGGATCGGGCGCGGCGGGAAAGCCCGGCGGCAGATCGCGCCGGCCCCAGACCCGTTCGACCGCGCGCGGCTGAAGGCGTTGTGAAGGCACCGGGCCCCGCTCCTTGGCTTCAATCGCGCGATCATGCCCGTCAAAGCTTCCTTTTCCTTTAATCCCTATAAGCGGCGGCGCGGGCGGTTGACCGGCGCCCCATTGTTGACGACATCCGCATCCGGAGGGAGGCAGACTTGCCCGTTCGCATCGTTCACCTCGTCGCCGCGGCGCGGCCCAATTTCATGAAGGTGGCTCCGCTCTGGCACGCGCTGAAGGCGAGCGGCGATCATGAGCCGGTCCTCGTCCATACCGGCCAGCATTACGATTCCAACATGTCGGCGGATTTCCTCGCCGATCTCGGCCTGCCCGAGCCCGCTTTCCATCTGGGCGTCGGCTCGGGCGGCCATGCCGAGCAGACCGGCAAGGTGATGATCGCTTATGGCGCGGTCGCGCAAGAGCACCGGCCGGACTGGCTGGTCGTGGTCGGCGACGTCAATTCGACATTGGCCTGCGCTTTGGTCGGGACCAAGCTCGGCATCCCCACCGTCCATCTCGAGGCGGGCCTGCGCTCGCGCGACCGGACGATGCCGGAGGAGCTGAACCGGCTTGCCACCGACGTCTTGTGCGACGTCCTGTGGACGCCTTCGCCCGACGCCGACCGCAACCTCATCGCCGAGGGCATCCCAGAGAGCCGGATCAGCCGGGTGGGCAACATCATGCTCGACAGCTTCGAGATGAGCCGGCCGGCGATCGAGGCCGCGGCCATGCCGGACGCGCTGGGGCTGGCGCGCGGCGCCTATGCCGTCGTCACCCTGCACCGGCCTTCCAACGTCGACGAGGAGGCGCAGCTGCGCCGGCTCGCCGACGCGCTGATCGCGATCCAGCCGCTTCTGCCGATCGTCTTCCCCGTCCATCCGCGCACCGCCGCGCGCCTCGCTGCCGCCGGGCTGGAAGGCCCGCTCAGGCAAGCGGGCGTGCGGCTGATCGAGCCAATCCCCTATATCCGCTTCATGAGCCTGGTGCTCGGCGCCGGCGCGGTGATCACCGATTCAGGGGGCTTGCAGGAAGAGACGACCTATCTCGGCATCCCCTGCTTCACCTTGCGCGACAATACCGAGCGGCCGATCACGATCGAGCAGGGCACGAACCAGCTGGCGACGCCGGCGACGCTTCCAGGCCTGGTCGAAGCATCCCTTTCGGCCGACAGGCCCGCGCTGCGCCGGCCGGAATATTGGGACGGCCGGACGGCCGGGCGCTGCGTCGAGGATCTGCGGCGCCGGGCGGTCGGCGCGTGAGCGTCTCCGTCCTGCTGCCG
The DNA here is from genome assembly GCA_034668505.1 of Sphingomonadales bacterium. Lineage (GTDB taxonomy): Bacteria > Pseudomonadota > Alphaproteobacteria > Sphingomonadales > Sphingomonadaceae > Allosphingosinicella. The sequence continues at coordinate 26,067 of JAXDPD010000062.1, forward strand.
AAGCGGCGCCGGGCCTGGCACGCGCGCGTGGCGGCGGCGCTCGGCGCTCTCGATGGCGATGCCGTGGTCGATCTGACGGAAAGCGGCGCCGGGGCCGGCGCGGCGCGGCTGCTGCGCCCGCTCTACGACGGCTCGCCGGACAGCGCCTTCCTGCTCGGCCGGCTGCAGCGGCGCGAATGTCCCTATCTCGAAATCGTCGACGAGAATGGCGAGACGCTCGCCGCTTCCTATGCCGCGATCGAGGACAAAGGCGATCTCGCGCGCGGCGCCGGCCAGGCCTTCGCCCGGGTCGAGGCGCTGCTGCTGCGCGCTCTGGCCGGGCAGTCGAGCCCCTTGCCGCCGCGGCCCGCGCGGCCGCCGGCGCGCTACAGCCGGGCAAGCGCGCTCAAGGCGGCCGCGCGGCGGTTCGCCGGCCGGCTGCTGGCGCCGTTTCGGGGGAAGGGCCTGCGCCGCGGCCACTGGAACATCGCGCTGCGGCTGGAGGCGGGCGCGCCCGACCTGTCCCAGTTCGAGTTCGACGCGTGGCGGCCGCTGCCGGCCGATCCGGCGGTTTTCTACGCCGATCCCTTCGTCTTCGAGGAAGCGGACCGCTCCTGGCTGTTCGCCGAGGCCTGCCCTTATGCGACCGGCAAGGGCGTGATCGTCTGCGCGCCGCTGACCGCCGGGGGCGAGGCCGGCGCCTTCCGGACCGTGATCGAGCAGCCCTGGCACCTCTCTTACCCGTTCGTCTTCCGCGCCGGCGGCGACATCTGGCTGGTGCCCGAAAGCGCGGCCAAGGGCGGGATCGAGCTGCACCGCGCCGCCGCCTTTCCGGACCGCTGGGTGCTGGAGCGGCGATTGTTCGAGGATCTGCGGCTGGTCGATGCGACCTTCTTCGAGCATGACGGCCGGCTCTGGCTGCTCGCCGGCCGGATCGGCGACAATGGCGGCTCGTCCTGGGACGAGCTCTACGCCTGGCACGCGCCCGGGCTCGACGGCTCGTGGCAGCCGCACCGGCTCAACCCGATCAAGTCCGACTGCCGCGGCGCCCGGCCCGGCGGCCGGCCGCTGCGGCGGGAGGGCCGCCTGTTCCGGCCCGCGCAAATCTGCGAGCGGGCTTATGGCGAGGCCCTGGTCTGGTTCGAGATCGTGACGCTGACGCCGGACGCCTTCGCCGAAGTCGAGATCGCCACCTGGCGCGCCACGGGGCCGGGCACCTCCGGTCCCCACAATGCCGACCTTGCCGGCGGGATCGGGGCGGTGGACTTCCGCCGCGACCTCGCCTGAACGTCAGGCCTCGACCGCAACCGTCTGGGCGATGCCCTCGCCCTTGAAGCCGACCGCCTCGGCCTGGACCACGCCCGGCATCGCCGCGACGTCGTACAATTCCTCGATCGTATGCTCGAAGCGAAGCCACTCGACCGCATTGCCGGAATCGATGTCGACGATCAAAAGGCCGCAGCGCGGCACCGCGTCCTTGGCGGCGAGCCGCTCCTCCAGTTCAAGCCCTTCGAAGGTCTGGTTGCGGCGCGGCCGCGACAGGCCGATCACCGCATAGCGGCCGACGAAGGCGAGCCCGCGCGCATAGCCCGGGCAGAAGGCGGCGGCGGTGAAGGCGCCGGTGGCGAGGTCGACGGTGCCGAACTCGCCGCGGCCCGAATCCAGCACCCAGAGCCGGCCGTCATGGAGACGCGGCGAATGCGGCATGGAAAAGCCCGACGCGGCGATCTCGCCCGAGCCGACGTCGACGATGACGCCGCCGTCGCGGCGGCGGTCGCGCCAGCCGTCGGCGACGTCGGAGCGGCTGACCGCGCTGACATAAGCGGCGCGGGTGCCGTCCATGGCGAGGCCGTTCAGATGGCAGCGGTCCTCCCAGGCCAGCGCGCTGATGAAGGGCGGCTTCCACAGCGGGCGGAAGCTCGCCACGTCGCTGGTTGTGGCGAGGCAGTTGAAGGCGGTGTTGACGAAGACGGGGCCGAGCGCGCCGCCGCCGACGTCGCCCACCGCGATGTCGTGAATGTCGATCGCGCCGGTGACGCGCCCCTCGCGCGGCACGAAGCGGCGGTCGGCGAAGCGCTCGGTGCCCTTGCCCGGCGGCAGATCGTTGCGGAACCGCCAGAGCACCGTCTTGGCGCTGGTCCACAGGGTCTCGCCGTCGGTCCACAGGCCCTGGCAATGGTCGATCATCCGCTCATGCGCGCGCAGCGACCCGTCCGGCTTGCGGCCGATCATGAACAGCCGACCGGCCTGATAGGTGGTGAAGGCGAGGCTTACCTTCTCCGCCGCCAGCCAGCCGGCGAAGTTCGGCGAGCCCAGGATCATGTTGGGGCGATCGGGCGGCGCGTCGGCGGCGGGCGCCGCTTGTTCCTTGAGGTCGGTCATCGCGCGATCTGCTCCGAAACGGCGGGCCCGGTCAAGCGAGGCGGCGCGGCGCGGTCTAGCTGTCGAAGCCGAAGCGGGCCAGCAGTTCGGCGCGCGTGGCGCGTTCGGCCGGCGCGCGCCTCCCGCGCCCGGTGACCAGCGCGTAGACGCCCGGGCTCACCTCCCGAAACCAGGGCACGCCGGTCGCGCCACGCCGCTGCAGATGCGCCAGATAATCGTCGAGCGTGGCGAAGGACAGCCCCTGGCCGAACGGCAGATCGCCGGGCGAATCCGGCTTTCCTTCCACCTCCGTCACGATTTTCGCTCCATGTCCGTGGCTTAGCCCAAGCCGGCGGGCGTAGCGAGCGGGGACGCGGCCCGATCTCGCCGTCAACCGGGAAAACTACCGGAAACGGTCACTTTTCTCCTCCTAACCCCTTGAAATCGCTTGCCAACGATTAACATAAGTTAATCATACTTGGCAGCTTTGCCGAACCATGGTCTACTCACCTCCATTCTGGAAAATTCTGGAGAATTGCGATTCGGCAAGGGTCGCATGGGGGAGGATTTATATGTCCAAGTTGCTTCGCGGCCGTGCGACCATCAACACCACCGTCACCGATCAGAATGCAGGCGACTTCATCACCGGCAGGCAGGCCGCCCAGGCCCTGATCCGCGACGGCGTCCTTGTCGGCGACGGTGTTCTGGTGGGCGACCGCAGCGGAGTTCTGGTCGGCGATCGCAGCGGAGTTCTGGTCGGCGATCGCAGTGGCGTCCTTGTCGGCGACCGCGGCGGCGGTCCCGGCGCCGAAACGAGCGCCGCCACGCCGCACGGCACGCCCCGCGATCCCGGCCTCGGCGGTTCGCCGGCCCGCGGCTCCGCGGTCGACAGCGATGGCGCCCTTGTCGGCGATGGCGTCTTGGTCGGCGACGGCGTCCCGATCTCCGACGGCGTCCTGATCTCCGACGGCGTGCTGATCGGCGATCGCGTCCTCCAGCTCAACCTGGGATCGCCCCCACTCATGTTCGCCGACGTCGACCCCCGCTCGCTCGTCGTCTCCCAACTTGGCTGCCATGTCGGCGAGAACCACAAGACCCCGGGCAATGGCGCCGGCAACAGCATCCTGACCGGCCCGATCGGCCCCAATGCCGCCGATGAAGGCACGCTCACCGTCACCGTCGGCGGCTCGGTCTCGGGAGTCATCGACGTCGCCGGCGACGTCGACACGATCGAGGTCACTTTGGTCGCGGGCCAGACCTATCTGTTCTCGCTGGTCGGATCGGGCGGCACGCCGGTCACCGACACCTTCCTCACCGTCAACGCCCCGGGCGGCGCGCTCCTGGTCGAGGACGACGATGGCGGCAACGGCACCTTCTCGCTGATCACGATCACCGCGGCGACCAGCGGCGTCTATACGATCTTCGCCGAATCGTTTCCGGGCGATGGCGGCACCGGCCAATGGACGCTCACCGTCCAGCAGCAGGGCGCCGACGAGGCGCCGAGCGCGCCGCCGTCCGCGGTGGTGATCACCCCGGGCACCACCTACGGTTTCATCAATCCCGCCGGCACCGACGAGGACGTCTACCAGATCACCCTCACCGCCGGTAACATCTACAATTTCGAGGTCGCCGCGGGCGCCGATTACAATACCGACTATACCGCGGTCCCGCTGGGCGAGGTCGACACGATCATCCGCATCTACGACAGCGCCGGCACCCTGCTCTTCACCAACGACGATATCGAGTTCGGCCAGCCGCCCGACTTCAGCGACATCAGCTCGGCGCTCAGCTTCTACGCCGAGACCAGCGGCACCTATTATGTCGAGATCGACGGCTATGGCGGCCAGAGCGGCGGCTATGTGCTCAACGTCACCGAGACCGATCTTTCCACGCTCGATCCGCTCGATGCGATCGATTGGGGCGGCCCCCTCAACGTCGTCGACAATAGCGACACCTTGCTCATCTACTTCGCGACCGCCGGCCAGGTCTACGATGGCGTCACCGACACTGGCGGCTGGACCCCCTATTTGCAGGCGCAGGCGCTCGCCGCCTTCCAGACCTATTCGCAATTCGCGAACCTGACCTTCGCGATCACCACCAATTCGGCGATTGCCGACTTCCACCTCGTCACCACCACCTCCACCCAGTTCCTCGCTTATTTCAACCCTCCGGGCGAGATCAATGCCGGCGTCGGCGTCTTCGCCACCAACGGCCAGGGCTGGGACCCGACCGGCGCCGCCGGCTCGATGGAGCCGGGCGGCTACGGCTGGATCACCTTCATCCACGAATTCGGCCACGGCCTCGGCATGGCCCACCCGCATGACAATGGCGGCGGCTCCGACGTCATTCCGGGCGTCAGCGGGCCATTCGGCAGCTACGGCATCTTCGACCTGAACCAGGGCGTCTACACGACGATGTCCTACAATGACGGCTGGCAGCTCCATCCGAGCGTCGACGCGAACGGCTTTCCCGTCCCGGATACGCTGGACTATGGCTATCAGGCCGGGCCGATGGCGCTCGACATCGCGCTGATGCAGATCAAGTATGGCGACGTCGCCCACAATACGGGCAACAACGTTTATACGCTGCAGGACGCCAACGTCGCCGGCACTTTTTATTCGTGCATCTGGGACACCGGCGGCACCGATGAGATCTCCTATGTCGGCTCGCGTAACGCCGTCATCGATCTGACCGCGGCGACGCTCGATTATTCGGCGACGGGCGCCGGCGTCATCTCCTGGGTCGCTGGCATCTTCGGCGGCTATACGATCGCCAACGACGTGGTGATCGAGAACGCCACCAGCGGCGGCGGCAACGACATGCTGGTCGGCAACGCCGCAAACAACGTTCTCAATTCGGGCGGCGGCAACGACATTGTGATCGGCCGCGCAGGCGACGATACGATCAACGCGGGCGGCGGTACCGACACCGTCATCTTCAGCGGCAACATCGCCGACTACACGATCACGACGATCGTCGGCGGCTATACCGTCCAGGACAACAATATAGCCGACGGAAATGACGGCTTCGACACCGTGCTCGGCGCAGAATATATCCAGTTCGCGAACGACGTGTTCAGCATCGATCCCGACCCGCTGAACAACGACGTTCCGACCCTTGCCGGCTGGGTCAATGCGCTGACCTTTACCGAAAATCTGGTGAACGCCACGCCGCAGTTCATCGATGCCGACGTCGATTTCCAGGACGACGACATCAACGGCGGCACGCTCACCGTCACCGGCCTGCTCGCCGAGGATGTGGTCGCGGTCCGCAACCAGGGCAGCGGCAGCGGCCAGATCGGCGTCAGCGGCAACAATATCACCTATAACGGCGTCGTTATCGGCACCTTGGCGGGCGGCACCGGCACGACGCTGACGGTGACCTTCAACCCCTCCGTCACCGCCCCCGCGGTCGACGCGCTGATCCAGAACCTGACCTACGCCAATGCCAGCCAGGATCCGACGTTGAGCCGGACCCTGACGATCGCCCTAGTCGACGATCAGGGCGCCAGCATGACCATCGTGCCGACGCTCGTGCACTCCTTCACGGAGCTCACCGGCGCGGCCGACCCGCTCGCCAACCCGCCGCTGCCGGCCTTCGGCGCCAACCCGAATCCGGGCTTCGTCGACGTCGACGCGGACGGCGACCTCGACATGGTGATGGGCGCCGTGGCGGGCACCTTCCGCTACTTCCAGCGGAGCGGCGCGACCTATACCGAGATCACCGGCGCCGCCAATCCGTTCAACGGCTTCGACGTCGGCAATTACTCGAACCCCGAGGCGATCGACATCGACGGCGACGGCGACTTCGACCTCGTCACCGGCGCCAATGCGGGCATTCCGGCCAATAGCGGCCTGCTGCTCACCTGGCGGAACAATGGCGGCGGCTCCTGGACGCAGCTTGTCGGGGCCGGCGTCAATCCGTTCAACGGCTTCGATGTCGGGGATGCTTCGGACCCTGCGGCGGTGGACGTCAACGGCGACGGCCGCATGGACCTCGTCGTCGGCAGCAAGGCCGGCCCGATCAACACATTCATCCATAACGCCGATCATACCTTCACCCTGGCGGTCGCCGCCGCCAATCCATTCAACGGCGTCAACGTCGGCACCTATTCTTCGCCGGCCGGGATCGACCTTGACGGCGATGGCGACACCGACGTGCTGTTCGGCAACAACGCCGGCACGATCCTCGCCTTCCTCAACAACGGCGACGGCACCTTCAGCCAGACCACCACGGGCAATCCGTTCAATGGCATCGACGTCGGTTCGTTCTCGAACCTGTCGGCGACCGATCTCAACGGCGACGGCGACCGCGATCTCGTGGTCGGCGATCTTTCGGGCGGCGACACGCGCGTCTGGGATCATGTGATCACCGCGGCGGCCTCGCCAAGCGTCACGATCACGGTCAACGCGCAGAACGACGAGCCGTCGGGCACGGACAACGGCTTCACGCTCGCGCAGGGCGGCTCGCACGTCTTCGCCGCCGCGGAGTTCGGCTATAGCGACATCGACGCCGACAATTTCGCGTTCGTCGTGATCAGCACGCTGCCGATCGGCGGCACGCTGCGGCTGAACGGGGTCGCGGTGACCCTCGGCCAGGCCGTCTCGGTCGCGAACATCACCAGCGGCCTGCTCGTCTTCAGCGCCGACGGAACCGAATCCGGCCCGCATTATGGCGACTTCCTCTTCGCGGTCCGCGACGATGGCGGGACGGCGAACGGCGGCCTCAACACCGATGCGACGCCGAACCTCATGCATATCGAGGTGCTGCCGGCCAACACGCCGCCGCGGCTCACCGATGTAGTCGACGAAGTCACCTATGCGGAGAATGTCGTCAACGCGACGCCGCAGCTGCTCGACGCCAACGTCACCTTCACCGATCCGGTCGGCGGCTTTGCCGGCGGCAACGTGACGGTCTCCGGCCTGCTGGCCGAGGACTTGGTCGGCGTGAACCACCAGGGCAACGGCGCCGGACAGATCGGCGTCTCCGGCGCCACCGTTTCCTATGGCGGCGTCGCCATCGGCACGATCGCCGGCGGCAACGGCGCGACGCTCACGATCACGCTCAACGCGGCGGCCACGTCCGCTGCGGTCGACGAGCTGATCGAGAACCTCACCTACGCCAATATCAGCGACCATCCCACCGCGACCCGCACGCTGACCATCAACGTCACCGACGGCAACGGCGCGGACCTCGCCTTCCAGTCGGAGTTCGGGCTGTTCGCAGACGATCCGCTGGCCGGCCTCACCAACGGCGGCACCTACTCCTACCCGGCCTTCCTCGACGTCGACGGCGACGGCGATGTCGACATGGTCTCAGGCGTCAATACCGGCGGAATCCTTTATTTCCGCAACGACGCCGGCACCTTCGTGGCCGCAACCGGCGTGGACAATCCGTTCAATGGGCTCAGCTTCGGCACCTTCTCGGGCCCGGCCGCGATCAATTTCGACACCGATGGCGATCTCGACCTGGTGGTCGGACGCGCCGACGGCACGCTCGCCGCGCTCCGCAACAATGGCAACGGCACCTTCACGCAGCTGAGCGGCGCCGGGGTCAATCCGTTCAACGGCATCGATGTCGGCACCTATTCCGCTCCGACGGCCGGCGACATCGATGGCGACGGCGACATGGACCTGGTCGTCGGCACGGTGAGCGGCACCGTCCGCACCTGGCTCAACAACGGCAGCGGCGTCTTCACCGAGGCCGTCGGCAGCGCCAATCCGTTCGCCGGCATCGACGTCGGCGATCTCGCCAATCCGTCGCTGTTCGATCTCGACGGCGATGGCGACCTGGATGCGCTCATCGGCAGTTATGCCGGTGACATCTTCGCCCTCAACAATGGCGGCGCCTTCACCCTCGCCGATCCCTCGCAGAATCCGTTCGACGGCGTCAATATCGGCGCCGGGCCAGTCTTCGGCTGGGCCGATCTCGACGGCGACGGCGATCTCGATGCCGTGATCGGCAGCCAATATGGCGATTTCCTCACGGCCGAGAATGTCACGCCGACCTCGGTCTCGGTTGTGGTCAACGTCACCGCGCAGGCGGATCGGGTACAGCTGTTCGACGCGAGCGACGTCCTGGTGGATACTTATAACGATATCCAGGACGCGATCGACGCGGCTTCGGACGGCTACCGGATCGTCGCGGCCGCCGGCACCTATAACGAGAATTTGACTGTCGACGTCGACGTGACCATCCAGGGCGCCAATGTCGGCGTCGCCGGCTCGGGCGCGCGCGGCGCCGAGACGATCATCGACGGCCAGGTCACCATCCTGGCCGACGGCGTCACCATCGACGGCGTCTCGATCGTCGGCGACGCCGCCGGGCCGCTCGGCACCACCGGCGTCATCGTCGGCAACGGCTCCGACAATTTCAGCATCGTCAATTCGATCCTGGACGGCGACGGCGATTTCGCCTTCTTCGTCAACGTGGTGACGGGGCTCAACATCGCCGCCAACCTGATCCAGGGCTATTCGATCGGCGCCTACATCACCGGCGGGACCACCGCGGGCTCGATCCACGACAATCTCTTCCAGGGCGATGGCGGGCCGTTCACCGGTCTCGGCAACGGCGTGAACAGCGAAACCTCGCACGTGCTGATCCAGAACAACATTTTCGACGGCCTCTATTCGGGCGTCCTGAACCTGTTCCCGTTCGGCCCGAACCCGGTCGATCTCGACAGCTATGTGATCGGCAACACGCTGACCGGCAATGCGGCGCCGCGTCCGGTCCAGATCTATCCGACCGCGGCCAGCACGAACATCGTCGGCACCGACTATAACGAGGCGTTCAACGGCGACATCGCCGGCCTCGCTTCCGGAACGGCCCTCACCTTCGACGGCCAGGGCGGCGACGATC
>JAXDPD010000063.1:0-27090 GCA_034668505.1 Sphingomonadales bacterium
CGCCGCGGCCCGAAGCGTCTCGTCGACCAGCTCGCCATCGGATCGGATCAAGTGCAGCGCCTGCTCGACCAGCGGATTGTCGACCTGGCTGCCGGCGCGGGCGACGAGGTCGACCAGCTGCCGCCACCGCACGGCGCGGTCGTGCGGATCGATTGCCGGCTGGTCCAGCACCGTCATCAGGCGATCGTCGAAACGCACCGGTTAATTTCGCATCCTCAAGGTCGATTTGGGCGCCTGCTCTATCCGACGCGTGGCGGCGCGTAACGAGGCGGCTTTTAACCATCCCGAAATGGCACAGCGCCTTCGCCTCCGGTCGCCCTTCGTGCGCGTGCGCACGCGTGCGCGCGGGGTGGCGCTGGCGATCCGGATCGGCTAGTCCGTGATTGCGGGGGAAAGCGCTGTTTAGCGCGTCCGATTCACACCCCCGCCTGTGCCCGTAAGCTCTAGATCAGGATAGACACAACTTGGCCACCGAACCGCCCGTCGACGACGTAAACGAGACCGAAGAAGGGGGCCAGGGCGGCGGCGGAGCACCGCCCGACGGAACGACGCCGAGCGGCGGCGATCGCGACATCGCGCCCATCTCCATCGTCGAGGAGATGAAGACCAGCTACCTCGACTATGCGATGAGCGTCATCGTCAGCCGGGCGCTGCCGGACGTCCGCGATGGCCTCAAGCCGGTCCACCGCCGGATCCTCTATTCAGCCTACGAGAACGGCTTCTTCTACAACCGCGGTTTCCGCAAATCCGCTCGCATCGTCGGCGACGTCATCGGTAAATATCACCCGCATGGCGACACCGCGATCTACGACGCGCTCGCCCGGATGACCCAGAGCTGGTCGATGCGGGTGCCGCTGATCGACGGCCAGGGCAATTTCGGCTCGATGGACCCCGATCCACCCGCCGCGATGCGGTACACGGAAGCTCGGCTTGCCCGCGTCGCCAACTTCCTGCTCGGCGACCTCGACAAGGACACCGTCAACTTCCAGCCCAATTACGACGCCAACGAGACCGAGCCGCAGGTCCTTCCGGCGCGCTTCCCGAACATCCTCGTCAACGGCGCCGGCGGAATCGCGGTCGGCATGGCGACCAACATCCCGCCGCACAATCTGGGCGAGGTGGTGACGGCCTGCATCGCCTATATCGACAATCCGGCGATCACCATCGACGAGCTGATCGAGATCATTCCCGGCCCCGATTTCCCGACCGCGCCCTTGATCCTGGGCCAGACCGGGGCGCGCAGCGCTTATCATACGGGGCGGGGCTCGATCATCATGCGCGCCCGCCACATCGTCGAGGAAAGCCGCGGCGAGCGCCGTTCGATCGTGCTCACCTCCATTCCCTATCAGGTCGGCAAGAACGGCCTGGTCGAGGGCATCGCGGTCGCAGTCAAGGACAAGCGCATCGAAGGCGTTTCCGACATTCGCGACGAATCGAACCGCGAGGGCGTGCGCATCGTCATCGACCTGAAGCGCGACGCCACGCCCGACGTCGTCCTCAACCAGCTCTGGCGCCATACCCAGGCCCAGTCGAGCTTCCCGGCCAACATGCTCGCGATCCGCGGCGGCCGGCCGGAGACGCTGAACCTCAGGGACATCATCGAAAGCTTCGTGCGCTTCCGCGAGGACGTGATCACGCGGCGCGCCAAGTTCGAGCTCGCCAAGGCCCGCGACCGGGCCCACCTCCTGCTCGGCCTGGTCATCGCGGTCACCAATCTCGACGAGGTCGTGCGCATCATCCGCGCCTCGGCCTCGCCGGCCGAGGCCCGCGCCGGCCTGCTCGCCCGCGCCTGGCCGGTGGCCGAGATTGCGCCCTATATCGCTCTGGTCGAGGCGGTCGAGAAAGAGGTGGCCGGCGACACCTATTACCTTTCCGACGCCCAGGTGCGCGCCATCCTCGAGCTGAGGCTCCATCGCCTCACCGCGCTCGGCCGCGACGAGATCGGCGGCGAGCTGCGCACGCTCGCCACCTCGATCGCGGGGCTGCTCGACATCCTCGGCGACCGGGCCAAGCTCTACGCGCTGATGCGCACCGAGTTCGACGAGATCGTCGCGACCTATGCGACGCCGCGCGTCACCGAGATCGCGCCGGCGTGGGACGGGATCGAGGACGAAGCGCTGATCGAGCGCGAGGAAATGGTCGTGACCGTCACCCTCGGCGGCTATATCAAGCGCACCCCGCTGGAAGCATTCCGCACCCAGGCACGCGGCGGCAAGGGCCGCGCCGGCATGGCGACCAAGGAGGAGGATGCGGTCACCGAATTGTTCGTCACCTCGACCCACAATCCGGTGCTGTTCTTCTCCACCCACGGCAAGGCCTATCGCCTCAAGGTGTGGCGCCTGCCCGAAGGCGCGCCGCAGGCGCGCGGCCGGTCGATGGTGAACCTGCTGCCGCTCGCCGAGGGCGAGACCATCTCGACCGTATTGCCCCTGCCCGAGGACGAGGGCGAATGGGGCAAGCTCCACGTCATGTTCGCGACCGCCAAGGGGCTGGTCAGGCGCAATTCGATGGACGCCTTCGCCAGCATCCGCACCGCCGGCAAGCTGGCGATGCGCTTCGAGGAAGGATCGGACGACCGGCTGATCGGCGTCTCCCTGCTCACCGAAGAGGACGACGTCCTGCTCGCCACCAGGAACGGCAAGGCGATCCGCTTCGCCGCCACCGACGTCCGCGAGTTCCAGAGCCGCACCGCGTCCGGCGTGCGCGGCGCGCGCATGATCGGCGATGACGAAGTGATCTCGCTCTCCATCCTGCGCACGTTCCGGGCGACGACGGAGGAGCGCGACGCCTATCTCAAGGCCGCGCCCTGGAAGGAAGGCGAGCGCGAGACCACGCTCGGCGCCGAGCGCATGGCCGAATTCGAGGCGGCCGAGGAGTTCATCCTCACCGTCTGCGCCAACGGCTATGGCAAGCGCAGCTCCGCCTTCGAATATCGCCGCACCAACCGCGGCGGCCAAGGCATCACCAATATCGACAATCTCGAGCGCAACGGCCCGGTCGTCGCCTCCTTCCCCGCCCATAATGGCGAGCAATTGATGCTGGTCACCGACCAGGCCAAGCTGATCCGGATGAGCGTCGGCGACACCCGCGTCATTGGCCGCAACAGCGCCGGCGTGCGCCTGTTCAACGTCGCCGAGGACGAGCACGTCGTCTCCGCCGCCCGGATCGAGGAGAGCGAGGACCAGGACGAGGAGGACGACGCCGTCCCCGGCGCGGCGCCGGCCGCAGACTCGACGGCCGGCGAAGACGGAACCGGGGCCTGAGCCGCCCCCGTCCCGGCCCGCCGGCTACCCATTCACCACCCACACCCGGGATGTCGTCCACTCCGAATCCGGGCCGACCGCCAGCTCGCGCCATTCCAGCTTGAGGAACTCGATCTGCGGAATCCGGCTTCGGCTCAGGAATTCAATGACCTGGTAATGGTTTGGAACGGCATGCTCCAGCTCGCGGGCGTCGACGCTGCAGCTTCCCGCGCCGCAGACGATCAAAGGCCGCATCATCTCCGGCGTGGTTCGGTCGCGGACGAGGGTCTCGCGCAACTGCGGCTTGTGCTTGTGGCCGTGAAGCACGAGGTCGAACCGCTGTTTTTCGAGAAAGCGCTCGAACAGGCCGGCGTCCCTTATCGTGCTGACGTCGTGCCAATGCCCGCCGGTCGGTTCGAGGACGACCGGCTCGGGATAGGGATGAATATGGTGGTGAAGCACGGCGATCCGCGTCAGCTTCTCGAATTCCGCCGACGCGAGGAGCTTTTCGACCCTCCGGATCTGCTTGCCGCCGATGAAGCCGTAATGATGCTGCGGGTCTTCGTAGACGCAGGAGTTGAACCCGACGAAAACCATCCCGATCTCGGGGAACCTGGCCACGGAAACGAGGTCCGTCGGATGCGGCCTCGCGGTGTTTATCTTGAAGTCCCAGGCGACGAACGGGTAGAGCCGCCTGAATATCGTCTCCCCATAGAATTCGACCAGGAACGTCAGGTAGTTATCGAAGCGTCTCTCCGGCTTGATCTTCGCATCCGGCCAGCTGACGTCATGATTGCCCGGACACAATATCAACCGGTCCTTTCCGATTCCCAGAATGCGGACGAGCGCCTCGAGGCAGGCGAGCGCCTCCTCATATTCGTCGCTGCCCGCCTGATAGACGATGTCGCCCGAGATGACCAGGAACAGGCGCTCGGAATCGAGCCGAAACCTCCCGGTTATCTTATTGAATTCATTTGCGATATGGCTTTCGAGCGTGATCGAATAATCGCCGTCCCGGAACCGGTGCATGTCGACCTTCTTGCCGGCCTCGTCATGCCTGTAGCCGAAATGAGGGTCGGAGAGGTGGATGATCACCGGCATTTCCCGGTCCGCCGGCGGCCCGGCCGCGCTCTCCTCCGCAACGGGACGGACATCGTCGCCGGCGACCGCCTCCACGCCCAGATCGGCCGCGAGGGCTTCGAGGCGGGCGGCGAGATAGGCCGCGCGATCGGAGCGATATCCGGCGCGGCCGAACAGCCTGAGCTGCTCCGCGGGCGACGCGAGCACGGTTGGCGAGCCCGCGAGCCTTCTCGCCTCCAGATAATGGTCCAGCGCCCCGTCGTCATTGTCGAGAACGAATTCGGCTTCGCCGGCCACCGCATGAGCCCAGGGATCGAGAGCGCGGTCCGGCTCCGCGCAGATCGCCCGAAGCTCCTCATAGAGCGGGATCGCGGCGGAACCCGGCCCCGGATCGGCCAAGAGGACCATGCCCGCATGCGCGACCTTCAGATACAGATTGTCGGGCGCCTCGCGGACGCCCCGGCCGTAGGTCTCGGCCGCCTCGGGATAGCGGCCGCGCCGCTTCTGCAGGCCGCCGAGCATTCCCAGGGCTTCGAGGTCGCCGGGATTGAGCTCGAGGGCCTTGCGGAATTCCGCCTCGGCCTCGTCGTAGAAGCGCTCGCCGGAATTTCTCAGATACCAGCCGAGCGTCCGATGGATCTCGTAATCGCCCGGCCGCAGCCCGGCGGCCGCGCGGACGATCTGCGCCGCCACCTTCCATTCGCGAAGGAATGAGAATTTCTCGGCCAGCGCCAGCAGGGTGAAGGGCGGAAGCGGCTCGAAGGCCTTCGCCCAGTTCCAGACCGCGCGCAACTGCTCGAGGTTCGAAGCCCGCTCGACCTTGCCCCGGAGATCCTGCTCAAAGGCCGGTCCGTTGGCCGGATCGGCGACCAGGCCATAGGTCTTGAGATATTGGTGGACCGGATTGACGCTCGCCTTGGCGTAGATATCGCCGATCCAGCGCGCGAGCCGGTCGACGGCGGCCTTTCGGCCATCGTCGGTGGCCTCTTCGTAGAACAGGACCCGCTGGTTCCTGACGTCGAACGGCAGATCGGTTCCCTCGGCGGCGATGAGGATGGTCGGATAATTGCTGATCGCCTGCCTCACCCCCAGCTCGTAATAGACATTGCCGTTGGGCATTGAGAGATCCGCGACGACCAGCTCCGCGGAGACGATCCGGTTCAAATAATGGTGCGAGATGTCGCCGGTTTCCGTCAATTCGTCGATGCGGGAAGCGATGTGCCCGCAGCGGTCGATCGCCGGCTGGATAATATTGGCATAGACGTCGTCAAAGTCGACGAGGAAGGTTGTCTCGCCTTGCAGATAGGTCCGCAGCCCAAAGGGCATGATCACCAGTATTTCCGCCACGCGTCCGTCCTGACTCACCGCCGGCCAGGGCAACGCTTCCCATATATCGCCGCCGACCTTCAAGACGCAGGATCGCCGCGGCGGCGGCCGTCGGCGGTCGCGCCCGGTCAGGCGTAGAGGTCGATCGCCTCCCAGTCCGGGGCCACCGCCTCCCGCAGCGGCGTGCGGTGGCAGCGGACCGGGTCGCGCTCGAAGCAGAGCAGGGCCGAGGGCTTCTCCTGCGCAAGCGCGATCATCCGCGCCGCCTCGGCGCCGGCCTCGGGGGTTTCGAGCTGTTCGGCATAGATAAGGTTCATCTCCTCCATCCGGCCCTTGCGCGCGGCCTCGCGGCCCGCGGGCGGGGTGCCGAGCGCCCTCAGGTGGACATAGTCGATGCCCGCCTCCCTGAGACCGGCGGCGAGGATGTTCTTCGAGAAGCCGGGCTTGCGCGACATCGGCACGGCGCGCACGTCGATCACCCGCGCGACTCCCGCCGCCTTGAGCGACGCGATCAGCTCGGCCTGGGTCGCGCCTTCATAGCCGATCGTGAACAGGCGCCGGCCTCCGCTCATCGGACGTCGGTATAGCCGCGCGTCGCCGGCTTGCCGCGGAACACGATCGAGAAGAAATTGACGAAATAGATGCCGGCCATCTTGAGGTAACCCTGCTTCTGCAGCCGCCGCCCCGAGGTCGGCATCACGAAGCTGTTCGAGAACAGCACCTTGCCGAACTTCTTGGCGCGCTTGGCGATATCGGCATCCTCGCCGTAAAATTCGATCGAGGCGTCGAAGCCGCCCATCTTGTCGAGCACGTCGCGGCGAATCGCGAAATTGCCGCCGACCAGCATGTAGCCGATGATCGAATAAAGCGGCCGCGCCGCGACGAACCAACCCGTCGCCATCCGGTTCTGCATGCCGTGCAGATCGTAGAAGCTATAGGGTCCGCTCAAGGCGGCGATCTTGGGATTCTTGCCGAACTGCTCCTGGATCTGCTCGATCCAGCCGGGCGGCGGCCGCGTGTCGGCGTCGACATAAGCGACGATCTCGCCGCGGGCGCTTTTGTATCCGCACTGGCGGGCCTTGGTGATCCCCTTTTCCGGCTCGAACACATAGGTGACGCCGGGATAGCGCTTCGCGATCGCCGCGGTCCCGTCGGTGCTGTTATTGTCGACGACGATGATTTCGAGGGCCTTGCCCTTCACATTCTCCATGATCGCATCGAGGCAAGGGCCGAGATAGGCCTCTTCGTTGAAGGCCGGCACGACGAGGCTTATCGAAAGCTTTTGGGAGACGGTCTCGGCGCTCATGATCCTGGCCTAGTGCCGCAATATCCGCTTTGTGGCCAGACTGGAAAGCGCCGCGCTTCGTCCCGCCCGCTCATTCGGGCCGGTGGCAGACGGCCTCGACGTTGATGCCGTCGGGGTCGAGCGCGAAGGCGCCGTAATAGTCCGGGTGATAATGGGGCCTGAGCCCCGGCGCGCCATTGTCGCGGCCGCCGGCGGCCAGCGCCGCGGCGTAAAAGGCGTCGACGTCGGCCCTGGTCTTCGCGGCGAAGGCGATATGGGTGCCCTCCCCCACCGTCTCATTGTCGCCGACCCAGAAATAGGGCTTGCCGTCCGAGCCGAAGCCGTGCGCGGTGCCGCCCGCCTCGGTCTGCTCCGGGGTCACGGTCATGATCAGGCCGATGCCGAGCGGCGCCAGCGCCTGCTCGTAGAAAATGCGCGAGCGCTCCGCGTCCGCAACCGCGACTCCGACATGGTCGAGCATAGCCTTCCTCCACTCTCCTTCATTCCCGCGAACGCGGGAATCCAGCTTCTTAACGCCTTTTCGAAGGAAAAGCTGGATTCCCGCTTTCGCGGGAATGACGGTTGTGGTTCTGGGCTGCCATGACAAATCAGGTCCATATCATCGGCGGCGGCCTCGCGGGATCGGAAGCCGCCTGGCAGCTTGCCGAGGCGGGCGTGCAGGTGCGCCTGTCCGAAATGCGCGGCGGCGGCGAGAGAACGGCGGCGCACCAGGGCGACGGGCTCGCCGAACTGGTCTGCTCGAACAGCTTCCGCTCGGACGACGCCGAGAGCAATGCGGTCGGGCTGCTCCATGCCGAGATGCGCAGCCTGGGCTCGCTGATCATGGCGGCGGCCGACGCGCACAAGGTGCCGGCGGGATCGGCGCTGGCGGTCGACCGGGACGGCTTTTCGGCTGCGGTGACGGCGCGGCTCGCGGCCCATCCCAATGTCGCGATCGTGCGCGAGCGGATCGACCTCTTGCCCGCCTCCGGCCTTGCGATCGTCGCCACCGGGCCGCTGACCGCGGCGGCGCTGGCCGAATCGATCGGCGCCGCGACCGGCGCCGACGCGCTCGCTTTCTTCGACGCGATCGCGCCGATCGTCCACCGCGACTCCATCGACATGGACCTCTGCTGGATGGCGAGCCGCTGGGACAAGGGCGACACCAAGGATTATATCAACTGCCCGATGACGAAGGAGCAATATCTCGCCTTCCACCAGGGCCTGCTCGACGGCGAGAAGACCGAATTCAAGCAGTGGGAGAGGGACACGCCCTATTTCGAGGGCTGCATGCCGATCGAGGTCGCGGCCGCGCGCGGCGTCGATACCTTGCGCTTCGGGCCGATGAAGCCGGTCGGCCTCGACGATCCGCGCACCGGGCGCTGGCCCTATGCCGTCGTCCAGCTGCGCCAGGACAATGCCTTGGGCACCTTGTGGAACATGGTCGGCTTCCAGACCAAGCTCAAACATGCCGAGCAGGTGCGGCTGTTCCGCACCATAACGGGCCTGGAGCGGGCCGAGTTCGCCAGGCTCGGCGGGCTTCACCGCAACACCTTCATCAATTCCCCGCTTCTGCTCGACGGCACGCTGCGGCTCAAGGCGGCGCCGCACATCCGCTTCGCCGGCCAGATCACCGGCTGCGAGGGCTATGTCGAATCGGCCGCGATCGGGCTGCTGGCGGGCCGCTTCGCCGCGGCGGAGCTGAGCGGCGAGGCGCTGGCGCCGCCCCCGCCGACGACCGCGCTCGGCGCCCTGCTGGGCCACATCACCGGCGGCGCCGACGCCGCGCTCTACCAGCCGATGAACGTCAATTTCGGCCTGTTCCCGCCGATCGAGGGCACCCGGACGAAGAAGGCCGACCGCAAGAAGCTCTACACGACGCGGGCGCGCACGGATCTGGCGGCCTGGCTGGACGCAGCATCGTCCTTCCCGCGTCTCTCTTGCGCGCCCTAATTGCCCGCGCCCCGGCTCCGGCCGGCGACGGCGGCCTGGCGGGTGCAATCGCAATTCTGGCGGCGGGCGGTGACGCGGCGGCGCGGCGCGGTGGCGGCGAATTCGGCCTGGTTCAGCGCCCGGTCGCCATTGCCGTCGGCGCTCGCGAACGTCCGCAGGGTGCGCGCGGCCCATTCCTCGAAGCTCAGGCGCCCGTCATGATTGGCGTCGAGCCGGTCGAAATTGCGCCGCCGCCCGTAGGTCAGCTCTTCCAGCGTGACCCGGCCGTCATTGTCGCGGTCGGCGCGCTCGAAGCGGCGCTGCTCGCGGGTGCGCGCGTCGGCGGACGGCGGCTGGCGGGGCCGCCCCGGCGTGGGCGCGGCGCCGGCGGATTCGGCGGGAGCGTCGGGGATTGGACCGGTATCGTCGCCCTGGGCGACGCCCTTCCAGATGAAGAAGCCCGCCGTCACCAGCAGCAAGGCCGACCCGATCCCCGCGAAGAATCGCCACATAGCGCCCTCCCTGTTTCCGCCCAAAGGTAGCGCAATTCATCGGAAACGCCAAGTCTGCGCGGAGATTCATTTAAAACAGACTAATTCCCGGTCAGCCGATGGCGGATCATACGCAGCATCCGCGCCGGATTTCCCTGCTTTTCCCAAGGCTTGCCGGGACGATCCGAATCGCGGCGGGCAAGCGCGGCGAGCATGCCGAGCGGGCGCAGCGCGCGCGGCCAGCGGGCTTGCGACTCGGCGGCCGCGAGGCGCACCGAGTCGCGCCCGCTGCCGTGCCGCGCGAGATCGACCAGCGCCCACAGCTCCCCCGACGGCGCGACCGGGAAATCCGCGACGCCGAGCAGCCGCGCGGAAAGGTCGAACAGCAGGCCGCCGCGCAGCGAGGCGTAGCGCGCCTGCTCGTCGGCGGTCAGCGGCTGGTCGGAGAGGAGGATTTCCCAGCCCTCCGCCATCCGCGCGAGCTCGGCGCCCTGAAGGCCGGCGGGCAGGACAAGCGCGGCCAGCGCCCGGAGCAAAGGCTCGGCGGGCGCGGCCTCGCGGTCGAGCGCTTCGAGCGCCTCGCGCCACCAGGCCAGGCGCAGGCGCGAGGCGATCGGCTCGCGGCCGGCGGCGAGGATCGCGGCGAAAGCGACGTCAAGACGCCAAAGCGCCTCCAGCGCGGGGCGGACCCGCGCCGGCACATAAGCGAGCGCAAGCTGGCGGTCGGGATCGAGGTCGGTCATGCTCGAAATTCCCTCCCCTCGATGGGGAGGGTTAGGGTGGGGTGAACGTCGATGAAGTGACGTGCATGTCCGGAGACTCCACCCCCACCCAACCCTCCCCCGTCAAGGGGGAGGGCCTTGGTCACCGGTAGCAGACCTTCTTCGCCGCGGCGACGACGTCGGCGACCTTGATCAGGGCGAGCTTCTCGAGATTGGCGGCGTAAGGCAGCGGCACGTCCTCGTCGGTGACGCGCAGGACGGGCGCGTCGAGATCGTCGAAGCCCTCCTCCATCGCCACCGCGATCAATTCGGCGGAGATCGAGCAGACCGGCCAGCCTTCCTCGACGCAGACCATGCGGTTGGTCTTCCCGAGGCTGGCGAGCACGGTTGCCTTGTCGAGCGGACGCAGGGTGCGCAGGTCGATCACCTCGGCGTCGATCCCTTCCTCGGCGAGCAAAGCCGCGGCGTCGAGCGAGACGCCGACGCCGATCGAATAGCTGACCAGGGTGACGTCATTGCCCTCCTTGACGACCCGCGCCTTGCCGATCGGAAGCGTGTAATCGTCGAGCTTGGGAACGTCGAAGCTTTGGCCATAAAGCAATTCGTTCTCGAGGAATACGACCGGGTCCTCAGACTGGATCGCAGCCTTGAGCAGCCCCTTGGCGTCGGCCGCCGAATAAGGCGCGATGACGATCAGGCCCGGCACCGCGGCATACCAGGGGCCGTAATTCTGGCTGTGCTGCGCGCCGACCCGGCTGGCGGCGCCGTTGGGGCCGCGGAAGACGATCGGGCAGCGCATCTGGCCGCCCGACATATAATTGGTCTTCGCCGCCGAATTGATAATATGATCAATGGCTTGCATGGCGAAGTTGAAAGTCATGAACTCGACCACGGGCCTCAGGCCGCCCATCGCCGCGCCGGTGCCGACGCCGGCAAAGCCATATTCGGTGATCGGCGTGTCGATCACCCGCTTGTCGCCGAACTCGGCGAGCAGGCCTTGGGTGACCTTGTAGGCGCCCTGATATTCGGCGACCTCCTCGCCGATCACGAAGACGCGCTCATCCTTGCGCATCTCCTCGGCCATGGCGTCGCGCAGCGCCTCGCGGACCGTGGTGCGGACCATTTCGGTGCCTTCGGGCACGTCGGGCTCGACCGCGAGGCTGGCGGGCGCCTTTTCGGGCTTGGCCGCCGCCGCCGCCGGCGCGGCCTCGGCCGGCTCCTCCGCCGGCGCGGCCGCGGGGGCCGCCGGCTCGCCTTCGCCGGCGATCAGGGCGATGACCGTGCCGACTTTCACTTCGTCGGTGCCTTCGGCGACCAGGATCTTCTCGATCACGCCTTCGTCGACGGCCTCGAACTCCATCGTCGCCTTGTCGGTCTCGATCTCGGCGAGGATGTCGCCCGATTTGACGCTGTCGCCTTCCTTGACCAGCCACTTGGCCAGGGTCCCCTCCTCCATGGTCGGGGACAAAGCCGGCATCTTGAGCTCGATCGCCATCAGTAGCGCCCCACCAATATGTCGGTGTAGAGCTCCTTCGGGTCGGGCTCGGGCGCCTGCTCGGCGAAGTCGGCGGCCTCGACGACGATCTTCTTGATCTCGGTGTCGATCGCCTTCAGCTCCTCCTCGCTGGCGCCGGCCTTGGCGAGCTCGCGCTTCACCGCCTCGATCGGGTCGGATTTGTCGCGCACCGCCTGGACCTCCTCGCGCGAGCGATATTTGGCCGGATCGGACATGCTATGGCCGCGATAGCGGTAGGTCTTCAGCTCGAGCAGGATCGGCCCCTTGCCGGCGCGCACCCATTCGAGCGCGGTTTCGGCGGCGCCGCGCACGGCGAGCACGTCCATGCCGTCGATCTGCAGGCCGGGGATGCGGAAGCTCTCGCCGCGCTTGTAGAGCTGGTCCTCGGCCGAGGAGCGGTTGACCGAGGTGCCCATCGCATATTGATTGTTCTCGATCACGAAGATGATCGGCAGCTTCCACAATTCGGCCATGTTGAAGCTTTCATAGACCTGGCCCTGATTGGCGGCGCCGTCGCCGAAATAAGCCAGGCAGACGCCGCCATCGCCTTCATATTTGTGCTTGAAGGCAAGGCCGGTGCCGAGGCTGACCTGGGCGCCGACGATACCGTGGCCGCCATAGAAGCGGTGCTCGACGCTGAACATGTGCATCGAGCCGCCCTTGCCGTGGCTGATCCCGGCATAGCGGCCGGTGAGCTCGGCCATGATCAATTTGGGATCGATGCCGTAAGCGAGCATGTGGCCATGGTCGCGATAGCCGGTGATGACGCTGTCCTTGCCCGGCGTCAGCGCCGATTGCAGCCCGACAGCGACCGCCTCCTGGCCGATATAGAGGTGGCAGAAGCCGCCGATCAGGCCGAGCCCGTAAAGCTGGCCGGCGCGCTCCTCGAAGCGGCGGATGAGCAGCATCTGCCTGTAATAATCGAGCAGCTCCGCCTTGTCGGCCTTGCGTCTTTTGGGCTCGGGCGGGCGCTCCCGGTTGGGCGTCTGCGGCGGCTTGGCTGCCGCCTCGCTCTTGCCGGCGCGTTTCGGCGATGCTGCCCTGGCCACTCTCCCGGCCCTTTCTGCTTTTGGCGACAGTGGCGGCCCCTATGGCGGCAAACGCCGGGGGGCGCAACAGGAGGGCGTATGGGCGGCGGGGCCTAGCGACGCGGCGCGGCGGCGGGGCGGGCCTGGGGGGCGCCGTCGAGCGGGATGATGATCTCGTCGGGCCGGACATAGCCCCAATTCTGCCGGACCAGCTCCTCGGCCAGATCGGGATCGGCATTGGCCGGATCGAGCAATTGGGCGCGGTGGGCGAGCCGCGCGCGCTCCGCTTCGAGCCGGGCGAGCTTGACGCTGCGCTCGGCATTGGCGCGGCGATAATCGCCCCAGGCGAGCACGCCATTCTCGCCGACCACGGCGGCGCCGAGGAAATAGCAGATGACGAGCAGGCCCGTCGCCGGCAACGCCGCCCGCCGGATCAACGCCAAAGGATTCCGCCCCACTGTCATGCCATCGTCACAGAATCAGCAAAGCGGCCCGAAATCAAGCCCTTTGACGCCGCTTGGGTATAAATCCGGTAACCCGGGCGATTAGCGAGTCGAACCGTTGAACACGCTCCGGCCCGGATAGATTGCGGCGCTGCCGAGCTCCTCCTCGATGCGCAGGAGCTGGTTGTACTTGGCCGTCCGGTCCGAGCGGGCGAGGCTGCCGGTCTTGATCTGCCCGCAATTGGCGGCGACGGCGAGGTCGGCGATGGTGGTGTCCTCGGTCTCGCCCGAGCGGTGCGACATCACCGCCGTGTAAGCGGCCTTGTGGGCCATCGAAACCGCCGCCAGGGTCTCGGTCAATGTGCCGACCTGGTTGACCTTGATCAGGATCGAATTGGCGATGCCCCGCTCGATGCCCATGGCGAACCGCTTGGGATTGGTGACGAAGACGTCGTCGCCGACGAGCTGGACGCGGCCGCCGAGGCTGCCGGTCAGCGCCGTCCAGCCGGCGAGATCGTCCTCGGCCATGCCGTCCTCGATCGAGGCGATCGGATAATCGTCGCACAAAGCGGCGAGGAAGCCGGCCATGTCGTCGGGCGAGAGGGTGCGTCCCTCCCCTGCCATCGCATAGGCGCCGTCCTTGAAGAATTCGCTCGCCGCGCAGTCGAGCGCGAGCACGACGTCGTCGCCGGCCTTGTAGCCGGCCTTGTCGATCGAGCGCATGATGAAATCGAGCGCGGCGCGGGCCGAGGCGAGGTTGGGCGCGAAGCCGCCTTCGTCGCCGACCGCGGTCGAGAGCCCCGCCTCGTGAAGCCCCGCCTTCAGCGTGTGGAAAATCTCGGCGCCGCAGCGCAAAGCTTCGGCGAAGCTCGGCGCGCCGACCGGCATGATCATGAATTCCTGGAAGTCGATCGGGTTGTCGGCATGGGCGCCGCCGTTCAAAATGTTCATCATCGGCACCGGCAACGTGCTCGCCGAGACGCCGCCGACATAGCGGTAGAGCGGCAGGCCGCGCGCGTCGGCGGCGGCCTTGGCGGCGGCGAGGCTCACGCCGAGGATGGCGTTGGCGCCGAGCCGCGATTTGTTCTCCGTACCGTCGAGCGCGATCATCGCCAAATCGATCTCGGCCTGGTCCTCGGCCTCCATCTCGATCACCGCGCCGGCAATCTCTCCATTGACCGCGTCGATCGCCGCCTGCACGCTTTTGCCGAGCCAGCGGCTCTGGTCGCCGTCGCGCTTCTCGACCGCCTCGTGCGCCCCGGTCGAGGCGCCCGAGGGCACCGCGGCCCGCCCCATGCTGCCATCCTCGAGCAGCATTTCGACCTCGACGGTCGGATTGCCGCGGCTGTCGAGGATCTGGCGGCCGTGGACGTGGATGATCGCGGTCATTTTGTTGCGGCCTCGTTATGAGTTATGGAAGGAAGGGCTTGCGAATATCGGCCCGCCCGACCTCATGCAACTTTCGTCGGCCCCGGGCGGAACGAGTGGCGCGGCGCGATTGTTCTGAGCGCGTGAATGTCGTTGTAACGATTGGAGACTCCCATGCCCCCTCGCCAACCCGCACTGCCCGAAGGCACCGATCATGTCGTGCGCGGCGCCTCCGGCTCCAGCGGCAAGGACGGCGGCTTCGTCGCCTCGGCCGACACCGGCGGCTCCGGCACCGACCGGCTGGTGAGCCAGGTCCGCGAGCAGGTCTCGACGATCAAGAGCCAGGCGACCACCCGGATCCGCGGCATCGCCGACGAGAGCAAGGAGAAAGCGACCGGCCTACTCGACGATTTCAGCGAAGTGATCGGCGAAGCCGCGCGCGCCGTCGACGGCAAGTTCGGCGAGGATTATGGCAGCTACGCCCACCGCGCCGCCGGCGCCGTCTCCGGCCTCGCCGACAAGGTGCGCGGCAAGAGCGTCGACGATCTGATCGACGACACCCGCGATTTCGTCCGCAAGAGCCCGGCCATCGCCATCGGCATCGCCGCGATCGCCGGCTTCGCTCTGATCCGGCTGTTCAAGACCGGGCTCGAGGATGTCGGCGCGCAGGGTCGCGACGCGGCCAACGACGGAGCCTGAGCCTTGGCGGAACCGGAGGGGGATCCCAAGGAGGAATCGATCGGCGCGCTGTTCGGCCGGCTCGCCGAGGACGGCCGCGCTTACGCCAAGGCCGAGCTCAACCTCTACCGGCAGATCGCGCGGCACCGCGCGGCGCGCGCGCGCGGCGGGATGATCGCGCTGATCGCGGGCGCGGTGCTGCTCCTCTCCTCGCTCACCGCCTTGATCGTCGGGCTGGTGCTGTGGCTCGCCGACCTGATCGGCGGGCTGCTCGCCGGCCTCGCCGTCGCCGCTTTGCTGGTGCTGATCGGCTATGCCCTGATCCGCGTCGGCATCGCCGGCCTCAGGGCGCTGGGCGGCGACCAGGAGGAGCGCGCGGCGCTGACCCGCGGCGAGACGCTGCCATGAGCGCCAAGGCGCTCGAGCAGGCGAAGCGCGACGCGGTCAACGCCCGGGGCCGGCTCGAAATGACGGTCGCCGACCTCCAGCAGCGGCTGCGCCCGGGGAGCCTCGCCGGCGAGGCCTGGGACGGAGTCAAGGGCAAGAGCGCCGATCTTGCCGACGGCGCGCTCAAGGCGGTGAAGAAACGGCCGGCGGCGGTGTCGCTGGCGCTCGGCGCCTTCGCCTTGTTCCTGGCGCGCGCGCCGATCAAGCGCGCGGTCACCCGGCTCGTTTCGAAAGAAAGTGACGGGATCGAGGAAGTGGCTGAAGAGTTGAACGCACCGGCACCAAAACGCGCCCGTGCCCGTACCAAAGAAGGAGTGAGTTGATGGCAGCCAATGGCGACAGCGACAGGAGCCGGGGCCGCGCCGCGAGCGCGCTCGAGGCGGCGCGCGAGCGCACCGCTTCCGCTTATGAAGCGGCGCGCAGCCGGGCGAGCGACGTCACCCGCAAGGCATCGGACCAGCTGACCCTCTATCCGCTCGGCGCGGTGGTCGGCGGTTTCCTCGTCGGCGCCCTGGTCGGCGCGCTGCTGCCCCGCACCGAGACCGAGACCAAGGCGCTGGGCAAGACCGGCCGCAAGCTCACCGGCGCCGCCAAGGAGGCCGCCCAGCGCGGCCTCGACGCCGGCCGCGAGCAGCTCGGCGAACTGCGAAGCAAGGCGGCCGAGAAGGTCAGCGAGGCGGTCGCCGACGTTGTCGGCGGCAAGCAGTAACCGGACGGATGAGCAAGCTGCACTTCGTCTTTGGCGGGCGGGTCAAGGATCCGAGGGGCATGGATTTCGATCTCGACACGGTCGAGATGGTCGGCCTCTATCCCGATTATGCGAGCGCGCTCGACGCCTGGCGCGGCAAGGCCCAGCGCACGGTCGACGATGCCGAGATGAAATATGTGGTCGTCCACCTCCACCGCCTGCTCGATCCCGGAGCGGACGCGAAAGAAAGCACCGCCTAGTTCGTCATTCCAGCGAACGCTGGGAATCTCCTTGCCTTGAAAGAAGTGGGATTCCAGCTTTCGCTGAAATGACGGGATGTGCCCCGCCTCCCCCTCAAGCCTTCCGGTAGCGGAACAGCAGCAGCGGGTTGGCGAGCAGCAGGCCGACCATGAAGCCGCCGATATGGGCGGCCACCGCGACCTGAATCCCATCGCCGCCGAACAGGAAAGCGGAGCCTGAAAGGGCGATGCCGATGCACCATTGCAGCACCACCCAGGCGGCCATCAGCCACGAGGCGTTGAGCCACAATGCCAGGGTCGGATTGGCGACCTTCACCTTGTTGCGCCCGAACAGCATCGCATAAGCGCCGATGATCGCCGAGATCGCGCCGCTGGCGCCGACCATCGTGGTCGTCGAGAGCGGATTGACAGCATATTGGGCCCCGGCGGCGGCATAGGCGCCGAGCAGGTAGAGAAGCACCACAGCGACCGGGCCCAGCACGGATTCGACCGGCCGCCCGCAGAACGCGAGGATGACCATGTTGAGGAGAAGATGGAGAAAGTCGGCGTGAACCAGCGTCGCGGTCAGCGGCGTCAGGAAGAAGGGCGCCAGCATCTCGTCGGCGCCATAGGTCAGGCGGGCGGGAATGAAGCCGCCCCAGATCGCCGCCCATTCCCCGCGCCCGAACAGCCAGGCGAGCAGCCAGGCGGACGTGGTGACGGCCACCAGGCCGAGCGTCACCCTGGCCTTGTTCCAAGTCTCTGGAGGACGCATGGCTCGACCGCTCCCGCGGTGAAAAGGGACGATCAAACGAACTGGATCTTTTTGATCTCGTAATATTTGTCGCCCGACGGCGCCGAGAATTCGACCTCCTCGCCGACCTGGCGGCCGATCAGCGCCCGGCCGAGCGGCGAGGCATAGCTGATCCGCCCGATCTTGGCGTCGGCCTCGGTCTCGCCGACGATCTGATATTTGATCTTGTTGTCATTCTCGTCGACCAGATGGACGGTGGCGCCGAAAACGACCTTGTCGCCGCTCAGCGACCTGGGATCGATCACCATCGCCCGGCTGAGCCGGTCGTCGATATCGGCGATCATCGCCTCGACCTGGCCCTGGCGCTCCTTGGCGGCATGATATTCGGCATTTTCGGAAAGGTCGCCATGGGCGCGCGCTTCCTCGATGGCGTCGATGATCGACGGCCGCTCCAGCTTCAGCTGGCGCGCGTCGTTCTGCAGCTTCTCATAGCCTTCGGCCAGCATCGGCACCTTGTCGACCGTTGCCATTTCACGCGTGCCTTTCGTCTACTTTGGTCTTCGAAAACGCATTGGAGCGACGCTGCGCGATGCACCGCCTGATCTCGGCTCGATTGTACGGGATCATGCTCCGGAAGCGGAATAATAGTCCTGGAGCGAGCGCACTTCAAGGCCATGCTCCTTGAGCACCGCGATGGCGCGGGCGACGGCGACGCTGGACGCGGCCGTGGTGAAGTAGGGAATCTTGCCCATCAGCGCCGCGGCGCGGATCGAGGCCGAGTCCTTGTGGCTCTGCCAGCCCTCGGTGGTGTTGAAGACGATCGAGACGCCGCCGTCCTTGATCTTGTCGACGATATGGGGGCGGCCCTGCGCGACCTTGTTGACCCGCATTACCTTCAGCCCCCGCCCCCGCAGATAATCGGCGGTGCCGCCGGTCGCGATCGCGTCGAAGCCGAGGTCGATGAGGGCGCGGACGGCGGGCTCGACGATCGGCTTGTCGCTGTCCTTGACCGAGACGAACAGGGTGCCCGAAGTCGGCAGGTCGAGCCCCGCCCCCTGCTGCGACTTGAGGAAGGCGGTGGGAAAATCGTTCGCGATTCCCATGACTTCCCCGGTGGACTTCATCTCCGGCGAGAGGACGGGATCGATGCCC
Source organism: Sphingomonadales bacterium (assembly GCA_034668505.1). GTDB lineage: Bacteria > Pseudomonadota > Alphaproteobacteria > Sphingomonadales > Sphingomonadaceae > Allosphingosinicella. Next base: position 18,392 of record JAXDPD010000063.1, read on the forward strand.
GGGAAGCGCGCGAACGGGAACACCGCTTCCTTGACCGCGATATGGGCGATGGTCCTCACGATCGGCGGCAGGTCGGCCAGCTTCTCGCCCGCCATGACCCGGGCGGCGATCTTGGCCACCGGCACGCCGATCGCCTTGGCGACGAAGGGCACGGTGCGCGACGCCCGCGGATTGACCTCGATCAGGTAGACCGTGTCGTTCTTGACCGCGAACTGGACGTTCATCAGCCCGACCACGCCGAGCGCCCTGGCCAGCACCCGCGCCTGCCGCTCGATTTCGTCGACGATAGAAGGGCTCAGGCTGTAGGGCGGCAGCGAGCAGGCGCTGTCGCCGGAATGGACGCCGGCTTCCTCGATATGCTGCATGACGCCGGCGATGACGATTTCGGTGCCGTCGCAGATCGCGTCGACGTCGACCTCGATCGCGTCGCGCAGATATTGGTCGATGAGCACCGGGCTGTCGCCGGACACCTGCACCGCGGTGTGGATGTAATCGTCGAGCTGGGCGGGCCCGTCGACGATCTCCATCGCCCGGCCGCCGAGCACGTAGGAGGGGCGGGTCAGCACCGGATAGCCGATCCGCTCGGCGACCGCGATCGCCTCGTCGCGGCTCCGCGCGATGCCGTTGAGCGGCTGCCTGAGATCGAGCCGGTCGACCAGGCCGGCGAAGCGCTCGCGGTCCTCGGCGAGGTCGATCGCGTCGGGCGAGGTGCCGAGGATGGGGATGCCCTCGTCCTCGAGCGCCTGCGCGAGCTTCAGCGGCGTCTGCCCGCCGAACTGGACGATGACGCCATGGAGGATCCCGTTGGAGCTCTCGACATGGAGGATTTCGAGCACGTCCTCGACCGTCAGCGGCTCGAAATAGAGCCGGTCGGAGGTGTCGTAATCGGTCGAGACCGTCTCCGGATTGCAATTGACCATGATCGTCTCATAGCCGGCTTCCTTGAGCGCGTAGGCGGCGTGGACGCAGCAATAGTCGAACTCGATCCCCTGCCCGATCCGGTTCGGCCCGCCGCCCAGGATCACGACCTTCTTGCGGTCCGAGGGCTGGCTCTCGTCCTCGGGCACGCCGAAGCTCGGCGCCTCATAGGTCGAATACATATAGGGCGTTCTGGCCTCGAACTCGGCGGCGCAGGTGTCGATGCGCTTGAAGACGGGGCGGACGCCGAGCTTGTGCCTGAGGCGCCGCACCTCGTCCTCGGTAGTGGCGCCGATCATGGCCTTGACGGCGTCGTGGAGCAGGCCGTGCGAGCGCGTCCGCGTCTTGACGCCGCCGCCAGCGACATTGGCCGATTTGAGGTTGAGCTCGGCCAGCCGCCGGTCGGAAAAGCCCATCGCCTTCAGCCGCCGCAAGCCCGCCGCGTCGCCCGGCAGGCCGTCGCGGCAGACCCGCTCCTCCTCCTCGACGATCTCCCGGATCCGCTCCAGGAACCAGGGATCGTATTTGGTGACCGCGTGGACCTCCGCGACGCTCAGCCCCTCGCGCATGGCCTGGGCGGCGACGAGCAGGCGGTCGGGTCCCGGCACGGCGAGCGCGGCCCCGATCTCCTCGCGGGAGGCGCCGTAGAGCGCGCGCACGCCGTCGAGCCCGACCAGGCCGGTCTCGAGGCCGCGCAACGCCTTTTGCAGGCTCTCGTGGAAGCTCCGGCCGATCGCCATCACCTCGCCGACCGACTTCATCGCGGTGGACAATATCGCGTCGCTCTCCTTGAACTTCTCGAAGGCGAAGCGCGGGATCTTGGTGACGACATAGTCGATCGTCGGCTCGAAGCTGGCCGGGGTGACGCCGGTGATGTCGTTCTGGATCTCGTCCAATGTGTAGCCGACCGCGAGCTTGGCCGCGACCTTGGCGATCGGGAAGCCGGTCGCCTTCGAGGCGAGCGCCGAGGAGCGGCTGACGCGCGGGTTCATTTCGATGACGACGAGCCGCCCATCTTCGGGATTGACTGCGAACTGGACGTTGGAACCGCCTGTTTCGACGCCGATTTCGCGCAAGACAGCGATGCTGGCATTGCGCATGATCTGATATTCCTTGTCGGTCAGGGTCAGCGCCGGCGCGACCGTGATCGAATCGCCGGTGTGGATCCCCATCGGGTCGACATTCTCGATTCCGCAGATGATGATGGCATTGTCCGCGCGGTCGCGGACCACCTCCATCTCGAACTCCTTCCAGCCGAGCACCGATTCCTCGATCAGCACTTCGGTCGTCGGCGACGCTTCCAGGCCGCCGCGGACGATCTCCAGGAATTCGTCGCGATTGTAAGCGATGCCGCCGCCGGTCCCGCCCAGGGTGAAGCTCGGCCGGATGATCGCCGGCAGGCCGATTTCGTCCAGTGCCGCCATGGCGTCATCGATCGAATAAGCGATCGCCGAGCGCGGGCTTTCGAGGCCGATCCGGTCCATCGCCTGGCGGAACTTGAGCCGGTCCTCGGCCATCTCGATCGCCGCGGCGTCGGCGCCGATCATCCGGACGCCATATTTCTCCAGGGTGCCGTCCTTGAACAAAGCCAGCGCGGTGTTGAGCGCGGTCTGCCCGCCCATCGTCGGCAGCACCGCGTCGGGCCGCTCCCTGGCGATGATCGCGGCGACATATTCGGGCGTGATCGGCTCGACATAAGTGGCGTCGGCAAGGTCGGGATCGGTCATGATCGTCGCCGGATTGGAGTTGACCAATATGATCCGATAGCCCTCCTCGCGCAGCGCCTTGGCCGCCTGCGTCCCCGAATAATCGAACTCCGCCGCCTGGCCGATGACGATCGGGCCGGCGCCGATGATGAGGATCGAGGAGATGTCGGTGCGTTTGGGCATCAGGCGGTCTTCGCCGTGCCGCTGACATGGAAGTTCAAACGGATGGTTTCCAGGGAGCCGCTAGGCCCATTCGCAAGCGACCGGACAAAGCGGGCATGTTCGGCCATTTTGACGCAGCCCCTGTCCAAAAATACGACTCCCCTCCCCGCCAGCTCGAACACGATGGGAATTTCATCCGACTGAGTAGCCTCTGCGATCGCGATCAAATTTCGATAGAAGCTGGCCTGCCGCGCCGTCAGCCTGGCCGGCTTGTCAATCAGCTCGGTTGACGACATCGGCTTATAGGATGAGTTCATATCGCGGACGGTGTCGAAGCCTGGACCCGATTCCAGCTCGGCCTGGATGATCTTCACGTTCGGGTCTCCAGTTGGCCGACGAACTTGCCGAACAGATAGGTGCTGTCCTGCGGCCCCGGGCTCGCCTCGGGATGATATTGCACGCTGAACGCCGGCTTGTCGGTCAGTTCCAGCCCGCACAGGCTGCCGTCGAACAGGCTGATGTGTGTCGGCCGCGCATTGGCCGGCAGGCTTTCGGCCTCGACCGCGAAGCCGTGGTTCATGCTGGTGATCTCGACGCGGCCGTCGGCGAGGCGCTTGACCGGGTGGTTGGCGCCGCGGTGGCCCTGGTGCATCTTCACGGTACGCGCGCCCATCGCCAGCCCGAGCAGCTGGTGGCCGAGGCAGATGCCGAAGAGCGGCTTGCCGGTCTCCAGCATGGCCTGGATCACCGGCACGGCATAGTCTCCCGTGGCGGCGGGATCGCCGGGGCCATTGGAGAGGAAGAAGCCATCGGGCCGGTGCGCCATCACCTCCTCGAAGGTGGCGATGGCGGGGAGCACCGTGACCCGGGCGCCGGCATCGGCGAGGTTGCGGAAGATGTTGCGCTTGGAGCCGTAGTCGATCGCGACGACATGGGGCAGCGCCTCGTCATAGGGCCGCTCCGCATAGCCTTCGCCCAGCGTCCAGCGCCCGCCCGCCCAGCGGTGCATCTGGCGGCAGGAAACCTCCTTCGCCAGGTCCATGCCTTCAAGGCCGGGCCATGCCCGCGCTTTCGCCAGCAGCGCCGCGACGTCGAACCGCCCGTCCTCGCGATAGGCGATGACCCCGTTGGGCGCGCCTTCGGTGCGGATCTTCCGGGTCAGCGCCCTTGTGTCGACGCCCGAAAGCCCGATCCGCCCGTTGGCGCGCATCCACTCGGCGAAGCCCAAAGCGGCGCGGAAGTTGCTCGGCGCGGTCACGTCCTGCCGGACCACGCAGCCGAGCGCGAAGGGATTGTCGGCCTCCAGATCCTCGTAATTGGCGCCGACATTGCCGATGTGCGGAAAGGTGAAGGTGACGATCTGGGCCGCGTAGCTGGGATCGGTCATGATCTCCTGATAGCCGGTCATCGCGGTGTTGAAGCAGATCTCGCCGACCGCCTCGCCTTCCGCGCCGAAGCCCCGGCCCCAGATCGCGCTCCCGTCGGCCAGGACCAGGACGCCCGTGGCCCCTTCAGGCGCGGGCAGGATCGTGGCGTCGGCCATCGTGGCGGGCACTCCGTTTCCAAGGCTTGGCGATGTCGCTAAGGCTCGTCCGCTAGAGAGGCCGTCCGGCACCGTCAATCTATTAAAAGCCCAAGCGCCCGGCTATGCTGACACTTTCCCGAAAAGGCCTTCGAACGAGCCCCATGATTCGCGATGAGATCAAGCAGGCGCTGGTCGGCGCCATGAAGGCCGGCGAGGCCGCGCGCCGGGACGCGATCCGCCTGATCCAGGCGGCGCTCAAGAATCGCGACATCGAGCTGCGCGGGTCGGCGAACGCGCCCGAGGACGATGTGCTGGTCACCGAGGTGCTGCAGAAGATGATCAAGCAGCGCCGCGAATCGATCGACATGTACGAGAAAGGCGGCCGCGCCGAGCTGGCCGCGGCCGAGGCGGCCGAGGTCGCGGTGATCGAGAGCTTCCTGCCGCGCCAGCTCGACGCGACCGAGCTGGCCGCCGCACTCGACGCGATCGTCGCCGAGACCGGCGCGGCGAGCGTCAAGGACATGGGCCGGGTGATGGCGCGCCTGCGCGAGCGCCACGCCGGCGAGGTCGACATGGGCAAGGCCAGCGCGGCGGTGAAGGCGCGGCTTTCGGCATGACCGGAATCAGAGACTTCGTTCGTCCCGAGCGAAGTCGAGGGGCGCTGGCAGGGCGCTGATGCAATTCTGGGTCTATATCCTCCGGTGCCGGCTCTTATTATACCGGCCATACGGACGATCTCGAGAAACGCATGGCGGAACACGACCAAGGTTTGGGGGCGGACTGGACGCGCAGGCGGAGGCCGGTCGAGCTCGTCTGGTGCGAGGACGCGCCCACGCGTTATGGGGCGCTTGCGTTCGAGCGGCGCGTGAAGAACTGGTCACGGGCAAAGAAGGAAGCCCTCGTTGCGGGCGATTGGCAGCGGGTCGGCCATTTTGCACGCCCGCCTCACGAGCGCCCCTCGACTTCGCTCGGGACGAACGGAGTTGGGGACGCGGCCCAAACCCTTGACGTCGGGAATGCACAAGATTCGTTCGTCCCGACCGAAGTCGAGGGGCGCCCCGCTCCCGCCAGAGACTCGCAATGAGCCTTTCTCCTCAATTCCTCGACGAGCTTCGCGCCCGGACCACGCTTTCCACGCTCATCGCCCGCACCACCAAGCTCCAGCGCGCCGGGCGGGAGTTCAAGGCGTGCTGCCCGTTCCACAAGGAGAAGACGCCGAGCTTCTACGTCAATGACGAGAAGGGCTTCTACCATTGCTTCGGCTGCCAGGCCCATGGCGACGCGATCCGCTGGCTGACCGACCAGAACGGGCTCGCCTTCATGGACGCGGTCAAGGAGCTGGCCGACGCCGCCGGGATGCAGGTCCCGGCGGCGGACCCGCGTTCGCAGGAGCGGGCCGAGCGGGCGGTCGGCCTTTACGAGGTGATGGAGGCGGCCTGTGCATGGTTCGCCGAGCAACTGGACGGCGTCGAGGGCGGCGCCGCGCGGAACTATCTGGAGGAGCGCGGCATAACAGAGGCGACTCGGCGCAAGTTCGGCTTCGGCCTCGCCCCGGATTCGCGCGGCAAGATGAAGGCGGCGCTGGGCCGGTTCGGCAACGACAAACTGGTCGAGACCGGCCTGCTGATCGCGCCCGAGGACGAGGGCCGCGAGCCATATGACCGCTTCCGCGGCCGGCTGATGTTCCCGATACGCGACCCGCGCGGGCGCTGCATCGCGTTCAGCGGGCGCATATTGGGCGCCGGCGAGCCCAAATATCTGAACTCGCCCGACACGCCTTTGTTCGACAAGGGCCGCACCCTGTTCAACCTCGACAAGGCCGGGCCGGCGAGCCGGGCGGGCCGGCGCGTGATCGTCGTCGAGGGCCAGATGGACGTGGTCGCGCTCGACGCGGCCGGGCTCCCCGAGGCGGTCGCGCCGCTCGGCACGGCGCTGACCGAAGGCCAGCTCGGCCTGCTCTGGAAGCTCTCGCCCGCTCCCCTGCTCTGCTTCGACGGCGACGCGGCCGGGCAGAAGGCGGCGGTCCGGGCGGCCTTGCGGGCGCTGCCCCATGTCGGGCCGGGGCGCTCGCTCGGCTTCGTCACCCTGCCGGCGGGCCAGGATCCGGACGACCTCGTCCGCGCCGGCGGCCGGGCGGCGCTCGATGCGTTGCTCGAAACCCCCGAATCCCTGGTCGAGAAATTGTGGCGGCACGCGCTCGGCGCCGAGCCGCTCGACACGCCCGAGCAGAAAGCGGGCTTGCGGCGGCGCCTCGCCGACCATGCCGCATCGATCCAGGATGGCGACGTGCGCGAGCAATATCGCTTCGAATTGCTCAAGAGGTTCAACGAATTGACCCTGCCGCAGCGGCAGTGGACGCCGCGCGCGCCGTTCAGGCCCGGCGCCGGCGGCCGCTTCACGCCGCCGCCGCGCCCGACCTCGGCCGAGGCGCGGTCGATGGGCCGTACTGGGCTTAGCCCGCAAATGGGCCGCGCGGTGCTGCTCGGCCTGGCGCGCTATCCGGCGCTGATCGGCGAGCATGCCGAGGCGATCGCGGCGCTGCCGCTCGCCGAGGGCGATGCCGCCCGGCTGCGCGATCTGATGCTCGAATCGGCGATGGTAAACGCCGCGCTTGATCCCGAGGCGCTCAATACCATATTGGCCGATAGTGGCGGGGCGTCTCTCATCGGGATTCTCGGCCGGAAACGTGGACTTGGGTTTTCCTTCACGCGACGCGATGCCGATCCGGAACGCGCCTGCCGCGATCTGGTTCTTGCGATAGAGACGCTGGCGGCGCGGCCGGGGCTGGACGCGGCGCTGGAGGCGGCGACGATGCGCTTGAAGGAATTGGGGGACGAAGCGGCGTTCCAGGAGCAGCAGCGGCTCCGGGCGGCGCGGGACGAGGCTGACCGGCAGCTTGCGACATTGTTCGAGGCGGGTGGGGACTAAAGGCCTCGATTGGGATAAGGCACAGGAATGGCGAAGACGAACACGGCGGAGACCGAAGAGAAAAACGAGGCCGGCGACGCGCCCCTCCTCGATCTCAACGAAGCCTCCCTGAAAAAGCTGATCGGCCGCGCCAAGAAGCGCGGCTACATCACCTATGACGAATTGAACGACGCTTTGCCGCAGGACCAGATGTCCTCCGAGCAGATCGAGGACGTAATGTCTGCCCTGTCGGAAATGGGGGTCAATATCGTCGAAAACGAAGAGGCGGACGAGGACGAGCAGCCGGAGCCCGATACGGGCGGGCTGGACGAGCCCGACGGCGCCGGCGAGACCTATGTCCTCGAAAAGAAGAAGGAGACGGTCGACCGCACCGACGATCCGGTGCGCATGTATCTGCGCGAGATGGGCGCGGTGGAATTGCTCAGCCGCGAGGGCGAGATCGCCATCGCCAAGCGCATCGAGGCCGGCCGCGACACGATGATCTGGGGCCTGTGCGAAAGCCCGATCACCTTCAACGCGATCATCGAATGGTCGAACGCGCTCAACAACGGCCATATGCAGCTGCGCGAGATCCTCGATCTCGAGGCGATGCTCTCCAAGGGCCCGACCGCCGAGCAGGTCGCGGGCGCCGAGGACGACGAGAATGCCGACATCTCCGAATCGACCGCCGGCCCCTCCTTCAAGGAGGAAGAGGAGCCCGAGGAGGTCGTCGCCGAGGAGGAGGACGAAGATTCCATGGTCGAGCGGCGCGCGCCGCGCCCGGTCGAGGAGGAGGACGAGGACAACACGCTCAGCCTCGCCCAGATGGAAGAGACGCTGAAGCCCGCCGCGCTCGACAAATTCTCCGCGATCACCGACCTCTACAAGAAGTTCGCCAGGCTCCAGAACACCCGCATGGGCTCGATGTCGGGCGGCCAGTTATTCGCCGCCAACGACGAGAAGAAATATCAGAAGCTGCGCGAGCAGCTGACCGCCGAGGTCGAGAGCGTCCAGTTCCACGGCGCCAAGATCGAATATCTCGTCGACCAGCTCTACAGCTACAACCGCCGCCTGACCACATTGGGCGGCCAGATGCTGCGCCTCGCCGAGCGCCACAAGGTGCCGCGCCGCGCCTTCCTCGAAGCCTATATGGGCCACGAGCTCGACGAAGGCTGGGCCGAGCGGGTCTGCGGCGTCGACAAGAAATGGACCGCCTTCTGCGAGAACGAGGCCGGCGCGATCGAGCGCATCCGCACCGAGATCGCCGAGATCAGCCAGGCGACCGGCATGAGCCTGAACGAGTTCCGCCGGATCGTGAACCAGGTCCAGAAGGGCGAGCGCGAGGCCCGCATCGCCAAGAAGGAAATGGTCGAGGCGAATTTGCGCCTGGTCATCTCCATCGCCAAGAAATACACCAACCGCGGCCTGCAATTCCTCGACCTCATCCAGGAAGGCAATATCGGCCTGATGAAGGCGGTCGA
>JAXDPD010000064.1:0-32746 GCA_034668505.1 Sphingomonadales bacterium
GGTGGCGCTCGACCGCGGCGTCGGCGGCGTCCTGGTCGGCCCCAGCTCCTTCTTCTGCAAGCACCCGCCGCAGCAGTTCAGCGACGACGTCGCCGCCCAGCTGACCGACGAGTTCATCGCCGGCGAGGCCCTGGCGGCGGAATAATCCCGACGGGCGTTTCGCTTCGAACGGGAGAGAGCAGCCGCATGCACTGCCTGATCATCGCCGCCGGCCATGGCAGCCGGCTGCGCGAGGTTTCGCCATCCAAGCCGCTGACGCCGGTCGCCGGGATGCCGCTGATCGAGCGCGTGATCCGCGCCGCGGCGGCGGGCGGGGCGAGCGCCTTCACCGTGGTCACCGGCCATGAAGCGGCGCGGGTCGAGGCCTTCCTCTCCACCCTGGCCGATTTGGCCGTCGGGACCGTCCGCGTCGCCGACTGGGATTTGCCCAACGGCCATTCGGTGCTCGCAGGCGCCGCGCGCCTCCATGGCGACTATCTGCTGACCATGGCCGACCATCTGTTCGACCCGGCAATCGCGAGCGCCCTGATCGCGGCGCCGGCCGCGCCGCTCATCCTGGCGGTGGACCGGGACCTCGCCAATCCGCTGCTCGACATGGACGACGCGACCAAGATCGAGACCGGCGCGGACGGCGCGATCCTGCGCATCGGCAAGACGCTGGCCCGGTTCGACGCCGTCGACACCGGCCTGTTCCGCGCCACGCCGGCTTTGGCCGAGGCGATCGGCGCTGGCGGCGGCAGCCTCTCCGAAGGCGTGCAGCGGCTGGCCGACCGCGGCGAGGCGATGACGCTGGACGTCACCGGCCGCTTCTGGCTCGACGTCGACGATCCCGTGGCCCTGGCCAAAGCGGAAGCGATGCTCCCGGGCTAAAGTCGTCATCCCGGCGAAGGCCTGGATCTCGGAACAAGAAGTCCCGGTGGGTCTCCACCAGATCCCGGCCTGCGCCGGGATGACGAGACCTATTCCGCACCCGCCCCCGCCGCGGCATGGGCGTAGCTGAAGACGCGGGCGAGCCGCCAGCCGTCGGGGGTCAGCGCCCAGAGCTGGGTGAAGCGGGCGCGCCCGACGAGCTGCTCGGGGCCGTTGCCCCGCCGCTCGTAGAACAGATGCTCGCCATCCTCGATCGCGCCAAAACCGGGGACGGGGTGGACGCTGAGGCTGGCCGCGACCAGCTCGCGGCGCGAGCGCCAGGCGTCGGGCCGCTGCCGCTCGTGGCAGGAGCGGTCGTAATCGGCCACGAACGCTCCGGCGGCGCGCGCGACGACGCCGTCGCGGTCGTGATAGAATTCGAAATCGGGGGTGAGCATGTTGCGCAGCCGCGCCGGATCGCAGCCCAGGAAGGCAAGCTCGAAAAATTCGGCGTCGCGGGCGCGCACCGCCTCGGTCAAGGCGGCGCCTTCGGGCAGCGCGACGGCCGCGGCCGCGGGCGCGGCGGCAGCAAGAGCGAGGGCGGTCAGCAAATCGGCCTCCTGTGTATGAGGTAAGCGCGGCGGATCAGGCCGGCGGTGGCGCCGCCGCCGGGCGCGGCGTCCGCGCCGCCAGCAGGGCCAGCACGATCGCCGCCAGCAGCGCGACGATCTCGAGCCAGAAGCCGAATTGCGGTGTCACCTGGATGATCTGGGCGAGCTGATCCGCAGTCAGATCCGGGCCGCCGGTTGCATCCGGCGCGTCGCGCAGCGCCGCGGGGATGCGCATGAGCACCGAATAGCAGAAGGCAGCCGCGGCCAGCGCCGGGCCGAGCGCGGCCGCGATCGCCGCTGCGCGGCCCTTGAGCGGGACACCGGCGATGAGCGTGAGCACCAGCAACAGGGCGCCGGCGATGACGGGGATTTCGGCTTTGGCGAAGGGATTGTCCGGGTCGTCGTCGGGGTTGGTTTCGGGCACCAGGTCGGCAAGGACGCCGCGGCACTCGCGGTCGACGGCCGCCGAACCCATGGCGAGCTGGAGGCCGCTCGCCCGGACGATCGGGCAATTCTCGCTGCTGCCGAACATGGTCGAGGCGTCGGGCATGCCCAAAGCATTGCCCATTTCGCGCGGCGAATAGGACAAAGCGGTCCAAGGCAGCAGGAACAGCAGCAACGCGGCGACAGCGGCGAGGCGGGCGGCGTTGCCGAACAGCGATGAGCCGGCCATGAAAATCCCCTCTTTGGCGTTGCCGAGCGAGGATGATCCGCTTCAAATGCGGGCCGAGTCAACCGTCAACGCGGGCCGCTTCGCCGCCCGCGCGAAAAAAAGGGGGCGGAGCATGGCTCCGCCCGTCACAAGTTCACCAGCGGTTGCCGTAGCGGTTGCGCCGGCCGCGATAATCATCGTCGCGGTCGCGATAGCCGCGGCGCGCCTCGGCGATTTCGCGGCGGCATTCGCGCAGCTCGCGCCGATATTCGCGGCGGCTGTCGGCCCGCCGCAATTCACGCTGGCATTCGCGCTGCTCCTGGCGGACCTCGCGATTATTGTAGCCGCCGCGGCCGCCATAATATTGGGCATTGGCGACGGTGGGGATGGCGACGGCGCCGATGGCCGCCGCAAGAATCAGGATTCGCATAGTCAAACTCTCCCATTTCCAGGTCCATTCCAACGTCCGAATGAACGATCGGGCCCTAGGCGCCCTTGCCTGAACCGGGCGCGACCCGGATGTTCAGCCGGGGTTTAGGATCAGGTTCACGAGAAAGGGCGCCCGTTGCCGGGACGCCCCTCTCGCATTCAGGCCGGGCCGTTAGCGGCAGCGCAGATCGCGGCGATTGTCGCTGCGGTCGATCTCGCGGCCGATGGCGCCGCCGGCGACCGCGCCCAGGATGGTGCCGAGCGCGCTCGAACGGCCATTGTCGATCGAATTGCCGACCAGCGCGCCGACGCCGGCGCCGATGATGAGGCCGGTCGTGCCGTCGTTGCGGCGGCAATAATAGCGCCCGTCGCGGCCGCGATAGATGCGGTCGTTGGAGCTCAGCCGGCGCTCGCGATAATAGCGGCCGTCGCGATAATAATCGTCGGCATAATAGCTGCCGCCCGGCGGGGGCCGGTTATAATCGTAGCGGTTGTAGGTCCGCCAGTCGCGGTTGCGGGCCTGAGCGATCTCGCGGGCGCATTCCCGGCGCTCCTGGCGATATTCGCGGCGGGTGTCGGCGTTACGCAGCTCGCGCTGGCATTCGCGCGCCTCGCGGCGCTCGTTATAACCTTGGGCGCTGGCCGGCGCCGCCGCCAGCGGCAGGGCCAGAGCGGCCACGGAGGCGGCAAGAATCATCTTACGCATGTCGAAAGCTCCTATTGTGCAGGATGACCCAAAAACGAAGCGTGGGGCCGGAGGTTGCGTGAACGCGGAACAACCTCCGGTTCATCTCCGGTCTAGGTTTCGCCGGCGACCTCGGTGAAGTCGTAACGGTCGCGGATATGGGCGTTGAAATGGCGACCCTTGCTGAACGCGGCGCGGAAGCGGTCGGCCGCCTCGGGCGGAACGTCGCGATAGAGATAGCGCCGGCCGGTGGTGAAGGTGACGTCCAGCACTTGCCGGTCGGGGTCGTAATAAGCGGCGCGGATGACGGTCGAGGGCATGTCGCGCCGAGAACGCGGCGGCGCCCGCTTCGTGCCGTTCAGCAGATCAGGATGGTCGCGCCCGGCGCGTCCGGGTCGCGCAGGGGATCGCCGGCGCAGGAGCGGAAGGGGTAAGCCGGCGGCTGCATCTCGGCCCGGCGCAGGATCGCGCCTTCGAACGGGCGGAACAGGGCTGCGAAGGCAGTGCGGCGCAAGGCCTCGGTCTGGTAGAATGGGAAGCCGGCGGGCCCCGGGCCGCCGCCGGGCGCATAACCGGCGCTGAGCGCGACCGGTGCGGCGCGGTAGGCGGCGCGGCGCGGGAAGGGCAAGGACGTGCCGCGCCACTGGTGGCTGCCGTCGAGTGAGCGGACGCTGTCGAGCAGCAAGGAGTAACGCGGCTGCGCGCCCATCCGCATCTCGGCCGGATTGCCGCCGAAGCGGGCGGCGACCTGGCGCAGGCCGGCCTGGTCGAGCAAAGCGAGGCGGGCGAGGACCAAAGCGTCGTCGAGCGGCGCGAAGCGGGCGGGATTGAGCGTCGCGCGGCTCCGCGGCGCATTGTCGCATTCATTGTCCGCGCCCGAGGCGAGCGGTTCGCGAAGGCCGAGATCGGCGTCGATCCAGTCGGCGGCGCAGCGGAACATGAGCTGCCCGCCCGGCCCGGCGCGGAAGGTCGCGTTGAGCGTCTCGGCGGTGACCGGCACCGGCTGGAGACCCTCCTCGAGCAACTCGCCGAAGCTGCGGTCGCGCAGCCCGACCAGCCCGACGACGAAATCCTCAACGAGGCCGCCCAGATATTCGTCGAGCTGGAGCAGCCGGAAATAGGAGGAGCGCGGCTGCGCGCCGACCGAGGAGAGCAAGGCGGCGCGGCGCAAGGCCAGGTCCGAGCGCATCGCGCGCATCCTCGCGCAGACGAGGTCGCCCGCCGCGACCGGCTGGCCTTCGAGCACCGGCGCGTAGCAGGCGAGCCAGCGGCGATAGGCGATGGTGGCGCCGGCGCGCTCCTCGAGCGGCGGCCGGGGCGTGCCGCCGGCCCGCACCGCGGCGATGGCGAATTCGAGCGAGGCCTCGATATAGCGCTCGGCGACCACCTCCAGGTCGCGGGCCCAGGCCGCGGTGAAGACGGTCAAGGCGCGCGCCTGCTGCCAGGCTTCGACCTGGGCGAGATAGACGCGATAGGCGGCCTGGACTTCGCTGCGGGCAATGCTGGTGAGGCCGGCATAGCCCGGGCTGCGCGTGTCGAAGATCATAGTGTCCGAGGCCGGCAGCGACCAGCGCCGCTCGGCCGCGCGGGCGGCGGCCAAAGCGGCGTCGAGCCGCGCGCGCTCGGCCGCTTCCTGGCCCGGCGCCCGCAATTCCGCCACCCGGGCGAGGTCGAGCATGGCGAGCATGGTCATTACCGGCGCCGCCGGACCGCCGGCGCGCAGCCGCCGCGTCGCCGCGCGGACGAAGGCGGCGGGGTCCGCCGCGGCCGAGGCGTAGAAATCCCCTACCCTCGGCCCACCGCCGGCGCCATAATCATATTGGATGAGCTGCGCCGAGAGGAATGCGGCGGGAACGCGCAGGATCGACGGGTCGATCGCGTAATCGAGATGCTGGTCGATATATTTTTCGAGCCGGAAGTGGCGAAGCTCGATCGCCTTGGTGCGGTCGGCGCCGATGTCGAACAGGCCGCCGGCATAATTGTTGACGTAGGAGTGGGCGAAGGCGTCGCCCGCATAATGCACGGCATAGCCCCAGGCGAAGGCGAGCTCGTCGTCGCGCCGGGCGTTGCGCAGCAGGTGGCCGAGCCAGTCGTTCGCCTGCCAGCCGCCGGCGACGCCGGGATGGACGATCGCCTGGCCGACCAGCACGTCGGGGAAGATGTCGGGGCCGAGCGCGCCGGCCAGGAACTCGCCGCGATGGCCGCGGATCGCTCGGCAGGCCTCGGCGGGGACCGCGAAGTCGCGGTCGCGGATGGTGACGCGGCAGTCGGCGAGATCCTGCCAGACCTGGTCGGCGATATAGAGATGGGTGCGCAAGCCGAAGGCGCCGGCGGGCGTGGCGCCGCTGGCCAGGACCATGCCCGCCGCAAGCAAGAGCCGCTTCCTCACGATCGTTCTCCCCTCGCAACGACCCTTTGCGAAATCGGCCATGGCCGCGCCCAAGTCAATCGCTGCAGGCTTGCTCCATGTCGCGCTCATGCTGGGTGGGAGGCTCGGCGGGGAGCGGAGCGGCCGCGCCCGTGCCGATATCGGTGACGATCTCGAAGCCGCGCATCAAGGTGCGGTGAACCGGGCATTTGTCGGCGATGCCGAGCAATTTCGCCTGCTCCTCGGACCCGAGCGGGCCTTCGAAGGCGATGTGGCGCGTGAAGCGGTCGCGCGGCGGCGCGCCGTCGGCGCCCGCGGGGACGATGCTGTGGACGGCCTCGACCGAGAAAGGCGGCAGCGTCCAGCCCTTGCGCCCGGCATAGAGCTTCAGCGTCATCGCAGTGCAGGCGGCAAGCGCCGCGGCGAGCAATTCATAGGGTGTCGGGCCAGTGCCGCCGCCGCCCGCCTCGACCGGCTCGTCGGCGAGGATGAAGCCGCCCCTGACCGCGATCTCGGCCTGGAAGCGGCCCTTGCCCGTCGGCCGCGCGATCACATTGTGATCGGAGCCCGCATCCGGAATCAGCGCCATGCGACGTCCTCCCGCGCCGATCATGGCACAGCCGCGCCGGGCGCGTAAGGCCCGCCCGCCTCGCCGTCCCTCGCCGCCGCGTTCGGGCGGACAGGGCTCGGCCAGAAGCGGAAATCGGAGTTTTCCACAGGTTCCTAACAATTCGGCCCCGACAATCATTAGCAATGCTAATCAACCCGTCCGCGCCCGGGCGCGGCTTGACGAGGCGCCGGGCGCGGCCGAAGCTGGCCCGCGACAAGGCGCCGCGGCGAGGGACAAATGGACGAGGGCAGGAGCAAGGCCTTGCTGGCGCTGAGCTGGCTGTGGATCGCAATGGTCGCCGCCTACATGGCGTGGGGCGCGATCTACGAAGCGGGCCTCATGCGCTGGCTGTCCGTCTGGCAGCTCGAGCATTGGGGCGTCTATTATCCGGAGCGAACGGCGTTCGTCGCCGGCTTCCTGCTCGCCGCGCCCGCTTTCTGGTTCATCCGCCGCCGGGCGACGATCGCGCGCGCGCGCGAAGGCTCGGGCCCGGGCGTCGAGGCCCGGCGCATGGGCCGCAGCGCGCGCAACGCGGCGATTGCGGGCGTGCTCGCGGCCATCGTCGCCGGCGGCGCCTTCCTGCTCTCGCAGCGCGTGCCGGACGGCTCGGAGAAGGCCGCGCTCTATGACGGCGCCCGTCTCGGCAGCGAGCCGGCGCCCGTCGGCAAGGTCCGGATCGCCGGCCAGCTCGAGCCCGCGGCGCGCGCCGACTATACCGAGACGGGCGGAGTCCGCCCGCGCGTGATCCATTATGTCGGCTTCCGCCCCGACGGCGTCGCCAAGGACGCGCCGATGCGCCTGTTCGTCGAGCGCAATGTCGAGGGCCGCGAGCAGCTGCGGACGGTCCAGGCCTTCCTGCCCGAGCAGACCGGCTATCTGATCGAGAACGGGATCCCGCCGCTGGCGCTGCGCGCGCTCGAGACGCAGGGCGT
The DNA here is from genome assembly GCA_034668505.1 of Sphingomonadales bacterium. Lineage (GTDB taxonomy): Bacteria > Pseudomonadota > Alphaproteobacteria > Sphingomonadales > Sphingomonadaceae > Allosphingosinicella. Next base: position 7,137 of record JAXDPD010000064.1, read on the forward strand.
GCGCGTGGCGAGCCCGCATTATCTGCTCAGGACCGGCGACCTCGCCCGGCGCGAGCCTTATTATATCACCGCCGGGGTGGCGGGCCTGCTCGCTTTGGCCTGCCTCGTCGTCGCGGCGATCGGCGGCCTGCAGGCGCGGGGCCGGGGGCGGCTCGCCGAAGCGCTGGAAGCGCAGCGCCGCGCCCAGGGCTCCTAGAGCCGGGCGGCGCTTTCGAGGCGGGCGCAGGCGATCGGCTCGACCAGATAGAGACCGGCGCGGCCGTCCTGCGACCAGCGGACGACGCCGCGATGCTCCTCGCCGCTGTCGAAATGGAGCTTGACCGCCATGCCGGGGCAAAAGCAGCCGTCATGGGCGAAGCCGGCGCCGCGCTGGGAGAGGTTGAACAGCCGGACCGTGTGCAGGCCCTTGTCGCAATAAGCGATGGCGCGGGTGGCGACGGGCAGGCGCGGCGGCCGGTAACGCGGCGCCTTCTGCTCCGCGACCAGGCCCTCGAGCAGCGCCGCGCAATCGACCGGCCGGTCGAAGACCAGTCCGCAGCGCTCCCCGTCCCACCAGATTGCGCGGCCTTCGATCGCGACCGTGTCGGAGAGGCCGACCGTGAGCGCCTCGCCGGGGACGACCGGGACCTGCGTGGTCAGCATCATGCCGCTGTTGGAAATGTTGCGGACCCGCCAGAGGCCGACATCATGGTCGCGCCGCACCATGGCGACGCGCATGACGGTGTGGACGCGGCTGTCCTCGCGGCGCTCCAGGCCGGACGGGCGCTTGCGGGAAACCTCGCGCACCCATGAGTGGCGCCCAACCTGCATGTCCGCTCTCCTTCACGCTACCAAACCCGCTTCGTCGCGTCCGCGTCTGCGAAGTCGGCCTGAAGCAAGTAAGAAACAGTCAACCATAAACTTGGTTCCGAGAAGTAAAACGCCGACACTCAATTCACTATAAATAATGTCTGCCACCATTTATAGTTAATTGCTTGTTAACTATACTTGGGAAGCGGCGTCAGACCGTCCCGGCGACGAGGTCGTCGCGCCAGCGGGCGAGGTCGGCGTCGGCGCGGGGCGAGGCGAGGTAGCGGCTCCAGGCGGCGGCCTCGTGCGCGACCACGCCCAATTCCCAGACGCAGAAGGTTGGCCGAAGCATTGCCTCATCCGGATAAGCGGGCGCGAAGCGGGCGAAATCCGCCATCGTCCCGTCGCGGTACCAGACCGCTTCCCACGCCTCGTTGGCGCCGCGCCAGACCGTCATCAGCAGGAAATAGAAGTCCGCGCCGCAGCGGTGGAGGATGACGAACCCGCACGCCTCGCTCGCCTCGCCGCCGGCGGGGCCCGCCGCCGCCAGGCCCTCGCGTGCCAGGAAAGCGCGCGCCGAGGCGGCGATCGCGTCCGGCACCGGCTCGCCGGCTTTCTCCAGATGATAGAGCTTGAGCGCGCTCCCCGCCGCGCCGGCCATTCCGCAGGGAACGGCCTGCTTCGCATAGTGGCGGTAATCGGGCGGAACGAAAGCTGGTGCGGGCATTGCGGGCTCCCCGATCATGTTCGCCATCTGTTCTAGCCGAACGGCGACGCCCGGGGAACGGCCTCGTTCAGAGCCGGCAATGGAAAGCGCAGAGCATGATCAACGCCGCGGCCGTGCCGAGCGCGGTGCGGACGGCGTGGAGGCGGCCCCAGCGGGCGAGCAGGGCGCGGGTCTCGGGCGGAGGTGCATCGGGCGGGATCGCCTCCAGCCGGCGGTTGGTCGGCAGGATCGCGGCCAAAGTGAACGGCCAGTTGGCGAGCAGCACCAAAGCACCGATCAGCCAGAGCGCATTGCGCCCCTCCCACCACGTCCACAAAGCGAGCAGGCCGCCGATCAGCGCCAGCCCAGCCTGCATCACTTTGCCCCGGGCGTAGCTCGGCTGCCACTGGCGCAGCGCCGCTTCGTCGTCGAGGGCCATGCGCGCCGGATGCTCGGCGATCGAGACGTAGCAGGCGGCGCCGGCGAAGGCCGCGGCGGCGAGCAGGGCCAGGTGGGCGGCGGGCGCCGGCATGGCTAGCGCCCCTCGGGCGCGACGATCTGGACCTGGGTGACGTCGCCGGCCCGGTGCGCGGTGATGTTGAGCACCTGGCTCTGGCCGCGCCGCGCGGTCAGCGCCGCGTTCTGGCCCAGATCCATCTGATTGGCGATCGCATAGCCGTTGCGGACGATGGCCTGCGCATAGAAAGCGATCACCTGCTGGGGCGTATCGGCAGTGCGGAAGCCAAGGATCCGGCCGCCTTGCCCGGCTTCGCTCCCTGTCACGCTGACGCTCTGGCCGGTCTCGGCGCCGGGATAAGGCGGGACGCCTTCGGGCCAATTGGCGGCGGCGGCGGCGCCGGAGCGGATTTCCGCCTTGCCCTGCGGCGTCGAGATGCTGATGTCGGCCGGCGGCTGGCCCGAGGGCGGGCTCGCGCCGGGGCCGCAGGCGCAGAGCGGGAGGAGGGTGGCGAAGGCGACGACGGTGACGATGGCGCGCATGGCGGTTCCCCTGATGGTCCGACGCGCGCCTCTTATCCCAAGCCCGGGAAAAGGGGAAAGCGGCGCTGGTTCGGCCCCAAAAAGATCGGGCGCCCGCGAGGGGCGCCCGAAGGGAAGCCTGAGAGGTCTGGCTCAGCGGCCGCTGTCGTTGGCCTCTATCGCGTCGGCGCGATTCTCGCCCGCGTCGCGAACGGCGTCGGCCGTGTTCTCGATCACCTCGGCCCGGTTCTCGCCCGCGTCGCGGGCGGCGTCGGCCTGGTTGTCGATCGCTTCGGCCTTGTTCTCGGCCGTGTCGCGGACATTCGCCGCATTGTTCTCGGCAGGCGTCCGGTTGCACGCGCCGAGCGCAAGCAGGCCGGTCACCGCAAGAGCTGTCGCCAGTCTCTTCATATCGAAAATCCCCTCGTTTGCGTCACGAACGGAGCGCCCGGGCACAGCCCAGGCGCTCCGGAAGGCCGGGAGACCTCCCAGCATCCTGGAGCATAAATCCGGGACGCGGATTAGGTTCCATGCAGCGCCCGCTTTGCCTTGCCTTCGCCCGGCCGCGCGGCGATGGTCACGGCCGGTTGCGTGGAGTCGCTCATGGTCCTGCCGTTGCTGATGTTCGTGCAGGCGGCGGCAGCGGCGGCCGCGCCACCGCCGGGACCGCTGCCCATCGACTTCGACTTGGCCCGCTACCGGCCGGCGCGGGACGATGCGGCGGCGCGCGGCTGCGCCGGCGGCCCCGGCGAGATTGTCGTCTGCGGCCGGCGCCGGCAGGGCGGCGACTATCCGATGGCGCAATGGGAGCGGGTGTTCGCCACGCGCCCGCTGGTCGCCGAGATCGGCATTGCCGGCGATCTGCGCGGCGATGTTCGCCTGGATTCGGTCGTGCTCGACCGCGGCGCGGTCAGCAACCGGGTGATGGTGGGCCTGAAATTGCCGTTCTAGCTCCCACCGGTGACTCGCGCGGCCTGGAGCGTGTCGGGTATCGGCTGGCGGCACGGCGGCTTTCCCCTTCCCGATGAGAGCCGCATGATGCCGGCAAGCCGCCGCGCCGCTTAGGCCCCGCGTCTTATCATGGTGCAGCGCAACAATTATATCCGCCTCTCGTTGATGCGCGGCGCCGCCCATTCCAGGCCGCGCGCCAAACGGGGGAGCGGCGCATGCCAGCGATACGACCGGGAGTGCGCATCGGCCGCGGCGGCGCGGGCGTCGGCGCCTTCGCGCCCGCCGCCAATGCCGACGCGCGTCTGGCCCACATGCCGCCGATCCGCGACAATCCGGGCGAGCTGACGGCGCGCCTATATGTTCCGGCGGGGCTGCAGGGGCCAGCGCCCCTGGTCGTGGTGCTGCACGGCTGCACCCAGGATGCCGCGGTCTACGACCATGGCGCGGGCTGGTCGCGGCTCGCCGACCGGCACGGCTTCATCCTGCTCTTCCCCGAGCAGAGCCGGGCCAACAATCCGATGCTTTGCTTCAACTGGTTTTCGGCCGCCGACAACCGGCGCGGCAGGGGCGAGGCGGCGTCGATCGCCAACATGATCGCGGCGATGCGCGAGGCGCACGATATCGATCCCGAGCGGGTCTTCGTCACCGGCCTGTCGGCGGGCGGGGCGATGGCCGGCGTCATGCTCGCCACCTATCCCGAGCTCTTCGCCGGCGGCGCGATCATCGCCGGGATCGCTTATGGCTGCGCGTCGGGCGCTGCGCAGGCGTTCGATTGCATGGGCGGCCGCGCTCGCGACGATGCCGCGGAGCTGGGCCGGAAGGTGCGCCGCGCCTCGCCGCACGCGGGGCCGTGGCCGCGCCTCCAGGTCTGGCACGGCAGCGCCGACACGATCGTCGCGCCCGGCAATGGCGAGGCGATCGCGCTGCAATGGGCGCAGGTCCACGGCCTTGCCCCCGAGCCGGACCGGGAGGACAGGGTCGGCGGCTATCCGCGCCGGATCTGGACGGGCGCCGACGGCGGCGCGCTGATCGAGCAATATTCGATCACCGGCATGGCCCACGGCATCCCGCTCGATCCGGGCACCGGCGCCGGCGAATCGGGCGAAGCGGGCGCGCATATGCTCGACGTCGGGCTGAGCTCCACCGACCGCATCGCCGCCTTCTTCGGGATCGGTCCCGAAGTGGCGGAGAAGCCGGCGAAGGCCGGGCCCGGCGCCGCGAACGATCCCCGGCCCGCGGGGGCCCGCGGCAGGGCGCGGCCGGAGCCGGCCAGCGGCGTCGGGGCGGCGATCGAAAGCGCGCTGCGGGCGGCCGGCCTGATGCGCTGAGGCCGCCTCGCGCTTCGCGGCCCGGGACCGCTACTGCCGCTCGAGGATCGCGATCTCCCGGCTCTTCACCAGCCAGAAGGCCGAAAAGACGTAGATGCCCGCCACCTCGACCGAGAAGGTGAGGGAACTGCTGCCCGTCGGACTCCGAAGCAAATAGTGAAGCGCCACCACCGTCAGTGGAAGCACGATCATCAGCGTGCCGAGCACGGCATAGGCGCCCTTGAAGCGGCGCTGCCGCGCCTTGTCGTTCATAAGCTCCAGCGTGTCGCCGGATTGGAACAGGCAGACATAGGCCATGGCGAGGAAAAGCAGGACCGCGCTGACCGAATGCACGATCGAGACGAGGCTCGGCTGCGCGGTGTCGCTCGACGGCCAGTCCATCGGGAACAAGGCGAGGCACACGGCCGCGACCCCGGCGAGGTTCAGCGCCCAATCCTCCTTCCACGAATAGCCCTTGTAGAAGAACAGGAAGGCGCCGGCCGCCCACAATATGCCGACGAGGATGTCGCGAGCCGTGCCGGCGCCATAATTGAGGTCGCCGGCGGCCGAAAAATGATAATAAGCGCTGATCGAGCCCTGCAGGTGATCGGGGCCGGCCCACAGCCACAACAGGATTGGAAGCGCGAAAGCAAGGGCGGCGAGCCCGCGCCGCAGCAGGAAATAGCTCGCCGAAATGTTTTCGAGAATCGCATTCTCTTTGGCGGCCTCAACCACCGCCGCGCCTGCGGCCATCTCAAGCGCCGGGGCGGCGGACGGGTCCGCGCCGCTTTGCTTCGCCTCCAAATGCTTGCGAACATCTTCTGGCCTGATGCCCATGACGCCCCCAGATCTTGCTCTATTTGACTCTATACCACGAACCGCGGCGGTTGCGGAGCAGTAATGAAGAATGGGCGAGCCGCCGGCGATCAGCGCATTCTCACGCTCGGAATCCCCACTCGGCAAGCCTGGTCAGCGGCGCCCTCGGCCGCGGCCGGCCATGATCTGGACGCCGGTGGCGCCCGCCGCCGCGGTGGCGGTGACGTTCATGACGTCGCCATTGCCGCGCTCGAGGCCGAGCACTTCGCTGGGGCCCGAGCGGAGGCGGTGGATCTCGCGAAAGCCGGCGCGCTGGGCGGCCTCGGCATAGAAGGCGACGACCGCGGCGGGCGGATCGGCGGTCCTGAAGCCCATCACCCGCATCTCGCCCTCCTCGGCCGCGCCGCCGAACTGGACGGCGCCGGCGCCGCTGACGCGCGGATAAGCGGGAATGCCCTCGGGCAGCCCGGAGAAATCGGCGTCGCTGCGGACCTCGCTGCGGCCGTCCGGAGAGGTCATCGGGGCCTGGGCGGCGCCGGCCGCATTGCCCTGTCCGGCGTCGGCCGCCGTCCCGCCTGCATTGCCGCGCTCGCCCTCGGCCGTGGTGCGGCCGCCGCAGCCGGCGAGCGCCAGCAGCGCCGTGGCTGTCATGATGATAGGCCGCATCTCCTGGCTCCCCGATTTCCCCGCGCCGGCTATAGCACAGGCGGGACCGGCGTGCTGAATTGCGCGAATTGCGGCAAAGCGGAATTGGCCGCTTGCCAGGAGAGCCGCTCCTCGGTCCAGATCTCCCTGGCGGCGGGAAGGCTTCGGGGTCGTCCGATGAGGCGGTGGTGACGTCGAACAAACCGGGCCGGTTGGCGCGCGCATGAGTGAGCGACGTCCCGCAACGGCCGCAGAGCCGCGCTCGATGCCGGGCGAGGAGGCGTGGATGGCGAGCGCGCCGGCGACGAACTCGACCTTGTCGTCATCGAAGATCGCCCTGGCCAAAGACGGGCCGCCGGTCGCGCGGCGGCAGGAGCGGCAATGGCAGAGCGAGGTCGCCCTGGGCGGGCGTCTATGAGTCCGGCAACCAGCCGGAATGGTCCTGACGGCGGGCGGGGCCGGAGCCTGCGGACGCGATTTGCCGGCTCCTCCACGATGACCGCGAGATATCCAGGCGACTGAAGGGCTGGCCGGAGCAATTGACCCCAACCTCTTTCCGTCACCATAATCCCTGCGGCGCGCAACCCGGAGGTAGGAGAGGATCATGGCGGCGCATCGCATCTACCGGATCAGCGTCGCGAGCGTCTATCCGCACTATCTCGCCAAGGCGGAGAAGAAGGGGCGCAGCAAGGCCGAGGTGGACGAGATCATCCGCTGGCTGACCGGCCACAGCCAGGAAAGCCTGGACGCCGAGCTCGAGGCGCGGACCGATTTCGAGACCTTCTTCGCCAACGCCCCCCGGCTGAACCCCAATCGGAAGCTGATCACCGGCGTGGTCTGCGGCATCCGCGTCGAAAATATCGAGGAGCCGCCGATGCGGGAGCTGCGCTATCTCGACAAGCTCATCGATGAGCTGGCCAAGGGCAAGAAGATGGAGAAGATTTTGCGGGGGTAGGTTGGCGGGATTAAGTGCACTGTCACCGAAGTCCAATTAAGTATTGTGTCCCCGGAATTCCTCGGGGGTTAGTGTCCGGGAATCTAGCTTTTCTGATCTGTTTCCAATACCTCGAGTCGCGTCAGATAGTGAAGCGGGCGATCCAATTTCTGCTCCTGTGATTCCGCTCTTACCTGGACAAGCTCTGCCACGATTTTCCCGATTGGAAGCACGACACCACCCAGAGCGGCTGAACGCGAATAGCATCAGCATTAAGCTGGAATGATCTATATATGCGGTCTTAGCTTCCGGACTCCCCAGCAGGCTAGCAAGCACTTCGGATGACCAGCCATTCTCTCCAAAAGGAATATGATTTGGATTAATTTCGCCTCCGATTAATCCGATTCCTTTGAGCAGGGGCTCATTTAGGTCGAGTGGAAATACTCGCTCAAAGTACAGGGCCGCCTCTTTGGGGGCCCAAAACTCACCGCTTTATTGAGAAGGCCGGTTTTTACCAAAAGTTCTTACTCCGCCGCCACCCCGGCCCGCGTGAACATATCCGCGTCCCCCTCGACCTCGGGCACGTCGTTCGCCGCCTTCGCGTTCTGCCTTTTGTCGAAATTATCCCACACCTCGCCCCAATTCCCGCGCGTCGCCGCCTTGGAATATTCGGTCGCCCTCTGCTCGAAGAAGTTGGCGTGCTCGACGCCATTCAGCAGCGGCGCCAGCCAGGGCAAAGGATGCTCGTCGATCATGAACATCGGCTTCATGCCGAGCTGGCCGAGGCGCCAGTCGGCGATGTAGCGGATATATTTCTTGATCTCCTTGGGGGTCATGCCGGGGACGGGGCCCTGCTCGAAGGCGAGGTCGATGAAGGCGTCCTCGAGGCCGACCGTCTTGTGGCAGACGTCGCGGATGTCGTCGGCGACCGCCTTGGTCATGCAGTCGCGCTCCTTGATGAAGGCGTGGAACAGGCGGGTGATGCCCTCGCAATGCAGGCTCTCGTCGCGCACGCTCCAGCTGACGATCTGGCCCATCCCCTTCATCTTGTTGAAGCGCGGGAAGTTCATCAGCATCGCGAAGCTGGCGAAAAGCTGCAGCCCCTCGGTGAAGCCGCCGAACATGGCGAGCGTCTTGGCGATGTCCTCGTCCGTGTCGACTCCGAACGTGGCCAGATAATCGTGCTTGTCCTTCATCTCCTTATATTGGAGGAACATGCCATATTCGCTCTCGGGCATGCCGATCGTGTCAAGCAGGTGCGAGTAAGCAGCGATGTGCACCGTCTCCATGTTGGAGAATGAGGTCAGCATCATCTTGATCTCGACCGGCTTGAACACGCGGCCATATTTGTCGTGGTAGCAATCCTGCACCTCGATGTCGGCCTGGGTGAAGAAGCGGAAAATCTGGGTGAGCAGCGAGCGCTCGTGATCGGTCAGCTTCTGGGCCCAGTCGCGGCAATCCTCGCCGAGCGGCACTTCCTCCGGCATCCAGTGGATCTGCTGCTGGCGCTTCCAGAAATCGAATGCCCACGGATATTCGAACGGCTTATACTGCTTGCGGGCTTCGAGAAGGGGCATGTCACGCGCTCCTTTAAAGGAAATTGGACAATAGAAGGAAGGCGCCGATCAGGACCATGACGGCGCCGCCGATGAAGTACAGCTTCTGGCTCGGCCCCGGCTTGGCTCTCACCGCCAGGCCGAAGCCGACGAAGCCGAGGACCGCTCCGAGGAGCATCTGGAGCCAGACGGGCATTGCATGCATGAGCGCCGTCAGGCCAAAGCGACGTGGCTGAGCGGCGTCAGGCAGCCGAGCGCGACCAGGGCCGCGGCGGCGACCAGGCCCCAGACGGCGTAGCGCTTGCCGTCGCGGCGCCGGGCATATTGCGGCGTGCCCGGGCCGGCGCTCTGATATTTGAGGAAGATCGAGGCCTGCCAGAGCGCGTAGAGGCCGGCGAGGGCCCCGAGCAGCACCAGGATGTGGCCGAGGGTGAGCGTGTCGGGCATTCAGAGTCTCCCCCGGGAGTGGCAGGTCGTCACCCCGGCGAAAGCCGGGGCCTCGGGTCGGAAAGTCTCGGCGGGTCTCCCCGAGGTCCCGGCTTTCGCCGGGATGACGGGTGCGCCTCCGACGGGAAAGATCACTGGCACGCCAGGCATTCGTCGTAGTCGGTCGTCGCGGCGAGCTCGTATTTGGGGGCCTCGGCGGTGTTGTCGGCCTCGACCCCGCCCGCGAAGCCGGCGCGCTGGACCGATTTGGAGCGCAGATAATAGAGGCTTTTGATGCCCAGCTCCCAAGCGCGGTAGTGGAGCATCAGCAGGTCCCATTTGTCGACGTCGGCCGGGATGAACAGATTGAGCGACGTCGCCTGGTCGATATAGGGCGTGCGGTCGGCGGCGAGCTCGAGCAGCCAGCGCTGGTCGATTTCGAAGCTGGTCTTGAACACGTCCTTTTCGTCCTGCGTCAGGAAGTCGAGGTGCTGGACGCTGCCGCCCTGCTCGAGGATGGAGTTCCAGACGTTGGCGCTGTCCATCGACTTGTGCTGCAGAAGCTTCTCCAGATACGGATTCTTGATCGAGAAGGAGCCGCTCAGGGTCTTGTGGGTGTAGATGTTGGCCGGGATCGGCTCGATGCAGGCCGAGGTGCCGCCGGTGATAATCGAGATGCTGGCCGTCGGCGCGATCGCCATCTTGCAGCTGAACCGCTCCATCACGCCCATGTCGGCGGCGTCGGGACAGGGGCCGCGCTCCTTGGCGAGCATCATCGACGCCTCGTTCACCTGGGCCGAGACGTGCTTGAAGATCTTCATGTTCCAGCTCTTCGCCATCGCCCCTTCGAAGGGGATGTCGCGCGCCTGGAGGAAGGAGTGGAAGCCCATCACCCCGAGGCCGACGGAACGTTCGCGCATCGCCGAATAACGGGCCCGGGCCATCTCCTCCGGCGCCCGCTCGATATAGTCGCTGAGGACGTTGTCGAGGAAGCGCATGATGTCCTCGATGAAGCGCTTGTCGCCGTTCCACTGGTCCCAGGTCTCGAGGTTGAGGCTGGAGAGGCAGCAGACCGCGGTCCGGTCCTTGCCGAGATGGTCGCGCCCGGTCGGAAGGGTGATCTCCGAGCACAGGTTCGAGGTCGATACCTTGAGACCGAGCTCGCGGTGATGCCTCGGCATCGACCGGTTCACCTTGTCGATGAAGATGATGTAGGGCTCACCCGTCGCCAGACGGGTCTCGACAAGCTTCTGGAACAGGGAGCGGGCGTCGACGGTGGCGCGCTCGGAGCCGTCCTTGGGGCTTTTCAACGTCCATTCGGCGCCGTCGCGGACCGCCTCCATGAAGGCGTCGGTGACGAGCACGCCGTGGTGGAGGTTGAGCGCCTTGCGGTTGAAGTCGCCCGACGGCTTGCGGATCTCGAGGAACTCCTCGATCTCGGGATGGGAGATGTCGAGATAGCAGGCGGCCGAGCCGCGGCGAAGCGAGCCCTGGCTGATCGCCAGGGTCAGCGAATCCATGACCCGGACGAACGGGATGATGCCGCTGGTCTTACCGTTCAAGCCGACCGGCTCGCCGATGCCGCGCACCGCCCCCCAATAGGTGCCGATGCCGCCGCCGCGCGAGGCCAGCCAGACATTCTCGTTCCAGGTGTCGACGATGCCCTCGAGACTGTCCGGAACCGAATTCAGGTAGCAGCTGATCGGAAGGCCGCGGCCGGTGCCGCCGTTGGACAAGACGGGCGTCGCCGGCATGAACCAGAGCTTTGAGATATAATCGTAGACGCGCTGGGCGTGCTCGGCGTCGTCGGCATAAGCGGAGGCGACGCGGACGAAGAGATCCTGATAGGTCTCGCCGGGCAGCAGATAGCGGTCCTTCAGGGTCTCCTTGCCGAAATCGGTGAGCAGCGAATCGCGGCTGTGATCGACCTCGAGCGGATAGATTTTCGGACCGGCGGCGGCGGCCGCCGAATTCGCCCCGGCCGAATCGGAGACGGTGGTGGCCACGTCGCTCGCTCCCATGTCGCTGTTGCCGGAAAGGTCCATCATCCTACCCCTTGTACTATACATGTTCCAGTGGACTTAACTCCACCTTAAGCGCTTTTAAGGGGGCGCGGGCGCTTCATTTCGACTTGCCCCCGATATCCACAGGGCAACCGAACGGGGCCTGCGTCCGATATAGGAAACGCAGCCTTCGCCTACAAGTTGTTGCGTGCCCCCTTGGCAGCGCCACTAGCCATAGTGCCTCAACTCGAATCCCGAGCCAAGACGGTAAATGACTTATCCACCATTTTTCGGTGGGTTGAGGGCAATGGAGGACGGGTGGAAATCCTTCGAGTGCCTGCTCGTCGAGTGGGGAGAAGCGAGATCGCGGCGGGGTCGACCTGGATACAGCACGTCATTCCGGCGAAGGCCGGAATCCATGAACATGGCGGTCCGCGAATTATCGTCCAGGTCAGTGTTCATGGATCCCGGATCAAGTCCGGGATGACGGCAGTGGCGCTAAGCTCAGGCGCTCCGCGCCATGACGAGGAGGGTGCCGCGGCCGTCGGGGCCGTTCTGCATGCTGAAGCCGGTGATGGTCGCCCAGATCGGGGCGCCGCGGCGCGATACGCCGACCCGGTCGCCGAGCTTGGGAGGCTTGACGAAGCCGAACGGCCTTGCGCGGCTTTCATCGACTGACAATGCGGCCCGAACCATCTTCATTCCCCTAATGTGCGAAGCGGCGTCTTCGCGCCCTTCCGCCTCCCCTCGATAGCAGGCTGTGGAACCGCCGCTACGGGATAGTCGGACAAAGGTCTGCCGCATCCTGCGTTCGCGCCTGCCCAAACGGGCAGGGAGTTGACGAAATGTGCCGAAATGTGCGCAGTATCGGCCGGCGGAGGAGACGAAGGTGCTGGGCAGCCAGAGCGACGAGGAGAGCAGCGCGACCGCGATGCGGATCCGCGAGGAGCTCGCGCGCCGCCGGCTGTCGCGCCAGTGGCTGGCCGACGAGGCCCGGGTGAGCCTGTCGACTCTCGAAAAGGCGCTTTCCGGCCAGCGCCCCTTCACCCTGGCGACGGTGGTCCGACTCGAAGGTGCCCTCGGGGTCGCCCTTCGGACCGGCAAGGCGCCGGAGCGCGAAGCAGCGGACAACCGTCTCGCTCCGGACGAAATGGGCGCCTATTCGCGGTCGGCCGTCCATTGGCTCGAAGGCGAGTATCTGACCTTGCGCCGGTCGTTCAGCGAAGCGGATTCGGTCTTCGCCTACCGGACCCTCATCGAATGGCATGAAGACACGCACTGCCTGTCGTTCAGCGAAAGCTCGAGGCTCGACCGCGACTTCGAGCAGCACGGCTTCGTCTCCTTCCCCCATCTCTCGGGGCACATCTATCTGGTGACCAACGTCGAGGGCCAATATCGGATCGCGATCCTCGGCCGTCCGACCCGCGCCGGCGCCCTCAACGGAGTGCTCACCACGCTGGCCGCCGGAAGCGGCGCCCAGCTGACTCCGGCGACGACCCCGATCACCTTGTTGCCGATGAGCCGGAGGGCCGAGGCCGAGGTCGGCCTGATCCGCCCCGGCGACAAATGCCACGCCGAATATTCGGAGCATGTCGCCGCCGTCCGCGACAAGGGCTATGCGATGTTCCCTTATTAAGGGCCTGAAATCCTCCCCGGCATTTGCCGGGGAGGGGGACCGCGCGAAGCGCGGTGGAGGGGTTCTGCACAGCCGAGAAGAACCCCTCCACCAGGCTCCGCCTGGCCCCCCTCCCCCGGAAAACCGGGGGAGGAACTATAGATTATCCGACCGCGACGGCCCTCAGTCCTGCAGCTGATGGGATTCGGCAACATGGCTGCGGCCGACGAAGACCAGAAGCTTCGCTTTCGATTCGAGGGAAATAACGGTGGACAGGTTCTGTGCCTGACCCTGTTCCCGATCCGCCGCTGACTCCGCAGAGGGCTTCTCCGGAACATTCTCGTAGGCGACGGAACTGTAAACGCGCATTTGGCGCCAGGTCTGGAGACTAGCGCCATCTCGCACCTCGCTACCGGTGCCGACCGCATCGGCTTGGAGGCCTTTCAGAGCGGCAAAATATTTACCGCGGTCGAGAGCCGCCATGTCGCGGTCCATTTCGACCGCCGAGGTTGCCGACGAGCTGTAGATCAGGCCGCACAGAAGCGCCGCGTGGACAGTACGGACCGCTGGGACCGTTGTAACCATGATGTCGGTGGTCCCCGTTGCGCCCACGGGATGAGAAATTGCCTTAGCCGCCGCTACCCTTCATGAGCTTGTCGACCGTTCCGCTGGTCACCGAATGGTAGGTCGGCCGCGCCTTGGCGTAGATCCGCTCGGCGATCGGGCGGCCCCATTCGCCCTGCTTGACCAGCGTTTCGAACAAGGGCGAGACGAACTTGCGGCGGCCTTGCGTCATCAGGAAGCGCTCGGCGGCGGGGACGGCCGGCTGGTAGCGATTGGCCAAAGCGAGCTGGAGCCAGGCGAAAAGGGTCTCGTCGTTGCGGCTTTCGGTCAGCCCGAGCGAGCGGTCGAGCTCGGCGAGGCGCGGCTGCGGGAGGGTGCGCGGCAGTCCGTTGAGAAAGCGGAGCCGCTCGGCGGTCGTCCACTGTCCCCAGAGGCCCAGCGGGGGCTTTGCGCCGCGGCCGAATTCGCCCAGCGCGGCATCGACGGGGGCGAAGGCCTTCGGATCGGGACGGACGGCATTGGCGGGAAGGCCGGGCTTGTAGACCCAGTCGTCGAGCATCAGCTTCTGCTCGAGCGCCTTGTCGCCCTTGACGAGATTGGCGCGAAGGTCGGCGAGGAAGCGCGCCGAGGTCATCGGCTGGAAGGCGTGGCGGTCGAAATAGGAGCGAAGCCAGGCGTCGAACCGCTCCCGCCCGATGGTCCGCTCCATCGTCCGAAGGAACAGCGCGCCCTTGTCGTAGACGATTCCGCTCGCGCCGCCGTCGCCGCTCTCGTCGGGATTGTGAAGGCGGGTGCCGGGCGCGCCGGCGCCGATCTCGGCGAAGGCGCTCTCCATGTCCGCGAACGACAGGGCCGCCTCCTGGCTCGCCCGGCCGGGGCCGTAGAGCGCCTCCATGATCCGGTTCTCGAAATAGGAGGTGACGCCCTCGTTCAGCCAGCTGTCCGGCCAGACAGCGTTGGTGACGAGGTTGCCCGACCAGCTGTGCGAGAGCTCGTGGGCGACGAGGCCGACCAGGCTTCGGTCGCCGGCGAGGAAGGTCGGGGTAAGGAAGGTGAGGGTCGGATTCTCCATCCCGCCATAAGGAAAGGCCGGCGGCAGGACGATCACGTCGTAGCGGCCCCAGCGATAGGGTCCGTAGAGCCGCTCCGCCGCGGCCACCATCTTCTCGGTGTCGACCAATTCGGCGGCCGCCGCCCGGATCGTCGCCGGCTCGGCATAGACGCCGGTGCGCGGGCCCAGGCTCTGGAACGCGATGTCGCCGGCGGCGAGCGCGATCAGATAGGGCGCCACCGGCTTGTCCATCCGGAACCGGAAGGCCCGCCCGCCGCCTTGCGCGGGCTCGCCCTCGGCGGTCAGTCGCTCGCCGCTCATCACCGCCCGAAGCGGCTCGGGAACGACGATCCGGGCTTCCCAGGTCTGGCGGATGCCGGGGCTGTCCTGGGTCGGGATCCAGCTTCGGTTGAGGGTGGGCTCGCCCTGGCTGAACAGGAAAGGCTGCTTCTTGCCGGCGGTCTGCTCCGGGGTCAGCCACTGCAACGCCTCGGCGTCGGGCGCGCTCGCATAGGCGATCCGGATCCGCCGGGCGCCGTTCAGCTCGACGGTCAGCGGCGCGCCCCGATCCGGGTCGGCCTTGCCCAAGGCATATCGAAGCGGCTTCCCGTCCCCGTCGGTGACGCCCTTCAGCTCGAGCCCCTTGCTGTCGAGAACGATCGCCTTCGCGCCAGGCTTGGCTTGGACGTCGAGGGTCGCGGTGCCCACCATCCGCCTGGCGGCGAAATCCGCCCTGAGGTCGAGCGCGACGTGAGTGACCCTCGCTTCGAGCGGGCGGGCGTAGCTTTGCGAGTCCCGGGCCTCGGGGGTGTCGAGGATCGGAGCGACCTGCCACTCGGTCGCGGCGGCCGGCTTCGGGTTCGGCCCGCTCCGGTCGGCCGCCGGCGAGCAGGCGGCGACCAAAGCGATAAGAGGCAGGGACAGGCGCAAAAGCGGGACTCCTAATCTTCGGTCGAGCCTAATCTTCGGTCGATTCGGGCCGCTGCTCGACCAGAGCGATGCCGATGTCCACTATCGCCTCCGCCGCCAGGCCGATGGCGAAGCCGGCGCCGACATCGGTCGGATAATGGGCGCAGCGGGGGATCTGGGCCAGAGCGAGGGCGGCGGCGGCGGCATAAGCCGGCGCCGCGAGCTCCGGATAATCGTGGGCGAAGGCCCGGGCCACCGCCGCCGCGCCGGCGCTGTGGCCCGACGGGAAGCTGGTTTCCTCCTTGGCCGTCCGCCGGCCCGCCCTCGGCACGTGATCCTTGCCCTGCTCGCCTTTCGAGCGGGGGCGGGTCCGGTCGACCCGCTCCTTGACGAAATCCTTGGCGAGAGTCGCCAAAGTGTGGGCAACCAGCATCCTGACCCCGGCGCGGGCGAGGCGCCGGTTGCCGCCCGCCACGCCGGCGGCGATGACGGCGGCGCACAGGGTGCGGAGCGGCGGCTGGTCGCCGAGCGAGGCGAACCGGCCGAGCGCCTCCATCGCCGGCGAGCCCTGGTAAGGCAGAGCGGCCGCCGCCGCGGCCGCGTCGGCGTCGAGCACGGCCCTGGCCGCCCGGCCTTTAGCCACGGGCGAAGACCGAGCCGTCGAAGCGGGCGAGGAGGTCGGCGGGGCCGTCGTAGAGCTCGCAGGCGCCGGCTTCGGCCAGCGCCTCGTCGGGAAAGCCCCCGGAGCGGAAGCCGATCGTCCGAAGACCGAGCTTGCCGGCGGCCTCGGCGTCCCAGGGCGTATCGCCGACCACCGCCACCTCCTCCACTCCGAGCGGCGCCACCTTGGCGAGCGCCGCGGCGAATATGTCCGCGCAGGGCTTGGAGCTTTCGGCGTCGTCCTTCGAGGTCTTCGCGGAGACGAGGTCGGCGCAGGCGATCAGGCTGAGATAATAGTCCACGTCCTCCGCGCTCGACGACGAAGCGAGGACGATCCTGACGTCGTCGGCGACGAACCGTTCGAAGAGCGCGCGGACCCCGGGGAAGGGCGTCGCCCTGGGCAGGTAATCGCGCTTGAACAGGTCGCCGCGAAAAGCCTCCATCGCCTCGCGCCGCGGTTTGTCCAAATCAGGGAACAGCGACGGGATGAGGTTGTCGCCGCCCTTCCCGACCTGCCAGCGAATCTCGTCGATCGGCTTGTCGAGCCCGAATTCGAGAAAGGCCTCGCGCCAGGCGGCGGCGTGAAGGTCGTTGGTATCGACGAGGGTGCCGTCGACGTCGAACAGCACCGCCCGCGGGCGGGCGCCGTCGCAGCCCCGATCATGATCGTTCATCCGCCCTCCAACGGCTGACCGCGCCGCAATATCCCTGCCCTCGGCCGGGCGGTCGTGAAGGTTCGGCCCGCGATCCGGCCCAAATGCGGACAGTGGCTCCGGTCGCCCCGCGGTCATGGTTAACGCGCCGTTGACGATCATTGTCGCGAAGGCCCGCCTTTGCTATGATCCACTCGGGTCAAAGGGGTAGTGTCAGGCATATGCAGCAAGCGCTTAAGGGCATTTTCTTTATAATGCCGTTCCTGTTCGGCATCGGCTTCATCGCGCCGGTGATCGCCGAGCTGATCGCCGTCGCGGGGATCGAGCTGCCGGCGAACCTCGCCCCGCTGACCGTCGGCCTGCTGCTCGGCAGCGCCTGGGGCCTCTACGCCACCATCAAGGGAAGCTGGCTTTGACGATCGAGGCGGCCGCCGCCGGCCCGGCGCCGGACCTCGGCTTCGCCGCGCCGGCGCTCGGCGCCCCGGCGCGTCACCGGGCTCCGGCGGCGGCCGACGATCCGGAGGAGCGGGCGCGCCTGCTCAGGCAGGAAAGGGAGGTCGTCGCCAAATATCTGGGCGGCGCGAGATGGATCTATCCCACCTTCGCGCTCGGCGGCTTCGCCCTGTGGGTGTCGCTGTTCCCGCTGGCGATGGCCGGGATCGTGCCATTGTGGCTCGGCTGCCTCGTCTCGACCGTGATCGCCACCGGCGGCTACGTCACCTCCCATGAGGCGATGCACAGCAACATCGCCCGCAAAGGGGAGAAGCTGCGCTGGCTCAACGAGCTGACCGGTCAGGTCAGCACCATTCCGATCCTGTTCCCGTTCAGCATGGCTCGGATCATGCACCTCCAGCACCACTATCATTGCAACGATCCGCAGCGGGATCCGGATTTTCCGGATTCGGCGCCCAGCGCCTGGCACGCGCTGATCAAGACCTGGCTCAACCGCCAGCCGCGCTACGCCGGCTCGATCCATCACTACAAGCGCATCCTCGCCGACATCGACTCGCCGGCGTCGCGGCGGGCGCAGCGCGACACGGCGATGCTTCAGCTCGGCGCGATGATCTTCTTCTTCGCGATGGCGTGGAGCGGCTATGCGCTGGTCGTCGCGGCGATCTGGTGGCTGCCCCGCCACATCGGCCTGTCCTACATCCGCTTCTATCTGAGCTGGGCGCCGCACCATCCGCGCGACCAGCAGGGCCGGTATCTCAACACCCGCGTGTTCAAGAGCAAGCTCGGCCACGTCCTGTCGATGGGGATGCAATACCACATCGTCCACCATCTCTACCCGAACATCCCCCACCACCGCCTCAAGGCGGCCTATTACGACATGCGCTCGACCCTGGCGGCGCGCGGCGTGGACGTGAGCCCGCTCTGAGGATCGTTTCCAGGCGTCGCGCCTGAAGCCGTCGAGCCGCGCCGCGTTTCAGGATCCAGGCGGGCGATGCAGTGGGTTGGCGCGGGCCGGCGTCGAAGGCGGGCCGCCCGGGCGCTAGCCCCGGCTGAAAGTCAGCAAGGTGCCGTCGGGGGCGATTTCCGGGAGGCGCGGATAGTGGCCGATGAAGCGCTCGATTCCCGGGGAGAAGCTCACGGTCCAGGCCTCCCCTTCGGCCAGACGGAGGACGAGTTCGACCGGCCCGACGTTCGACCGCTCCACCGTCGGCGGCGTCAGGGCTTCGCGGAAAAAGTCGGCTGCGCGTTTCATTCCCGGGGGTTTAAGCCGCCAATCCTTCACAAAGGGTTGCGGCGCGGCGGTAAGCTCGCGGGTCGCAAATGTGCCATCGTGCGACTTCCAGTCCGCCGGCCGCTTTTATGCCGTCTCGAGAGGTGTCATCGCGTGCCGTCTGTGGTAAAAACAGTGGAAACCAATTAGTCGGGGGTTCGGAAGCGACCCTCCAGGGAGCGGGGAACGAATGCCGGCGATGTCGATCAGGGAGGAAAGGCAGGTAGCGGAGGCGCTGTCGCCGCCGGTGGCGTGGCCCACGCTTCGGCTGGCCGCCTTGCTGCCGCTGATCCAGGCGGGGCTGATCGCGGGCGCGCTGCTCGGCGTCCTGCCCTACTGGCTGGTGATCCTGCCGCTCGGCTACATCCACTTCGCTTATTATACGCTCGTCCATGAGAGCATCCACGGCAACGTGGTGCGGAGCCCCCGCCTCGCCTGGGTCCACCAGCTGCTCGGCTGGTGGGGCGCGCTCAACATGATGACCAGCTATCCGGCGCTGCGCCGGATCCACCTGCTTCATCATCAGCATACCAACACCGACGGCGACCCCGACTATAATCTGTGCCACGGGCCCCTGTGGAAGAGCGTCGGCCGGGTGATCTTCCTGCGCACCTTGCTGCTGCTGCCGCTGCCGATCGTGCGGATGGTTCCCGCCGCGAGCTACACCATGAAGCAGGCCCGGCTGACTTCCAACGAATTGAAGGTTCACGCGATCACCGTCACCGCGCTCCAGCTGGCCTTCTGGGTGGCGGTCGCGCTCGGTTTCGGCAAGATCGCGGTGCTGCTCTACTGGTTGCCGATGATGATCGGGCTCGTCCTGCTCAACATCTTCTTCCAGTGGCTGCCCCACGTGCCCTTCGACAAGACGGACCGCTACAACAAGGCCAGGGTCTATTGGCCGGTCGCTCACCGTATCCTGCTCGGGCAGAATCTGCACCTCGGCCATCATTTGTGGCCGTCGGTTCCCTTCTACAACTACCACCCTCTCAACGACCGCCTGAAGCCGCAGTTCGAACGCGCCAGGGGCTATGGCGCCGGCGGCGATGAGGGGCAGCCGCTGCGAGCGCAGCCGACCGGCTGATATTCCAGCAGCCCGTTGCCTGAACGAAGGCCGGGAATCCGCGGATAAGGGCCGATGAATCGCTCCATTCCGACCGAGAAGGAGACGGCCCATCGGTCGCCGTCCGGCGTTCGGACCATCAATTGTATCCTGGATATGGATCGGGACGGCTCGGGCCGCTCAGTACGCAAAGGGAACACCATAACGGCCTAGAGCGCTGCAAAGACGCGCAAGTTCCCGGCGGAATGCGAAATAGAACGCCCTTAATCCAAGATAAAGAAGTTTGCGCGAGAAGGGCCGCTTCCGGGGGAGAGACGTGGCCAGTATTCTCGCGAAGTTGCGCGACCTAGCGAAAACGGACCGCACGGCCGCCGAGGAAGTGCGCCGGTCGCTGGTGGAAACCCTGTTCGCCTCGCCCACCTCGCTTGGGGCGGGCGCGGTCGGGGGCGGCGCCTGCAGCACCGCGATCGCGCTCGCCAGCGGCGATTCCTGGCTCACCGCCGTCGCCGTCGCGATCAGCCTGACCGGCGCCATACGCGTCGCGCACGCCGTCTTCTTCCACCGCGTCGCCGACCAGAACGTGATCGAGAACGCTCGGGCCGAGACCATCTACGAGATCGGCGCCTGGGCCTATGCCGCACTGCTCGGGCTGATGACGCTCCTGGCCTTGGTGCGGACCGACGAGCCGCTCTACCATCTCCTCGCCGCGATGCTCACGACCGGCTACGCCGCCGGCATCTGCGGTCGCAACGCCGGCCGCCCGGTCATCGCCATCGGCCAGCTCGCCCTCGCCTCGGTGCCGGTCTCCGTCGGCCTCTTCCTTAGCCAGGATCCGCTCCGCTGGGTCCTGGGGGCGGTCAATTGCGCCTTCATGTTCGGCATGGTCGACATCACCCTGCAGACCTATTCCGCCGTCCTGAAAGCCATGTCCGCCACCCAGGAGCAGAAGCGCCTCACCGAGCGCTTCGAGCGGCTGGCGCGGTTCGACACGATGACCGGCCTCGAAAACCGCGGCTCCTTCCAGGAGCGGCTCCAGACCGAGCTGGCCGAGCTCCCCGAGTCAGGCGACCAGCTCGCCGTGCTGTGGATCGATCTCGACCGGTTCAAGGAGATCAACGATTCCCTCGGCCATCCCACCGGCGACGGGGTGCTCTGCACCGTGGCCCGCCAGCTTTCCTCGATCGTCGACGGGCGCGGCAGCGTCGCCCGATTCGGCGGCGACGAGTTCGTTCTCCTCGCCCGCGGCACCAAGCCTTATTTCGCCGAGGAGCTGGCCCGTGAGGTGATGCGCGGCCTCGCCGTCCCGATGACGGTCGAGGGCGCCTCGATCCAGGTGACCGGCTCGATCGGAGCGGCGGTGGCGCCCGGCCACGGCACGGAAGCCGATATCCTGCTCCAGCATGCCGACATGGCGCTCTACCACGCCAAGGCGAACGGCCGGAACGACTTCTGCCTGTTCGAGGCGAAGATGCAGGAAGAGTTCCAGCAGAAGCGCCGGCTCGAAGGCGCGCTCAAGGAAGCGATCGATAAGGGCGAGCTGGAGGTCTATTACCAGCCGATCGTCGACCTGAAGACCAAGAAGGTCACCTGCTGCGAAGCGCTTCTGCGCTGGCATCACCCCGAGCTTGGAATGGTCAGCCCGGCCCAGTTCATCCCGCTCGCGGAGAGCACCGGCCTGATCTCGCCGATCAGCCACTGGGTCCTCTACCAGGCCTGCGCCGCCGCGGCGAAATGGCCGGAGGACGTCAGCATCGCCGTCAACATGTCGCCGGCCCTGCTCAAGGATCTCCATCTCAGCCACATGATCCTCTCCGCGCTCTATCGCTCGGGCCTGGCGGCCCGGCGGCTCGAGCTTGAGATCACGGAGAGCGTCCTGCTCGAGGAGAATCCCCAGTCCAACTCGCTGATCCGCGAGTTCCAGAGGATCGGCCTTAAGCTGTCGATCGACGATTTCGGAACGGGCTATTCGTCGCTGACCTATTTGAAGAAATATCGCTTCGACAAGATCAAGATCGACACCACCTTCATCGCCGACGTCACCAAGAGCCGCGAGGCCCGGGCGATCATCCACGCCTTGGTCAGCCTCGCCGCCGAGCTCGACATGGAGATCGTCGCCGAGGGCATCGAGACCGAGACGCAACTCGGCTACGTCACCGGCGCCGGCTGCACCGCCGCCCAGGGCTTCTTCCTGGGACGGCCGGTGCCCGAGTCCGTGATCAACCGCCGCCTCGAAATGCAGGGGCGCGGCGAGGAATGGCTGGAGGCGGATCCCGAGCCTGGAAGCCTTAGGCGGCTGCAAGCCTAGTCTGCGCGCTGCCCAGGCGACGCATCAGCTTCAGGTCGGCGTCGGTGAGGCAGAGTGCGCTGTCGGCCCAGACGTCGACGATCCCGTTCAGCTCCTCGAGGGTGACCGGATTTGCGAAGCTGGACGCCTGGTAGATGCCGCGATGCCCGGCCTGGCGACGGCCGTTCTTGGCGATATAGGCGCGCACCGCCTCTTCGCCGCAACCCGGCTCGGCAAGCACCTGGACGAGTCCCATCTCGTGCATCTCTTCCGCGCTGTAGAGCCGGTTGGAAAGCATCATCTCCTCGGCCCGGGCGAGGCCGATCTTGCGCGACAGGAGGCTGTGCGCGCCCATTCCGGGGAACAGGCCGAAGGCGATTTCGGGAAGCCCGAACCGGGCGCCCTTTTCGGCGACGACGACGTTGAAGCTGAGCACCGCTTCGAAGCCGCCGCCGAGCGCGTCGCCCTGGACGAGGGCGATGGTGACGATCGGAAGCTCGAGCCGCCGCAAATTGTTGTGGAGAATCGATACGCAGTCGCGGCCGTAGCGGACGAGGCCGTCGCGGTCGCCGACGTCGATGAACCGCGCGAAAAGCTCGAGATCACCGCCCAGGTTAAAAACGCCGGGAAACCGTGATCCGAGAACCAGATATTTGAGGCCTTCGCGCGGGTCCGCGAACTCGCGCCCGATTTCCGCCTGCCAGCGCTGGAAGTCGCGCAGCATCGCCCGGTTGAAATTGGGCCGGTCGACCGGAGTCATATGGGTCCACAAGGTGCCGGATTCCGCCTCCCAGCATACGTCGAGCTGGCCCAGATCGAACAGGCGCGTACCCGCCGGACGGTCGCGATGCTGAAGGGGGAGCGCCCCTCCGCGAGCCTCTGCGGCGACCGCCATTAACGGCCCCTCGTTTGACGCCGGAAGGCTGAAATGTTGATTCATCGTTTTGCCTCAAGCATTTGGTGTACGCATCAGTAAGCATAGAAGTTGGCGTTG
The DNA here is from genome assembly GCA_034668505.1 of Sphingomonadales bacterium. GTDB lineage: Bacteria > Pseudomonadota > Alphaproteobacteria > Sphingomonadales > Sphingomonadaceae > Allosphingosinicella. Next base: position 29,761 of record JAXDPD010000064.1, read on the forward strand.
AACAATCGGGCGCAGGCACGTTTCGAGCGTTAACCGTTTAGGTGTTGCCGCATAGGCTCGTATTGGTCCGTAGGTGGACCGTCAAATATCCATTTCGGATGAAAATTAAAAAGGTTGAGAAACAAAGATTTCGTTTCTAATTCCTATGCAGAGGGGTGCCTGGCAAGGCTCCACGTGGGGGGAAAAAATGATCGCGATAGCTGGTGGGGGCCGCGCCTCCGAGACGCGTCTGTTGCTTTTCGGGACGGCGGCGGCGCTTTTTGTGACCTTCGCCGGCCCCGCCGACGCGGCCGGATTCTACCTTCAGGAGCAGTCGGTCAGGGGTTGGGGCCGAGCCAATTCGGGCGAGGTCGCCGATCAGGGCCCGGCCGCCTTGTGGTGGAACCCGGCGGCGATCGCCGGCGCCACCGAGGCCGAAGCCTCGTTCGGCGCCACCGCCATCTTGCCGAGCGGCCGGGTCAGCGATTCCGGCACGTTGATCGACCGGCCGGGGGTTCCGCCGGTGCCGGTGGGAGGATTGCCCCGGCTCGAGGATCCGATCCGGCGCGGCATCGCTCCCAACAATGCCTTCGCGCTTCCGCTCGGCGAGCGCATCGCGATCGGCCTCGCCGTCACCGCGCCGTTCAGCTTCACCAGCCAATATGATCCGTCCGGCTGGCAGCGCTATTCCGCGATCCGCACCCGCCTGCTCACGCTCGACTTCCAGCCCTCGATCGCCGTCAAGGCGACCGATTGGCTGAGCGTCGGAGCGGCGCTCAACATCGAATATAGCGATGCCTGGCTTTCCAACGCGCTGCCGAACCTGGCGCCGGGATCTCCCGACGCCCGGCTCCGGCTCACCGGCAACGGCTGGGACCTGGGCTGGAGCGCGGGCGTTCAGCTCCGGCCGGCGGAGCGGGTGTCGATCGGAATCGCCTATAAGTCGGCGATCGATCACAAGACCAAGGGCCCGATCACGGTGACCGGGCTCACCGGACCGCTCGCCGCCCGCAACACCTCCGGCCCGGCCACCGTCCGCTTCACCACGCCCTGGCAGCTCCTGTTCGGCGCTCGCATCGGCATCACGGACGGGCTGACGCTGAATGCCCAGGCGGTCCATTTCGGCTGGAGCGAGTTCGACGTCCTCGACATTTCGGGCCCGGTCAACAATGCCATCGCCGAAAATTACAAGAATACGTGGAGCGTCGCGGTCGGCTTCGACCAGACTCTGGGTGAGCGGCTCACGCTTAGAAGCGGAGTCCAGATCGACCCGACCCCCACCCGGGACGCCTCGCGCGATGCGCGCGTTCCGGACGGCGACCGGGTCAACTACAATGTCGGCGCCACTTACCGGATGAGCAAGCGGATCTCGCTGGACGCCGCCGCCACTTTCACCGACGTCGAGGCCAGCCCGATCCATCGCGACGAGCACTTCTATGCGGGAACTCCGGCCCAGACCGACATCCTGACCGAAGGCCGGGTCGACAGGCAGCACGTCTTCATCCTGGCCATGGGCGGCAGGCTGCGCTTCTAGGCCGGTCCTGTCGAAACAGGATCGTCGCCTCGGACCCGATCCGGGGTCCAACCTTTCCTTCGCTCGAGCCTGAACGAAGAAGGTGGATGCCGGATCAAGTCCGGCATGACGGACTGGCCTGCTTCGATTTGAGCAGGCCTGCGCTAGCCGCCCGAACCTTCCGAGCCGGCGCCGCTCGAACCGCCCGACGCCGACGCGCCCGCGGCGCCGCTTTTGCGGCCTGCGCCGGCGCCGCCGCCCTTCGAGGCGCTCCGCCCCGAGCTTCCGGTCGAACCGCTGGCGCCGGATCGGCCCTTGCCGCCCGAAGCCGCCCTGGAGGCTTTGCCGCTTCCGTCCGCCGCCTTGGCGCCGGAGGCCCTGGCGACGGAGGCCTTGGCGCTCGAAGCCGTCGGTGCGGACTTTCCGCCCGCGCCGGAAGCGGACGCGGTCTTGCCCCGTGCCGGACTGCCGGCGGCCTTGGCCGCCCCGCGCGAGGCTCCCGCCTTCGCGGCGGCCGGTTTCGCCGAAGCCTTGGCGCGCCCGGAGGCCGAGCCGCTTTTACGTCCCGAAGAGGATTGCGCGCCCGAGCCCGCTTCCGAACCGCTCTCCTCGCTTCCCGACAGGAGGCGCCGGACGGCGTCGGTCGCGGCGGTGACGATCGCCGCCCCGATCTTGCTGGCGCTGTCGGCGGCCGCTTCGGCCGTATCGAGCGCGTCGCGGCCGGCGTCGCGAACCGACTTGCGGACCCGCGCATTGGCGGTGAGCGCCGCCGCGGCGGTAACGAGGCCGGCCGCGAGCATCGACCGGGCCACCGGATTCTGAGCCAGCTCGGCGGCGCGCGCGCCGGCCTCCTTGAGCGAGTCGGGAAGCACTCCGCTCGTGCCGCCTTTGCTTTTCGAGCCGCCTGAGCCGCCTTGGTCCGGACTTTTCGCCATGTCGGTCTCCTGATATTATAACTGATGCGTAACAAGACTCGCGGCGCGGCGAGTGGTTCCCTTCGCCCCCCGCGCACGGAAGGTGCGTACAAAAGAAGGGCCGCCCAAGCGGACGGCCCTTCCTTTCGTCGGATCAAGCCAGGCGTCTAGCTCTGGTCGCTCTCGAACTCGATCCCGCTCTGGCCCTGGCCGCGATCCTGGTTCGACTGCTGGTCCTGCTGGAACTCCGCGCCGCCTTCGCGCTGCGACTGGCCACCTTGCTGCTGCTGCTGGAAGCCGCCCTGGTCGGACTGGCTGCCCTGCTGGTCCTGCTGGAACTGGCCCTGCCCGGACTGGCCGCCCTGCTGGAACTGGCCCTGCCCGCCCTGCTGGTCCTGCTGGCCGCCGGAAGCGCCACGGCCGCCGCCCTGGGCTTCGTCGAAATCCTCGCCGCGCGACTGGCCGTCGGAGCTTCCGCCGCCTTGGCGAAGGCCGGTGTCTTCACCCTGGCCGCCGCTTTGCTGACCCTGCTGGTTCTGCTGGTTCTGGCCGCTGCCATAGCCGCCGCCGCCGCTGCTTC
>JAXDPD010000065.1:0-21842 GCA_034668505.1 Sphingomonadales bacterium
TCGCCGATCCGCTGCGCCTCCGCAACGAGGTCCGCCTAAACCGCCGATGAACGGCGCGTAGTTCTGCGTTCATGCAACGGGGCGTAGGATCGGCTCGTTTCGCACGCGCGTCGCGCGTCCGGCGGGACGTCGTCAGATCCAGGAGTGAAGAGCATGCGTATCCTCGTTCTCGCCGCCGGCCTCGCCGCCGCGGTCGCCATCCCCTCCACCGCCTCCGCCCAGCGTTGGGGCGGCGGCTTCGGGTACGGCAATGGCTACGGCCATGGTTACGGCCAGCGCTACAACAACAGCGAGACCAGCCGCGAGCTGCGCGAATGCCGCCGCGAGCTGCGCCGCGCCGACAGCCGCCGCGAATATCGCGAGGAGCTGCGCGAGTGCCGCCGCGAGCTGCGCGACGCCCGCCACGACGACCGCCGCCGCGGCTATTACGGGCGCGGCTCGAACCGCGGCGGCTGGGGCTATCGCGACCGCCGCTGGTGAGCCTGCAAGCAAAGGCCGGCGGGAGACTGCCGGCCTTCCGCTTCCGCCGCCGCTGCGCTAGCAGCCGCTCATGGCGATGCGCACCTTCGACGTCGCCGCGCTCGATCGCGCGGATTTCGGCGACTATTCCGACCATCTGCTCCAGGGCGAGCGGATCGAGGCCGGCTTCCGCGGCGAGACGACCACCGTCCTGTTCACCGACCGCCGCATCGTCACCGTCCAGGTCCAGGTGGTGATCGCCGAGCGGATCGAGACCACCTCCATCTCCTACCGCGCCGTCCGCCAATTCTCGCTGAACCGCGCCGCCGACGGCGCCGCCCGCAGCGAGTTCCGCATCCTGCTCGAATCGGATGCCCATCCGCTCCACCTGCGCGCCAGCCCCGACACCGATTTCGCGCCCGTGCAGGCGCTGCTGGCTGAGCGGCTGGCCTAGCCCAGCCGGGACTGCCGCCTTCCGCCTCCGCGCCGGAGAGTCTAGGGTCCGCGGCCGATGGACATCTATCTGCCGATCGCCGGCCTTTCCGTGAACGCGCTCGTGATCGTCGCTCTGGGCGGCGTGGTCGGGCTCCTGACCGGCATGATCGGCGTCGGCGGCGGCTTCCTCACCACGCCGATCCTGATCTTCTTCGGCATCCCGCCCGCGGTCGCGGTCGCCTCCTCGACCACCCAGATCACCGGCACCAGCATCTCCGGCGTGCTCGCCCATACCCGCCGCCGCGGCGTCGACTATCGGATGGGCGCGGTGATCATCGCCGGCGGCGTGCTCGGCTCCCTCCTCGGCGGCCTCCTCTTCCGCCTGCTCCAGGAGACCGGCCAGATCGATACCGTCATCGCTCTCCTCTACGTCGTCCTGCTGACCGGAATCGGCGTCCTCATGGCGAAGGAAGCCGCGACCGCGCTCGACATCATCAAGCCCAGGAGCGCGCCCAGGCCGCACCGCCGCCACAACCCGATGATCGCGGCGCTGCCGATGCGCTGGCGCTTCTACCGCTCCGGCCTCTACATCTCGCCGCTGGCGCCGCTGGCGCTCGGCTTCGTGACCGGCATGCTGACCGTCCTGCTCGGAGTAGGCGGCGGCTTCATCATGGTGCCGGCGATGATCTACCTGCTCGGCATGTCGGCGCAGGTCGTGGTCGGCACCTCTTTGCTCCAGATCCTCTTCGTCACCGCCGTCACCACCATCGTCCACGCCACCACCACCCGCTCGGTCGACATCGTGCTCGCCGGGCTGCTGCTGCTCGGCTCGGTGGTCGGGGCCCAATATGGCGCCCGCTTCGCGCAGAAGATGAAGCCCGAATTGCTGCGGCTGATCCTCGCCATCACGGTCCTCGCCGTCGCCTTCCGCATGGGCCTCCAGCTCGGCTACCGGCCCGAGGAGATTTACACGGTGCAGATGCTGTGAGGCGGGCCGGGGCCGTCCTCCTCGCCTTGCTCGCGCCGCTGGCGCTCGGCCAGGCACAGTCCCCGCCCCCGGTTCCGGCCCAAGCCCAAGCCCAGGCCCAGGCCCAGGCCCAGGCCCAGCCGCGGCTGGTGCCCGACGTCTCGCAGGACCAAATCGAGATACGCTACAGCTTCTCGGGCGCCGAATTGCTCCTGTTCGGCGCGATCCTCTATCCGGGCGGACAGACGCCGCGCCATCCGCCCGACGTCGCCGTCGTCCTCAAGGGGCCGCTCGAGCGGATCGTGCTGCGCGAGAAGCAGAAGGTCGCCGGCATCTGGATGAACGTCGAACGGGTGCGCTTCCGCTCGGCACCGGGCTTTTACGCGGTCGCCTCGTCGCGGCCGCTGAGGAGCCTGGTCAACGAGCGCACGGCGGCGATCTACGAACTCGGCCTCGACAATCTCCAGCTCTCCCCCGGCGGCGGCGTCTCGGCCGACGTGCTGCGCCGGTTCGAAGCGGGCCTGATCGATTTGAGGCGCCGCAGCGGGCTCTACAACGAATATCCGGGCGGCGTCGCGATCCGGCAGGGGGTGCTCTACAGCGCGCGGATCGCGATCCCGGCGCGGGTGCCGGTGGGGACCTATACCGCCGAGACCTTCCTGATCTCGGACGGCCGGGTGATCGCCGGCGCCGCGCGCGAGATCAGGATCGAGAAACTGGGCTTCGAGGGCTTCGTCGCCAACGCGGCCGAGCATTGGTCGCTGACCTACGGCATCGTCTGCGTCGCTTTGTCGCTGCTGCTCGGCTGGGCGGCGAGCGCCCTGTTCCAGCGAAGATACGCTTAAGCTTAGGGCAATCGATTGTTTACCCTCTTGCTCTAGGGCTGTGGGTTCATCGTTTCGAAGGCCCGCTGCATGACCGACGCCATGAACCTCCACAGCTTTCCGCCGCGCGAGGAGGGAGCCGAGCCCGCCGGCCTCGGCATGCAGCCGCGCCAGGCGCTGGTGCCGCGGCACGAGGCGATCGGCCAGATCGTCGAGGTCGGCGGCAGCGGCGCCTCGGTCGAGATCGTCGGCCGCCGCCTCGCCGAGCTCGCCGCCGATGCCGATCCGAGCATCGCCATGTCGGGCCAGGTCGGCAGCCAGATCAAGATCGGCTCGGGTCAGCGCTGGCTGCTCGCCAACGTCCGCACGCTCAAGGTCACCGATGCCGAGGCCGGCCATATCACCGCCCAGATCGATTTCCTCGGCGAGGGCGACGAGGACCGCGCCAGCGGCCGGCTGATCAACTTCAAGCGCGGCATCACCTGCTATCCGATCCCCGGAAGCAAGGCCTATCCGGTCTCGGGCGAGGATCTGAAGCAGATGTTCGCCGCCGACGACCGCGCCCATATCGAGATCGGCACGGTCTATCCGACCCGGGACGTGCGCGCCGCGCTCTACGTCGATGCCCTGCTCGGCAAGCATTTCGCTCTGCTCGGCTCGACCGGCACCGGCAAATCGACCTCGGCCGCCCTCATCATGCACCGGATCTGCGACATGAGCCCCGAGGGCCATATCGTCATGGTCGATCCGCACGGCGAATATTCGGCCGCCTTCAAGGGCCATGGCGAGCTCTTCAACGTCGACAATCTCGCAATGCCCTATTGGCTGATGAACTTCGAGGAGCATTGCGAGGTCTTCGTCACCAGCCAGGGCGCCGAGCGCCAGCGCGATATGGACATCCTCGCCAAATGCCTGCTCCAGGCGCGCGGCAAGAACCGCGCCGCCGAAGGGCTCTCCAAGCTCACCGTCGATTCGCCCATCCCCTACACGCTCTCCGATCTGACCAACTCGATCACCCACGAAATGGGCCTGCTCAACAAGGCCACCGACACCGCGCCGTTCATGCGGCTGAAGACCAAGATGGACGAGCTCAAGTCCGATCCGCGCTACCAGTTCATGTTCTCAGGGATGCTGGTCGCCGACACGATGGGCCATTTCATCTCGAAGATCTTCCGCCTGCCGGCCAAGGGCAAGCCGATCTCGATCATCGACGTCTCCGGCGTGCCCTCGGACATCGTCTCGGTGGTGGTCGCCGTGCTCTCCCGCTTGGTCTTCGATTATGCGATCTGGTCGCGCAGCGAGGTCCAGCGGCCCGTCCTCCTGGTCTGCGAGGAGGCGCACCGCTACATCCCCTCCGACAAGAATTCGGCCGGCCAGGCGGTGCGCAAGATCCTCGAGCGGATCGCCAAGGAAGGCCGCAAATATGGCGTGTCGCTGGGCCTGATCACCCAGCGCCCGTCCGACCTCGCCGAGGGCGTGCTCTCGCAATGCGGCACGATCATCGCGATGCGCCTCAACAACGACCGCGACCAGGCCTTCGTCAAGTCGGCCATGCCGGAAGGCTCGCGCGGCTTCCTCGACGTCATCCCGGCGCTCCGCAACCGCGAGTGCATCGTCTGCGGCGAGGGCGTCTCGATCCCGATCAGGGTCAGCTTCGACGACCTCGAACGCGACCGCTGCCCGGCTTCGTCCGACCCGCTCTTCTCGGCTTTGTGGAAGCAGACCGGCGAGGAGGAAGCGATGGTCTCCCGAGTCGTCAAGCGCTGGCGCGCGCAGGGGCGCTGAGGCCTCCCGTCATCCCGGCGAAGGCCGGGACCCCGGGACAAGACGTCTCGGCAATTTCCACGAGACCCCGGCCTTCGCCGGGTGCGGATCAGCTTGCCGGTCGCGCGGCTCCGCCCGCCGGCCGCGTCTGCGCCTGTTGCGCGCCGACCGGGGTGCCGAGCAAAGTACGCAGGCGGGCGCGGAAGCTGGCGAGATCGGCGGCGGTGAGCCGGGCGCGGCCGACGAAGCGGACCGAGCGCGGGTTGATCGTGACACCGTTGCGGTAGGTCTCGAAATGGAGGTGCGGCCCGGTCGACAGGCCGGTTGTGCCGATATAGCCGATCAGCTGGCCCTGGCGCACCCGCGATCCCGGCGCGACCGCGATCCGGCTCATATGCGAATAAGAGGTGGAAAGGCCGCCGGGATGGTTGAGCCTCACCTGGTTGCCATAGCCGCCGGCCCAGCCGGCGCGGGCGACGATGCCGTCGGCCACGGCGATGATCGGCGAACCCATGCCGGCGCGGAAATCCAGGCCGCGGTGCATGCGCGCATAGCCCAATATCGGGTGCATCCTGAGACCGTAATTGGACGTGACCGGGCCCGGCACCGGCATTTGCAGGCCGCCGCCCCCGGTCTGCCGGCCGATGCCCGAGGCCTCGAACCACTGGGTCTGGCCGCCCATCGACCACTGCATCAATTGCAGGGAGCGGCCGCTCGGGCGGACCAGGCCGGCATAGAGCAATTGCCCGGTCTCGATCTCGCCGGTGGCGGCGCGGCGATGCTCGACGATGATGTCGAAGCGGTCTTCGGCGCTGATCCCGGCGGGCACCTGCATTTGGGTATTGAGGGCGCGGATATAGGCTTCGACCGCGCGTGCCGGCACGCCGGCGGCGCGCGCCGAGCGGTAGAGGCTGGCGCCGATCCGGCCCTGGATCCGCAAGGGGGTCTCGTCGACATGGATCGGGATCTGGGTCAAGGCGAGCGTGCCGTTGACGCGGGCAATCTCGACGCGCAGGTCGAAGCGGGCGCGGAAGCTCAGCCGGTCGAGCGGGCGGGCGACGCTGCGGTCCGGCCGGCGGCCCAAAGTGAGGTCGACGGTGGTGCCGGGGCGGATTTCGGTGACCACGCCGGCGAGCAAAGCGGCGACCCGGCCCGCCTCGTCATTGCCGACGCCGGCGCGCTCGAGCAAAGCGGCGATGCCGTCGCCGCGGCCCAAGGTGGCGCGAAGGTCGAGGATCGGCCGCTCGGGGCTTTCGGCCAGCGCCTCGACCGCGTCGGTCGGCGCCATCCGGCGGCCGGTGTCCGCGCCATAAGCGAGCGGCGCGATCGCGAGCGCGCGCGAGGCTTCGAGCTGGGCATCGTCATAGGGCGCCGGCGCGGCGCCCGGAATCGGCTGCAGGGTCGGCGCCAGCGACCAGGCCGCGTAACAGAGCGCGCCGCAGGTGATGAGGCCGCGAAACCACAGGCCCGAGCCGATGTCCCGGCCAAGATCGGTGACGAGATCGACACCGCCGACGTTGCGCCGCCCGTTCCCCGCTTCGCCTTTCTGGCCGAAGGCGGGCCTCAGCGGCGGCGCGCGACAGAGCGGGATGCCGAGCGCCAGCTGCCCGCTGCCGCCCGCCGTCGCGCCGCTCATCTCGCTCAACTGGTACAAGGCCGGTCGGTCCCCGCGCGCCTGAAAATCCCGCCGCGCACCCCGCCCGGCAGATGGCGAGAGTTGTGAAGAAAAGAGGTTAAAGTCAAATTACGGATTCTACGCCGGCACCGGCTCTTGCGGTGAAGCGACGGGCTCGCCCGACGAGCGGCGGAAAAGGTTGCGCTTCCGGGTTCCAGGTCCGATCTTGGGGCGATGAACGCCGAGCTCAAGGCCATTCTCGGCCCCACCAATACCGGCAAGACTCACCTCGCGGTCGAGCGGATGTGCGGCCATTCGTCGGGCATGATCGGCTTCCCGCTGCGCCTCCTGGCGCGCGAGGTCTACGACCGGGTGGTCGGGCTCAAGGGCGCCAACCAGGTCGCGTTGATCACCGGCGAGGAGAAGATCCTGCCAGATCAGGCGCGCTGGTTCTGCTGCACGGCCGAATCCATGCCCCTGGAGCGCGAATTCGCCTTCGTCGCGATCGACGAGGGCCAGCTCGGCGCCGATCCCGAGCGCGGCCATGTCTTCACCGACCGGATGCTGCACGCCCGCGGCCGCGAGGAGACGATGATCCTGGGCTCGGAGACGCTGAAGCCGATGGTCCGCGCGCTGCTGCCCAAGGCGGAGATCACCACCCGGCCGCGCTTCTCGACCTTGTCCTACGCCGGGGCCGCCAAGCTCTCCCGGCTGCCGCCGCGCTCGGCGATCGTCGCCTTCTCGGCCGAGCAGGTCTATGCGGTCGCCGAGATGCTGCGCCGGATGCGCGGCGGCGCCGCGGTGGTGATGGGCGCGCTTTCCCCGCGCACCCGCAATGCCCAGGTCGCCATGTACCAGGCCGGCGAGGTCGATTATCTCGTCGCCACCGACGCGATCGGCATGGGCCTCAACATGGACGTCGACCATGTCGCCTTCGCCGGCTTCTCCAAATATGACGGCAACCGGCGCCGCCGCCTGACCCCCGCCGAAATGGCGCAGATCGCCGGCCGCGCCGGGCGCCATCAGCGCGACGGCACGTTCGGCAGCCTGACGCTCGAGGGCGACGCGCTCGCCGAATTCCGCCCCGAGGAGATCGAGCGGATCGAGGAGCATCGCTTCGCGCCGCTCGATTTCCTCTACTGGCGCGAGAGCGAGGTGGATTTCCGCAGCGTCGACGAGCTGATCCGCTCGCTGGAGCGCAAGCCGGTCCGCCGCGAGGTCCGCGCCGCGCCCGAGGCGGTCGACCTCGCCGTGCTGAAATTGCTCGCCGCCGATCCCGAGGTCTATGTCCGCGCGACCTCGCCCGATCTGGTCCGCCGGCTCTGGGCCGCCTGCGGCCTGCCCGATTTCCGCAAGACCGGCCCCGAGCCGCACAGCCGGCTGGTCGCGCGACTGTTCCTCCATCTGAGCGAGGGCGACGGCCGCATCCCGCAGGGCTGGTATGCCGAGCAGGTGGCGCGGCTCGACAATGTCCAGGGCGATATCGACACGCTCGCCGACCGCATCGCCGGCGTCCGCACCTGGGCCTATATCGCCCACCGCGCCGACTGGCTCGCGGCGCCGGCCGAGATGGCCGCGCGCACCATGGCGGTCGAGGAGAAGCTCTCCGACGCGCTCCACGAGCGGCTCACCCAGCGCTTCGTCGACCGCCGCACCGCGGTGCTGATGCGCGACCTCGGCAAGAAGGGCGCCGGCGAATTCCCGGTTTTGATCGACGCCGAGGGCGAGGTCAGCGTCGGCTCCTATGCGATCGGCCGGCTCAGCGGCTTCGCCTTCGAGGTCGATCCCGCCGCCCGCCACGCCGACCGCAAGATGCTCCTCGCCACCGCCGAGCGCCGGCTCGGCGGCGAATATGAGAAGCGCGCCGCCGCCCTCGTCGCCGACGCCGACGAGAATTTCGCCCTGCGCACCGAAGCCGGGCTGCCGATCGCCTTGCTGTGGCGCGGCCATGAGGTGGCCAGGCTCGGACCGGGCAAGAATCTGCTCAGCCCGCGCATCCTGCTCGACCGGCGCATCGAGCGCGTCTCCGACAAGGGCCGCGAGGCCGTGATCCTGAGGCTCAAGGACTGGCTGCGCGCCGGCGCCGAGGCCGCGCTCGGCCCGCTGCGCGCCGCCGGCCATGCCGCCCAGGACAAGGCCGCGCCGGCGGCGGTGCGCGCCGTGCTCGCCTTGCTCGTCGACGAAGGCGGGATCATTACGCGCGACGCCGTCGCCGGCGCGCTCGCCGCGCTCGACAAGGACCAACGGCGCGCCGTCACCGGGCTCGGCATCCGCATCGGCGCGCTCGACCTCTACATGCCCGCTCTGCTCAAGCCCGAGGCGATGCGCTGGCGCGCCGCCTTGCGCGCGGCGGCGGCGGGCGCCGACATGCCCGCGCTGCCGCCGCATTCGAGCGTGGTCCTGCCGACCCCGGCCGACCGGGGGCTCCTCGGCCGCCTCGGCTTCCGTGCCGCCGGCCCGCAGATGATCCGCGTCGACATGGCCGAGCGGATCGCCGCCCGCGCCCACGAGGCCCGCGCGGGCGCGGCTGACGAGGCGATCGACGCGGCCCTGGTCATTTCGCTGGGGCTGCTGCCCGAGACCGTCGCCCGGCTGATGCGCGACATCGGCTTCCGCCCCAACGAGGCGGCGCCCGGCTGGATCTGGCGCGGCCGCGAGCGCCGCCGTCGGCCGCGCGCGCCCGAGACGCCGGGCTCGAACCATTTCGCCGCTCTGGCGGGGCTGAAGCGTGGCTGAAGCGCTGAGGATCGACAAGTTCCTCTGGTTCGCCCGAATCGTGAAGACCCGCGCGCTCGCCCAGGCGCTGGCCGAGAAGGCCCGGCTGCGCCTCAACGGCCGAGTCATCGACAAGGCCCACGCCCCCGTCCGCGTCGGCGACGTGCTGAGCTTCGCCCGCCGCGGCGAGGTCCGCGTGCTCCGGATCGAGGCCCTGCCGGCCCGCCGGGGCCCGCCGGCCGAGGCAAGGGCACTCTATTGCGAATTGACGGGCGCGCCGGGCGCGGATTAGGGACTTCTCCTGGGAGAGTGTGAAGCCATGACCTACGTCGTCACCGATGCCTGCATCCGCTGCAAATATATGGATTGCGTCGAGGTCTGTCCGGTCGACTGCTTCTACGAGGGCGAGAACATGCTCGTCATCAACCCTTCCGAATGCATCGATTGCGGCGTCTGCGAGCCCGAATGCCCGGCCGAGGCGATCCTGCCCGATACCGAGGCCGGCCTCGAAAAATGGCTGGAGGTCAACACCACTTATTCCGCCGAATGGCCGAACATCACCCGCAAGAAGGACAGCCCCGCCGACGCCGACGAGCATAAGGGCGAGGACGGCAAGTTCGAGAAATATTTCTCCGCCGATCCGGGCGAGGGCGACTGATGCGGCCCGTGCCGCCCGCCCCGGCGATGCTCAGCATCCTCAGGATCGTCTCGGGCCTGATCTTCCTCGAGCACGGCACCCAGAAATTCCTGAGCTTCCCGGCCGGTCAGGCCGCGGGCAGCGGCCTCGCCTTCGCTAATCTCGGCGCTTATGCCGGGATCGTCGAGCTCGTCTGCGGCCTCTTGATCGCAATCGGCCTGTTCACCCGGGCCGCCGCCTTCCTCGCCTCGGGCACGATGGCGGTCGCCTTCTGGTTCGCGCATTTCCAGCTCGGCGACCCTTTCCCGGTCAACAATAACGGCGACGCGGCGATCCTCTTTTGCTTCGTCTTCCTCTATCTCTCCGTCGCCGGCCCGGGCCCGTGGAGCATCGACGCCGCGCGCGCGAACCGCAATCCGCCACGCCCCTAGCCGCCCGGTGGCCCTAGCGTAGTCGCACCCCTAGATTTCCGGGCAATTTCCTGCTATATAGTCGGTTATCGAAGCGGGTGCCGTCGCATCCGCACCCGGTGATCACGGAAGAATTGCCGCACAAATCGGACATTTCGGACTGCGTCTTTTGGGGCAGATGCGGGCTTGGTCCGGCACAGGCGGCCATTTCCATAGGAAGGTTTTATAGATGGCAACGAAAGCGTTGAGCTTCGACGTTGGCGACTATGTCGTTTACCCCAAGCATGGCGTCGGCCGCGTGGTCGAGCTGCAGTCGACCGACATCGCCGGCATGCAGCTGGAGCTGTACGTGCTGAGGTTCGAGAAGGAAAAGATGACGCTGCGCGTCCCGACCAACAAGGCGGAAAGCGTCGGCATGCGCAAGCTCTCCTCGGACAAGACCATGCAGGAGGCGCTCGCCACCCTGAAGGGCAAGCCCAAGGTGAAGCGCACCATGTGGTCGCGGCGCGCGCAGGAATATGAGGCGAAGATCAATTCGGGCGACCTGGTGTCGATCGCCGAGGTGGTCCGCGACCTCTTCCGCCCCGACGACGCGCCCGAGCAGAGCTATTCCGAGCGGCAGATTTTCGAGGCCGCCTCCACCCGCCTGGCCCGCGAGCTCGGCGCGATGGAGGAGATTGACGAGAAAGCGGCGCTCGAGAAGCTGCTCGACATCCTCAACAAGGCCGTCGCCCACCAGAAGGTGAAGGTCGAGGCCGAAGCCTGATCTGGCAAGGCGCGGGGACAGTTGCTTGCAACTGTCCCCATTCCCGTGAAACGGGGCGGTCCGGCGACGGGCCGCCCCTTTTCATTTGCGCGAACACCCTCCCGCTCATCCTGAGGAGGGACTGAGCGAAGTCGAAGGCCCGTATCGAAGGAGCCGGTGGAGCCTCACTGCGTCCTTCGATACGCCGGTTCGACAGGCTCGCCGGCTACTCAGGATGAGCGGGCTGGAGAGAGGGTCTCCACCTCACCGGTTGACCATTCATCTTTTCGCGCCATGGTCGGCGCCATGACCCGGATCCTCCTCGCCTGCCTCGCTCTGTGCGCGCTCGCCGCGCCCGCCGCCGCCGCCGACCGCGTCTTTCCGGTCTCGGACTTCGACCGGGTGATCGTCGAGGGCCCCTATCGGGTCCGCCTCGTCGTCGGCCGCGCCAGCAGGGCGGTGGCGAGCGGCACCCGGGACGGGCTCGACCGGGTCAGCGTCGAGGTCCAGGGCCAGACCCTGCGCATCCGCCCCGGCCGCGGCATCTGGAGCGGCCGGCCCGGCGCCGATCCCGGCCCGGTCACCGTCGCGCTCACCACCCGCATGCTGCGTTCGGCGCGGACGATCGGCCCGGCCCGGCTCGAGATCGAGGGCGCGGCCGGGCTCAACGTCGAATTCCTGGTCGAGGGCGGCGGCACGATCCGCGCCACCCGCGTCGCGGCGGAAAATCTGGTGCTCGGCCTGCTCGGCTCGGGGGCGCTCGACGTGGCCGGGACCGCGCGCAGCCTGCGCGGCCAGTTCCAGGGCACCGGCACTGTCGAGGCGACCCAGCTCGCCGCCCAGAACGCCACCATCGCCACCAACACCTTGGGCAATGTCGCGCTGACCGTGAACGGCCCGGTGGCGGTCGCCGCCTACGGCCTTGGCGACGTCACCATCGTCGGCCGCCCCGCCTGCGCCTTGAGCGGTCCGGGCGCGGCCCAGGTCCGCTGCGGCGCTGCCTCAGATCAGCGCCAGAACCGCTAGCTTGCCGGCCAGATCGGGCGGCAGCTGATCGACGCACTCGTCGCCGTCGCGCAAATCGGGCGGCGCGTCGGCCGCGTCCAGATAGCGCCAGCCCTGGTGGCCGCGCTTGGCGAGCGCGCGCACCGGCACCAGCTCGGCATCGAGCCGGATGATCGTCTTGCGGTCGGAGGGCCGCTCGTCGAAGCCCAATATGGTCTGGCGCGCGGCGATGCGCTGCTTGACGATCCAGTAGATCGAGCCGCCGACCAATTCGTCGGCGCGCTTGGGCCGGAAGCGGGTGACGATCGGCACCTCGCCGCCCTCGGCGCGCTTCTCCAGCCGCCGCTTCAGCGTCTCGATGCTCGCGCAGCTGACCGCGACCTTGCTCATGTGGAGGGAGGGCATAGGGCTTCTAATGGGGGCCCGGCCGTTGCCGATCAAGCGCTTAGCCGACCAGCCCGGTCGCCACCGCCAGCCCCAGGAAGGAGAGGAAGCCCATCGAATCGGTGATCATCGTCACGAACACCGAG
The DNA here is from genome assembly GCA_034668505.1 of Sphingomonadales bacterium. Lineage (GTDB taxonomy): Bacteria > Pseudomonadota > Alphaproteobacteria > Sphingomonadales > Sphingomonadaceae > Allosphingosinicella. The sequence continues at coordinate 12,107 of JAXDPD010000065.1, forward strand.
GAGGAGACCGCCGGATCCTGGCCGCATCGTTCCAGCACCACCGGCACGACCACGCCGGACAGGCCGGCGATGACGATGTTGATCAGCATCGCCGCGGCGATCACCGCGCCCAGCTGCGGGTTGGCGAAGACGAGGCCGGCGCCGAGCCCGAGCAATATGGCGATGGTGACGCCGTTCAGCAGCGCCACCAATATCTCGCGGGTGATCGTCCGCATCGTGTTGGAGCGGGTGAGCTGGTTCATGGCGAGCGCGCGCACCGAGACCGCCATCGTCTGGGTGCCGGCATTGCCGCCGATCGAGGCGACGATCGGCATCAAAACGGCCAGCGCCACCATCTGCTCGATCGCCGCGCCGAACATGTAGATGATCGTCGAGCCGATCAGCGCCGTGCCGAGATTGGCGCCCAGCCAGCGCACCCGCGCCTTGTAGCTGTCCTTGACCGGCTCGTTGATGTCGCCCTCGGTGCCCGCGCCCGACATGAGCAGGGCGTCCTCGCTCGCTTCCTCCTGGACGATGTGGACGACGTCGTCGGCGGTGATCATGCCGACCAGGCGGCCGGCCTGATCGACCACCGCGGCCGAGACCAGGGCATATTTCTGGAAGCGCAGCGCCAATTCCTCCTGGTCCATGTCGACCGGGATCAGGGTCTGCTCGCGCTGCATGACGTCGGCGACGGCGATCCTCCGCGGGGTCCGCAGGATCCAGGAGAGGAGGCAGGTGCCGATCGGCCGGTGCGCCGGATCGACGACGAAAATCTCGAAGAAGTCGGTGGCGAGCTCCTCCCCCGAGCGGCAGAAGTCGATGACCTGGCCGACCGTCCAATGCTCGGGCACGGCGACGGCGTCGCGGCGCATCAGCCGGCCGGCGGAGTCCTCGGGGTAGGAGAGCGCTTCCTCGATCGCTGCGCGGTCGTCGGGGTCGAGCGCGCGCAGCACGGCGCGCTGCTCCTCCTCCTCCATGTCCTCGATGATCGCGACGGCGTCGTCGGTCTCGAGCTCGCCGGCGATCTCGGCGACCTGGTGCGGCTCGAGCGCGTCGAGCAGCTCGTCGCGCACCCAGTCGTTCATCTCGGCGAGGACGTCGCCGTCGAGCAGATCGGCCAAGGCCGCGGCGAGCGCGCGGCGGTCGTCGCGGTCGACCAGCTCGAACAGGTCGGCGATGTCGGCCGGGTGGAGCGGCTCGACCAGCGCGCGGGCGCCCCCGGCGTCGCCCGCCTCGATCCGCTCGATCACCTCGCTGACATATTCGGGCTTCAACCGGTCGTCCGCGTCGAGCCTGGTGTCGGCGATGGCGATTTCGGTGTCGGAGGTTTCGAGGTCGCTGTCGCTCATCTCGCCCTCCTCTTCTCGCGTGCCGGCCCGCCGCTTCCTAGGCCGGGGAGCTTGCCCTGTCGATACGCCCGGCCTAAGCCCCCGACCGCCACTCCCGTGATTCCCCCGAAAGCGGGAATCCAGACGGCGGTGCCGACTCGAAGACGGTCTGGATTCCCGCGGTCGCGGGAATGACGAATGGAGAAATCATCAATGGCCGACGAACAGAACACCCTGGTCCTCACCCTCGACAGCGGCGGCGACGTCGTCATCCGGCTGCGCCCCGATCTCGCCCCCGGCCATGTCGCGCGCATCCGCGAGCTCGCCCAGGAGGGCTTTTACGACGACGTCGTCTTCCACCGCGTGATCGACGGCTTCATGGCGCAGGGCGGCGATCCGACCGGCAGCGGCATGGGCGGCTCCAAGAAGCCCGATCTCGCCGCCGAGTTCAGCGACGAGCCGCACGTGCGCGGCACCGCATCGATGGCGCGCTCGCAAAATCCGAACAGCGCCAACAGCCAGTTCTTCATCTGCTTCGACGATGCCGGCTTCCTCGACGGCCAATATACGGTCTGGGGCGAAGTCACCGAAGGCATGGAGCATGTCGACGCGCTGCCCAAGGGCGAGCCGCCGCGCCAGCCGGGCAGGATCGTCAAAGCCAGCTTGAGGGACTGACGGCGTGGCCCGCCTGGTCACGCTCATCACCGGCGCCTCGGCCGGGCTCGGCGCCGAATTCGCGCGCCAATGCGCGACGCGCGGCGAGGCGCTGGCGCTGGTCGCCCGGCGCCGCGACCGGCTGGAGGCGCTGAAGGCCGAATTGGGCGGCGACGTCCACATCTTCGCCGCCGACCTCGCGCTCCCCGGCGCGGCCGGGAGCCTGATCGCCGAGCTGGCGGCCGAGGGCCTGACCGTCGCCACTTTGATCAACAATGCCGGCTTCGGCCTCGCCGGCAAGTTCGCCGACCGACCGCTCGACCGCCAGCGCGAGATGATCGACCTCAACGTCCGCACCCTGACCGAGCTCTGCCACCTCGTCCTTCCCGCCATGCGCGCGGCCGGCAAGGGCGCGATCTGCAACGTCGCCTCGACCGCGGCCTTCCAGCCCGGGCCGAACATGGCGGTCTATTACGCGAGCAAAGCCTACGTCCTCTCCTTCACCGAGGCGTTGCACCACGAGCTGAAGGGGACCGGCATCAGGGTCTCCGCGCTCTGCCCGGGCCCGACCCACAGCGAGTTCAGCGACGTCGCCGAATCGCACAGCCCGACGCTGGAGAGGATGAAGATGCCCGCCGCGCCCGTGGTCGCCGCCGGCCTCGCCGGTCTCGACGCCAACAAGGCGGTGGTGATCCCCGGCTTCAAGAACAAGATCGGCGCCCAGGCCAGCCGCGTCCTGACCCGCGCCGCGATGCGCAGGATCATCGGGCGGATCAAGGTTTGATCGGCAATGGGGACACAAAGCTGTGCGTCCCCATTTCTTCATGAGAGAAAAAGCGGCGCCAGATAGAAAGCCTTATCTGGCCCCGCCCCCGGAACCGGAGAATCTAATCTCGGTTGCCAAGCGTCCTTAGGCGCGGCGCGCGGATAAAGATTCCCAATAATTGTACGAGTCCGGCGATCCACCGGCGCGTGGCGCATGAAGCTCAGAGCCCGACGAACCGCCGCGCCATCTTAACAAGGGGGCGTGACCAGTGGCCGATGATAATCCTTCCGATCTGTACGGCACGGATGAAACGGGCCTTGCGTTGCCCGTGCTGCTCCAACCAAACCGGCATCACTTCGTTCAGGTTCGCCTGGACGTCCTTGGCAATCGCCATCGGCAAGAGCAGGTCGAGGAGGAATGAACGTCCCCGGCGCTTCGGCGCTGCCGTCTTCGTGGCCTCGCCTGCTTTCTTGCTCTTGGCCGCCTTGATCTTCAGCATCCTCCTCGCGAGCTGCCGCGCCGGTTCAGAGCGGACTAGGTAATTGTAAAGCGCGATTCTAACTCCGGGTCGGAGCGAATCCTTTTGCGGAAAAAGAAAGCAACCAGCACGAACGCCACGGAGATTATCCCGGCGCCGAGGCTATAAAGCAGGACAAGCACCGATTCCTCCAATCTCGGCGATGCCTCCTATCGCTCTCGACGCTTCCAGCGCGTCGCGAAGCGCCTTTTGCCCCTCGCCCGTTATCGTGAACGCCCGTCTTTCGCGGCTCTTGCCATCGGTGATCGCGACTTCCGCGACCAGCTTCTTGTCGGCCATGCGGCCCAGGGTCGTGTAGAGGGCACCGAATGCGGCGGTCTTCTGCCCGGCAAGCAAGCGTTGATAGATCGCGCTCGGGAGCGCCTTGTCGCCCGCTCTGATACAGGCAAGTAGCACCAGCTCCTCAAACTTTCCGATCATCGCACTCTCCTCGCAGTCTACATTGTAGACGTATACAATGTGGAGTGCAGGTCGAAGGCTAAGCCGCCTGCCCCGCCACTTCCCCGACCAGCCAGTCGTGGAAGATCCTGAGCGGCCGCCGCCCCAGCGCCGAGCGGCGGCAGGCGAACCAATAAGCATAGGGGCTCTCGACGGCGAGGCCGAACAGGCGGTGGAGGCGCGGGTCGTGCGCGCCTTCGACGTGCATTTCGAACATGAAGGCGATGCCCAGCCCCTGGGCGGCGGCGTCGAGGATGAGCTGGCCGGAATCGAAATGGTCGATCGCGGCGGGCTCCAGATCGGGCAGGCCGGCCGCCTCGCGCCAATAATCGAAGGCGTCGGGCAAATCGCGGTGGATCAGCACCGTCGCCTCGACGAGCTGGGCTGGATCGGTGAGCGCCAAAGCCGCGTCGCCGCCGACCGCGACCACCCGGTTGGTGCCCAATTTGACGCTGTAGAGCGAGGGATCGACCTCGCGGGCGAGCACGATCGCCGCGTCCAGCCCCTCGTCGAGGCGGGCGAGGGCGTGCGGACGGGTGTCAAGATCGATGTGAAGATCGGGGTGGAGCTGCCGCAGCTCGCCGAGCCGCGGCATCAGCCGGTAGGAGGCGAACAAGGGCAGCACCGCGAGCTTGAGGCGCATCAGCTCGGCCTGGCCGGCGGCGCGCTCCATGGCAAAACCGAGCTCCTCGAGCGCCGGGCCGATCTCGGCCAGCAATTGCGCGCCGTCCGGATTGAGCAAAACCGCCTGGTGGCGGCGCTCGAACAACGGCCGGCCGACATGGCGCTCGAGCGCCTGGACGCGGCGGGAGAGCGCGGGCGAGGACAAAGCGAGCGCTTCCGCCGCCGCCTTGACCGAGCCAAGCCGGGCGACCTGGACGAACGCCTCCACCGCGGTCAAGGGCGGCAGCCTCTTCACCGCGGGCGGAATTGTGCGATGCACATCTTCCCCTCCATAGGCATATGGCGGTTTTCCGCCCTTTCCTGATTGCGTTTGGCGCAATCATGCATAACTTCTTCGCACTTGCACAAAAACTGTGCAAGCGCAAAAACGGTCCCGCCTTTCAGGCATCCTCTCCTAAAACTTTCAGGGTCGGTCCCCGGACCGGCCCTTTTTTTGTTCGCGCGGGAAACCCGCATACCGCCTCGCGCGCCGGCGGCGATGGTCAGCGGATCTCGACCACGGCCTCGGCATCGCCTGCCGCGAGCGCGTCCATCTGGTGGAGGATGAGGTCGCGGGTGACGAACCGGCCGCCGAACTCGGCCTCGTCATGCCGCCGCACGATCGGGAAGGTGGAGAGGATGTAATGGGCATCCTCCTTCGAAATCCCGTAGAGGTGGAAATAGAGCGCATCGAGTCGCGCCCGCCGCTGCCGCCGCTCCGCTTCGTCCCAAATGAACGGCGGCAGCACCGCGCCCGCTCGATCGACATGGCCCATGTCCCGCGCGAACGGCGCCATATCGTGGGCGGTGTAGGTCAGGTGCAGCACCTCGCGCGCAACGATTTCCCGCGCGGTCGCCACGCCGAAGCGGCGATCGTAAATGGCGGGAGGAAGGATCGGGAGCTGTTCGACGATATAGAGGTTCGCGCTGGTGCTCTGGATTTTATTCCGCGCGACGAAGTCCAGCGCGAACGCGTTCAGATTGCCGGCGAGCAAGCCGGCGGCCGCGGCATCGTCGGTGAGCAAGAGAGGGGCTTTGTTCCCGAACCCCGCGGCCGGCAATATCGCCGAGATCATTGTGCGCACGTCGGTGGGGCGGGCGATGTCGCGAAACCCCAGATACCATTTGCGCTGTGGGCTGACATCGTCCCAGCGAATGAAGAATTGAGGGCTTGGGGCAAAATCCGGATCGGCCTTCTCCGCCGCGCTTGACGGGTCGCTGACGGCAGGATTGTGCAGATTCTCCTCGTTCACCTCGACGCTCGCCGCGCGGTGATCGAACTGGTGGAACATTCGTCCCACATAGAGCGGCGCGGCCTCGGCCTTGCCCTTCCGCCAGCGTCCGCCCGCGACCGGATACCAACCCTCGGCCTTGAGTTCCGCCGCCGTCCAAAACAGCTCGCTGTCGTTGGTCATGTCGAACATCCGCAAATAGCGGACCCGCCACGGACGATCGCCCTCCGCCAGGCGATGATCGACGAGGACGGGGATGCGGGCGTAGATCGCCGTCACCAGATCGGCATCGCGCGCGCTGCGGAAGATTGGCGCCGTGCCGCTGTTCGGGTTGACCGCCGCGAAATCGGCGGGGGTGAGCGGGAAGGTCTGCGCCGCCAGCCGGGTGTCGTCGGTCGCGGTCAGGAAGAAGCCGCAATTGGCCGCGGCGAACGTCCGTCGCTCGCCCCCGAAGGTGATCGCGCTGAATTTGAAGCGGCTGTCGACATCGTCAAAGAACATGGGTCCGCCCGGCACCGGCTTATTCGCATAATCGAGCAGCGACCCGAGCCGGCCGGTCGTGCTGATCGAGCGGAAGAAGCCGCTGGCTCCGAGATCGCCGGAAATCCCGCTCGGCACCAGCAGCCCGACCAGGCCGCCGGGCTTCACCAGCCGCGCCGCCCGCTCGACGAACAGCGAATAGAGGTTGACGTCGCCGCCGCCGAGCAGCGGATATTGGCCGCCCTTCCGCGGCGGCAGCCCCGCCATCCGCGCCGCCATCGATGCAAAGCGGCTGGCCTTGCCATAATCGTCGGCAAGCGGATCGCCCTGGTCGCACAGGTCCCCGATCATCCGCTTGCGGTCGGCGGCTCGTGTCGCATAGGCGATTTCGGGCTTGCGCGCGGAAAACCACTCTACCTCCTGCATCTTCAGGCGATCCCATGGCGGGTTGCCGATCACCGCGTCGAAGCCGCCGTGCAGCCCATCGCTTTCCCAGGCGCGCCAGACGCCGGGAAAGGCGATCTGCCAGTGCAGGAAATTGGCCTCGGCCGCGACGGCGAGCGCCTCGGCGATTTGCGCCCTGGCCGGGTCCGGATCGCCGATGCGGCCATAGCACATGTCGATCGCCGCGCCGGGATCGCCGAATTCGCCCTCCAGCAGCGCCTCCAGCGCCATCGCCCGCTTCGTCAGCCGCTCCGCCTGCCGGCTCTTTGCGAGAGAGCCTTGCGGATCGGCAAGCGCCAGCCGATCGGCGTCGCGCCGGAGCCCCCGCGCCTCCTTGAGCGCGCGCTCCGTCGATTCGCCGATCCAGCGGAAGCCCTGCAAGACGCTGAGCAGTTTGCGAAGCTCCGCCGTGTCCGCCTTCACCGCCTCGAAGGTCTCGGCCGATTGCCGGACCTCGGTGATGTCGGCGTCGGTGAGCGCTTCGATCTCCTGCATCTCGCCGATCGCCAATTCGGCCTGTTTCACCGCCTGGCTCTTGAACAGGCCGACCTGGGCGAACCGGTCCAGCGCCGGCCGCACCCATTCGCCGAAGAGGCTGTCGCCGCAGCGCAGATGATGGTCGAGGAACGAGAGCGGCGCCCCGACCGTGAAGGTGTGCAGCCACAGCGACAGCTTGGCGAGCTCGACCGCCATCGGGTTCTTGTCGACGCCATGGATCACGCGCTTCAGGATGATCCGGCGGATGAGCAGCCGGTCGACCAGTTGCGCCTCGTCGATGGTCCAGGCGTGCGCCGCGGCCTCGCCCCTGATTCGCTCCCGTATCGTCTCCAGCCGCGCGAGCAGCGGCGAGGCATAATCGGTCCAGTCCGCCGTCTGCCGCGCTTCCTCGGTCGCCTTGAGAACTTCGTCGGCGAGATAGTCGACCAGGCTGACGAGAAAATGCCCCGATCCCATCGCCGGGTCGCAAATCTTCAGCTCGAGGAAACCGTTGGCGGGATCGAACCGCTCCAGTTCGCCCGCCGGCTCCGGCTTGCTCCCCGGAGCTCCGCGCAGCCGTTCCGAAGCCTCGGCGAACGCCGCCCGCTTTTGGTCGAGCAACGGCTTCACCGTCCTTCGGATGACCAGCATCACGAGCTCTTCCGGCGTATAATAGCTGCCGCTGGTCTTGCGCGCGAAGGTCTGCGGGCGCGCCACGATCTCGCCGCCATTTTCGACCAGATCGAATTCGAGGAGCCGTTCGTAGACCGAGCCCAGATGCTGCACGGAAAGGTCGCGATAATTGATGAACCGCGGCGCATCCCCGATCCTCTCGCGCGAGAGCGCGTCGAGCAGCGGCGCGAAATCGGCGTCGGACATCAACGATCGGTCGAGCAGCGCGGACCGATCGGGCTTGAACAGGCCGCCATTGTAGGGCGGCAGGCGGATTGCCTCGTCGCCAACGTCGATCTGCCGCCACAGCGCCCGCAGGTCGCCGTCATGGTTGGTCCGCTGCCGGGAGAGCCCGCGATTCCCGTCGATCGCTCGCGCCACTTCCTTGCGCGCGGCCCACAATCCGTCCCGCCGCGCCCGGGTCGGCAGCAGGCTGCGGTCTTCGGCATAGAGCACGAAAAGCAGGCGGTAGAGCCAGGTCAGCGCGGCTTCGCGAAGCTCGGCGCGATAAGCGGCGGTGATCGTGTCGGGCTTTTGCGGATCGGCGTTGGCGAGGGCGTTGGCAAGCTCGGGAAAGACCTTTTCGAACACCGTATCCGCAAGCGCGTCGGTGACCCGCGCCTCGAAGCGCCGGCTGTCCGCGATCGCGCGGCTGAGCCGGGTTGCGCCCCCTGCGTCCGCGACGAACGCTTCCCGCCCGAACAGCCACAGGAACAGGCGCAGGACATGGTCCGCATGATTCACGCCCTCGGGCGGCTGCTCGGCCGGGACGATCAGCCCGGCCGCTTCGAACAGGTCGATTTCGACGAACCCTTCCAGCCGCGACCGCGCCTTGTTGTCGTAGAGCCGCCAGACCCGGCCGTTGGTCAGGATGCCGAACCGGATGGCGCCGTTGGATTGGACCTCGACATTGCCGAGATAGCGCAGGATTTGGGTGGAGGGCGCGCCTTCGCCGATCTCGTTCCCCGCCTTGTCGAGGTTGACCTCCCACGCTTTCGCTTCGACGACGCTGGCGCCGTGGCCGTAGCGGTCGGCGGTCACGACTTCGCGGGCGGCGTTCGCCTTGGTTTCGGCGTCCGGGAAAAGCAGGTAATCGGGAACGTCCGTCCGGCCCTTGCGCGACGTCTTCTCCTGCACGGAAAAGTGCCAGCCCAGAAGCCGCAGCAGCTTGTCGATCAGATCCCGTTCGGTGTTGGCCTCGCTCGGCGCGTGACGCGACCTGAAATCGTCCAGCAGCGCCGAAATCCGGGCCCGCGCGTCGGCCAATGCGGGCTCGGCGATGGCATTCCAGTCGGCCGCCGCCTTGACACCCTGGGTCAGGAAATAATCGCTGAACAGTCCGCCCGGTGCCTGCGCCATGAAAGAAATCAACTCCCCTCCCGACCCTGCCCGCAGGCTCCTGCCAGTTCAAGCGGCCTCGACTTTGGCCGGTCAGCCCCCCGGCCTTTTCGGCCCTCCCTTTGACCGATCGTTGACGATCCCTATGTGGGGCCCTTACCGGAGAGCGCATCCCATGGCCGACGTCGAGATCAAGTCCAAGCGCCTGCAGGTCGCGACCATGCGGCCCGACGACAGCGGCCGCGGCATCGCCCGGCTGCCGCGCGCGGTGATGGCCGAATTGGGCCTCGCCGAGGGCGACGTCATCGAACTGGTCGGCAAGCGCACCACGCCGGCGCGCGCGGTCGGCCCCTATCCCGAGGACGAGGGGCTGGAGATCATCCGGCTCGACGGCCTCCAGCGCGCCAATGCCGAGATCGGCTCGGGCGACTTCGTGACCGTCCGCAAGGCGGAATCGAAGGCCGCGCAGCGGGTCGTCTTCGCGCCCGCCCAGAAGAATCTCCGGCTCCACGGCTCCGCCCAGGCGCTGACGCGCAGCTTCGGCATGAAGCCGCTGACCGCCGGCGACGTCGTCGCCACGACCGGCCAGCAGCAGGTCCAGCGCGGCGACATCCCGCCCGAGCTGAGGCAGATGCTGCACGCGCCGGCGTACGCGCTGCAGGAGATCCGCCTCACCGTCCTGTCCACCGGGCCCAAGGGCATCGTCCACATCGACGCCAATACC
>JAXDPD010000066.1:0-55352 GCA_034668505.1 Sphingomonadales bacterium
GTGCCGGTGAACGAAGCATTGCCCGTGTAGGTCAGCTTCTCGACGTTCGCACCTAGCGTGTAGGAACCGATCGCGGTCTTCACCGTGTCCGCGCCCTCGTTCTGTTGCTCCGTTACAGTGTCATAGATGCTGTCGACCACATAGGTGTCGTTGCCTGTGCCACCCACCAGCGTGTCATACTCGCCAAGACCGCCGTCGAGCGTGTCGTCGCCGGCACCGCCGTAAAGCACGTCGTAGCCGGCACCGCCGTTGAGCGTGTCGTTGCCGTCGCCGCCGGTGATGACGTTGTACAGATCGTTGCCCGTGCCGGTGAACGAAGCATTGCCCATGTACTTCAGGTTCTCGACGTTGGCATTGAGGGCCAGCGAGTAGGAGCCGAGCGCGGTAATCACCAGGTCCGTGCCCTCGCCGTTGAGCTCCGTCACAGTGTCCCCGGTGTCGGCCATATAGATGTCGTCGCCGGCACCGCCCGCCATCATGTCCGCGCCAAGCCCGCCATCCAGCGTGTCGTTGCCGAGGCCACCTTCCAGATTGTCGTTGCCAAGGCCTCCGCCGAGTGTGTCGTTGCCGGCGAGACCGCGGATAAGGTCCGCCCCGTTTTGGCCGGTCAGGATGTTGTTCGACGCGTCCCCTTCGAACACGTCGACTTGATCGACGATGGCGAAGCTGAACAGCTGCTCGATCGAACGCGGCGCGGAGGAGCGATCAGTCGCGACAACGCGCAGCGTGATCGCCGTGCCATCGGTTTCATAATCGAGGCTCTTACCGTCCAGCAGCCGAAGCTCGCCCCCTATAACGGCGAAGCGGGTGCTTTGGGCGGTCGAGCCATTCTCGAAGACTTTGAAATCATGCTGACCGGTTTTCCGGCTGACGTCGCGGCCATCCGGGAGGATGACGATGTCGCCGTCGGCGACGGATACCTCCCCCAATACGATCGCCGGCCGGGACGGGCTAGTCCCGCCCAAATTGTCCCGCTCAAGGATGGAGGCGGCTTTGTTTCCCAGGGCAAGGCCGGTTGCAGCCTCGTTCACGTCCTCGACACGCACCAGGAAATCCTGCGGTTCGGACGCGTTGACGCCGGCCACTGCCCTGACCTGACCCTTCAGAACGATTTCATCCAGCCCGTCGCCATCGCCATCTTCGACGACGAAACCAGGATTCGCCTTCAGCAAGGTTTCGAAATCCGGCACACCGACGAACCGCACGTTGCTGCCGTCCGTCTTGAACAGGCCGCCCGGATTGATCGTGAATTCCAGCTCAGCCGTGGCCCCTGCACCACCTGCGATCTGGAACTGCGCCACCCAGTCGCCGGTCTGCTCGGAGATGAGACCGGCACCGGGGTTCAGCACCTGCAGCGTCGGACGGTCGTCGACGGGCGTCACCGTGACGGTGATGGGTATCAATGCGCTCTGCTTGTCGGCATCGATAACGACCAAGCTGAAGCTGTCAGTGCCGTTAAAGTCTGTGTCCGGCGTGTAAACGATCTCGCCGGTCGCCGCGTTCTTGATTTCCACGGTCCCATGCAAAGGACCGGCATCGGAGCTGAGGGTGTAGGTGAGGGCGCCGCCACTATCGTGATCGACAACCTGATAGTCCCCGGCGATCGTCTTTGACGTGTCCTCCTCGAGCTCGACCGCCAGCGGCGTCGTACGCGCGGTGGGCGCGGCCTTGTCGCCCGCGTGCCAGTTGCTCGGAAGGACCGCAGCCAGGTCGACCGGCATGGCACCGGGGGTCGCCGCCGACTTCGCCGTCATCTGGTTGATCATCGACCGCGCGTCCGCATTGTCGAGGAACAGGATGTGGCCTGCGGTCCGCACCGAGCGGATCGACGAGGTCGCCAGGAAATAGCCCTGGACCATCACCACGTCGCTCGTGCCGATGACGGCGATCTTGAGGTTGCTCCCGTCCTTCGTCAGCCACAATTTGTCGAAAGCTACATTGTCCCCGAACATGATCGTGTTGGCACCCGAGGCGTCGCTCACCGTATCCTGACCGCTGCTGGCACCGAAATAATATTGGTCGTTGCCTTCCCCGCCTTCTAGCGTGTCAGCGCCGCCCTCACCGATCAGCAGGTCATTGCCCTTGCCACCCCGGAGCGTATCGAGCTCACCGGCGCCTCCGATAAGCTGATCGTCACCGTCGCCGCCTTCGAGGACGTCACGGCCGTCTCCGCCCATCAGCGTGTCGGCACCTTCATCGCCGCGTATCCAGTCGTTACCTGCGTCGCCATGCAGCCGATCGTCGCCAAGGCCACCCCAGAGATCGTCATCGCCGCCGCCGCCGACAATGTCGTCAACCCCTGCGCCGCCGTCGAGCCAATCCTTGTCAGCGCCGCCAACAAGGACATCGTCGCCGCCGAGGCCCTTTATGGTATTCAGGCCGTCGAGGCCGTTGATTCGGTTGCCGCCGTCATTGCCCAGCAGCACGTCGCCGAAGCGCGAACCGGTCACATTCTCGATATTGATGAGAGTGTCGCCTTGGGCATCCCCTTCAAGCTGAACCCCACCGGGACCCAGATCGACCTTCACGCGGACCTTCGACCCTGCGTAGCGGGCGGTGTCGCCCCAGGTAACGCTCTCGCCTTGGGTGGCGTCATTGCTATTGTCATTGTCGGGCTGGCGGGAGTTGGCACCGCCGTCGAGCAGGTCGCCGCCCTCGCCGCCCTCGAGGATGTCGTCGCCGCCATCGCCATACAGGTCATCGTTGCCGGCGCCGCCGGACACGACGTCATGGCCGCCATTGCCGTGCATCACATTACGCGCGACGTCGCCGACGATGAAATCATCCGCAGCGGCGCCATTGGCGGCGAGGACCAGGTTGGCGAGATTGACCGTGAGGCCGTCCTCGAACTGAAGGAACTCGACTCGCCCACCGGCCAGCTTCTGGTCGCGCATGGTCATGGTCGATCCGTTGCCGGTGCGGGTGATGACCAGATCGTTCCCCGACCAGGCGAAGCTCAGGTCGGCCAGGCCGATGCCTTCGCGCAGTTCCAGCGTGTCGCTGCCGCTGTCCTTTGTCGGATCGAGCCCAAGGAAGCCGACCTGCTGGCCCTCGAGCGTCGGCGCATAGCCGGCGGCCCACCCGTGATCCTGATAGCCGAACGCCGCCGCCGCAGGCGATTCAGTCAGACTGGTCAGTCCCTCCATGCCGTAGACCAGCTCACCGTTGGAACCGATGATCTCCTTGCGAAGCGTATATTCATAATGGCCGCGACCATCCGGAGTGCCGACTTCATCATCGAGGGTTGGTCCCGTCGGGGCGTTCCCCTCCTCCGAAATCCATGTTTGGTCAGTAACGGTAAATTGCACGCGATAGGAGGAGTTGAGCGTGCCGCCGCTGCTCATCACTTCCTGGAAGAAACCCGCGCCTTCCTGAATGTTGCTGGCCGGAATACTGCCGGCAGCTCCGGCATTGCCATTCCAGATGTAAACGTCGTCACCCTCATAGCCGCGGAGCGTATCGCTGCCGGTGCCGCCATCGAGGGTGTTCTGGTCCGAGTCTCCGATCAGGACGTCATCGCCCGTACTGCCGGTGAGGTCTTCGATGCCCGAATACTCGTCGCCTTTTGCGTCGCCGGTATTCGCGCTCGAGAAAGCGAGGCTGGCCCACACGCTGCCACTACCGGCATAGGATGCCGTGTCGCTGCCGGTGCCGCCGATCAGTATGTCAGCTTCGGCGCCTCCCACCAGAATGTCGTTGCCGCTGCCGCCGTATAGGACATCCTTGCCTGCGCCGCCGAATAGCGTGTCGAGACCGTTGTTGCCGTTCAGGATGTCGTCGCCGCCGTTGCCGGTCAGCGTGTCTCCGCCGGCGCCGCCCGTGATCCACTCCGCCGTGTTACCGCCGTCGATGGTATCGTCGCCGTCGGTCCCGGCGATGATCTTGGTTCCGGCCGTGCCGGTGCCGACATCAATTATGCCGGTCTGGTAAAAAGCCACCTTGCTGATCGGGCGAGCGCCATTCCAGGCCCTGATCGTGATCGTGTCTGCGGCCGCAGCGGCTGAAGTCAGCTCCGCATTCTCCTGCGAGACCGCGAGCACAAGGTCGTCGCCCGCCAGGGTGAAGACGATGTCCTGGATGTTGATCCCGAGGCCGAACTCGATCGTGTCGTCGCCCGACCCTGCTTGTGCGGGAGTACCGGGAACGGGGACCCAGCGGAGCACCTTGGTGGTCGTGTTATCAACGCTCTTTTCGCGACGGACATTCTGGCCCCACCCGCCTCCCGAAGGGAGCGGCTCCCGGTCGATCTCGCCTCCGGTATTTGTCCAGACCTCCTCCCAGTAGCCGCCGCTCGCGCCGGGAGCGGCGACGTTCGCGAGGATCGTGTCGCGGCCGTCACCGCGGGAGAATTTTATCGTATCGATGCCTGCCCCGCCCGACAGCACATCGTCGCCGCGGCCGCCGGAGAGCAGGTCGTTGCCCGCGTCGCCCGTCAGCTCGTCATTGCCGCCGTCGCCCGTGAGCACGTCGTTGTCGGCGCCGCCGAACAATTTATCCTCGCCAAGGCCGCCGATCAGCAGATCGTCATCCTCGTCGCCGAATATGGCATCGTCGCCGGTGGCGCCGCTGCCGATGTCATCGCCTCTGTACAGCTTGATATAATCGTTGCCGGCATCGCCGTAGACGAAGTCGTTCTCGTCCGTGCCGTTGAGGATGTCGTCGCCCGGGCCGCCGACGATGAAGGTGCGGATGTCGGCGATGCGGATCTCGTTGCCGTCGGCGAACTTCAGCCACTCGACCCGCTTCAGCGTGTCGACGAACCAGTCCTTGACGAGCATCTGGGTGCCGCTCGGCTCCGGCATGTTGGTCGCCGGGTTGATCCGCATGACCTGGATCAGCAGGTTGCGGCCCGCATCGGTGCGGACCGAGCCATCGTCGACGCGCATCATCCTGACGTCGCCCATCCCGATGCCCTGGCCGAAGACGATCGCATCCTCGCCGCCCGCATCAACCGCCGCAAGCGCAGGCGGCGCCACAGGTGCGGCGGGGTTTGCCGCCCGCGCCTTGGCTATGAGCGCGTTGATCAGATCGGCCTTGATGAAATCCCCGCCGTCGCCGGCCCAATTGCGGAGAGCCCCGGGCTGGTTTATCGCCGCGAAGCGCGCGCGGATCTGGTCGGCCGCCGCCGGGGCGTCGACAATGGTCCCGCTCGCAACCTCGTCTGCGGTGTCGGCGCCGTCGCCCAAGCGAACCAGATACTGGTCGTCGCCATGACCGCCCTTCAGCGTGTCGTTAACCCCCGCGCCGCCAGCGAGGATGTCGTCGCCACCGCCCCCGTCCAGAGCGTCGGTGCCCTCGCCACCCTCAAGCCAATCCGAACCCTCACGACCGTAAAGCTCGTCGTTGCCAGCGCCGCCGTCTAGATAATTACCGTCGCCCCCGAGGCTTCCCGCTTCGTTGCCCGCATAAAGCTTGTCATTGCCCTCGCCGCCCAGCAACCAATCGTCGAGGCGGCCGCCATAAAGCGTATCATTCCCTCCACCACCCAATACGTTGTCACCACGGTCCGAAGCCTGTACGAAGTCGTCACCGTCCCCGGCCTCAATCGTGGCGGCGACGTCGATCGTCAGAGCTGAGCCGTCAAAGGCCTGATCATCTACAACGAGCCGCTCGTTCGTTGTGCCGGACGTGGCGAGTAATTGGTCTGAGGAAAGCCGGATCGTGTCAGCGCCAGCGGTGCCGGCAATGCTGGTTTGTCCTGCGACGTCAATACTGTCGCCCAGGTCAAAACCCCTCGAGTTGATGGAACGGCCGAGCCTGTCGGCAAACGGATCATAATAAAAGCCGAACGAAATTTCCCCAGCGCCAACGTCCAGATCCTGCAGAAGATAGCTGAATCCACCATACCAATCAGCCTCATGCCGACGGGTGAGGCCGAGTTCGACGGCTTTGGCTAAGGTAAGCGCTGTTTCGGCGGCGAGGACGCTGTCAGGTTCGGCCGAAATCAGAGAGTTCATCCAAAGCGAATTTTGGGTATAAGCCTCATAGCGCTGAGCAAAGGTGATGTTCCCGAGGATTACGCTCGCATCGAAATTAAGCGGGTCGAGCCCACCGTTTTCGAAAGTGTTATAAAGCGCGCGCTTCACATAAACGTCGCCGCCGACGATCTTGAAATCGGGATCGGTGAGCCCCTGGAAAAGGCCGTAACCTATGAGGCGTTGCGCGGCATCCTTTCCGGAGAAGCGCTGGGTGATCGCGTCCTTGTCGCGAGTCGACGCCGGCCGATAGACATAGTCCGCCTTCCGCGTTCCATAATTGCCGGCCTGGATGAGCTCGGGATTCATCAGAGTCCCGCCTGTGGCGGAGAGAATGTTGTTGAAGGTTTGCGCGACCGCGGTGGCCATACCCCGCGCGGCTTCCTCGGCGCCGCCTTTCCTCGAATAGACATTGGCGGTGACGAACTCGCCTCCGGTCTCATCCCACTGGACGTCGGCCCCAGATCGGGGTGTCCCTCCGAGCAGAGACCCGATGGCGCCGCCCAGGAGCGTTCCTACGAAAGCCCCGATTGCCGCGCCCAACGGCCCGGCAAGCGCCGTGCCGAGTGAACCGAACACGGCCTTGCCGATCGCCGCCCCGGCGATCGAGCCCAGGATGCTTCCGACGGCCGAGCCGATTTGGCCGCCGATCGAGCCGAAAGTGACAATCTGACTGGCGAGCTTGTTTCCGATGTAGGAGCCGATCGCGGTCCCCAGCGTCGCTGCCGAGCCCACGCCGTTGAATATCTCCGCAGCAGTTTTTGCGCCTTCGATTACAATGTTGGTAATTATGGTATTGATTACGGACCCCGCAGCGGTGTTTAATAACTCGCCAGGCATACCTCCTATATCCAAAGCATGAACGAGCTCTGCAGTAAGAAACGAAGAAACGGCCCCTATACCGGCGGATTTAAGGTTCTTGAGGAAGTTATCTCCAAAATTCTTAAAGGCACCATCAACCGCCTTCTTGACGGACATCCCCTCGAGCGCCTTGTCCAACACTTCTCCCAGAGAACGGCCGATTGTCTGAAGTGAGGCGGAAGCCACCACTCCAGCAATCTTATTATCGCCAGCCAAAAGATAGCCAAGCTGCTGCCCTAACACGCCACCCGCATTACTAAAGTTTATTAGCTCACCCAGACGAACTTCGATTTTCGTGTCTACTACTTTCTGCTGAGCGTCGTACGTCTTCGTCACACGTACGCCTGCCTCTATCGCAATCGACTTAACAGTATTTCCTTCGGAATCTATGAGGATGTATAGATCTCTCCCAAACTTGTCCTTCCTGACTCCCTTGTCTGTCCGCGTGCCTTTGGGGAATTTGATCCTGAGATACCCGCCCTCGAAGGTCACCTGACCTGACGTGGGATCCACTACGTTCAAGCCCTCCGGCGGCACGCGCTCGCCCGCGCGTAGAAGATCTGTTAACCGCTTCTGATCTTCCGGTAGAAGTTTTGATATATCTATGGTTCGCGGGCCATCCGGACCGCTGAGTTCGAGCGAAATTGGCTTCCCGTCTGGGGACAGCCATATCCCAACGGCGGGGGGGACATGCTCAGCTCTAAAAGAGCTACCTATGACATTAGTCGTAGGCCAAGTTCTAAGTTCCGTTGTTCCCGTCGGCTTCTTCAAAGTGAGGCGGGTCATGCCGCCTACGGCAGTCACCTCTGCTGTGACACCAGGGGTAGCCTTATCCTCGACAATGCATATGTTTGTAGGACCGGCCCAGAAATCGTTTACCCTTTTCATGAGATTTTCGAACGTCATTGTAACTCCAGCTGCCCTGAGGAGGCTGGTGTCAATGGTTACAGGGCGACCTTTCGCCTCCATGCATACCCTGGTAAGGGTATATCCGAGATAGATCTCATTCCATGGGCCATTTTTCATCAGGAGTGTGGCGGCCGCGCTGTATGATGCGGGGTCCGTCTTAAACTTTCCATCGGCAGCACGTAACGCGCTAAGCGGTTCTCCAGTAATCGGATCGACTAATCTCCCGAATGACTGAAGAATTCCGGCGAGCTCGATCGGATCGTTTTTGGGGTGCGGACCCGAAAGGTAGGTGTTCAAGGCATCCATGTCGGCCTTAGCTTCGTAATAAAGCTGATTCTTCAGGTAATCTATCATGAAGCTTGTTACGTCCGGCTTGACGTCAGCAGGAGTCTCCAGGATCATCGTTTTCAAAGACGCGTAGAGACTATTAGCCTTGGCTTCAGATTCGTAATGTGTTTCTCCGTGACTCACCTCGTGAAATATCGTCGTGATGGGAGTGACGTCGTTCGACCATCCAAATAAAAACGGCGCGTACGCAATCGCGGGCTTTTCTTCTCCGTATTTGTTTTTCCATGCATAATGAGCTATACCGTCGCTAAGTGGGTCTACCTCCATCCCAAATAAAAGTTTATTATCATAAAGATCATTTAGCCGCTTAATAGCGTCTGGGTTGGTCATAAAGAGCGCTATGCGCTTGTCGAAAGCTGCTATATCACGTCGAGGAGTTACGGCGGTACTAGGCGGCCGGTCGAGACGATTATCCTCAACGAGCTGCGCCCGCACATCGTCAAACATCTTCTTTATTTCTGGGTTAAGAGTAGGAGTGTCAGCCATGGTTCATGCCCCTATCTTTCAATTCAATCACGATATTGCTATGGAATTGGGCCGCGTGGGGCGGTGAGGGCACAAGCCAAGGCTGCAGCAAGCAGACCCGTAATTGCCCCAATATCGATCGATAGCCCTCGTCACCAAAGCCCCTCGTTCGAGTCGCCGGTAGGTCGACGATGATCGCCGAGTCGGCTAGGCCGAACCATTCCCCAAAGGGGTGAGAAGGAAATTTGCTGATTCCGCAGCGTAGGCGAGGGCGAGTTCGTCGGCTCGGGAGATCGCCCGCTTCCTCACTTTCCCCCCGGATACGTGCGAGACTCGGTCCGAAACGGAGCCTGCATTCATCCCTGCGAGGCCCCTGGGCGATTACCGCGGCCGACCCGGTCAACCCGCCTAACGCTCCCGGCCGGCCTCGTTGATCGTCCTTGAGATCGGCGAGAGCAGATATTGGATGATGCGCCGGCGCCCCGTCTTGATCTCGGCTTGCACAGCCATCCCCGGGCCGACCAGCTGCCGCCGCATGCCGAGCATGATGTAGTTGCGCTCGAGCCGGATTCGGGCGCTGTAGACGAGGCCGAGCCGCTCGTCCTCGATCGCGTCGCGGCTGATCGTTTCGACAACGCCTTCGATCCAGCCGTAGTCCGTGAACGGGAACGCCTCGAGCTTGACGCGAACGGCCTGGCCCTCGCGGACAAATCCGATGTCCCGATTGAGCACGCGCGCCTCAACCTCCACCTCGCTTGCCGCGGGCACGATCACCATCAGCGTCTGGGCGGGCTGGACGACTCCGCCCACGGTATGGATGACGAGCTGCTGGACGGTGCCGTCAACCGGTGCCCGCAATTGCTGCAGCTGCCGCCGGCGCACGGATTTGTTGAGTTCCTCACTGCGTACCCCCGAATCCGTTTCCGCCCCCGACAACTCAGTCGCCGCCTCCGCCGCGAAGTGCTCGCGCAAGGTCGCGATCTGCGCTTCGATGTTGCCCATCGCCGCGCGCGCCTGATCGGCGGCGCTTTGCTGAACCGCGATATTCTGGGCATGCTCGATGCGCAGCTGCTCATATTCAAGCAATCGAAGCCGCGAGAAATGGCCATTGGCGGCGAGAGCGCGGCGGGCGGTGAGCTGCTGGTCGATCAGCGGCAGGGTCCGCCGAAGCGTCTCGACCTGGGTCATCGCGCCTCTCAGCTCCGCCGCGCGCTGTGCCCGGCTCTCGGCGAGGGCGGCGCGCTGCGCCTCATATTCTGCGATCTTGCTTCGCATCAGCACGTTCTGGGTGACGGCGACCTGCGGCGGCGTCCCGCGCGGGGCGTGAAACACCGCCGCCCGACCCTGGAGATGGGCGAGCAGCGCCGCATTGCGCGCCTCGGCGATGCGCGACGCCTGCAGCCCCTGCGCCGCCTGCGCCTCGTCAGCGGTCGCCGTGGTGGGATCGAGCTCGATGAGCAGCTGGCCGCGGCGCACGCGCTGCCCATTGCGGACGTGGATCGCGCGCACGACGGCGATCTCCATCGGCTGGATCAGCTTGACGTTCGCGACCGGCATCGTGCGGCCGCTCGCCACCGCCACCACATCGACCCTTCCCACGATCGACCAGATCAGGGCGAGCCCGAAAAGGATGCACAGGAGCAGCAGCAGGATGCGCAGGCCCGGGCTCGCCGGCTTCTCCACGATCTCCAGGGCGGCCGGGAGGAATTCATGCTCCGCGATCGGCTTTCGACCGCGATCGGCGACGTTTTGCCGCCGCCAGGATTCGCCCAGCACCGCGATGTGGCGGCTCAGCGCGGGAAAGCGACGGGCCAGGCTGATCATGCGCCAAGCCCCATCTGCCTGCGGTACAAATCCGCATAGCGGCCACCGGTCCTAAGCAAAGTATCATGGTCGCCTTCCTCGGTCAGTTCGCCCTGCTCGACGGTAATGATGCGATTGCACTGGCGCACGGCCGAGAGCCGGTGAGCTATGATGATCACTGTCCGGCCATGCGCGATCATCCGCAGATTGTTCTGGATGATCTCCTCGCTTTCCGCATCGAGGGCTGAAGTCGCCTCGTCCAGGATGAGTATCCTGGGATCGCCGATCATTGCCCGGGCGATAGCGATCCGCTGGCGCTGGCCGCCCGAAAGGTTCCCGCCGCGCTCCTCGATGATAGTGTCGTAGCCGTGCGAGAGCTGCAGAATGAATTCGTGCGCGCCCGCCAGCTCGGACGCCGCCAGCACCGCTTCCATCGGCCGGCTTGGATCCGCGAGCGCGATATTCTCGCGCACCGTCCGATTGAACAATATGTTTTCCTGGAGAACCACCCCGATCTGCCGTCGCAGCCAAGCGGGATCGACAAGCGACAGATCGACCCCGTCAACCAACACCCTGCCCTGCTCCGGTACGTAAAGGCGCTGAACCAGCTTGGTGAGCGTCGATTTGCCGGAACCGGAGGGGCCAACAATCCCGAGCATTTCGCCGGCTTCGATCCTGAGGCAGACCCCGCGTAAGGCTTCGGGATCTTCTGCGCGATAGCGGAACCGCACCTTGTCGAATTCGATAAAGCCTTTGATTGACGGAAGGCTTGCCCGGTTCGGATTGTGCTCTGGCTCCGCAGGCGCGTTGAGGACGTCGCCGAGCCGGTCGACGGATATCCTCACCTGCTGAAAATCCTGCCAGAGCTGAGAGAGGCGGAGAATGGGCGAGGCAACGCGCCCGGCGAGCATGTTGAACGCGACCAGGGAGCCGACCGAGAGGTCGCCAGCGATCACCGCCTTGGCGCCGAAATAGAGGATCGCGACCGTGGTCAGCTTCGAGACGATCTGGATGAGGTGATTTCCCCAATTGGCGAGCTTGGTCACCAAAAAGCCCGTCTGGATATAGCCAGCGACCTGCTTTTCCCATTTGTCGCGCATCTGCGGTTCGACCGCCATCGCTTTCAACGTCCCGATCCCGGTCACCGATTCGACGAGGAAAGCCTGGTTCTCGGCGCCCCGCCGGAACTTCTCGTTGAGTCGGGCGCGAAGCGCCGGCGTGATGAAGACCGAAACCAGCACGTAGCAGGGGATTGACCCCAACACGACGAAAGTGAGCCAGGCGCTGTAGACGAACATGATCGCGAAGAAGACGACGGTGAAGAACAGATCGACGACGACGGTGACCGCGTTCGAGGTGAGGAACTCGCGGATCGTCTCCAGCTCGCGGACGCGCGCGACGCTGTCCCCGACCCGGCGGCTTTCGAAATAGGAGAGCGGCAGGCCGAGCAGATGCTTGAACATGCCTGCGCTGAGCTCGGCATCTACCCGATTGGTGGTATGCGCAAAGAGCCAGGTTCGAAGGCCCGACAGCGCGGTCTCCCAGATCATGACCACGGCGAGGCCGATCGCGATGACGTCGAGCGTGCCCAAGGTCTGATGCACGAGCACCTTGTCGATAACCACCTGGAAGAAGACTGGCGTAACCAACGCCATGAGCTGGATGAAGAAGGAGGCGATGAGCACGTCACGAAGCGAGCGTCGATATTTGACGAGCGCGGGAATGAACCAGCTGATGTCGAACGGGCGCGAGTCCCCCGCCATCCTTTCCCTCGAGGTCATCAGGAGCAGTCGACCGGCAAACCGCTCCTCCACTTCCTCCAACGTCCAGACTTCCGGGCGATCCCTGTCGCCATGCTGGACGAGCATGCGTGCGTTCGACTGTTGATCGTCGACCTTCAGGAAGATTGCGGCGTCCTCTCCGCAAAGTTCCGCGATGGCCGGGAGCGGCATCTTTCGAAGCTCGTCGGTTCGGCACCGTGTGATCCTGCCGATGAGCCCAAGTCGTTTCGCAATCCGCGACAGGTCCTCCAGCGAGAACGGCGCCTCGCCCTGGCCGCGATCGTGAGCGATCTGCATCGGGTCCGCCGGCACTCCCAGATATCGTGCGAGGAGGACGAAGCAGGCCAATGCCGAATCGCCCGGACCGCTTAGATCCGGCTCATTCGCCATTGCTGGGGCCGGTCGCCGGGTCGGGCCAGCGGGCGGCTGAGCGAGTGCTGACTGCAGCTTGGGGGCTGGCGGCCATTCGGTCATGCAGCGTCAAGAGTTCGCCAGACATCGTGCGGGGACCGATCATGTTATCGCCAGGCCAAGTTCTTGAGTCCGCCGCCTTCCGAAGGGTCCTCATGCTGGCGCGCGCGCGGGAGCGCCGCCATCCCCCTTTTGGGGGAGGGGCTTCCATCAGCCGCTGGCCCGTTACCGCGAATCGGATGCAACCGCTGCGGCAGACAGCCGAGAGGTCAATGGCCGGCCCCTCTTTCACTAAGGATATCACGCAACGTGATCCGGTCATCCCGCAACGCGTGCGTCACGAGCTGGATACTCTTGGTGACCCCATATGATAGTCTCGCGTCTTTGAGATGCCGCTTGACGGTCTCCCGTGATATCCCGAGCCGTTTGCCTATTTCGCCCTCGCAAAGCCCCCGGCCGACCAATATTGTGCACTCAAGCTGGCGCTCGGTGAGGCGGGCCAGGCTAGGCGCCGACCGTTGTCTGCGTCTCTCGATCAGCATCGTTCGCCCGGCCTGGAAGGCGAAGATGCCGATCCAATGTGCCATGGCAAGATTGTTCGTCGGCACCGGACGCCCGCACTTGGTGCTGAACGTGCATGAACCGGAGGGCTCACCCGGGAAATGAACCGGAATCGTAAAGCCTTCACCGA
Source organism: Sphingomonadales bacterium (assembly GCA_034668505.1). Classification (GTDB taxonomy): domain Bacteria; phylum Pseudomonadota; class Alphaproteobacteria; order Sphingomonadales; family Sphingomonadaceae; genus Allosphingosinicella. The sequence continues at coordinate 13,245 of JAXDPD010000066.1, forward strand.
TGTCGGCTCGCCGCTGACGTTCGACGACATCTCTTTGAGCGGAACCGATTTCGATCAACTGCCCCATCTCATCGGTTTTGAACGGAGTCACGGTGCGCCGGCACGCGAGAACGCGCGGATCCACGGCCATGAGATTGTTGTCCCGATAGTGCTCCGACCAGCTGACCGCGGCGGTGGTGACCCCGATCAGTTCGCCGCGCTGCATATGCCGATAGCCGGGGTCGACGCGTGACAGATCCACATGGTGGAACATCGTTACGAGGTCGAAACCCATTTGCCGCGCCACGTCGAAGAGCGCTTGCTCGAGAGCCTTGGGTGTGCGTGCCTGGCCCAGCCCGTCGATGAATTGCTGGACGTCCTGATGCCTGCCCACGAGCTACCCGCACCGCTTTCCGAGTGCAGCGGCCGGGCTCGCGCGCGCGCTATCCGATTGCACCCTTTCCATGTCCTCAGTCCACAATGATGAAGCCGCGCGAGCATCACATCGTGACCCGGCCGATCGCCATCGATTTTCGCCGACCGGCCTGCTCTCGTCGCCCAACGACGCATTCACGCTCAGATGCGATCCGCGCGCCTCGCCCGGATCCTAGCCAACAGCGATAGTTTGTAGGTTCGGCTGACCGAAACACGCTGGCCGGAGGCCAGGCGCAGGATCAGCGCACCGAGATTGCCCCGCTCCACCGCCTCAATGACGTCGAGGCGAACGATCGCTTTTCGGTGGACCCGCGCAAACTCGTCCGGGTTGAGACGCAGGACGAGTGACCGGAGGCTGTCGTGGAGCAGATGCTCCCTTTGTCCGCAGTGGACGGCCACGTAATCGCCGGCTGCCTCGAACCAGTCGACCTCTCCGACGGCGACCTTCTCGATGGTGGTGCCGCTGCTGATCCAGAGCTCCTGCTCGAACGGGGTTTCGGACGGAGGCTCGCGACGCTGGAGCTTGTCGAGGAGCGCGGACAGGGCTGCCAGTCGCTCCTCGGCATGGCCGGTCCTGAGCTTCACGCGCGCGCGTTCCACCGCCGAGCGCAGTCGATCTTCGTCGATAGGTTTCAGGACGTAACCCACGGCCCCCGCCTCGAAGGCCCGGATGGCGTAATCGCTATAGGCCGTAACGAAGATGATCTCCGGGACCGGCGCCGAGGCAAGCGCCTTCACGAGATCGAACCCGTCCATGACGGGCATCTTGATGTCGAGCAGGACCAAGTCCGGTGCGAAGGCGCTGATCAGCTCGAGCGCCGCCACGCCGTCCGCCGCCGTGCCGAGCAGCTCGATCCCGCCGATTCGCTCGAGGGCGATCTGCAACCGCCTCACCGCGAGCGGCTCATCATCTACGACGATGGCCCGCAAATTCATCGCGACGCAGTCCTGAGCGGCATTTCGAGGTCGACGCGGAAGCCGCGTGGATCGATGGGTGCGGCCCGGAAGCCATGTTCGCTGCCGAACCGAGCGGCGAGGCGCTCCGCAATGTTGCGGAGGCCGACGCCGCGCACGTCCCCGTCCGCTCCCACACGCTGGGGACCATCATCCTCGACCGACAGGATCAGCCTTCCCTCAGCCGTGCGGGCCTCGATGGTAATTGTCGTCACTTCAGCTGAACGCGCAACCACGTGCTTGATTACATTTTCGATGATCGGCTGCAGAATGAAGCCCGGGACGAGCGCGCCGCGAAGTTCGTCCGGCACCCGGACATCGACCCGCAGACGATCGGGAAATCGGGTTCGCTCGATATCCAGGTAAACGAGTTGCTGATTCAGCTCATCCTGCAAGGTAATGTCCTGCAGCGGATCGCTGTCGAGTCCCGATCGCAGGAATGCCCCGAGTTTGCGTATCATCCGCTCGGCGGCGTCCGGCTGATCGTCCAGAACGAGCGCGGCTACGGAGTTCAGCGTGTTGAAGAGGAAATGCGGGTTGAGCTGATATCTCAGAGTCCGCATTTGGGCCTGGTGAGCCAGTTCCTGTGCTTTGGCTCGCATTCGCTGCTCGACGCGCACCCGCTCACTGTAGATCGCCGCCAGAGCCGCGGCGGCCCACGCCAGATAGAACCAGATCCAGTAGGTCACCGCACCGTATACCCCGGGATCGGGAGGCCAGTCGAAAAGGACGAGGAGGATCGTCCGGTTCAGGTAAACCTGAACCACCCCGGCGGGGATGCCGAGCAGGATCATCACCGTCACTTGGACCCAGAATGCGCGCGCCTGCGGCCATCGCAACACGAAAAAAATGATGCAGCAGATCAGTAGGCCTGCCCCAACCCAGATAAGCCGCCCGGTCGCCAGCTCGAGCGGCCTCGGCAACCCCCCCAGGGTACTGCCGATTGTCAGCACAACGTATTGGAGCAACCAGAACCAGAGCGTGATCGCGACGATCCTCCGGTGAAGGTCGCGGTTGGGCCTCAAAGCCTGGAATTCACCCTCTCCCACATCCCCCCCAACATCGTTCTTGCGAAAGGCGCGGACTGCAAGCCCTCCACCGCTGGTATCCAGGTGGCGGCTCGCCCTCTCTTTGTCTGCCGCGATGCGGCGACGGGCGCATCTCGATCGCCGTCAGCATCGACGACTGGCCCCCGCTTTGTCTCCGATTAGCGCGGTAGCGCGCCAAAAAACCACTTCGACATTGCGGAGCGACCGCAAAGTTCCGATGCGCGCACGCTCAATCTGAATCCTTGTCCGCCGCCCAGGCCATGCTTGTCGATTCCAAATTGCGGGAAAGCAAGCGCGATCGGCTTATGACGATCTCATCCGATTCGACCCGCCGTGGCCCGAAACGCGGCCCCTCCTGTCCCGATTCGTCCGTGGCAATCGCCCAGACCTGGGGGGGCACCGATCCGGGTAGAGCTGACACATTTTTCACGCGCGATCGAATCGCAAGTCTCGCTTCGCGGCGAGCAAGCTCATCTGGGATTTCTAGGGAGTCCGTGATGGCCTTCCTGGGCATGAGAAGTGGCTTAATATCCTTTTGTCGGCTGACGAATTCATAGGACGAAATCCGACCCCAGCGGCGTCACGGAACCGGAGAGGATGATCACGAGGTCGGCGGCGCCGTCTCCGTCGATGTCGGCCTTCACATAGGTGTCCGTGCCGTTGAAGTTGTAGCGCACCTCTCCCGCGATTGCCGAGAAGGCGTCGGTGCCGATGAAGGAGAACGCCTGGTTGCCGCTGGTCCCGGCGTCCGCGTCGATGGCCGACAAATCGATCTTGTCGGTGCCCGACAGGAAATCGACGATGCGGTCCTCCGCGCTGCCGGTGCCGCTGTCGCCCGTGCCGAGCCGGAAGGTGTCCGCGCCCGCGCCGCCGGTCATGAGGTCGGCACCGCCGCCGCCGATCAATATGTCGTCGCCGTCGCCGCCGATCAGCGTGTCGTCGCCGCTCATCCCGTCGGTCGCGTAGAGCCGGACATTGTCGATCGCGCTGCCCGAATTCTCGGCGCTGCCTGTCCCCCTGAAGCCGAGCACATTGTCGCCCTCCACCGCGACCAGCTCGAAGGTCTTGGTGCGCATGCTGGTGCCCGTTTCGGCGATCGTCGCGACCAGGACGCCGTTCCAATAGACCTCGAACGTGCCGCTCTCCAGCGAAGTCGAATTGGCATGGTCGAACTTGAGGATCATCACCTCGCCGGCGTCGCGGTCCGCGATCGTCTGGCTGATGTCCATGTTGCTGCCCGAGCCGCCGGCCGAATCCGTGTCGAACCAGTGGGAACCGTCGGTCGCATAGATGCCGGCGATGCCGCTATAGACCTGCTCGAAAGGCTGGCTGTTGGTCTTGGTCCAGCCCGGCAGGTCGCTATTGGCCTTGCCCCAGCCGCCGCTGCCCGTGATCGTGCCCGAGGTCTCGAAGCTGCCGTTGACGAGGAGGTTGCTGCCGGTCTGGCTGAAGCCGTCGCCGGTCAGCGTGTCGTTGCCGGCATCGCCGTAAAGCGTATCGGCGCCGCCGCCGCCGCTGATCGCGTCGTTGCCGGCAAGCCCGTGCAGGATGTCCGCGCTCGCGCCGCCATAGAGGTTGTCGGCCCCGGTGCTCGCCGCGGTCGCCCGGCCGGCCAGCGAGGCGCCGGTCCAGGTCGAGCTGTCGGCGAACAGGATCGTCTCGATCGCCCAATCGGAGCCCCAGGTGGCGCCGCCGGTGATCGTGATCCGGTCGTCGCCGCCGCCGATATAGAGGACGTAGCTGGTGCCGCCGTCCGCGGTGCCGACGGTGACGTCGGCGGCGGTGATGCCCGCGCCGAGCTCGATCACGTCGGTGCCGCCCGAGCCGTTCCACCAATCGCCATATTCGCGGACATTGTCCTGGCCGTCGCCGAGGCCGAAGCGGTAGGTGTCGTTGCCCTCGGAGCCGATCAAAATGTCGTTGCCGGTGCCGCCGATCAGGATGTCGTTGCCGCGCCGCCCGTCGAGCGTGTCGTTGCCGGTGCCGCCCGAGATGGTGTTGGCCCCATAGTCGCCGTAGAAGACGTCGTTGCCGCCGGTCGGCGCCGTCGCCCGGGTCATGAGATCGGCATGGGTCCAGATTGTGGCGTCGGCGAACAGGACCTGCTCGATGCGCCGGTCGCCGTCGTTGACGGTGTTGACGAGGCGCAGGGTCGATCCATCCGTCAGGGTAAGGACGAGATCGGCCCCCGCATTGGCTTGGCTGACGGCGACATCCGCGGTGGTGATGCCCGCGCCCAGCTCGACCTTGTCGGTACCGCCCGCGCCGTTCCACCAGTCGCCATATTCGTTGGCGACGTCCTGGCCGTCGCCGAGGCCGAAGCGGTAGGTGTCGTTGCCCTCGGTGCCGATCAGCGTGTCGTTGCCGGTGCCGCCGGCCAAGATGTCGTTGCCGCGCCGACCGTCCAGCGTGTCGTTGCCGGCGCCGCCCGAGATGGTGTCGTCATCATAGCCGCCGTAGAAGACGTCATTGCCGCTCGTCGGCGCCGTCGCCCGGGCCATGAGGTCGGCATGGGTCCAGACCGTGGCGTCGGCGAACACGACTTGCTCGATCCTGTTGCCGCTGTCGTTGACCGTGTCCTGGATGGTGACGGTGCCGCCGCCCGCGATGGTGAGGACGAGGTGGCTTCCGGACCCGGACTGGCTGACCGTGACCTCGCCGGGCAGGATGCCGGCGAGCAATTCGATCCGGTCGTTGCCGCCATAGCCGTTCCACCAATCGCCTGAATCGCGGACGATGTCCTGACCGCCGGCCGGTCCGATCCGGAAGATGTCGTCGCCGCCGGAGCCGATCATCGTGTCGTTGCCGCCGCCGCCGATGAGGATGTCGCTGCCGGTGCTGCCGTCCAGATAATCGTTGCCGTCGCCGCCGTCGACGACGTCATTGCCTTCGGCGCCGCGCAGCGCATCGTTGCCGCCCGCGCCGAACATAGTGTCGTTCCTGAAGCCGCCATAGATTTCGTCCGCCCCGGCGGTGGCCGCGCCGGTGAAGTAGAGCGCGTTGAGGGCGGCCGCGTCGATAATCGTGGCGTCGTCGAAATGCACCTCGTCGACGCCCCATTCGCTGGTCTCGAACTGCTTGACCATGGTGATCGAGCCGCTCTCGCCGGTGAAGGAGAGGACCAGGTTGTTGGTGCCGGCCGGGCGCGCGAGGACGAGGTCGGCGACATCCAGACCGGAGCCCAGGACGAGCGTGTTGAAGCTGCCCCAATAGGCATTGTAATCGGTGATCGTGTCATTGCCGCCGCCAAGGTCGTAGCGATAGGTGTCGTCGCCGTCGGCGCCGTTCAGGGCGTCGTTGCCGAAGCCGCCGATCAGCACGTCGTTGCCGCCGAGGCCGTTCAGGCCATCATTGCCGGCGCCGCCGGAGAGGACGTCGGCGCCCGACGTGCCGTCGATCAGGTCGTTGCCGTCCGTCGCGATGCCTGAGAGCATCATGTTGGCGAGCTGGGCGACATTCCAGATGGTGCCGTCTGCGAACTCGACCGTGTCGACCTGCCACTCATAACCGCCGGTGACCTGGTTTTTGAGCGTGACCGAGCTTTGTCCGCCGCTGACGCTGAGCACCATGTCGTCCGCGTCGGCGGTCGAGCGCCGGACGGTGACGTCGGCAGCGTCGATGCCGGCGCCGAAGAGCAGCCGGTCGTTGTTGGCGGCCCAGAATTGGACATAATCGGAGATGGTGTCGTGGCCGTCGCCGAGATTGTGGATGTAGAGGTCGCCGGCGCGACCGCCTTCGAGCAGGTCGTCGCCGAGCCCGCCTTCGAGCGTGTCGGCGATATAGAAGCCGACGATATGGTCGTTGCCGGCGGTGCCCTGGGTCAGCACGGCCATCACATCGGCCGTGGTCTTGTGGGTGTTGTCGGCGAAATCGAAATTCTCGACGTCCCACCAGGTCGCGGTCATATAGTCGTTGATCGTCTCGAACTGGCCCGTGATGGTCAGCGTGTCGGTGGTGCCGGTGATCGCGATGACGAGGTCGGCGCCGTCGCGGGTGAAGGCGAGGTCGCTCCAGGCGATGCCCGTGCCGAACGCGATCGTGTCGTTCTCGGACAAGCCCGCTTCGCCCACCCATTCGCGGATCTCGTCCTGGCCGTAGCCGAGGCCGAAGACATAGGTGTCGCCATTGTCGCCACCTTCCAGCAGGTCGTTGCCGGCACCGCCGTCGAGCGTGTCGGGGGTCATGAAGCCGACCATGTGATCGCTGCCGGCCGTCGGCGTCAGGATGATCTGCTGCACGTCCTCCTTGCTGAGCGTGCTGCCGTCGTCGAAGCGGAACTGGTCGACGTCCCACCAGGTGTACCAGGCATAATAATCGAACTGGCCAGTGATGGTCAGCACGTCGCTGGTGCCGATGATGGTGATGATAAGGTCGTTGCCGTCGCGCGCGAAGCCGAGATCCCCGACCGTGATGCCCGGGCCGAAGCGCAACTGATCCTGCTCGTTGAGGATCGCCTCGCTGACCGTCTCCCTGATCTCGTCCTGGCCGTAGCCGAGGCCGAAGACGTAGATGTCGGCTTCGTCGCCGCCTTCGAGGAGATCGTTGCCGGCGCCGCCGTCGAGCACGTCGGTGCGGAAGGTGCCGACCAGATGGTCGTTGCCCGACGTGCCGCCGAGCAGGCTGGCGGCGACCTGGATGTGGGTGAGGCTGGTGCCGCCGGCGAAATCGAAATGCTCGATATCGTTCCAGGCGAACCAGCTCGAGAAATTGAACTGGCCCTCGATGCGCAGCGTGTCGCCGGACGAGAGGGTGACGACGAGGTCGTTGTCGTCGCGGCTGAAGGTCACGTCGCTTGCCAGGACGCCGGGGCCGAAGACGAGCCGGTCGTCCTCGCCGACATTCATGTTGTCCACCCATTCCTGGACGACGTCATGGCCGGAGCCGAAGCCGAAGCTGTAGGTGTCGGAGCCGTCGCCGCCCTCGAGCACGTCGTCGCCCGCCAGGCCGTCGAGCGCGTCGTCGCTGGCGAAGCCGAGCAGATGATCGTTGCCCGAGGTCGCGGCGAGCAGCATGACCTGGATGTCCGCCTTGGTCCATTCGGCGCCGCCCGCGAAGGTGAACAGCTCGACGTCGTGCCAGGTGTAGCCGGCCGAATAGAGGAACTCGTCCTCGATGGTCAGCGTGTCGCCGCCGGCGAGCGTCAGGATCAGATCGTCGCCGGCGCGCGACACGGCGACGCCGGCCGGCAGCAGGCCCGCGCCGAATTCGACCGTGTCGAAATCGCCGTAGAGGACGTTGGTGATGCCCTCGCGGATCACGTCGTGGCCGGAGCCGGCGCCGAAGACGTAGGTGTCGCCGCTGTCGCCGCCGCTCATGACGTCGTCGCCGGCGCTCGCCTCGAAGCGGTCGGCCATCATGAAGCCCAAGGCCTCGTCATTGCCCGACGTCGTAACCGCAGCGATCGCGCGCGCGTTCAATTCCTGCCAGTCCCACACCGGGCCGCCGTCGAACCGCACCTCCTCGATCCGGTTGGCCGAGATCGCGCCGAAGATGCCGGTATGGGCATAATCGTCCTGCCCGGCGAGCGTGATCCGCTCGGCGCTTGGGCCGGTGCCGATCACCAGGACGAGGTCGGCGCCGTCCCGCTCGAAGCCGATATCGCTTTCCTCGATGCCGGCGCCGAGCACCAGGATGTCGGGCGTGGTGTCGAGGGTGAGGAAGCCATCGCCGAGGATGTTGTCATTGGCGTCGGCGAGCATGTCGTCGCCGTCGCCCAGATTGTGGACATAAGTGTCGCCCAGGCCCTTGCCGGAGAGGACGTCGTCGCCGAGCCCGCCGTCCATCACGTCGTGCGAGAGATCGCCCCACAGGTGGTCGTCGCCGGCGCCGCCGGTGGTGACCATATCGAGCACGTCCTGCCAGCTTAAGCGGCTGTCGTCGGCGAACTGGAACCATTCGATCCGGTCGAACCATTGCGCGCCGAGCACGCCGGTCTGGAAGCCGGCGAACTGGTCGACGATCGTCAGCGTCTCGCCGGTGGCGGCGATGGTGATGACGAGGTCGTTGGCTGCGGTCGGGCGGGCGAAGATCAGGTTCTCGAGCGCGATGCCGGCGCCGAACAGCACGGTATCGGCCTTGAGAGTCAGGCTGAGCCCGCCCAGCCCGACATGGATGTCGATATAACGCGAGCGCTCGTCGATCACGTCGTTGCCGGCGCCAATGCCCCATTCGTAGACGTCCTGGCCGTCCAGGCCGATCAGGAGGTCGTTGCCGGCGCTGGCGCCGAACCAGTCGTCGTCGCCGAAGCCGAGCGCGGTGTCGTTGCCGGAGGTGCTCGCATCGGCGATCAGCATCTGCTGGACATCGGCGATGCCCCAATTTTCGCCATAGTTACGGAAGCCGAACGCCTCGATCCGGCTGTTGGTCGCCAGATAGTAATTGTAGCCGAGCGAGGTGTAGGCGAACTGACCTTCGATCAGGATCGACTGGCCGGCCGCGCCGATGGTGATCAGCAGGTCATCGCCGTCGCCGAGGCGGGTGAAGCCGATATCCCGCGGCGCGATATCGTCGCCGAAGATCAGCATGTCGGCGGCGCGCAGCATTGGCGTCGTCTGGACGTCGCGGATGACGTCGTGGCCCTCGCCGGCATTGACCACATAGAGATCGGCGTCGTCGCCGCCTTCGAGCAGGTCGTCGCCGAGCCCGCCGAGGAAGACGTCGGAATGCATCGTGCCTTCCATATGGTCGTCGCCGGACGTGCCGGTGCCGACCGCGGTCATGATCTGCGGGATCTCGAAGACGGTGCCGTCGGCGAACTGGATCTCCTCCACGCCCTTGTCGCTGCTCAGCAGCACGTCCGATCCGAGCGGCACGACGTCGGCGAACTGGCCGGTGACGCGCACCGTCTCGCCGGTCGCCGCCACCGTGATCAGCAGGTCGTCGCCATCGCGTTCGAGGGTGACGTCGCCGGGGGCGAGGAAGGCGAAGCGGATGCGGTCGCCGGCCGGGTGCGCTTCCTGGTCGTTGATCGTGACATGGCCGATGGCGCGGCCGAAGATATAGACGTCCTGGCCGCTGCCGCCGTTGAGGATGTCGGTGCCGCCGCCGCTCAGGTAGATGGCCGTTCCCTCGGCGGCTCCGCGCGACAGCGTCTCGTTCGTCCCGTCGCCGAGCCGCAGATTGTGGAGGCCGAGCGCGCCGGCGAGCGTGGCGAAGCTCAGCGGCTGGGCGACGCCGTCGGCGGCGGCGAGCAGCTGGGCGGCGACATAATCCTCGCGCACGATGTTGGCATCGAAGCGGCGCATGCCGTCGGCCATCGCCCCGAGCAGCGGCGCCCAGCTTTGCCACTGGGCGAGCGCCGCGGCCGGGTCCGACGGCAGGTCCTCGAGCAGCCGGCCGTAAAGGTCGCCGAGCGCGGTCGCAGTGTCGGCGACGAGCAGATCGAGGCCCTCATTGTAGCTGATCCCGTCGAACGCGTCGGCAAGCGGCCCCTGGACGACCAGCCGCAGCGTCAGCCGCGTCACCTGGTCGGCCCACAAGGCCTCCATTTCGTCGATATTGGTGAGGAGGACGTCGCCATTGCCGTCGCGCGGCATCAGCTCATAGCCCGAATAGGCTTCGAGGAAGGCGAGCTTGCGCGCGTCGAAGCCGTCGGTGCCGATCGCGTCGGCGGCGACTCCGCCGACTCCCGCCCAGCGGTAGAGGATCGCTTCGGCGTCGGCCTTGAGCGTCGCCAGGTCGTTGGTCGTTCCGGCGGCGAAATCGTCCACCAGCCCCTCGAGCGTGGCATCGCCGGTCATCGCCACGCGCAGATCCGTGACCGTGCCGAACCCCTTGAGCTGGGGCAGCAAGGCGGCGCCCGCGCTGATCGTGGAATCGCCGAGCCAGCGGGTGGCGGTCTCGCTGATGTCGAACGCGACATCGGCAATGCCGCCGGTGCCCCCGCCCGCCCAGTTGAAGCTGCCGCTGCGGACGATCTCGTTGCCGCCGACGAAGGTCGGATCGCCGGGCGCGCTGCTCGCCAGCGTGATCGAGACGATGCCGAGCGTGGCGAGCGTGAAGAGCTCGCCGCTGTCGGTCGCTCCATCCTGGTCGAGATCGCGCCAGACGCGCAAATTGGCGAAGACCGCGTCCGACGCGTCGATGACGCCGTCGGTGTTGAGATCGTAGGCGGCGAGCATGACAAAGCCCGACATCGTCTGATTGCCGAACAGCTCCGTGACATTATCAATCTTGCCGTTGGCGTCGAGGTCGAGCGCGAGCAGGCCGTCATCGCCGCGCACCCAGCCGGTGCGCTCGGCGAAGCCGTCGGTGTCGAACTCGAAATAGGCGGTGCTGTTGGTTACGGTGGTCAGCTCGAAGCCGTCGCCGTCGAGGTCGAGCACCAGCGGATCGAAGCCGTGCAGGCCGATCCCGAACCCGGCCTTGAGCGCGAGGTTGAGGAATTTCTCGAAGTTGTGGAACGAGAATTCGCCGGCGCTGCCGACCTGAAAGACGGTGATCCCGGCGGTTGCGAGGCCGGTGTCGAGATCGAGCGAATAATCCTTGACCACCCCCCTGCCGCCAAGCCCCCAGCCGATGTTGATCTGGAGGTTGCCGTCCTGATCCACCTGATATTGGGCGAACTTCATCGTCACTGCGTCGACGAAGAAGGCGGCGGTGGTCAGGATCCAGCTGCCGATCACCGGGAAGCCGGTCAGGATCGTGCTGAACGGCGCCCAATAAGCGGTGTTGCCTTCCATCCACCATTGCTGGGCGCCGCCGCACAGGGGGATGCCGAACATGGTGACGGTGTCGTGGACCTCGGCGTCCTCGACCCAGGTGCTCGCGCCGATCGCGAACTGGTCGTCGCCGGCCTCGCCGTACAAATGGCTTTCCCAGCCGCCGCCGACGAGCAGATCGTTGCCGGCGCCGCCGTGGAGCGCGGAATAGCCCTCGCCCGAGCCCTGCTCGCCGGCGCTCGCCACCAGATAGTCGGAATATTGGGTGCCGACCGCCTGATTGCCGTTGATCACGTTAAGGTCGGTGCGCCGGAAGACGACGCTGATCCGCTCGCCGAGCCAACCCCAATAGCCGACATCGGTATCCTGATCGAGGTCCAGAATCCTGCCCGAGCCGAGGTTGAGGTAGACGCCCGTAGTCAGCGCGGACGCGTCGACGATATCCTGGTCGAAGGCGACCGGGGCACCGGCCATGTCGATGACCAGCGATCCCATCGGCCGCTCGTCGCCTTCCGGATCGCCGAGATAGGTGATGCGCAGCGTGTCCGAATGCGCGGTCAGGGTCATCCGCTCGATGTCGATGGCGCGGTCGGTATCGCCGGCCATCATGTACTCGAACGTCGCCCGCTCCTGGGCGTTGGTCGGATCAACCGCGCGAACGCTGATGTCGGCGCCGATCGGGCTGATCTGGAGCGCTAGGTTGATCGTGTCGATCCCGGCGCCGCCGGCGATGAAGTCGCCCCCGCTACCGCCGATGAAGGTGTCGTCGCCGTCGCCGCCGGCGAGGATGTCGTCGCCGGCGGCGCCGGTCAGCGTATCGTTGCCCTTGCCGGCATAGATGAAGTCGTTTGCGCTGGAACCGGTGATGACGTCCGCTGCATCGCCGGTGACGAACAGCGAAAGGCGATCCGGGGAGGCGCCCGACTGGCGCGCCGGCACGGTCCCGTTGAAGGCGTCGTTGGCGATCTGGAAGGAAACCCGGTCGATGAGCTCGCCGACCGAGCTGACGGTGATGCCTTTCATCTGCTTGAACCAGGTCAGGCCGGCGAGGAGATCGGAACGGATTCGGGTGGCCTGCGGCCCGGTCAATATGTCGGGCGTTATCGAAAGATGCGACAGGCCGCGGTTGACGAGCTCCTCGCGGCCGACGATCTGGATCGAAGGGAACCCCCGCTCCCAGACGTCCTCGTTGAAATCGATGGACAGCACGCCGTCGCTGTTGGCGACGACGCCCTTTATGAGATCGGTCGTCTGCGCTTTCTTGGCGATCGCCAGCGAGCCGGCATATTGGACGAGGATCTGGGCGATCGCCCAGGCGGATTGATCGATCGCGCTCGAATGGCTGGCGAGCTTGAGCGCCTTGCCGAGGTCGGTCGTGTCGTCGAACATCGCGAGAATGGCGGCGTCGCCGAACGGCTTCACGGCGCCCTCGATCGCGGAATAGGCGATCATATTGGCGACCTGCATCTCCAGTGGCGCCGATCCGGTGTCCCTGGTCCGCCCGAGCGCGGTCGCGATATCGGTCTCGAAGAGCGCCGGCAGCATATATTTGGCGGCCGCCTCCCAGTCGGTGCCCTTGCCGGCGAGATGCTCCCATTGCAGGTCGCCGTACATGCGGATGCTGAGCAGCGCGATCATGTGCCGCGCGACCGTGGCGACCGCATTGGGGCCGTCGGCGATGTTGGAAAAGTCGGCGCCGAAATCGGAATATCTGTCCACCGGAGTGTCTTGCAGGAGACGAAGATATTGGAGCGGCTCGCCGGTGAACGAGAAGCCGTGGAGGTCGTCCAGCGACGGGTCCCAGGGCGTGGCGTTGCCGTAAATGAGCTGGTTCGTGAAGCTGGTGGCATATTGGTTTTGCGTGAGCGCCACGGAAAGTTCGAACGGCATGTTGTCGAACATCACCGCCGGACGATTGTACAAAGCGGCGACGAAACCGGCCAAGCCTCCGCCGAGAGAGTGGCCGGTGGTGGTGATGTTCACTTCGCGCAGATCGACGCCGGGCGCCTCATGCGCCGCGACCGCCTGATAGAATTTGAGGGCCAGCGCCGCCTGGATGGTCAGGATTCCGCCGCCCTGTGGCCAGCCGTAGAGTATGTCGCCGCCAGGATTGTCCGTGCCGCGATAGGAGACGACGATCCGGCCGTCGGGGAGACGATAGGCGACCGCGTAGAAATCGTTGGGCTGATCGACACGCTGACCGTTTCCATCGACCAGGACCCGGGAGTCCATGATGATGGTCGCGCCGCCCAGAGAGTCCTCCGGCATCGCGGTCGCTCCGTCCAGTCCGGGCCTGTACCCCCTGCTGTAGGAATCCAGCGACAGAAGCGCAAAAAACATGTTCTGGTCGATCGGCATTCTAGAATCCTCTGCGGAAGTCGACTTTGGAAAGGCGGCGCGGGTCGTTGTAACGAAGGGTGCCGAGCCAGGCGCCGTAGTCGGATCGGCTGAAATTCGGCAGCCGGCTCTCGATGGTCGACGTCACCGGGTCTTCGGTGATCTGGATGACGACCCGGTTCAGCCTGACCCCCGGTCCGAAGCCGGCCGCCAGATTGGCCGGTTCGAGCACTTCGGCCGTCCTCGGATCGGCCGGATCGCGGAACCGGATGAATCTGGGGAGATACTCCGCGGGCAATGCCGCGGGCGCGGTCTGGCGCTTGAGGGTCTCGAGGCGGGCCCGCCAGTCAGAGCCGTCCGGTAGGGCGGCGGCATGAGCATGAGGGGCATAGTGCCCGGCGGCGCTCTCGCTGTTCGGGCTTTTCAGCATGGCGAACAGGGTGCCCCCCGGCAGGTCGACGGCGACGGCCTCGCCCCGCACGTCGTCCTGGTACGAACCCATCGGAGCGGGAGGGCTGCTCACGACCTCGATGACGCTCGATCCCGAGCGGGGACCGGCGGGCGTGTCCACATAGACGGTCATCCGATAGCGATAGGTCACCGATCCGCTGTCGCAGCCCGACAGAAGCAGCGCGGCAAGGACCAGCACGCAAAGAGCCGCCTTGCCGAGCCAGTCGGCAAGGGCTGGCGCGGCCACCGGCATGGTCGCGGCTATTCTTCGCCCTGCAAGTAGAGCCTGCAGCTTCAACTCCCGATCACGCATACCACCCTCCCGGTACAAAGTGCGAACAGGCGTTTCCTGTCATGTTCGCGCCGCTCATGCACGTCAGTTATTTGCGAAGCCGGAAAATTATTATGTTGACTTGTAGGACTTTACAGAAGCCCCTCTTTGGCGCGCATTGCGAGCCCAAATACTTACAGCGCTGTTAATCAACAGCCTGATTAATCCTTGCAGTCCTTCTAAAGGGGACCGTATCGCCTGTCGGCTCCGCCTTCATCGTGCGACTTAGCCCAAGAGGACAGATGAAAGGCAGGAACCTCCCACGACCAATGCGACAAGCCCGATCGTATCCTCAGGCTCCCGGCCGTGCTCGAACGGACTGGCTCATCCGCTCCACGCTCGACCGGAAGATCAAGGAGCGTGCGCTTCGAAACAGATCCCGCTAAGCGCCGGTCGCGCCAGCTGACACGAGTCTGCGATCGTCGAATGGAGACAGATTACAGCGATAGGACGTGGCCTTCGACGAGCCTCAGAATTGTCAAGGCAAGAAGCTCCAGTTCAAATAAGCTAACCAGTCAATTTAATCCTACTCGCCCGACGAATGAGCTTAGTTCATAGTACGATCATGCCAATAGACTGTCCTCTAAGTATTTTGACAATCGTCGTTGCCTGCGCTCGGCAGTGGGGTCGATACCGTCTCGGACCTGCTGCCTGGCCCCGTCGCGCCTGCGCCGTGCCTCGGCCAAACCGGCCTCGGGGTAAGCACCGAAGGCGATGCGCTTGTCCCTGCCGAGAAACCTGAACTTCATCCGCCAGAGTTTCGAGCCGCCCGGATCCACCTCGATATAGAGGCCGCGCTCGTCGGCCTGCTTGTACACGCGATCTCCCGGCTTGAGAGCTCGAATTTCCAGATCCTTGAGTGCCACGACCATCCTCCCGATGCGACCGGTCGTGGCCCGAAACGCGTCCTTTCCTCTCCCGATTTCGCCGCGTGGGGCCATCGCCTAAACGGGGTCGCGAAATTACCCCATCCATGGCCCCAACGATGGCCCCAACGATGGCCCCATTCGGGCCGGGATTTAGTGAAATCTGTTTGGACGCCTTCGGACAAAACCTGCCCGAATATGGCAGATTTCCGCCGTTTTTTCAAGCTTTCTGGGATGTCCACAGACGGGTCCCTGGTGCGTGACGCAGCCTGGCGCGAGCCAGTCTCAACCTGATAATAGCCCATTTACAGGAGAATTTGCCGTATTGGCTGGTTTGGGGCGCCAGCAGTCCCGAGCATGTTGCTGACAACTCGCTCTTTTTCTGCTGCGCGCCTTTACCGGCATATGCGGCGGGTTACGGTCGATATCAGGCCTGTATTCGTCGGATAACAGGCAGGTGGCAGACGCGGGCCAGACTTGGCACAATAGGTCATGACCGCCACCGAATACGAGCCGGAAGTCCTCTCTACTGAAGGCCTGCGGCGCATCTTGGCGCACTTGCCCCGAGGAGCGCAGGCGGGGCCGGTATGTGATCTAACCGCCCACGCATACTTGAGCGGCAAGGCCGCAGTGGCCAGTGGAACTGGTCGAGGATTCAGAGCGGACCTACGCGCCCTGCACCGCGAGGTGCTCAAGGCCAAGATCGCACTGGACCCGGTCCGCATAGACCTCCTTCCTATGATTGGCTTGTTCGGCGGCGAGCGCGCGATTCCGCGGTTCAGCGCGCTCGCGAAAGAGGTGGCATCGGATGCCCGCCGACGAGTAGATCGGATTTGGAAACAGGGCCGTTCGGGGTGGCAGGCACCGGGGCGACATAACAAGATGCCTCTGCCACGGCCGGTGGAGAAGCCGGAGTGAGCGGACGCGCCCCGCGCGCGACTCGGAAAACGCGACGCGGACTCATTGTCCGTTTGCCGCTAATCTTCGTCTTGCCGATGGTGACGGTCCTGGTTGTGCCCGTCATCGCCGGAGAGACTTGGACCTTGTTCAGCCATGTGTTCATCTACGCGCTTCTCGTAGTCTGCATGGCGCTCAATGACCTTCGGTGGTTCGTGATCCCGGCCATGCGCGATCGCCGAGCCAGAACCCACCAGAAGGCTTCTTGATTGGTCTACACGCCCAAGACTTGGGAGTGCGACGTCCGCTTTCCACCATTCGCAGCCGGGCGGCTATCGACCCATTGCGGACGTTTTGGCCGGCGAAGGCCGACGCCGGGTTGGTTCGGACGGTGTATGGCGAAATCGTAGCGTCAGCCCGCCTGTAGCAGGCGAGGCTCGCGCCCGACGCCATCGACAAGCGGGTAGAGTTCCCGGTCCTCGAGGTGGACCCTGAGCTGGAGCCGGGCGAGGATCGCTAATGTTTCCTTGCGAAACCCGGACCAGTCGGCGGCAATGCGGACGGTGATCCACTGGCGGCTGTAGGCGCGGAATGCCTCGCTGAAGTCCGAAGCATCAGCGGCCAGGCGCGTTGCGAGCGCACGAACGTCGTGTCGCGGGTCCGTCAGCAGTCTGGGATAGATGACCCAATCCTCCCGGGCGAGGTGCGTGGCGAGCTTCCTTCCAAACTCCCGGCGGAACGCGAGGAACTCCAGCGGTTCAGGCGGGATGCGCTGGTTGACGAACGACGTTAGGTCCGCGGCCATCGATGCGATCTGCCTATGCTCAAAGCGGAGCAGCATCATGCTATCCATCTCATACCTCGGCCTTAATCTATGAAGCTCAAGACGCTCGCTTACGGAGACTGCATTAAGCTGGAGGCCGCGGCAGAAACCGTAAAAATACTCTGGAATAATCGGGAACCGCGCGCCGTCGGATAGCGGACCGGCCGCTATCGAGGCATATATGTCTCTTACAAACCCACCCCTCCAATCGCAGCGGCGGGCATCAATCTCGACATAGTAAGGTTCGTGGACAGGACCGCCATTCTTGCCGCTTGGCTGGGGGTGGCGGTCGAATGAGCTGCTTTGGTGATGAACCTGTCCGCTAGTCTGGTCGATCCTGCGGCTGCGGCGCCGTTCACTCAATCTACTGCCAAGCCGGCCGCGATTGCCAGGCGCACGGCCTCGGCGGTACCGCGCACCCCGAGCTTGTCCAGCAACTGGGCACGATAGCCCTCGATGGTGCGAATGCTGAGGCCGAGCTCCCAGGCGATGATCTTGTTCGGTTGCCCCTTCAGGATGCCGCGCAGCACGTCGCGCTGACGGGCCGGCAGCGCCGCGACCTTCTTTTGCGCCGCCTTGTTGATCGGCTGCCCGCCGGGGTCCGGCACCGGCATGTTGCACACACGGGCGATCGCTCCGAGCAGGACCTCGGGCTCGTGGGGCTTTTCGAGGAAGTCCACGGCCCCCAGTCGCATCGCCTCCACCGCCATCGGCACGTCGCCATGGCCGGTCAGCACCAGGATCGGATGCCGGTCGTCCCGCTCCTTGAGCGCCCGCATGACCGCGAGCCCGTCCATCCCGGGCATGCGCATGTCGAGCAGGATGCAGCCCAGGTCAGGCGGCAAATCGGAGGCAAGAAATTCGGCTCCGGCCGTGTACGAGTCAACCTTGTGTCCGGCACGCTGCAACAATGCCGCCGTCGAGTGTCGGACGGCATCGTCGTCGTCGACGATGGCAACCACATAACAATCGGACATAAACTTGCCTTTGCTAAAGACGCTCCCCGGTATTCTTTGAAACAAGTCTGTAGAAACCAGCGCATCTCGATTGTTGCTCAACATGAGGCTGACCTTAACTGGGGCAATCTGAACGTGAACATGGCGCCCTCGCCGGGAACACTGTCCGCCTCGATCGTGCCGCCATGGGCTTCGATGAGGCGGCGGCAGACCGACAGGCCCATGCCCATGCCGTTCGACTTGGTGGTCACGAAGGGCTCGAACAGGCGGGCGGCGAGCTCCGGCGCGATGCCGGGCCCGTTATCGGCGACGATGAACTCCACCGTCCCGTCCGCTTTGGCGCAGGTCGAGACCGTCAGCTGCCGCCGAACTTTGTCCGGGGCTCCGTCCAAGGCGTCGACGGCATTGCGCAGGAGGTTGACCAGGACCTGCTGAATCTGGACCGCATCGACCTCAACCTCGGCGTCGCCGGCACCCTCCTTGCGATCCACCGCGATGCCGCTCGACCGGGCATCCATGAGCGCCAGCGCCATTGCGGAATCGACGAGCCGATCGGCGCGCTCGACGGTGCGCACCCCATCGCCCTTGCCGACGAACTCGCGCAGCCGGCGGACGATGTCGCCGGCGCGCGAAGCCTGTGCGGACGCGTCCCGCATCATCTGCCCGGTTTCGCCATCGCTCTCGGCGCCGAGCGAGAGCCCGATGTTCAGATAGTTGACGATCGCGGTCAGCGGCTGGTTGATCTCGTGGGCGATCGCCGCTGCCATCTCGCCGAGATCGTTGACGCGGGACAAGTGGGCGAACTCGTTCTGCAGGAGACGAATCTGCTCCTCGCTGGCCCGCAGCGCCGCTTCCGCCTCCTTGCGCTCCGTAACATCGATTGCGACGATGACAATCGTCGGCTCGGCGCCTTCCGGCCTTATCGGGCTGGCGCTGGACATCACGCAGGCGATCGAGCCGTCGGCCTTGACATATCTTTTCTCGGTGGAGAACGGCTCGGCGGCCATCACCAGGCGGTCAAACAGCGGCCCGGTCTTGCGAAAATCGTCCGGATGGATGATGTCCTTCATTCCAAGCCGCAACAATTCCTCGCGGCTGCGGCCGACGATCTCGCAATAGCGATCATTGGCGGAGACGAAACGACGCAGGAGGTCGGTCTCCGCCACGCCGGCGCCCGGCTGGCCGTAAACAGCCGCAAAGTGCTCTTCGCTCGCGGCGAGCGCGACCTGGGCTTCCTTGTGGGCGCTGATGTCCTCGACGATGGCAATGAAGAAATCCGGACGGCCCGCTGAGTCGCGGACGATCGACCGCGTCTCGTTGATCCACACGACGCGGCCGTCTTGATGGACCAGGCGTTTTTCGAGGGAGGCGTGGTCGCGCCGGCCGGACAGCAAGGCGTCCCGCAAGGCGACGTCGCGGGGGATGTCATCGGGATGGATGGTGTCCCGGCCGGGCTTGCCCAGCAACTCGGCGCGGTCGTAGCCGGCTATTTCGCAAAAGCGGTCGTTGACCCGCAGCCAACCGCCGGCTGCGTCAAGGTGGGCGATGCCGACCGCGGCCTGCTCGAACGTCGCCTCGAAGCGGCGGTGCGCCAGGAGGACGCGCCCCGATTGGGCGAGCAAGCGCCGCCTCACCGCGATAATCACGAAAACTGCGACCAAGGCGGCGGTTGCTGAGCCCAACGCGAAGAGAAAAGCATTGGTCATCGGCATGCTACCGAACTGCTGCCACAGCTAAATGCGATGCATTGCCAACCAATGATCCCGGTCTGGCCACAATAATTTCCGATTGGGCCACAATGATTAGCGCCACCTAGTCGCTTGTTCCGATCCGGGCCTGAATCTCGGTTGCGAACGTGGACCTTTGCGGCCGCATCGTTCGTTAGGGGAACCGGATGCCACTTTTCGCGTCGTTCCGAACCTAGTGTGAATACGGGGGAATTTCTCGGCGGGTGCAGATCCGTTTTGGCTCTTCGCAGCCCGGCCCGCTGCAAGCAGGAGGGTGGCAATGGCCGACCCGAAGCGCGCGCCAAGCGATTCCCCCCTGCGCCCAACCGGCATACCGCCAGTTCAGGATCTCCCCTGGGGCACCCATATCTGCATGTTCTACGAGGCGCCGCGGGATTTGATCGACGCGCTCGCCGCCTATTTCGGCGCCGGTCTCGAGGAAGGCGAATTCTGCGTCTGGGCGCTCTCGGAGCCCGTCGATCGCGACGAGGCGATCGCCGGCATGCGCGCGGCGATCCCTGAATTCGATCACTATTTCGAGACGGGCGCGATCGAACTGATCCCCGGCTACGATTGGTATCTGGGGGGAGACGAGTTCGATCCGCAGCGGATCACCTGCGGCTGGCACGAGAAGCGCAGGCAGGCGGAGGCGCGGGGCTATGCCGGCATGCGGGTCAGCGGCAACGCCTTCTGGATGGAGGCCAATCTCTGGCCCTCCTTCCGCCAATATGAGGAGGAGCTCGACAGGTCGCTGGCCGGCGCGCGGATGCTGGTGCTCTGCACCTACCGCCTCCACGCCGCGCACGCCGTCGACATACTCGACGTCGCGCGCACGCACGACGTTTCGGTGATCCGCCGCGACGGCCGCTGGGAAGCGCTTGGGCCCGGCGCGCGGCCCGCGGGCACCGGGGACGACATCGTCGCCCGCGCCTTCCCCGGCCGGGAGCGGCTGACTCCGCGCGAGCTCGCCGCCCTCGCCGAAATTGTCAAAGGCGCGTCGAACAAGCAGGCGGCGCGGAAGCTCGGCATCAGCCCGCGCACCATCGAGTTCCACCGCACCAACATCCTGCGCAAGCTGGGCGCGCGCAATGCGGTCGAGCTCGTCGCGATCGTCCTCGGGGCGATCCGAACTTAACCGGCGGGGCCGGTTTTCGCCGAAGAAAATCGATTTCCCCGTATTCATCCTAGGATTGCCCCGGCTGGGATTATGGCATCCATCGCCTCGACCAACGTGGGGGCGCGGGTGCGTGCCCGCAGCGGAGGAGACGCCGGCGACCGTGACAACAAGCAGAGTGATTGTCATTGTCGACGAAGATCGTGAGGTGCGGCAGGCGGCCGCCCAACTTGTCGAAGACGCCGGACACGATGCCCTGGCTTTTGTCGAGGGCGACGAATTGTTGCGTGCCGAGCTGCCGGACCAGGTGGATTGCGTGCTGTTGGGCACCCGGCTTCCCTGCGGCAGCGCGCTTGCGGCGTTGCGGGCGCTGGCCGAGCGGCACGATGGCGCGCCGGTGCTGCCGATTGCCGGGCCCGAGGAGGTCGCGCTGGTGCTGAACGCGATCGAGGCCGGCGCGTTCGATCTGGCCGAGCGCCCCTGCACCCCCGCGGCCCTGCTTGGCTGGATCGACGGAATCGACAGGGAGCTCGACCGCTCGCTCGCCGCGGCGCGGATGATCGTCCTGCGCGCCTATCCGCTTTACGCCGCGCGCGACGAGACGTTGGCGACTGGAAGCCCGATTGCCGGGCATGACGAGGTTGTCGGCCTGCTCTCGCGGTCTTTCCCCGGACACGAAAGGTTGACGCCGCGCGAACGGGACACGCTGGCCCTGATCCTCAAGGGCGCGTCCAACAAGGAGGCGGCGCGCACGCTCGGTATCAGCCCGCGCACCGTCGAGTTCCACCGCACCAACATCTTGCGCAAGCTCGGCGCCCGCAATGCCGTCGAGCTCGTCGGGATCGTCCTGGGGACGGGTTGAATCCGGATCAACCGCGATTCCGCTCGTTCGGGCGTCGAATGGGCCCGCTCATCGATGTCAGTGGGTGGAATTCGCGCGTCTGACTAGGTCTGCTGGCGCCGGATATCGTCGCCGCCGCTGTCGAGGGAAAACCGCCCGCATCGATGACGCGCACATCGCTCTGGGAAGCGACCTCGATCCCGCTCGACTGGGAAGGCCAGCGTCGCTTGCTCGGCTTCGCCTGACGGAGTCGCATCAGATCAGCATCGCATCTGAACCGACGGTTCGGGGCGCCAGAGATATGGCCCCGGATTCTCGCAGCGGCTCCACCCCGAGAGACGCGTTTCGGACTACGCGGCATCGTCTTGCGCGCCACCTCCGGGATTTGCGGGACTAATCCGGCCGGGCCGCAGCCTTCGCGTGCCAGGCGCGCTCAAGCGGTCTCCCTGGTGCCCAGAAGAGGACTCGAACCTCCACGCCCTTGCGAGCGCCAGCACCTGAAGCTGGTGCGTCTACCAATTCCGCCATCTGGGCCCAGAGAAGAAAATAACAGGTAGGCCGGGCGCGTTAGGGGGCGTGCGCGGGCTTGTCAACGCGCCGGCTCGGCCCCGGCGCGCTCGATCCAAGGCGCGAGCGTCGGCAGCACCGGCGCGAGCTGCGCCGCATAGCCGCGCCACTGGCCCGCGTCCGGCGCGGCGGCGGGCGGCGCGAGGCGGGCGGCGCCGGTGAAGTCGCCGATCGCCTTCAGCGCGCCGGCGGGGTCGGCGGCGATCGCCGCCATGTCCGCTTCATGGGTGTAGAGGCCGAACGCGGCCTCGCTCGCCGCCGCCATCTCCATGGTCGCGGCGTAGAGCGCGGCGGCGCCGTCCAGGGTCAGCATCTGCCAGGCCGGATCGCTCATCGCCAGGCGCCGGCTGAAGCAGGCGAGCACGTTGTCGCGCGGGTCGCTTCGGGCGACCAGCACCCGCGCGTCCGGAAAGAGCCGCGCGATCAGCGGCAGCTTGAAGATGTTGAAGCCGTTGCGGTCGACGAAGATCCGGCCGGCCGGGTCGGCGCCCGCTTCGGCGACGCGCTGCCAGTAAAGGTCGCGATAGGGATCGAGGGCGTCGTCGGGCAGGTCGCAAAAGGCGGCGAATGTGCCGGCGTCCGCCATCCAGTCGCGCGCCGCGTCGATCAGGCCTTCGGAATCGGCCAGGACGAGGACGGCGGGATCGGCTTCGAGCGAGGCCGCGATCCGGGCGGCGCCCGCGCCCGGAAAGCCGACCAGGAAGACATGGGCCTTGGCCGGGCTGCGGCCGCCATGGCCCCAGGCGGCGGCGACGCGCCGGCCGGCGAGCGCGGCGGTCAGGGCGCGGACCAGCGCCAGCGTCCCCGGCCGGCCCTCATGGCGGGCGGCGTAATGGAGCGCCTGCAGCTGATTGGCCTCGCCCCAAGCCGCGAATGCCTGCCGATGGCGGCCGAGCGCGTCGAGCGCGTCGCCGCGCAGCCCCGAAGCGAGCGCCCGGTCGAGCGGGTCGGCCAGCCTCGGATCGGCGATCAGGGCGCCGAGCGCCGCCGCCGATTCCTCCGCCCGCCCCTCGGCGAGGTCGGCGCCGGCCAGGGTCATCACCGCGCCCGGAAAGCCGGGCTCGCGCGCCAGCACCGCGCCGGCGAGGCGCCGCGCCCGCGCCGCATCGCCGTCGCGCAGGACGAGGGCCGCAAGCCCGTTCAGCGCGACCAGATTGTCCGGGTCGATCGCCAGCGCCGCCTCGAAATCGCGCCGCGCCGCGCCCAGCCGGGCCAGCGCGGTCAGCGCCGTGCCGCGATTGGCGAGCGCCGGCACGAAAAGCGGGTCGCGGGCAAGCGCCGCTTCATATTCGGCGGCGGCCTCCTCATAGCGCCCCAGCCGATAGAAAGTGAGGCCGGCCGCGTTCATGATCCCGATCGCCTCGGGCGCGGCGGCCCGGGCGCGCTGCAGCAGCGCCAGCGCCTCCTCAAGCCGGCCATGCTCCTCGCGGCGCCCGGCGACCAGGCTCAGCACCATGACATGGTCGATGCCGTCGGCGAGCGCGTCCTCGGCGAGCCTGGCCGCCGCCGGCACGTCGCCTTGGGTCAGCGCCGCGTGCACCGCCCTCAGCCGGGCCCGGTCCGTCTCCGGATCGCGCACCGCCGCGCCGCCGCCATTGCCATTGCCCTGCGTCATCGGCGCGGCCTTGCGAGCCGGGCGGGGGCTTGTCAACGCGGGCAGCCGGGGGCAAAGGCCCGGACATGCCTCCCAAGACCGATTTGCTCGTCACCCTGTTCGGCGGCGGCGGCTTTCTCGGCCGCTACGTCGCCCAGTCGCTGCTGAAGACCGGCGTGCGCATCCGCGTCGCCGGGCGCGACCCGAGGCGCGCCTGGTTCCTCAAGCCCCTGGGCGGGCTCGGCCAGGTCCAGTTCGTCCGCGCCGACGTGACCGACCAGGCCTCCGTCGCCGCCGCGCTCGCCGGGGCCGACGCCGCGATCAACCTGGTCGGCATCCTCAAGGGCAATTTCCACAAGATCCATGTCGAAGGCGCCCGGGGCGTCGCCGAGGCGGCCGCCGCGTCCGGCCTGCCGGCGCTGGTCCACGTCTCGGCGATCGGCGCCGACCCGGAGAGCGAGAGCGCTTATGGCCGCTCGAAGGGCGAGGGCGAGGCCGCGGTCCGCGCCGCTTTCCCGGCCGCCACCATCGTCCGCCCCTCGATCGCGTTCGGCCAGGAGGACGATTTCGTCAACCGCTTCGCGCGGATGGCGCGGCTGCTGCCGGTCCTGCCGGTGATCCGCCCCAACTGGCGGCTCCAGCCCGTCCACGCCGCCGACCTCGCCAGGGCGATCGCCCTGGCCGCCTTGGATTCGAAGCGCCATGCCGGCCGCACCTACGAGCTCGGCGGCCCGCAGGTGCTGACCATGGCGGACCTGAACAAGTGGATCTGCGAAGCGACCGGCCGCCGCCGCCCGCTCGCCCTCATCCCCGATCCGATCGGCAAGGCGATGGCGCGCGTCACCGGCTGGCTGCCCGGCGCGCCGATGACCTGGGACCAGTGGCTGATGATGCAAAGCGACAATGTCGCCACGGGCCCCGGCTTCGAAGCCTTCGGCCTCCACCCCGCCCCGCTCGCCGCGGTCGCCGAGGCCTGGCTGACGCCGTTCCGCCGCCATGGCCGCTTCGCCAAGGCGCCGTCCTAACTTGTTCCCCGGCGTCCTAACTTGTTCCCCGGCGAAGGCCGGGGCCCAGGCCTTGCCGTCGGCGCCCCTGGACCCCGGCTTCCGCCGGGGAACGTTCAGTCCGCCACGAACCTTCGCACCACGTCCCGCGCCAGCCGGGCCGGCCGCTGGGTCGCCGCGTCGAGGCAGCACCAGCTCGACTTCACCTCGGCCAGCACCTCCTCGCCGCGCTTGATCAAGGTCGAGAAGAAGGCGCGCGCGCCCTGCATGCCCTCGGCGACCACCTGCGCGACGATCGTGTCGTCGAGGAAGGCCGGGCGCCGGTAGGTGATCTCATGCTTGAGCGCGACCCACAAATGCCCCGCCACCGCGTCCGCCGGCGCGACCCGGCGCCAATAAGCGATCACCGCCTCCTGCACCCATTGCAGATAGACGCTGTTGTTGACGTGCCCCATGAAGTCGATGTCGCCGGGCTCGATGGCGAGCGCGTGGCGATGGGGCGGGATCGGGCCCGTATCGGTCATAATCGACATAGGTGGCGCTCGCTTACAGCGATGTCAATATCGCGGGCGCCGCTTTCGGTTACAGGCCCGCGGCGGCCGCGATCCCGGCAATCTGCCGTCTCGCCTCGTCGAGCGCGTCCCGGCTCACCGCTGCCGCCGGGTCATCGCCGAGAACGCCGCATTCGGCGACCGTGATGCTGCGCTCGTAGAGGCCGTCCGCTTCGGCCAGGTCGAAATCGAGCGCGTAGGGCGTCCCCTCCAGGCGCTGCCTGAAGCGGGCCAGCTCCGCCTTTGCGGGGGCCATGATCCGGTCGTTGTCCGCCGCCGTCGTGAGCACGCAGAACGGCTGCAGATGTTCGACGAGGCGCCGCACCAGCAGGCGAAACGCCGCGCCGTCCGGCAGCGGCGGCGCGGCCGCCGACGCCGGGAGGGCGGCGAGGCCCGGCGCCATCCTTTCCAGCTCCTGCAAGCCGAGCCTGACCCGGTCGCGCGCCATCCCGGCGTGGCTTGCCGCGAGGCGCGAATCCGCCTCGTCCGAGCAGCCGAGGTCGCCGGAGTCGCGCCGATGCTCGACGTCGCTCCGGGCGACCTCCCAGTGGAAACGCGGCGGACCCGGTCCGATCCGTTCCTCGAAGGCGCGCACCTCCGCATTTTCGCCCGCGCGCCAGGCGGCGCGGCGCGGCGCCGGATCCGGCTGGCACGGTCCGATGAGCAGCGCCTCGTGGACCGAACGGGCGACATGGCGGAAGCGCGCGTCCTCGCGGGCGGCGTCCGGCAGCGCGGTCCCGGGCGTGACCTCCTGGATATTGCCGCGCGCGCTCGCGGCGCCGCCGGACGGCGCGAGCATCGCGATCGCCAGCGCGACCAGACAGCGGGCCTTCATCGCCGCACTATCGCCGAACCGCTGGATGTCGGCAATGGCTCGCCCCCCTTGAAATGTAGGATTTCGTCTGGCCTATCCTCCCGGATGAAGCAGGATCCCAAGGCCCTGGCCCCGGCCGATCCGCCCGCGCCGGACGCCCCGGAAGACCCCGCCTTCGCCACCGAGGCCGAGGAGGATGCCTATTGGCGCGGCGTCAATTCGGGGCTGCGCATGGGTGGGGAGAGCGCGGTGACGCAGGTCGGCGGCGGCGGCCCGCCCGCCGAATCGCGCCGGGTGCGGCGGGCGCGCTGGGACGGGTTCACCGGGCCGAAGCAGGCGCTCTTCCTCGAGCGGATCGCCGAGGGCGCGACCGTCGAGCAGGCGGCGAAGGCGGCGGGGGTGAGTCCGCAGGCCGCCTACAATCTGCGCAACCGCCGCGCCGGGCGCGCCTTCAACCTCGCTTGGGAAGCCGCCTCCCGGCGCGCGCGGCGGCCGCTCGCCGACCGGCTCCACGACCGCGCGCTCGCCGGGCAGACCCAGACCTTCCGCGACAAGGACCAGCTCATCGTCGGCACCCGCCACTACCACGACAACCGCCTCGCCATGGGAATGCTGACCCGGCTCGACCGCGAGGCCGAGGCCTATCGGGAGGACGAGCGGCTGATCACCGCCGTCGCCGAGGAGTTCGAGGAGCTGCTCGACTGCATCGAGGAGGGCGGCGACGCCGAGGACTTCATCCTGTCGCGCACCCCGCCGCCGAGGACCTATCGGCCGCAGGAGCGCCTGCCCAAAGCCGACGAGGATTGGGTCGATGCCTACGAGATCCGCCACCGTTACGACCATGTCGATCCCGCCGACGTCGACACAAGCGACCTCGACCGGGCCGAGATCCCGCGCTGGACCCGGGACCAGTTCGCCCGCGCCGAACGCAGCGGCCTGCTCGAGCGAATCGAGCGCGACGAGCGGGCCGAAATGGCGGCCCGCAAAACCGGGGAGGCCGCGGATGAATAGCCCCTCCCCCTTGATGGGGGAGGCCGGGTGGGGGTGAACGTCAATGAAGCGCGATGCCTTTTCCGGAGACGCCACCCCACCCCAACCCTCCCCCATCAAGGGGGAGGGGGAGCCCATCGAGCGAGTCGCCCTGGATATTCTCAACTTCCTCAACTTAAGCGGCTGGACCGCTCCCTTCCCTCCCCGCTAGACCGCAGCCCATGCCCGTGATCCTCACCATCGTCCTGCTCGGCATCGTCGAAGGCGTCACCGAGTTCATCCCGGTCTCCTCGACCGGCCATCTCATCCTCGCCAACGCGCTGCTCGGCTACGATCCGGCGCAATGGGCGGTGTTCAACGTCGTCATCCAGCTGGGCGCGATCCTCGCCGTGGTCGTGCTCTACTGGCGGACCTTCTGGGCGGTGCTTGCCGGCCTCTTCCGCAACAGCCCCGAATCCTGGCGCTTCGTGCGCAACATCCTGGTCGCCTTCCTGCCCTCGGCCATCCTCGGCTTCCTGCTCATCGACCGGATCGAGGCGATGCTCGGCAGCGCCACCATCGTCGCCTGGGCGCTCCTGCTCGGCGGCGTCGCCATCCTGGTGATCGAGAAGACCGCGCCGCAGGGCACCGAGAAGGGCGTCGCCGACATCTCGCTCGGCAAGGCGGCCGGGGTCGGCCTGATCCAGTGCCTGTCGATGATCCCGGGCGTCAGCCGCTCGGGCGCGACCATCCTTGGCGCGCTCTCGCTCGGCGTCGAGCGGCGGACCGCGGCCGAGTTCAGCTTCTTCCTCGCCGTGCCGACGATGATCGGCGCCACCACGCTCCAGCTCTTCAAGCATCGCGACCAGCTCGGCACCGCCGGCCTCGGCGGCATCGCGCTCGGCTTCCTCGTTTCCTTCCTGGTGGCGATCGTCGTCATCCGCTGGTTCATCGGCATCGTCTCGCGCCGCGGCTTCGCGCCCTTTGCCTGGTATCGTATCGTCGTCGGAGCGGCCGCGCTCATCTGGCTCGCTTTGCGCTGAGGAGAGAAGACATGATCGGACGGCTCGCCGCGTTCTTCATCGCGGGCATCGCCTTGCCGCTGACGGCGGCGCCGGCGCAGCCGGCGGCCGATCCGGCCGCGCTCGACCTCGCCCGAATCCTGATGACGCGCGACGAGACCCTCTATGGCGACGGCGACCAAGGCCGCGCCCGGCAGCAGATCCAGGAGGCGCTGCTCGCTTCGCCGGACTCCTGCAACGCCTATCTGGACGAATGCCAGGCCGCCGCTGCGGCCGTCGCGCGCGAGTTCGCCCCGAATTTCCGCCAGGCCGAGCGGGCGCGCGCCGAGCGGATCACCGCCTTCCTGCTCGCCGACACGCTGCGCCCGGAGGAGATGGCGCGCATCGCCCAATATCTGCGCGGCGCCGACGGCGGCAAGCTGCTCGGCGCCCTGGCGCTGCTGCGCCAGGGCGAGGGCAGCGAACGCCGGCGGCGCGAGCTCGATCGCCTCGTCCCGAGGAGCGGGCTCGGCTCGCTCGATGCGGCGCGGGCGCGGTTCCGCCGTCTCACCCGCAACACCCCCCGGGCGGCGCCGCGCTGAACCGCCGGCGCGGCTTGCGGCAGAGTGAAAAATATGATGCAAAGCGAAGACGATAGCGGCGGAGGAATCGGAATGCGGCGTGTCCTTTTCGCAGGCCTTGCGCTCGGTCTCGCCGCGCCCGCGCTCGCCGCCCAGCCGCCCGCCGCGGGCCCGTCTTCCCCGGCGACGGCGGCGGCCCCCGATCCCGGGCGGCTCGCCGCGGCCGAGCGGCTTGTCGCCCTGATCATGCCCGAAGATGCGGTGCGGCGGATGCTGAGCGAGGGCCTTCCAGGCATGGACATGGCCATGGACATGAGCCCCGAGGAGATCGGCCTGAGCGCGGAGATGGGCGCCAGCGAGGCGGACCGCGGCCGCAGCCTCGCCGAGTTGGGCAGCGCCCGCGATCCCCATTTCCGCGAGCGGATGCAGATTATGAGGCGGGTGAGCGGCGAAGTGATGGGCGAGATGATGGGCGAGATGCAGCCGCTGATCGCGCGCGCTTGTGCCGCCTATTTCGCGCGCCGGCTCACGCTCGCCGAGCTGGACGAGCTGGTCGGCCTTTTCTCCACCCCCGCCGGACGGAAATTCAGCGAGGCCTGGCTCGGCATGGCGCAGGATCGGGCCTTCGCCGAGACGCTGCGCGAGATGGTGCCGCGCCTGGTCCAGATGGGCGCCCGGATCGACGAGCGGGTCCGTGCCGCGACCGCGCATCTGCCGCCGCCGCCGGCGCCGCTGGACGCAGCGCCGGAGGAAGCGCCGGAGGCCGAAGCCGATGCTGACTGACGGCCGCACCGCTGCATGTTCAGCCTCGGCTCATCCGGCGCATGCCAGAGCGCCGCGCCTTGGCACCAACTTTCGCGCCACCATGATTCGCGCCACCATGAGGAGCCGCTGATGCGCAACATCCTGATCGCCGCCGCTCTTGCCACGCTCACCGCCGCGCCCGCGGCCGCGCAGACCCGCGCCGGCCAGGTCCGCGGCGCGCACGAGGTCATCGACCGGACCGCGCCGGCGATCGACCGGGCCACCGGCGCTTTGCTCGACGTCGACGTCGGCCCGCTGCTCGACGCCGCCGATCCCTACGGCCCGCGCGGCCGCCACCGGACCTTGCGCGACATTGCCGGCCGCGACGACCCGCGCTTCGAGCGCCGGCTGCGCGCCTCGATCTACGGCACCGCCGACGGCCTCAATCGGATGATCGACGCCTTCGCCGCCGCCGAGCCGGCGCTCCGCCGCTCGGTCCACGACATGGAGGATGCGATCGAAGGGGCGGTCGACTCCTCGCTCGCCCCCGGCCCGCGCCGGCTTCCCCCGGGCGACGTCGACGACGATTGGGACCGCGACCTCGACGATGAAGGCCCCGACGACGAGCCTTATTGATTGGGAGGCTGGACTGAGCCCGCGTCTCGGCTAAGAGACGCTGGCCATGTGGCAGCTCTATCAATTCCCCCTCTGCCCCTTTTCCCGCAAGGTCCGGCTGGCGCTCGCCGAGAAGGCGATTCCGCACGAGCTGGTCCGGGTCTCGCCGTGGCTCGACGACGACGATTTCGCCGATCTGACCCCGGCCAAGCAGACGCCGGTGCTGGTCGAGGCGTCGAAGGGCATCGTGCTGATCGATTCGACCGCGATCTGCGAATATTTCGAGGAGACGATCGACCGCGCGCCGATGATCCCGGGCACCGCGCCCAACCGCGCCGAGGTCCGCCGCCTGGTCAGCTGGTTCGACGTCAAGCTCTACCACGACGCCGTCGCCCTGCTGATGCACGAGCGGATGCTGAAGCGCCTGGTCAGCCGCGAGGCGCCCGACGCCCAGCAGCTCCGCCGGGCGATGACCGCGATCGACGGCCATCTCGATTATCTCGATTATCTGCTCGATCATCGCCGCTGGCTCGCCGGCCCGGTGCTGACCCTGGCCGACCTCGCCGCCGCCGCCCAGCTATCGGTCGCCGATTATCTGGGCGGGATCGACTGGCGCGGCCACAAGCAGACGGTCGATTGGTATGCGGTGATGAAGTCGCGCCCGAGCTTCCGCCCTTTGCTCGCCGAGCGGATGGACGTGATCATGCCGCCGGCCCATTACGACAAGCCGGATTTCTGATCAGGGCTGGCGCGCACCTGGACCGAAAAGGTCGCCGGCCGGACCGTCCGCGCCGGACATCATCAGCAGGCGACGACGCCGCCGTCGGCCGCGAGCTCCAGATCCGCTTCGATGAGGATGGCCGTGGTGCGGGGCGGATCCATGGCCAACCCCGGCGTCTCGCCCGACCGCACCACGCTGAAGGCGATCGCCCTTGAACCTTCCGCCGCCTTAGACCACATCCAACCCATGCTGATCCAGACCGAGACGACCCCCAATCCCTCGACCCTGAAATTCCTTCCGGGCCAGAAGGTGATGGACGCCGGCACGCGCGATTTCGCGACGCCCGAGGAGGCCGAGGCCTCGCCGCTGGCCGAGGCGATCTTCTCGACCGGCGAGGTCGAGGGCGTGTTCTTCGGCCGCGACTTCATCTCGGTCACCGCCGCGCCGGGAGTCGAATGGCGGGCGCTCAAGCCGCAGGTGCTCGAGGTCCTGCTCGACCATTTCGCCAGCGCCGCGCCCTTGTTCCGCCCCGCCGCCGCCGGCGGCATCCATGTCGCCCCCGAGCCGATGCTCGACGACGATCCCGCCGACGCCGAGCTGATCGCCCAGATCCGCGAGCTGATCGACACCCGAGTCCGCCCCGCCGTGGCGCAGGACGGCGGCGACATCGTCTATCGCGGCTTCAAGGGCGGCACCGTCTATCTCGCCTTGCAGGGCGCCTGCTCGGGCTGCCCCTCCTCGACGATGACGCTCAAGAACGGCATCGAGAGCCTGCTCAAACATTATGTCCCCGAGGTCGAGGCGGTCGAGGCGATCTGAGCCCCATCGGTTTGCACCGGTCCGTTCGGGCCGAGCTCGTCGAAGCCCTGCCCTCCTCTTTCGCCGCAAGAAGGAATGCCCTTCGACAAGCGCAGGGCGAACGGTAATGTCTCTCTCATGCTCCTGGTGATCGAAACCGCGACCGCCGCCTGCTCCGTCGCCTTGCTCGGCGCGGACGGGGCGGTGATCGGCGAACGCCATGAACTGGTCGGCCGCGGCCATGCCGAGCGGCTGCTGCCGATGGTCGCCGACCTTCTCGGCGCGCGCCGGCCGGACGCGATCCTGGTCGATTGCGGGCCGGGCAGCTTCACCGGCGTCCGCGTCGGGCTCGCCGCCGCGCATGGCCTCGCCATCGGCTGGGGGGTGCCGGTCGCCGGTTTTTCCTCGCTCGCCTTGATCGCGGCGGCGAGCGGCGAGCGCGACCTCGCCGTCGCCCTGGCGGGAGGACATGGCGAGCTTTTCGTGCAAGGCTATGCCGGTGATCCGATCGCGCCCCTTGGCGAGCTCGCCTCGCTCGCGCCCGACGCCGCCGGCGCCGCCGTCGCGGCCGAACTCGTGCTCGGCTCGGGGGCCGAGGCCCTGGTCGCGGCGCGCGGCCGCGGCCGCTGGGCCGAAGCCTTGCCCCGCGCCGCCGAGGCCTGGACGCTGCCGCCGGCGCTGCGCGCCCTTCCGGCGCGGCCGATCTACGGCCGCGCGCCCGACGCGAAGCCGATGACATGACGACCGCCCCGATCGTCCTCGGCGAAGGCGGCCATGCCGATCTCGACGCGGTGATGGCGGTCATGGACGCGAGCTTCGACCCGCGGTTCGGCGAGGCCTGGACCCACAAGCAATGCGCGGGCCTTTTGCCCATGCCCGGCGTCTGGCTGACGATCGCGCGCGAAAGCGAGGCCGTGCTCGGCTTCGCCCTGGCCCGTTTTGTCGCGGACGAGGCCGAATTGCTGCTGCTCGCGGTCCGCACCGACGTCCAGCGCCGGGGCATCGGCCGGATCCTGGTCGAGGATTTCGAGGATGCCGCCCGCGCGCGCGGCGCCTCGCGCCTGCATCTCGAAGTCCGCGAAGGAAATCATGCCCTTAGCCTCTACGAGCAAGCGGGCTTCGGACTCGTCGGCAGGCGCCGCGATTACTATAGCGGCCAGAAAGGGGACAGGTACGACGCGCTGACGCTGGCGAAAAGCGTCGGCAAACCCGTGTAAACCACAGGCCGCGATGGCCGCTCCGGCCTTCCGACATCGCATCGCGACGGCTATAAGCAATCCATGGCCGGCGACGGCCGAGGGACGGCAACCGCGCATGTGAAACCGGGGGAAGCGGGCGATGTTGGACGTCGATATCGTGCATGGCCTGATCGGCTGGGGAGGCCCGGCGGGCGTCCTGCTTGCGCTGGCAAAGCTGATATCGGCCTCCTGCCACGGCGCCGCCGAACTTATTCTCGCGCGGCGCGGCATGACTTCGCGGACCGATCCGGAAGCGCCGTCGCTTCCCGACGATGCGCCCGCGACGGACAGCAGTTGATCAGCGCAGGGCGTCGGAAGTCTGCAAGAAAAACATGCAATTAGCCGCCAACGGAAGTTCGGCCTCAACCGCGTCGGCCGGTTCGGCGACTACTATAGCGGCCAAAAAAGGGACAGGTCCGACCCCCCACGCTGGCGAAAAGCGTCGGAAAACTCGTGTAATCCACAGATTGCCCGTTTCGTTTCGCCCTTGTCAAAGACGCCAAAACGGACCAATCCTCGCACCGTGCCTGCCAGGCCAATGGCAGTCACTTCCTCTGATCTCAAGCAAAGTTGGATACCGACAAAATGGAAAACCAGGATAATTACGGGGAGACGCTGGTCACCCTGACGGCCGACATTGTATCGGCGCACGTCAGCAACAACAGCGTCGCGGTCTCGGACCTCCCCCTGCTCATTGCCAACGTGCACGGGGCCCTTTTCGGCCTCGGCGAACGCAAGGAAGAGCCGGCCGCCAAGCCGGAGCCCGCCGTTTCGATCCGCTCGTCGATCAAGCCGGACTATGTGGTCTGTCTCGAGGACGGCAAGAAGCTGAAGATGCTCAAGCGGCATCTGATGACCCACTATAGTCTGACCCCGGACCAGTATCGCCAGAAATGGGGCCTCAACGCCGATTATCCGATGGTCGCGCCGAATTATGCCGAGCAGCGCCGCGCGCTCGCCAAGAAGATCGGCCTCGGCACCAAGCGTAAGCGTACCGCTGCCAACAAATAAATGGTGCAGATCATGATCGTTTCGGGCCCGGCTGGCCCGGAGCCCGTGTCATGGTCCCGCCAGCGAGAGCCTGGTTCAGGCTCGAGGAAGCCGGAAGGCGCCATTCCCGCACTCGCGGGGGTGGCGCTTTTCGCGCCTGCCGCCTTTGCGTCGCGCCGCGAATGTCTCTAAAGACCTGATGACATGACCCGCAGCATCGATATCGAGGCGCTCTGCGCCGAAAAGGGCCTTCGCATCACCGAGCAGCGCAAGGTGATCGCCCGCGTGCTCGGCGAATCCGAGGACCATCCCGACGTCGAGGCGCTCCACGCCCGCGCCGCCGCGGTCGATCCCGGCATCTCGATCGCCACCGTCTACCGCACCGTCCGCCTGTTCGAGGAAGCGGGCATCCTCGAGCGCCACGATTTCGGCGACGGCCGCGCCCGCTACGAAGCGGCGGCCGAGACCCATCACGACCACCTCATCGACGTCGAGACCGGCAACGTCATCGAGTTCGTCGACGAGGAACTGGAGGAGCTGCAGCGCCGCATCGCCGCCAAGCTCGGCTTCCGCCTGGTCGATCACCGCATGGAATTGTACGGCGTCTCCGTCTCGCGTGACCATTAGAACGGCGCATGACCGGATCGCCCCGCCTTCGTCATGCCGGAGCTGATCCGGCATCCACCTTTCTGTCCGCCGCCGCGGACGAGGAGGGACCCCCGATCGAGTCCGGTGTGGCGAAGCGCCGCGATTGCGATCGCGCCTAGATGATCCGCAAGGTGCGGGCGGCCTGGCGGCGCGGCGCCATCATCGCGGGCTTCGCCTTCTGCGTGCCGCTCCATTATGTGTGGAAGATATTGGGCGCCCGCTCGCCCTGGCCGCAAATCTTCCTGGGCTATACCGGCCGGCGCTGCGGCATGCGGGTCAGGGTCGAGGGCAGGCCGCTCACCGCCAACGTCCTCTACGCCGCCAATCATGTCTCCTGGCTCGACATATTGGCGATGGGCGGCGCCGTCCCGGCCATCTTCGTGGCCCGCGCCGATTTGACCGGCATCATCCGCTGGGCTTCCAGCCTCAACGATTCGATCTACATCACCCGCGACATCAGGAGCAGCGTCAAGGGCCAGGCCGGCGCGCTCCGCCAGGGCCTGGCCGACGGCCGCGCCGTCTGCCTGTTCCCGGAGGGGACGACCAATGGCGGCCACGACATATTGCCCTTCCGCCCGAGCCTGCTCGCCGCGCTCTACCCGCCGATCCCCGGCGTGATGGTCCAGCCGGTGGTGATCGATTTCGGCCCCGAGGTCGGCGACGCCTTGTGGATCGGCGACGAGACCTATGAGGTCAATGGCGGCCGGCTGCTCGGGCGGCCGGGCAGGCTCGGCGTGACCCTGCGCTTCCTCGACCCGATCGATCCGGCGCAAGCCGGCGACCGCAAGCTGCTCACCGCCCGCGCCCGCGCGGCGATCATCGCCGCTTTGCCCGGCGCGGTGTCGATCGCCGCCCCGGAAAGCCCCGCCGCTTCCGAAGCGGCCGCCGATCCCCTATAGGCGCCGCGATGAAACCCGCCCCAAGCACCTTCCACGTCAAGTCGTTCGGCTGCCAGATGAACGTCTATGACGGCGACCGCATGGCCGAATTGCTCGAGGCCGAAGGGCTGCGCCCCGCGGCCAATTCGGACAGCGCCGACCTCGTCGTCCTCAACACCTGCCACATCCGCGAGAAAGCTGCGGAGAAGGTCTATTCGGACATCGGCCGGCTGGCCAAGCGCCCCGGCGGCGCGGCGGCGCCGATGATCGCGGTCGCCGGCTGCGTCGCCCAGGCGGAAGGGGCCGAAATCCCGCGCCGCGCGCCGCAGGTCGACATCGTCGTCGGCCCGCAGGCCTATCACAATTTGCCCGCACTGGTCCGCGAGGCCGCGGCGGGCCGCAAGGCCCTCGACACCGGCATGCCGGCGCTCTCCAAGTTCGGCGCGCTCCCCGCCCGCCGCCGCCAGGGCCCGAGCGCCTTCCTCACCGTCCAGGAAGGCTGCGACAAATTCTGCACCTACTGCGTCGTCCCCTATACGCGCGGCGCCGAAATCTCCCGGCCCTTCGCGGCGATCGTCGACGAGGCCAGAATGCTGGTCGATGCCGGCGCCAGGGAAATCATTCTGCTCGGCCAGAACGTCAACGCCTGGCGCGAGGGCGAAAAGGGGCTCGACGACCTTATCCGCGCGCTCGACGCCCTCCCCGGCCTCGCCCGCATCCGCTACACGACCAGCCACCCGACCGACATGACCGAGGGCCTGATCCGCGCCCATGCCGAGGTCGAGAAGCTGATGCCCTATCTGCACCTCCCCGTGCAGTCGGGCTCGGACCGCATCCTCAAGGCGATGAACCGCAGCCACGATTCGGCCTCCTATCTGCGCATCCTCGATCGCGTCCGCGCCGCCCGGCCGGACATCGCCATTTCGGGCGATTTCATCGTCGGCTTCCCCGGCGAGACCGACGCCGACTTCGAAACGACTCTGCGCATCGTCGAGACGGTGAACTATGCGCAGGCTTTCTCGTTCAAATATTCGGCCCGGCCCGGCACTCCCGCCGCCCAGATGGAGGATCAGATCCCAGCCCAGATCATGGACGAGCGCCTGCAGCGCCTGCAGGCCCTGCTCAACGCCCAGCAGCTCGCCTTCAACCAAGCGAGCGTCGGGCGCCGCACCTCCATCCTGCTCGAGCGCCCCGGCCGCAAACCGGGCCAATTGGTCGGCAAATCGCCCTGGCTCCAGTCGGTCCACCTCGAGACCGACGCCGCGATCGGCGACCTGATCGAAGTCGAGCTGCTCTCCGCCGGCCCGAACAGCCTGGCCGGCGCGGCGCTCGTACGGGCGGCCGTCTGATGGCCCAGAACAAGAAGACCGCCGAAGCCGCCGCCGGCCCCCGCGCCCGGGTCGAGCTCGAGTTCGAGCAGCCGCACCTGCTCGGGCCGTTGTTCGGCGAGTTCGACCGCAACCTCGTCGCCATCGAGGACCGGCTCGGCGTCTATATCGCCGCGCGCGGCACCAAGGTGCAGATCGAGGGCGAGCCGGAAAGCGCCGCCCGCGCCCGCGAGGTGCTGCTCGGCCTCTACAACAGGCTCGACGAGGGCCACGACATCGACGCCGAGACGGTCAACGCGATCATCGCCATGTCGGGCCAGCCGACGCTCGACGGGATCATCGAGAATGAAGTGATCGAGCCGCCCAAGGTGATGATCCGCACCCGCAAGAAGACCATCGTCCCGCGCTCCAAGACGCAGGTTTCCTATATGGAGGCGCTGGCCCGCGACGACATGATCTTCGCATTGGGCCCCGCCGGCACCGGCAAGACCTATCTCGCGGTCGCCCAGGCGGTGCAGCAGCTGATCGGCGGCTCGGTGGACCGGCTGATCCTGTCGCGCCCGGCGGTCGAGGCGGGCGAGCGATTGGGCTTCCTGCCCGGCGACATGAAGGAGAAGGTCGATCCCTATTTGCGGCCGCTCTACGACGCGCTCTACGACATGCTGCCGACCGAGCAGGTCGAGCGGCGGATCGCGTCGGGCGAGATCGAGATCGCGCCGATCGCCTTCATGCGCGGACGGACGCTCAGCGACGCCTTCATCATCCTCGACGAGGCGCAGAACACCACGCCGCAGCAGATGAAGATGTTCCTGACCCGCTTCGGCATGCGCTCGCGCATGGTGATCTGCGGCGATCCCAAGCAGACCGATCTGCCGGTGGGCGTCACCTCCGGCCTCAACGACGCGGTCGGCAAGCTCGAAGGCATCGCCCGCATCGCCACCATCCGCTTCGGCGCCGGCGACGTGGTGCGGCATCCCTTGGTGGGCAGGATCGTCGAAGCCTATGAGGGGCCGGCGTCGTGAGAGAAAATAGTGACAGTCACTCTTTTTCGTCTCCGGCGGTGGTTGCCGCGTTCCGTCGGCCGCGAAAAAGAGTGACTGTCACTATTTTCGGGCGGGGGCGATGATCGGGGTCGAGACCGATTCGTCCGAGGAATGGGGCTCTCGCATCGACTGGCCCGCCCTCGCGCGCAGCGCGGTCCATGCCTCGGTCGCGCACAGCCGCCATGCGTCGCTCAGCGACAGCGAGGTCTCGGTCAAGTTCACCTCCGACGCCGAGGTCCGCGCCTTGAACGCCGCCTGGCGCGGCCAGGACAAGGCGACCAACGTCCTCTCCTTCCCGATGGCGGAGGAAAGCGAGCTCGCCGCCAGCCCGCTGATCGGCGACATCGTCCTCGCGCATGGCGTCTGCGCGGCCGAAGCGGCGGCAAAGCAGGTCGCGATCGAAATGCATGCCGCGCATCTGGTGGTGCACGGCACGCTTCATCTGCTAGGTTACGACCACGAAACGAGCGAGGCCGACGCCGAGGCGATGGAGGAGACCGAGCGGCGCGCGCTGGCTTCGCTCGGCATCGCCGATCCCTATCACGTCACAGAGGCTGAATTTTAGACCCATGGAAGACGACAGTCCCGGCAAGCGCGAGGAAGGGCGAAGTTTCTGGGGCGGCCTGCGCGGCCTCCTGTTCGGCGGCGACGGCGAGGCGAGCCTGCGCGACCAGATCGAGGAGGCGATCGAGAGCCGCGAGGACGAGGAGCCGCGGCGCGGCGACCTCAGCCATGTCGAGCGGCAGATGCTGCTCAACATCCTCCATTTCGGCGAAAAGACCGCCGGCGACGTCGCCGTGCCGCGCGGCGACATTTACGCCGTGCCCGCCACCACCGGCTTCGAGGCGCTGGTCGCCGCCTTCGCCGAGGCCGGGCACAGCCGCATGCCGGTCTTCGAGGACAGCCTCGATACGGTGATCGGCATGATCCACGTCAAGGATCTGTTCGCGGTCCAGACCAGCGGCGCCACCCCGCCCGAGGACATCCGCACCCTGATGCGCACGCCGCTCTACGTCCCCGAATCGATGGGCGTGCTCGATCTGCTGGCGCGGATGCGCGCCGAGCGCGTCCACCTCGCCATCGTCGTCGACGAGTTCGGCGGCACCGAGGGACTGCTCACCATCGAGGACGTGGTCGAGGAGATTGTCGGCGAGATCGAGGACGAGCATGACGAGGAGGTGCCCGGCCTGCTGATCCAGGCCGAGGACGGCGCCTGGGACGCCGACGCCCGCGCCGAGCTCACCGACGTGGCCGAGATGCTCGATGCCCGGCTGGGCGCGGTCGAGGAGGATGTCGACACTTTGGGCGGGCTCGCCTTCGTGCTCGCCGGCCGCGTGCCGAAGACCGGTGAAATATTGGAACATCCGAGCGGCTGGACGCTTGAGGTGGTCGAAGCCGACACCCGCCGCGTCCGCCGGCTCCGCCTGCATCCGCCCGGGGAGCCGACCGCGGCCGATTGAGGAGGCCGCCATGGCGAAGCTCCGCCCCAATTTGCCCGTTCTTTCGCTGCTCGCTCTTGCTTCCCTCGCCATGTCGAGCGGATGCGGCGACCGCTCCCGGCTCAACATCGCCCAGTCGACCGGCGCGGCGCCGCAGCTGCCGCCGCCGGTCCGCACCCCGATCCCCACCGTCCACGTCGCGCCCGCGCTCGGCTGGCCGGCGGGCGCGGCGCCGGTCGCCGCGGCCGCGCTCCGGGTCGGCGCCTTCGCCACCGGCCTCGATCATCCGCGCTGGCTGCTCGTCCTGCCCAATGGCGACGTGCTGGTCGCCGAGAGCGCCGCGCCGACGCCGCCGCGCCAATATCGGGAGCACGGCCTCAAGGCGGCCTTCATGCGGATGTTCATGCGCCGGGCCGGCTCCGCCGTTCCAAGCGCGAACCGCATCACTTTGCTGCGCGACTCGGACGGCGACGGCATGGCCGAGATCCGCACTCCCTATATCACCGGCCTCGCCTCGCCGTTCGGCATGGCGCTGGTCGGCGACACGCTCTACGTCGCCAATGCCGACGCGCTCGTCGCCTTCCCCTACGATCCCCGCGCGACCGCGATCACCGCCGCGCCCCGCACCGTCGCCGCGCTGCCCGCCCAGCGCAATCATCACTGGACCAAGAGCCTCGCCGTCGGCCCGAGCGGACGCCTCTATGTCGGCGTCGGCTCCAATTCCAACGTCGCCGAGCACGGCCTGGCGGAGGAAGAGGGGCGCGCGGCGATCTGGGAAATCGATCCCGCCACCGGCAGCCGCCGCTTATTCGCCACGGGCCTCAGGAATCCGGTCGGCATGGATTTCAGGCCCGGCACCGCCGATCTCTACGCGGTGGTCAACGAGCGCGACGAGCTCGGCAGCGACCTCGTCCCCGATTATCTCACCCGCGTGACCGCCGGCGCCTTTTACGGCTGGCCGTGGAGCTATTGGGGCCGGAATGTCGACCGCCGCGTCCGGCCGCCGCGGCCCGACATGGTCGCCCGCGCGACCCCGCCCGATTATGCATTGGGCACCCATGTCGCGCCGCTCGGGCTCGCCTTCAGCCAAAGCGCGCGGCTCGGTCCGCTGTTCGGCGACGGCGCCTTCGTCGGCCTGCACGGCTCGTGGAACCGCCGCCCGTTCAGCGGCTATAAGGTGGTCTTCGTGCCGTTCGCCAATGGCCGCCCGTCGGGCCAGCCGATCGACATCCTCACCGGCTTTCTCGGCGCGCGTGGCCGCGCTTTGGGCCGTCCCGTCGGCGTCGCCATTGCCCGCGACGGCGCGCTGCTGGTGGCGGACGATGTCGGCGGCAGCGTCTGGCGGGTGAGCCGCTAGGCAGAGCCGCCCGCGCGCGTTACCACCCCGGAATGGATTTCGAGACCATCAGGCTCGAGCAGAGCCCCGCCGCGGTCGCCACGATCACGCTCGACCGGGCGGATTCGCTCAACGCGCTCAACGCCGCCCTGATCGAGGAGCTGCGCGCGGCGATCGCGTCGCTGGCCGGCTCGGGTGCGCGGGCGCTGCTGCTCACCGGCGCGGGCCGCGGCTTTTCGAGCGGCGCGGACCTGGTCGCTGGCGGCGGCCTGCCCGACGATGTCGGGGCGGCGCTCGAAAGCCATCTGAATCCGCTGATCGAGGACGTCTTCGCGCTGCCGATCCCGGTCGTCGCCGCGGTCCGCGGCCCGTGCGCGGGCGCCGGCTGCTCGCTGGCGCTGGCCGCGGACATCGTGATCGCCAGCGACACTGCTTATTTCCTGCAGGCGTTCATCAATATCGGCCTCGTCCCCGACGCCGGCGCGACCTGGCTGCTGCCGCGCCTCGCCGGCCGGGCCCGGGCGATGGAGATGATGATGCTCGGCGAGCGCATCCCGGCACGCCAGGCGGCGGACTGGGGCCTGATCAGCCGCGTGGTGGACGATGCGGATCTGGAAACGGAAGCGGCGGCGCTCGCCGCCCGCCTGGCCCAGGGGCCGACGATCGCCTACGGGCTGCTCCGCCGCCTCGCCCGCGACGCCGAGCAGAGCACATTGGCCCAAGCCCTCGCCGCCGAGCGCAAGGCCCAGACCGCCGCCGGCCGCACCGAGGATTTCCGCACCGCCGTCACGGCCTTCATCCAGAAGCGGACGCCGAGCTTCGAGGGGCGCTAGGATCCTTCCCGGAGGAATTATTGCCTCGCCCCCCAGTCGCGAATAAGACCGCCCGATGGGCACCACGATCGAAGAGCTGGACCGGCGCCGCGCGGCCGCGCGCCTGGGCGGGGGCGAGAAGCGCATCGCGGCGCAGCATGCCAAGGGGCGGCTGACCGCGCGCGAGCGCCTCAGGGTGCTGCTCGATCAGGGCTCGTTCGAAGAATATGACATGTATGTCGAGCATAATTGCGTCGACTTCGGCATGGCCGAGCAGAAGTTCCCCGGCGACGGCGTCGTCACCGGCTCGGGCACGATCAACGGCCGCCTGGTCTTCGTCTTCGCGCAGGATTTCACCGTGTTCGGCGGCTCGCTCTCCGAGCGCCACGCGCAGAAGATCTGCAAGGTGATGGACATGGCGATGAAGGTCGGCGCGCCCGTCATCGGCCTCAACGACAGCGGCGGCGCCCGCATCCAGGAGGGGGTCGCCAGCCTTGCCGGCTATGCCGAAGTGTTCCAGCGCAACGTGCTGGCCTCGGGTGTCATCCCGCAGATCAGCCTGATCATGGGGCCCTGCGCTGGCGGCGCGGTCTATTCGCCGGCGATGACCGACTTCATCTTCATGGTGAAGGATTCAAGCTACATGTTCGTCACCGGCCCCGACGTGGTCAAGACCGTCACCAACGAGGTCGTGACCCAGGAGGAGCTAGGCGGCGCGATCACCCACACGACCAAATCCGGCGTCGCCGACGTGGCCTTCGAGAACGACATCGACGCGCTTCTCGCCACCCGCGACTTCTTCGATTTCCTGCCGCTCTCGAACCGCCACGATCTGCCCGAGCGGCCCTGTCACGATCCCTGGGATCGCTTGGACGAGAGCCTCGATACGTTGATCCCGGACAGCGCGTCGCGGCCCTACGACATGCACGAGCTGATCCGGAAGGTAGTCGACGAGGCCGACTTCTTCGAGATCCAGCCCGCCCATGCGGCCAACATCATCACCGGCTTCGGGCGGGTC
>JAXDPD010000067.1:0-25439 GCA_034668505.1 Sphingomonadales bacterium
GCCGGCTGTGGACGACGACGCTCGATCACAGCCCGCTCGACGTGGTCGCCTGGCACGGCAACCTCGCGCCCTGGAAATACGACCTCGCCCGATTCAACACGATCGGCACGGTCAGCTTCGACCATCCCGATCCGTCGATCTTCACAATCCTCACCAGCCCGTCCGAGACCCCGGGCCGGGCCAATGCCGATTTCGTCCTCTTCCCGCCGCGCTGGATGGTGGCCGAGGACACGTTCCGGCCCCCCTGGTTCCACCGCAACGTGATGAGCGAGTGCATGGGGCTGATCCATGGCGCCTATGACGCCAAGGCCGAAGGCTTCGCGCCCGGCGGCCTTTCCCTGCACAACCTCATGGCCGGCCACGGCCCCGACGCCGCGAGCTGGCAGGCGGCGAGCGAGGCGGAGCTCGAGCCCCGCAAGATCGAGGGCACGCTCGCCTTCATGGTCGAGACCTGCTGGCCCTATAAGCCGACCCGCTTCGCGCTCGACCATTCGCAACCGGACTATGACGAAGCGTGGGACGGCTTTCCGAAGGCGGAGCTTCCCTAGTTCCCCGGCGAAAGCCGAGGCCCAGCTCTTATCCCCTCCTGGGTCCCGGCCTTCGCCGGGAAACATGCGGCGCTACGGCCCCTTCGCCAGAAACGCCTTCACGCCGCGCGCGGCCTGGCGGAGGCGCTGCTCGTTCTCGACCAGCGCGATGCGGACATAGCCCTCGCCTTCCTCGCCGAAGCCGACGCCCGGGCTGACCGCCACCCCCGCTTCCGCGAGCAGCCGCTTGGCAAATTCCATCGAGCCCATCGCCCGCCACGCCTCCGGGATCGGCGCCCAGGCGAACATGCTCGCCTGCGGCGGCGGGATCTCCCAGCCGGCGCGGCCGAAGCAATCCACGAGCACGTCGCGGCGGCCCTTGTAGAGCGCGCGATTGGCCGCGACGATGTCCTGCGGCCCGTTCAATGCCGCCACCGCCGCCGCCTGGACCGGCGTGAACGCGCCATAATCGAGATAGGATTTGACCCGCGCCAGCGCGCCGACCAAAGCCGCATTGCCGACCGCGAAGCCGATCCGCCAGCCCGCCATCGAATAGGTCTTGGACATGGAGGTGAACTCGACCGCCACCTCCTTCGCGCCCGGCACCTGCAGGATCGAGGGCGTCGGCGTCTCGCCGAAGTAGATTTCGGCATAAGCGAGGTCCGAAATCACCCACAAACCGTGGGCGCGGGCGAAGGCGACGACCTGCTCGTAAAAGCCAAGATCGGCGACATAGGCGGTCGGGTTGGACGGATAGCCGATCACCAGCACCTTGGGCTGCGGCACGGTGTAGCGCACGGCGCGCTCCAGGATGCCGAAGAAATCGGGCCCCGGCGCGGCCGGGATCGAGCGGATCGCGGCGCCGGCGATGATGAAGCCGAACGTGTGGATCGGATAAGAGGGATTGGGCGCGAGCACGACGTCGCCGGGCGCGGTGATCGCCTGGGCCAGGTTGGCGAGGCCCTCCTTGGAGCCCAAGGTGACGATCACCTCGCTTTCGGGATCGAGCTCGACGCCGAAGCGGCGCGCATAATAGCCGGCCTGGGCGCGCCTGAGGCCGGCAATGCCCCTCGACGCCGAATAGCGATGCGCGCGGGGGTTGCGGGCGACCTCGGCGAGCTTCTCGATGACATGGGCGGGCGGCGCTCCGTCGGGATTGCCCATGCCGAGGTCGACAATGTCCTCGCCGCGCGCGCGGGCGCCGGCCTTCA
Organism: Sphingomonadales bacterium; assembly: GCA_034668505.1. Classification (GTDB taxonomy): domain Bacteria; phylum Pseudomonadota; class Alphaproteobacteria; order Sphingomonadales; family Sphingomonadaceae; genus Allosphingosinicella. The sequence goes on from JAXDPD010000067.1 coordinate 1,739, forward strand.
TCGCGTTCACTTCGGCGAAGACGTAGGGCGGCAGCCGGCGGATGCGGTAGAAATCGGGCGTGTCGGTCATGACCGGGGCCTGTGGCGCAGCGAAGGCGCCGGGCGCAAGCCCTCAGCATCGCAAAGTGGACAAAGTGGACGCCTGGGAGGGGTATCCGGGCCGGGGGCCGCCGGCGAAAGCCGCTCGACGGGCCGAGCCCGGCAGGGAAAATCCTCCATTTCTCCAACAATCGCAGCGGCCGCCTGGCGCCACGTCCCCCTCGATGGAAGGATCGACCCGAAGCTTGAATCCGCTGGCGCGCCCCCATCGCCGGACCTAGGCTCCGCCCATGAAGATCGCGATCTGCCTGCCCGCGCACGGCGTCGCCCAGGCGCATTTCACCCATTCGCTGAGCCGGATGGTGGCGCGGACGCTGAAGGAGCGGCCAGAGCTGGAGCTCGAGACGATCACCGCGCTCGGCACGCTTCCGCGGGTCCGCAACCGCCTGTTCCGCGACGCGATGACCTGCGGCGCGTCGCATGCTCTGTGGCTCGACAACGACCATGTCTTTCCCGATTGGGCGCTGATCCGGCTGCTCTCGCTCGAGCTGCCCGTCGTCGGCATCAATCAGCCGACCAGGAGCCTCGATCCGGTCCCGACGGCGCGCGACGAGGCCGGCGCGCTCATCTACACAACGCCCGAGCAGGCCGCGGCGAAAGCGGTCGAGCGGGTCCGCTACATGGGCTTGGGCATCTGCCTGATGGACGTGCGCGCGCTTGTCGCGGCGCTCGCTAGGCCGGTCGCCGGGCGGCTGCCGAAGAGCATCTTCCCCTTGTTCGAGCAGCGCATGTCGCCCGACCCCGACGTCATCGTCGGCGAGGACACCTGGTTCTGCAACCGGCTCGCCGAGGCGGGGGTGCCGATCCATATCGATCACTGGCTGTCCTGGGAAGCCAGGCACCTGGCGACCGTCCCGATCAGCATGGCGGACGCGCTGGCGAAGCGCGACCGGGCGGCGGGCGGGCAGCAGCCGGACCCGGCCGGCCCGGATTCTTCCTGAAGCGAAGGCGGAAGGTTCGAAGGTTCGGCTTCCAGGGGCGGAAAAAACCCGCTCCCGCACGGACAAGCTGACAAACCTGACACATGCCATTCCTTTCCGGCGGGGCGTCATTGCCGCGGCACGGCGGACGCAAGCAGCTCGGCCCCGGCATCGTGCGGGCGATCAAGAAAGAGCTGGCGATCGAGGACTGAAGGCGCAGGAGCGAGACCATGTTCGATTATCCCGTCCGGCTGGAGCCGGACGACAATGACACGATCCTGGTGACCTTTCCCGACGTGCCGGGCGCGATCACCTTCGGCGAGACCGAGGCCGAGGCATTGGACCACGCCGTCGACGCGCTCGAGACGATTCTCAACTTCTATATGCAGGACCGCCGGGATATCCCCTTTCCCTCCCCCGCCGAAGGCCGCTCCACCGTCGCCCCGACCCTGCTCGGCAGCCTCAAGCTCATCCTCTATCTGGCGATGCGCGCCCGCGGCTGGCAAGGCCGACCTCGCCCGCGCCCTCGCCATGGACCCGCGCCTCGTCGACCGCCTGCTCGACCTCAGGCACCGGTCGACCGTGGCGCAGCTGGATGGGGCGCTGAAGGCCTGCGGGGCGCGCTACGAAGTCGGGATACGGCCGGCGGAGGCGGCTTGAAGGGGAGGGGCGAGGACGGCGCTTACGATATCTGGTGAGGCATTCCGCCCGAACAATCGTTTCGAAGCCGAAAGTATGAGTTATCCGCAGAAATTCGATTGCAGTTTTCTGCTCTAACCCTGCAGTTCGTGCCGCCGCATCGCATGCCTGAGCTGATCGTAGGTGAGGCTCAAGGCCGCCGCCGCCGCCCGCTGGTTCCAGCGGCATTTTTCCAGGGCCGACGCCAGGATCGCCTTCTCATATTCGGCAACCGCGATGCGCAAATCGGCGCAGTCGTCGGGGACGTGGGCGGATTGCGGGGCCGGGAGTTGCGGTTGCTCGGCGGCGACGGCCGCCGTGCCCGAGAAGGCCGTGCCCCCCGCCGCATGCGTCGGGCTGCCCTGATTGGCGAGCGGCCGCCACGGGCTTTCGAAGGGGTCGAACTGGATGTCCTCGATCGGCCCCTCCTGGCCGGCCCAGCGATAGACGGCGCGCTCGACGACGTTGCGCAATTCGCGGACGTTGCCGGGCCAGGCATAGGCCTGGACCCTGGCCATCGCCTCGACGCTGAAGCCCGGCCAGTCCATGTCGATCTCCATCGCCATGCGGCGGCCGAAATGGTCGGCGAGGACGGGGATGTCGCTCTGGCGGTTCCTGAGCGGGGGCAAGGTGACGACCTCGAAGCTCAGCCGATCGAGCAGGTCCGCGCGGAAACGGCTTTCCTCGACCAGGCGCGGCAGATGCTCGTTGGTCGCGGCGACGATGCGCACGTCCACGGTCAGCGGCCGGCTCGAGCCGATCCTCGTGACCTCGCCATATTCGATCGCGCGCAGCAGCCGGTCCTGGGCGGGGCTGGAGAGGGTGGCGAGCTCGTCGAGGAAGAGAGTGCCGCCATTGGCCTCCTCGAAGCGGCCGGGGCGGGCCTTGGTGGCGCCGGTGAAGGCGCCGGCCTCGTGGCCGAACAATTCCGCCTCGATCAGGGTCTCGGGCAAAGCCGCGCAATTCATGATGATGAGCGGCCCGTCCCAGCGCGAGGAGAGGTGATGGAGGCGCTCGGCGATCAGCTCCTTGCCGGTGCCGCGCTCGCCGATCACCAGCACCGGCCGGTCGAGCGGCGCGGCGCGGCTGGCGCGCTCGACCGCGTCGAGGAAGGAGGAGGATTGGCCGACGAGATGGGTGTTGCGCTCCATTCCCGAACATTGGCGCATTTCGCCACCAATTGGCAAGTATTATATGGTCGGACCGGGGGTGGAACTGCGATGATTCGGCGGATTTCCGCCAATTCCAGCGATTGGCACGGGCCCTGCTTAGGATTGGGCGTTACCGTCGGCACGAGGATCGGCGGGGCGCAAAAGACAGGTTCAGGAGACCCAATATGTCCACTTCCGATCGCATCGCCCGGGTCGCCACCGCATTTGTCGGCGCCCTTGTCCTTTCCGCCATCTCGATCGGCGCGACGGTCGGCCCGGCCAGCGCGGCCGACGGCCACCAGTCGTGGATCGCGCAGCTGCCGTTCGGGGCGCCGGCGCATGGCTGAGCTGAAGCCGGTGAGGATCAAGGTCCGGCCCGGGGAGCTGATGCGCATCACCGCTCCCCGCGCCGCCCGTGAATCCCGCCCGGCCCGGCCCTATGTTTCAACCAAGGAGTCCTTTCCCATGGGCATTTTTTCGCGGACGCGCGATATCGTTGCCGCCAACATCACCGACCTGCTCGACAAGGCGGAAGACCCCGCCAAGATGATCCGCATGATCATCCTCGAAATGGAGGAAACTTTGGTCGAGGTCCGCGCGTCCGCCGCGCGCACCATCGCCGACCAGAAAGAGATGCGGCGCCAGATCATCAAGCTGGACCGGCTCCAGGAGGGCTGGGTCGAGAAGGCCGAGCTCGCGCTTTCCAAGGGCCGCGACGACCTCGCCAAGGCCGCGCTTTACGAGAAGCAGAAGGCCGGCGACATGGCCGACCAGCTCAAAAGCGAGATCGAGTTGCTCGACGACGCTTTGCGCTCGTCGGAGGCCGACATCGCCAAGCTGCAAAACCGGCTGCGCGAAGCCCGCGCCCGCCAGAATGCGGTGATGACTCGGATGGAGAGCGCGCAGAACCGCTCGCGGCTCAGGGAGCTTTATTCCGGGCCCAAGGTCGACGAGGCCTTCTCGCGCTTCGACGTGCTCGACCGCCAGGCGGATCTGGCCGAAGGCCATGCCGAGGCGCTGGGCCTCGGCGCGCCGCCCAAGACGCTCGACGAGGAAATCGCGGAATTGCGCAGCGCCGACAAGGTCGATGCCGAGCTGGAGGCGCTGAAGGCGTCTTTGGCCAAGCGTTCCAATGGCGGTGAAGCCAAGAAGCAGGACGACTGATCATGGAAGAAATATGGATCCCCGTCATCGCCATCACCGCGATCTTCGTGGTGCTTCCCTGGATCATCTTCCACTATATCAGCAAGTGGAAGACCGCCGCCACGCTCACCACCGAGGATGAGAATCTGCTCGACGAGCTGCATGAGCTCGCCCGCCGGCTCGACAATCGGATGGGCACGATCGAGCGCATCATCCAGGCGGAGAATCCGAACTGGCGCGCGCTCGGCCAGGACCCGGTCGAGACCGTGCTCGAGGACCGCTCCGAGCGACTCTACGAATCCGCGGGCCGCACCAACCGCCCGTCGCGGAGGAAATCATGACCAGCCCGCGCACCAAATTCTATCTCGACAAGCAGAACGGCAAATGGGCGGGCGTCTGCGCCGGGATCGCCGATTATACCGGCATCGACGTCACCGTCGTCCGGATCGCCTTCGTGATCGGCGGCTTCGCCAGCGGCTTCTCCTTGCTGATGGCCTATTTCATCATCGCTTGGATGGCGCCGAAAAAGCCGAACCGGCTCTACGAGCACAGCAAGGAAGAGCAGAAATTCTGGCAGGGCGTGCGCGCCAATCCGCGCCGCATGGCCCGCGACGTGCGCTCGCGCTTCCGCGAGCTCGACCGCCGGCTCGCCGACGTCGAGGCCTATGTGACCAGGCCCGAAAACCGGCTCGCCCGCGAGATCGAGCAATTGCGCTGAGAGCGCGGGACAAGGGGAAGAATATATGAATCCCGGAACTGCCGTCTTCGTCCTGCTGATCGTCGCGATGGTGACGACCACGGCGATCGTCATTACCTGGCTCCAGGCACGCGCGCCCGCCAGGAGCGACGGCGGCGAGCTGGCGGCGAAGCGCGAGGTCGAATTGCTGTCCAGCGAGAATCAAGGGCTCAAGGGCCAGGTCGGCCGGCTCGAGGAGCGGCTGGCGGTGCTCGAGCGGATCGCCACCGATCCCGCCGAGCGCACGGCCAGCGCGATCGAGCAGCTCCGCTAGGATAGGACGAGGGGATTCAAGACATGGACGGCAAGATTTTCGTCATCGCGATCATCGCCATCTCGACCTTCGGCTGGGTCTTCAGCAGCTGGATCCGCGCCAGGCACGGCTATCCGCTCGAGGACGAATGGTCCGGCAAGAGTCACAAGGGCGAAAGCCCGGAAGCCGCGCGCAGGATCGAGCTGCTGACCAACGAGAATGAAGACCTCAAGGGCAAGATGAGCCGGCTCGAGGAGCGCCTGGCCGTGCTGGAACGCATCGCCACCGATCCCGCCGAGCGCACCGCCCGCGAGATCGAGCGGCTGCGGCTCGAAAAGTAAGGAAGGAAGATTATGAGCATCGACAAAGTCCAGCTGATCGGCACGATCCTCCCGTTCGTCGCGATCGTCGTCAGCCTCGGCGTCGCCGGCTGGGTGGTCACCACCTGGCTCCGCATCAAGCACGGCTATCCGCTCGACGGCGCCTGGGGCCAGGCCGTCTATCCCAAGAAGAACGAGGAGGTGGTCGAGCGGGTGAAGTTGCTCAGCCAGGAGAATGCCCAGCTCCGCGCCGAACTGGGCGCGGTCAAGGACCGGCTCGCCAATGTCGAGCGTATCGTCACCGACGACGCCCACCGCCTGACGCAGGAAATCGACGCCCTGCGCCTGACCAAGAATTGAGGAATAGGCTATGAACGGCTGGACAATCGCTTTCTTCATGATCGTCGTCGGCATCCCGGTGGTGCTCGGCATCGGCAGCGACGTTTTGAAGCGCTGGATCAAATATAAGGAGCGCGAGCTCGAGCTGACCAGCGTCCAGACCGCCGAGAAGGCCGCGCAATATGCCGCGCATACCGAGCGGCTGGAGCAGCGCGTCCGCGTGCTGGAGCGGATCGTCACCGACAAGGGCATCGTCGTCGCCGAGCAGATCGAGCAACTGCGCGACGACCGCCCCAATTGAACGCGTCACGAAAGGACGGAGCATGCAAAGCAGCCACATAACCGCGATCCTCATCGTTTTGATCGTGATGATCGCGAGCGTGCTCCGCGCCAAATATACCGGCGGGCGGCATCGCCACCGCGGCGGCGGCGGCGGCGCCCTGCCCCATGACGACGCCGAGGCGGCGCGGCTGCGCGAGGAGATGAAGGCGCTCAAGGAGCGGCTGGCGGTGCTCGAACGGATCACCGTCGAGAAGGAGAACAGCCTGGCGCGCGAGATCGAGCAATTGCGCGACGACCGCTGACCCGAACGTCCCACCCGAGGAGCAATTTACGTGAACATCAACAACCCCTTCGCCATGGTGGTGCTGATCGTCCTGATCGTCACGATTGCCGGCCTGGTCCGCGCCAAGCTCGGCATCCGCCGCGATAAATGGGGCAATGAACATCCGCTGCGCGACGAGGCCGAGACCGCGCGGCTGCGCGACGAGGTCAAGTCGCTCAAGGAGCGGCTGGCGGTGATCGAGCGGATCACGGTCGAGAAAGAGAACAGCCTCGAGCGCGAGATCGAGCGGCTGAGGGACAGATAGGAGCTGGCATGGGCGGTACGGAGAGCTTGCTGATGGTGGTGGCGGCCCTGATGGTCGCGCTCACCATGCTCAGCCTCGCCGCCTTGCGCGGCTGGGAGGGCTGGCTCAGCCTGCGCCGGATCGAGCTCGCCGAAGGGCGCGGGCGCCGCCGCCCCCCGACCCCCGCCGCCGCCCGCCTCGAGCTCGCCGATTTGAGGGACCGCGTCCGGCGGCTGGAGGCGATCGCCAACGGGGTGGAGGGCTAACCTCAACGTCACCCCCGCGAGAGCGGGGTCCAGCTTCCTTTCCCGGCTAGTCAGAGCGAAACGCTGGAGTCCCGCTTTCGCGGGAATGACGGAGAAAGGTGACGGCTCCCCGCCCCTTTGATAACGCACCGCCATGCCCTTCACCTCGCTCGACCAGGTCCATGACGATTACGCCCTGCTCGAGGCGGACGACCGGTATCGGCTTTTGATCGATATCGGACGCTCGCTCGAGCCGATGCCGGACGCGCTCAAGACCGACGCCACCCTGGTACGGGGCTGCTCGGCCGCGGTCTGGCTCTACCCCGTGACCCGGGAGGACGGCCGCCTCCACTTCCTCGCCGATTCGAACGCCGCGATCACCAAGGGCATCGTCGCCCTGATCCTGCTCGCCGTGCAGGACCGCGCGCCCGCCGAGATCCTCGCGCTCGACATCGAGGCGGAGCTCGCACGCTTCGATCTCGCCAACCAATTGAGCTCGAACCGCACCCAGGGCATCCCCAACATGATCGCGCTGATCCGCGAGAGCGCCGGGCGGCTGGCCGCATGAGCGCCGATCCGCGCGCGCCGGGCACGCGCTTCGATCCCGCCCGCTTCATGTCCTACGTCCGCGACGCCGGCCATGGCGGCGCCATCGGCATCGCCTATCACGCCCATGGCGACGATTGGGCCGAGCTCAGCCTGCCCTATGACGCGCGGCTGATCGGCATGGCCGAGACCGGCATCATCGCCTCGGGCCCGATCATCAGCCTGATGGACATGGCGACCAGCCTCGCCATCTGGATCCGGCTCGGCACTTTCCGCCACCAGGCGACGCTCGACCTCAGAGTCGATTATCTGCGCCCGGCGATCCCCGGCCGCACGATCATCGGCCGCGGCATCTGCTACGGCACAACGCGCAGCGTCGGCTTCGTTCGGGGAATGGCGCATGACGGCGACGCGGAGGATCCGGTCGCGAACGTGACGGGCACGTTCATGTTCACGGAGTGAAATTCCTCGCCGTTCCGGGGCGGATTTTAGTCAGGGCGACAGGCTCGCGCGCCTTTCCTCCGCGCGCTTGAGCACGTCGTAGCTGGCCTGGATCATCTGGAAGCGGGCGGCGGCCTCGCGGTCGCCGGGTCTGGCGTCGGGGTGGTTGGCCTTGGCGAGGCGGCGCCAGGCGGCCTTGATCTCCTCGAAGCCGGCATCGGTCTCGAGCTCGAGCACGTCCAATGCGCGCATCTCGTCGCGGCTGCGGCTGCCGTCGCCCGGGCCGCCCCAGCCATAATGATTGGCCTGCCTGAAGGCGCTGGCGTCGCGCTGCTCGTCGGTTTCGCGCGCGGCCGCGTCCTCGGCGGAGAGGCCCTCGAAATAATTCCAGTTGCGGTTGTACTCGGCGGCGTGGCGCTCGCAGAAATACCAGCGCTCGGGGCTGTTGGGCGATTTCGGCGCGGGCCGATCGCCCGGCTCCTCGCAGCCGTGGCGGTCGCAATGGCGCACGGGCTCGGCGTCGCGCGCCGATCCGTAGGCGCGCCAGCGCGGGAATCCCCAGTCGTTCGATCGTTTCGGTCTGGCCATAGATCCTTGGAGGATAGCGAAGCGGAGGCGCGAGCGCCACCTAAACAGAGCGAAAAGGGGACAGTTACCGGTAACTGTCCCCGGTAACTGTCCCCCTAGGTGCCAGAGGGTCTGTAAGCCGGGTTCTGTCCTTCCGCCGAAGCGGAATGTGCGGCCATTCCTCTAGGAGGCGGATCGCTCCGCCCCTCAAGCAACCAACCCGGGCGACGAGCGGGAACACGCTCATCTGCCGCCCCTATTCGGTCTTGCTCCCGGTGGGGTTTGCCGTGCCGCCGCCGTTACCGGAAGCGCGGTGGGCTCTTACCCCACCCTTTCGACCTGGCCGGGCCGAAGCCCGGTGGACTCTTTTCTGTGGCACTTTCCCTAGGGTCACCCCCGCCGGCCATTAACCGGCACCGTCATTCCATGGAGCCCGGACTTTCCTCGCCCCGCTTGCGCGAGCCGCGGCCGCCCAACCCTCTGGCCCGGCCTATATACTGATCCCGCGCTCGCGATCCAAGAGCAGTTGGAGCAGCAGGGCGCGGCACTCGCCGTCGATCGTGCCGTCGATCAGCTCGGGGCGGAAGCGGCGCTGGAAGGCGACGGTGGCGGCGAGCGCGTCGCGCACGTCATAACCCCAGCGTTCGAGCGCGAGCAGGAAGCCGCCGTCGGTCCAGTGCGGATCGACCAGATTGCGGGTCGGCCGGGCGATTGCGAGCTTGTGCCGGGCCAGCTTCGACCAATCGAACAATTCGCCCGGATCCTGCTTGCGCGCGGGGGCGATGTCGGAATGGCCGACGACGTTGGCGGGCGCGATATGGTGGCGCCGGACGATGGCGGCGAGCAGCGGCAAAAGCGCTCTCATCTGGTGCGAGGTGAACGGCTTGTAGCCATATTCATGGCCCGGATTGACGATCTCGATGCCGATGCTGCAGGCGTTGAGCGCGTGGATTCCGCGCCAATAGGAGCGGCCGGCATGCCAGGCGCGCTTTTCCTCGGGCACCATGCGCAGGATCTGGCCGTCCTCGGCGATCAGATAATGGCAAGAGACGCGCGGCTCATGCGGGTCGCGCAGCCGGGCGATGGCGGTCGCCGCATCGACCATGCCGGTATAATGAAGCACCACCATCGAGATGGCCTGATCGCGCTCGTCGAAGTTCGGCGAGGGGGAGTCGATGATCTCGTCGTCCACGTTGCCCTTACGTCGCGAAAACCGGGCGAGGTCAACCCTGGGGTCCTCATTGCGAGGAGCAAAGCGACGAAGCAATCCAGCCCGCGTCCGAGGCCGCACTGGATTGCTTTCGCTTTGCTCGCAAGGACGAGAATCCGAAACGCCGCTTTAGGCGACGCGCGCCCGTGCCGCCGCGACCGCGGCCGGCGTGGGGATGTAGAGGCCGCGGCAATCCGCATCCGAGATGAAGCGCTCGGTCTGGCCGAGCACGGTCTCGCCGGCGCCGAGCATCAAGGCGCCGTCGGGCTGGCAGGCCTCGGAGAGCCGGTTGAAGGCGAGCCGGCGCATGTCGGGGGCGAAATAGAGGAGCAGGTTGCGGCACAGGATGATGTCGAACTTGCCGGGGCGCGGCGGCGGCTCGGCGATGCTTCGCGCCTCGAAGCGGACCTGATCGCGCAATTGCTGCGAAATCCGCCAGTCGCCGCCGCCCAATTCCTCGAACCAGCGGATCATCTGCATGACCGGCAGGCCGCGCTGGACCTCGAACTGCGAATAGATTCCGGCCTTGGCGCGGGCGATCGCGGCCTTGGACAAATCGGTGCCGACGATCTCGATCGTCCAGCCCTGCCAGCGCAGCCGTTCGTCGGCGAAGCTCATCGCCAGCGAATAGGCTTCCTGGCCCGACGAGCAGCCCGCGCACCAGATCGACAGCCGCTTGGTGGCGGCGCGGGCGCGCTCGAGCCTTTTGACCGGGCCGCCGAGCAGCAGATCGAACGGCAATTTGTCGCGGAAGAAATAGGTTTCGTTGTTGAGGAGCGATTCGATCACCGCCTCGGTCAGCCCCGCATCGGCGCGCGAGGCGACGCGCGCGATCAATTGATCGACCGATTCGAAGCCGCGCTCGCGCACGATCGAGGCCAAAGCGGCCTCGATCCGCCAGCGCCGGTTGGTCGCGAGCTGCTGCCCGGTCCGCGCTTCCAGGAGACTGGCGAGGATTCGCCGCGAGCTGTCGCTTACTTCCATTCCGAAACCTCGGCGCGCTGGGCGACCCTCCGGGCGAGATCGGCCGGCGGCAGCACAAAGCAGGCGAGGCCGGCTTCGGCGACGACCCGGGGCATGCCCCAGATCGCCGCGCTCGCTTTGTCCTGGGCGAACATGACGCCGCCGCTCTCGACCAGCCGGCGGCTGCCGATCAGGCCGTCGCGGCCCATGCCGCTCAGCATCACGCCGACGCCGTCGCGCCCAAAAGCGGTGGCGACCGAAGCGAGCATCGGATCGACCGAGGGCAGACAGCCCGACACGGCGCGCTTGCGGTCGAGCCGCACCCGCGCCTGCCCGGATATGCGCTCGACGCACAGGTGGGCGTCGCCCGGGGCGACGTGGATCTCGTCGGGGCGAAGCGCCTCATTGTCCTCGGCGACGCGGGCGATACGGCCGGACGCGGCTTCGAGCTGGCGGGCGAAATGGGGCATGAACAAAGCCGGCAGGTGCTGGGTGACCAGGATCGGCGCGCCGACGCTCGGCAAGGCATTGAGGAATTCGAACAGGGCGCCGAGGCCGCCGGTCGAGGCGCCCAAAGCGATGCAGCCGAGCTCGCCTTCGGGCATGTCGCGCAGCTTCAGCGCCGGCGCGCCGGCGGGCGCGGCCAAAGCCGCCTCCTCGCGCTCGGCGCGGCCGAGCCGGCGCAGCCGCTCGGCGAGCACGCGCGCGAAATGGCCGGCGAAATTGCCGATGCCGGGCTTGGGCAAAGCGTCGGCGGCGCCCTGGGCCAGCGCCCTCAAGGTCGTCTCGGCGCCATGCTCGGCCAAGGAGGAGACGATGAGCACGCGCGCGCCCTGCCCCGCCGCGAGGATCTCGGGCAGCGCCTCCAGCCCGCTGGCGCCGGGCATCTCGACGTCGAGCAGGATGATGTCGCAGCGGACCGCCTTCAGCGCGTCGAGCGCGTCTTTGGCATTGCCGGCGGTGGCGACGATCTCGAAATCGGCATGGGCGGAAACCATGCGCGAGAGCACCGCCCGGGCGACCTCCGAATCGTCGACGATCATCAGGCGAATGGGCGGATCGGCCAGCCTGTCCAGCCGCCGCCGCGCCAGGGCGGTGGCAGCTCTCACGCGACGCCGACGATCTGCAGCTTCGAATGGAGGGTGTCGCGGTCGAACGGCTTCATCACATATTCGTCGGCGCCGGCGTCGATCGCGGCGCGGATATGGGCGATGTCGTTCTCGGTCGTGCAGAAGACGACCTTGGGCTGGGCGGAATAATCGATCTGGCGCAGCGCGCGCAGGAACTCCATCCCGCTCATCACCGGCATGTTCCAGTCGAGCAGGATGACGTCGGGCAGGCTCGCCTCGCAGCGATCCAGCGCCTGCCGCCCGTCCTCGGCCTCGTCGACCGAAAAATCGAGCGTTTCCAATATATGGCGAGCGACCTTGCGGATCACCTTGCTATCGTCGACGATCAGACAGCTTCTCATTTCATCCGCTCCGTTGCGCCCATGGGCCCGGGCTTGCGAGGATAGAGGCGATAGGTAAGCACAAGCTTAAGGCATCAGGCCGCGCGCGCCGCAGGGCCGGCGATCAGCGCATGGGGGTCGACGAGCAGATAGAGCTCGCCCTCGGCCTCGACCGTGCCGATCGCGACCCGGTCCCAGCCCGCGCCCAAAGGGGCGTTGAGCGGATGCGGCGGCGCGCCGGCCTCGATCACGTCCTCGACCTCCTCGACCATCAAGGCATAAGTGTGCCCGCCGGACAGGATGACGATGGCGTCGCGCCCGGCCCGGCCCGAACGGCCGGCCTCGAGCGCGGCGAGGCCGTCGATCACGGTGAGCACCCGGCTCCTCAGCGCCGACAGGCCGGCGACGTGCGGCGCGGCGCGCGGCGCCGGGGTCACGCCCTCCAGCTCGACCACCGCCTCGACCTCGGCGGCCGGAAAGGCGATGCGCCGGCCGGCGAGGCGGGCGATCAGCAGCAGATCAGCCATTGGCGCGCTCCCTGGCGGAGGTCAGAGCGCCGATCAAGGCGGCGCGGTCGTAGCGGTAGATGCCGCTTTCCCCGGTCGCGGCCGCGCGCAGGCGGACGACCTGCGCATCCGCCGGGGCGTCCTCGTCCTCGAGCGCGATGACGACGTCGGCGGCGTCGCCGGCGGCGGCGATGCGATAGCCGAGGCTTTCGATCAGCGGGCGCAATATGGTGTCGATCCAGGGATCGCCCACCGGCAAGGCGCAGACCGGCGGGTTCCAATCCTCGGCGCAAGCGGCGCCGGCATGAGCCGCGAACAGCCAATAGGGATCGAGCAATTCGATCTGGGCGCCGTCGACCAGGAACACGCCGGCGACCTCGCCCGGCGCCGGCGCGGGCTGGAGCTCGACCTCGAGCGAACGGATGTCGACGACCTCGGCGAAGCCGTAGGCGATTTCGGCGCTGCCGTCGGTCAGGCGAAGGATGCGCAGCTTGCCTTCCGTCGGCGCGGCGTCGCAGCCGGCGAGCGGCAGGATGCGCTCGCCGACGGCGGCGCGCAGGCGCCCGGCGCTGAAGCCGACCGCCTCGGCGGCGACGTCCTCGATCCGCTCGACGACCGCGACCGGCACGGCGCGGCGGCGGCCGTCGAGGCCGCGGAACAGCAGCAAATTGGTCTCCCGCCGCGCGGCCTCGGCCTTGTCCGCCTCGGCGGCGAGATCGAGGCAATTGCCGTCCTCCTCGAAGCGGATGCCCGCGCATTTCGCCAGGCCCGACGGATCGAGCAGGAGGATCGGGCGGCCGTCGTCGGCGAGCGTGGTGCCGGCATAGAGGCCGGCCGCCATCACCGCGGGCGCGGCCGGCTTGACCACCAATTCCTCATGGTCGTGGACCGAATCGACGAGCAAGGCGAAAGCGTCGCCGCCGGCGGGCTTCAGCAGGATGAGCTTCTGCTGGTCGCGCGCGACGTGGGAATCGACGCCGAGCAATTCGGCCAGGCCGATCAAGGGCACGCGGCGGCCGCGCACGGTCGCGATCTCGGCCTCGCCGACCGCATCGACGCGGACGGCGCCGCCGCCGACGCGCAATATCTCGTCGATCGCCGAGCGGGGGATGGCGAAACACTGGCCGTTGACGCTGACGGTGAGCGCCGGGATGATGGTGAGCGTCAGCGGCACGCGGATGGCGAGCCTGACCCCCAGAGCGGCGCGGCTGTCGACGTCGACGACGCCGCCGATCCGCTCGATATTGGCGCGGACCACGTCCATGCCGACGCCGCGGCCGGAAATGGCGGTGACCTCGCCGGCGGTGGAGAGGCCCGGCGCGAACACCAGGGCGGTCTTCTGCGCGGGGGTGAGCTTTTCGGCCTGCTCGGCGGACACCAGCCCGGCGGCGCGGGCCTTGCGGACCAAAGCCTCGCCGTCGATGCCGCGGCCGTCGTCGGCGACCTCGATCAATATCTGGTTGCCGGCCTGGCGCGCCGAGACCTTGAGCATGCCCGCTTTCGGCTTGCCGGCGGCGGCGCGCTCGTCGGGCGCCTCGATGCCATGGTCGATCGCGTTGCGGACGATATGGGTCAAAGGATCGCGGATCATCTCGATCATCTCGCGGTCCAGCTCGACGTCGCCGCCGTCGGTTTCGAGGCGGACCTGCTTGCCCAGTTCGGCCGAAAGGTCGCGGACCAGGCGCGGCAGGCCGGCGAACAGGCTGTCGATCCGCTGCATGCGGGTGCGGGTGATCGAATCGCGGATCTCGGCGATGCAGGCGGAGACCCGCTCGAACGCCGCCTCGACGGCGACGTCGCGCGGCGCGTCGCGCAGGCGGCGGGCGAGCTCGTTGCGCGCAAGCACCGCATCGGAGACGCCGTTCATCATCCGGTCGAGCAGATCGACCGAGAGGCGGATCGAGCGGACCGATTTGCGGGATTCGGGGTCGGGCGCGGCGGGCGCGAGCGGCTGTTCCGCCGCCGGCACGTCCTTGGCGAGCGCGGCGATCAGCGGCGCATCGTCCTCGCTGGCCAGCGATTCGCCCGATTCGAGCGCCTGGACGAGCTCGCCGATCCGGTCGATCACCCCGAGCACGGCGCTCACCAGGGCTGGGTCGGCGGCGCGGCTGCCGGCGCGGACCTCGGCCAGCGCGCCCTCGGCGGCATGGCTCAGCAGCTCGAGCCGCGGCAGATCGAAGAAGCCGCAATTGCCCTTCACGGTGTGGACGAATCGGAAGATTTCATCGAGCCGCTCGCGGTCGCCGGGATGCGCCTCCCACGCGACGATCGCGCCCGACAGGGCCTGGGCCATGTCGCGCGTCTCGGCAATGAAATCGTTGATCAGCTCGTCCATGGCTCCGCCCGGTTTCCGGGAGCCTTATGGGAGGCGGTGGTAAACAACGCGTTTACCGATCCATGAGTCAGGACCAAAAAAACCGTTCGGGCTGAGCTTGTCGAAGCCCTGCCCTTTTTTGGGCGCCGGTAAGGAGGAAGGTCCTTCGACAGGCTCAGGACGAACGGAGTTTTGTGACAAGCTCCGGGGCCTAAGCCGGCAGCGACGCGCCGATGATGAGGATACCCTCCTCGCCGTCGGCGACCTGGATCTGGCCGCCGCCTTCCTCGACGAGGGCGTGGGCGAGCCAGGCGGCGGCGGCGCGCGGCGCGACCTCGTCCTCGGACATTTCGCCGATCAGCACCTTCTTGAGCTCGGGGTCGAGCACGATCCGCGTCCCTTCGGCACGGACGACGATGTCGAGGCCGGCCTCGTGCTTCTCGGCGCCGACGGCGAGGCTGCCGCCGCGCACCAGAGCGTCGCCGGCGATCAGGACGACGTTCAGGAGCACCTTGAGCGCCGCCTTGCTCATCGTCGGCTCGTCGACCATCCAGCCCAATTGGATGCGGCCGTCGCCGCCGAACAGCCCCTCGATCGCGGCGCGCGCCTCGCGCGTGTCGACGACGTCGGCGAAGCCCCCCGCCGCGCCGAACGCCAACCGGAAGAACTTCAGCTTGTTGGCGCTCGCCCGCGCGCTCTCGGCGAGCAGATCGAGGCAGCGCGCCCGCATCTCGGGATCATGCTCGTCGGCGAGCAATTCGATGCCGTTGTTGAGCGCGCCGACCGGCGAGAGCAGGTCGTGGCACAGGCGCGAGCAGAGCAGGCTGGCGAATTCGTGGGATTTCATGCGCGCGTTGGCCCCGTTTGCGTGATGGAGCCCCTATTGGCCCCTGAGAGTCGGCGATGCAAGGCCGCGCGCATCTTGAAATTCCGAGCCGAAACACCATCTCAACTCTCCAATGTCGGGGGGGCATTCCACCATCATCGCGAGGATCGCCGAGGACGCTAATGGCTGGCGGCTGGACCGCGCCTTGGCCGCCGCGGTGCCGGCTTTGTCGCGCGAGCGGCTGAAGGCGCTCATCGCCAGCGGCGCGGTGCTCGGGCCTCAGGGCGCGCCGGTGCGCGATCCGGCGGTGAAGGCGGTGCCGGGCGGCACCTATGAGGTCCATGTTCCCGAGCCCCGCGCTGCCCATAACGAGGCGCAGGACATCGCGCTCGAGATCGTCTTCGAGGACGAATATCTGCTGGTGGTCGACAAGCCGGCGGGGATGGTCGTCCATCCCGCCGCGGGCAATTTCGACGGCACGTTGGTCAATGCCCTGCTCCACCATTGCGCCGGCCGCCTGAGCGGGATCGGCGGGGTGGCGCGGCCGGGCATCGTCCACCGGATCGACAAGGACACGTCCGGGCTGCTGGTGGTCGCCAAGACCGACGTCGCCCATGAAGGGCTGGCCGCGCAATTCGCCCGGCACAGCATCGACCGGCTTTATCTGGCGATCGTCGCAGGCGTGCCGATCCCGGCCGCCGGCACGATCGACGCGCCGCTCGCCCGCTCGCCGGCGAACCGCAAGAAGATCGCCGTGGTCGCCGCCAAGGAGGCTGGGGGACGCGGCAAGAGAGCGGTGACCCGCTATCGAATCGTCCAGCCGCTCAGGGATTCGGCTTTGGTGGAATGCCGGCTCGAAACCGGCCGAACCCACCAGGTGCGGGTCCACATGGCCTCGATCGGCCATCCTTTGCTCGGCGACCCGGTCTATGGCCGCCCCCGCGCCGGACAGACGGAGCTATTGAAAAGGCTCGATTTTCACCGCCAAGCCCTGCACGCGGCCGAGCTTGGCTTCGTTCATCCGGTCTCAAAGGCGAACTTATCCTTCAAAAGCGCCCTTCCCTCGGATATTCAGGAACTGTTCGGGGCGCTTCGTGTATAACAATCGTGTGCCGACCAAGGGTCGAAAGCCCGGCGAAGGCGCCCAGGGAGTAAAGTAAGCATCATGGCAGGTAGAAACGTACCGGCGACGATCCCGGCGGGCGGTGAGGCAGGCCTCAACCGCTACCTTTCCGAGATCAAGAAGTTTCCGATCCTCGCGCCGGAAGAAGAATATATGCTGGCCAAGCGCTGGACCGAGCATCAGGACACCGATGCGGCGGCCCGGCTGGTCAACTCACATCTCAGGCTCGTGGCGAAGATTGCCATGGGCTATCGCGGCTATGGCCTTCCGACCGCGGAGCTGATCTCCGAGGGCAATATCGGCCTCATGCAGGGCGTGAAGAAGTTCGAGCCCGAGCGCGGCTTCCGCCTCGCCACTTATGCGATGTGGTGGATCCGCGCCTCGATCCAGGAATATATCCTTCGCAGCTGGTCGCTCGTGAAGATGGGCACGACCGCGGCCCAGAAGAAATTGTTCTTCAACCTCAGGCGGATGAAGAACAAGATCGACGCTTTCGAGGATGGCGATCTCAAGCCGGAGGACGTCACCAAGATCGCCACCGATCTCGGCGTCTCCGAGGACGACGTCATCTCGATGAACCGGCGCATGGCGATGGGCGGCGACACCTCGCTCAACGTGCCGCTGCGCGACGATTCGGAAGGCAGCTGGCAGGATTTCCTGGTCGACAGCGAGCCGTTGCAGGACGAGCGCGTCGCCGAGGCCGAGGAGACGCGGATCCGCCACGATCTGCTGGTCGAGGCGCTCGGCGCGCTCAACGAGCGCGAGCGGCACATATTGACCGAGCGCCGCCTGACCGACGAGCCCAAGACGCTCGAGGAATTGAGCCAGGTCTACGACGTCAGCCGCGAGCGCATCCGCCAGATCGAGGTGCGGGCCTTCGAGAAGCTGCAGAAGGCGCTGATGAACCTGGCCGGCGAGCGGCGGCTGCTCAACGCGGCCTGATCCTCACCTGTTCCCCGGCGAAGGCCGGGTCCAGGCTACCGTCCGCGCCGCTGGACCCCGGCTTTCGCCGGGGAACGATTTATTTTGGCTTCAGCGTACCGAGGACGGGGCTGGCTCCGCCGGCGCCGCCGCGCTCGGACGGCGGCGGACGCCTTCCAGCTCGGGCGGCGGCGGCGCGCGGCGGCCGAGCGGGGTCTGGGTCGAGGCGCCATTGTCGCCGGTCAGCGCCCAGCGCTGGCTGGTGGTGAGGCTCGAATCGGCGCGGGTGCGCTCCGAGATCATCGCATTGGCGCGCTCGCGCTGAATCGGCTCGTAGCGGCGCAGCACCGAACGCTGGAAGCTGTCGACGCTGGCATGGCGCGCGGGGTCCGCACCCATGATCGCCGCCTCGGCCGCGGCCGCCGCCAAAGCGTCGCGGCTGCCGGCGACGGCGGCCTGGGCCTCGGGCCGGAGCGGCTGGCCGAAGCCGCCGCGCCAGGCGATGGCGGGCTCGGCGCCGGCATAAGCGTCGCTGAACGCCGCCGGCCGGCCGAGGCCGCCGCGCCAGCGGTAGAAGATGTGCAGGCCGACGACGTGCGACTTGACCAAAGTCGCCGACCAATTGGGCACGACATAATTGGCGTGATAGTTGAGCGCCAGGCCGACCGGCGCATAGACATAGCCGTTGAGCGCCGCCTGCGCGATCGCGCGCGCGCGTTCCCAATAGACCGGCATCGGCGCCCGCCTCAACGCGCCGCCGCAGGTGAAGCTGAACTGGCAGCCGCTGGCGCGGCGCGCCCCTTCGAAGACGACGCCGCAGACCGTGTTCGGATAGGCCGGATGGCGGACGCGGTTGAGGACGACCTGGGCGACCGCGCGCTGGCCGTCGGTCGGCTCGGTCGCGGCCTCGTAATAGATGGCGACGGTCAGGCATTCGAGCGAACGGGCGCGGTCGGCGGCGCTGGCATTGGCGAGGCTGAACGGCGGCGCCGGCGGATTGGCGCCCTCGACGATGGGGATGGCGGCGTTGATCGCGACCGCGCTTTCCGGCGCGATGTCCGTGCGGATCTGGGTAGCCGACATTTCGGCGGCTTTGGCCTGCAACCGCGCCTGGGCAAAGGTCGGCGCGGCGCTGCGGCCGGGCCCGCTCGCCAGGCCGCCGCCGACGGCCAGGCTGATCGCCGCGGCCAGCCACAAGGCCGCCATCACCGCGCAGACCAGCAAGGCGCGCCAGTTCCGGCGAATCGCCGGGACCAGCGCGAATTCCGGGCCGGGCTCGGTCGGCGGAAGGACCGCAACGCTCATCTCATTCCCATCCTTCGCGGTGTATCATATACCTAATACACGTTGATCGTGCAATCCTGCACTTTCGTCTCATCACCAACAAGCGGACGCCACAAAAGTCGCGCGATCCTGCGCCTTCGTCTCATCGCCGTCGCGGCGGCGGCGCGGCCTTTCTAGGGGGCCGCCATCGCCAACAAACCACTCTCAACATTGGGGCTGTCATGACGAAAACAAGCTTTTTGAGCGGCATCGCCGCGTTCGCTACTTTATTCTCGACCACCGCCGGCGCCGTGACGCAGCCGCGCCGGGCCGCGCCCGCCGCATCGTCCGCCGGCACCGCGCAATATTGGATGTCCGCGGAAACCACCAGCGGCCTCGCCGCCCAGACCGGGATGACGGCCGGCGCGCCGACCGGCGGCCGCGCCTTGCTCGGCGCGTTCGGCGGCCGCGGCCGCGGCGGCGCCCCGGCGCAGGGCGATCCCTATATCCACAATCTCAAGCTCGAGCTGGGCAGCCCGCGCCGCGCCGCCGCGCCCCAAGCCGATCACTTCATCCCCGCCGGGCTCAACGCCGGCCCGTCTTTGCCTCTGGTCTCGCCCGAGCCGGCGCGGCCCGTCCCGGTCCAGCCCTATCAGGGGCCGGGCGGCGGCGACGGCGGCGCCAATGGCCGCATCCTCGTCTATTGGGGCTGCGGCGAGCATGCGCGCTCCGGCCAGCCTTATGAGATCGACCTTTCCCGCATGGCGCGCGGCCAGGCGATGCCGGGCATGGCGCAGCTCGCCGTCCGGGGAATGACCCCGCCCAACGCGGCGACCTCGGCGACCTTCGGCGAATGGCCGAACCAGCGCTCGCGCACGACGATTCCGGCCAACGGCTCGCTGGTCGGCGCGCACCGCATCGCCGGCAATTACAGCCCGGAGATCAATTTCAGCCTCGCGCAGGGCCAGGACTTCCTGGCGCCGATCGCCATCACCTCGAACCAGCGCGCCGCCTCCGGCGCGGTGCCGATCGCCTGGCGGCCGGTGCCGAACTCCACCGGCTATTTCCTGATGGCGGTCGGCTCGCGCAGCGACAATACGATCGTGATGTGGAGCTCGAGCGAGATCCAGTTCAACCAGATGGGATCGTTCGACTATCTCTCGCCCGAGGAGGTGGTGCGGCTGATCGCCCAGCGCGTCGTGCTGCAGCCGGCCACGACCCAGTGCACCGTCCCGGCCGAATTCACGCAAGGGGTGCAATCCGCCTCGCTGATGATGACCGCGTTCGGGCCCGAGGCCAATTTCGCCACGCCCCGCCCGGCGAGCGCCGCGCGGAGCTGGAGCCCCGACTGGACGGTGAAGCTCAGGACCCGCTCCACTTATGCCGGCATCCTCGGCCAGGACATCGCGGCGATGATGAGCGGGCGGACCGCCGGCCGCGAGTCCGGCCAGCCCGAGCAGCCCCGCGGCCGCCGCCGCGGCGGCGGCCTCGGCGGCCTGCTCGGCCGCGTCGTCGGGCAGTAAGGAAGGACGGCCTCAGGGGATCGTCACGATCCCTTGAGGTCGTCATCCTCGGCAAGCAGCGCCTGCGCCGGCTTCTTCAGACGGCGCAGAAGGTCCTTGAGCGGGATCGGTTCGAACAGGGGCACGTCTGGCTGCGGCGACCGGATGACCAATGCGACATCTTCGCCGCGCCCGTCGCACTGAAGGACGATCGCCTCTGTGTAGAGCGCGGGGATTCGCAACAGCTTGAGGTCTGCCTCGGCCTCGCCGTCATCCGCCCAACGCAATGCCAAAGCGAGGCCGCGTTCGAGCAGCCCCGTATAGTCGTTGTCGGCCGCCGCCATCTGCAGAATCTCGGCGCGCTCCGGATCGGGCGAAAGGTCGTAAAAGGCCGAGGCCTCGCCGTTCCTCGTTTCGAAGACCCGAATCGCGACCGGCCGCTCGGACAGGGCGGCGCCCTCGACCACCTGCTTGAGCCCGAGCACATGAATCGGGTGAGCGAGGCCGAAGCTGGTTCCGGGCTCCGCCGCATTCTCCCTGAGGCCGCTGTCGCGGCCGGTCTGCGCGGCGAGCAACGGCCGCACCTTCCAGATCGGAGCGAGGAACTCCTGGGCGAGTTCATAGAAGCGAATCTTCAGCACAAGCGGGCCCGCTTTCGTGAAATAGGTATGAGTCCAGCTTCCGGCCCCCTGATAATTGTTGGAGAAGGTCGCGAAGCTCGGATTGGACTTGCCATAGATCGGGTCGTCGATGTTCAGATATTGCACGCCATCGATGGTGCTGCAGCCGTAGATGACCATGAAATGGCCGCCGCCGCCATGCCAGCCTGTCCGCGCGCCGAGCAGCCGGCCCGCCCGCAGCTCCGCGTCGACCGCCTGAAAGCTGATCGGGCCGGTGATCGATACGAAATTCTCGGTGCGCGCGAGCGCCCGGTCCAGATACCAGGTCACGTTGCAGGGGCCGGGCACCGGGGCGCTGCAGCAGGTCAGGCTGAGCTCGGCACTGGCGACCTTGCATTGGGTCCAGCCGCTGGCGGGCCGATAGTAAAGCGAGGTGCTGGTCGATGTCGCCGCCCAGCACCAGTTCGATTGGGTTTGGGGCTGCATGTTGAATGGCAGCGCCACCGTCGCGTAGAGGATGTCGTGAAGCTTGAACCTCTGATTGATCAGCGGTCCGACCAGCTGATTACTTAGGAATAGGTCGCTGAGGCCAAGTCCCATTTGCCCCTCCCGCCAAGCCGTGGCGATCCGGCCGAGCAACGACTCGCCCTGATCTGACTTTCTTTGGATGAGCGTGACTTACTTTCTTGGCGGGCGCAAGCCGGGCCGGGCCTGACGGCGCCACGCGAGGAGGCTGTGGCGCGGGCAAAAGCAAGCGACTAAGAACCGGCGATGGCCGAGCTCATCCCCCCTCCCCCCGCCGCCACCCGGGACACCCACTGCACGGCCGAGCAATATGAAGCGCTCTACGCCCGCTCGCTCGCCGATCCGGACGGCTTCTGGGCCGAGCAGGCGGAGCGGATCGACTGGGTGAAGGCGCCGGAGACGATCGCAAACTGGTCCTTCGATCCGGTCGACATCAAATGGTTTGAGGACGGCGTCCTCAACCTCTGCTTCAACTGCGTCGACCGGCACCTGGAGGCGCGTTCGGCGCAGACCGCGATCGTCTGGGAGGGCGATGCGCCCGGCGCCACCCGCACCCTGACCTATGGCGAATTGCACGCCGAGGTGGTGCGCATGGCGAACAGCCTCAAATCATTGGGCGCCGGCAAGGGCGACCGCGTCACCCTCTATCTGCCGATGATCCCCGAAGCGGCGGTGGCGATGCTCGCCTGCGCGCGGATCGGCGCGGTCCACAGCGTCGTCTTCGGCGGCTTCTCGCCCGAGGCGCTGCACGGCCGCATCGAGGATTGCGCGAGCCGGATCGTGATCACCGCCGACGGCGGCATGCGCGGCGGCAAGCTCGTCCCGCTCAAGGCCAATGTCGACGCGGCGATCGCCCGCGGGGCGGAGGTCGACGGCGTCATCGTCGTCCGCCACCTCGGCAACGACGTGGAAATGCAGGCCGGCCGCGACCACATTTACGACGAGATCGCCGCCACCGTCCCCGACGACTGCCCGTGCGAGCCGATGAGCGCGGAGGATCCGCTCTTCATCCTCTACACCTCCGGCTCGACCGGCAAGCCCAAGGGCGTGCTGCACACGACCGGCGGCTATGCGGTGTGGACCGCGACCACCTTCCACTACGTCTTCGATTATCGCGAGGGCGAGCTCTTCTGGTGCACGGCCGACGTCGGCTGGGTGACCGGGCACAGCTATGTCGTCTACGGCCCGCTCGCCAACGGCGCCGCCACTTTGATGTTCGAGGGCGTCCCGAACCATCCCGATTTCTCGCGCTTCTGGGACGTGGTCGAGCGGCACAGGGTCGCGATCTTCTACACCGCGCCGACCGCGATCCGCGCCCTCATGCGCGAGGGCGAGGCGCCGGTGACGAAGCACGACCGCTCCTCGATCCGCCTGCTCGGCACGGTCGGCGAGCCGATCAACCCGGAGGCGTGGCTCTGGTATTGGCGCGTCGTCGGCGAGGAACGCTGCGCGATCGTCGACACCTGGTGGCAGACCGAGACCGGCGGCATCATGATCACCACCCTGCCCGGCGCCCACGCGATGAAGCCGGGCTCGGCCGGCCGGCCCTTCTTCGGCATCGTCCCCGAGCTGATCGACCCGGACGGCGCGGCGATCGACGGCGCCACCTCCGGCAATCTGTGCATCGCCCGCTCCTGGCCCGGCCAGATGCGCGGCGTCTATGGCGACCACGACCGTTTCGTTCAGACCTATTTCAGCGCCTATCGCGGCAAATATTTCACCGGCGACGGCTGCCGCCGCGACGCGGATGGCTATTACTGGATCACCGGGCGGGTCGACGACGTGCTCAACATTTCCGGCCACCGCCTCGGCACCGCCGAGATCGAGAGCGCCCTGGTCAGCCATCCGCTCGTCGCCGAGGCGGCCGTGGTCGGATATCCGCACGACATCAAGGGAACCGGCATCTATTGCTACGTCACCCTCATCGTCGGCGCCGAGCCCTCCGCGGCGCTCGAAGCCGAACTGCGGCAGCAGGTGCGGACCGAGATCAGCGCGATCGCCACGCCGGATCTCATCCACTTCACGCCGGCTTTGCCCAAGACCCGTTCGGGCAAGATCATGCGCCGCATCCTGCGCAAGATCGCCGAGAACGATCTCACCAACCTCGGCGACATCTCCACCCTGGCCGACCCCTCGGTGGTCGACGACCTGGTGAAGAACCGCGAGGCGTGAGCCCGGACCTGCCGCCCGCC
>JAXDPD010000068.1:0-12609 GCA_034668505.1 Sphingomonadales bacterium
TCTTGACGGCCAGCCTGCCCAAAGCGTCGTAGCTGTAGCCGATCGCGCGGGCGTCGCGCAGCCGCCGCGAGACGACCAGCGGCGTGGCACGCGTGCCGCCTGCCACCGTCTCATAGGTCAGCTCCTCGAAATCGGTCGCCGAGCTCGTCCCCGCCGTCGCGGGATCCGGCATGCGCGTGCGGCTCAGCCGGTCGAGGCCGTCATAGACATAGGTGGTCTTGTTGCCGCTGGCGTCGGTGACGGTCTCGACCTGGCCGTTGGCGCGATAGGACGTCGCCACCTCGTCCGCGGCGACGCCGCTGACGCCGTAGCCGGTCTCGACCTTGGTCGCCCGGCCGGCCGCGTCAAAGCTGGTGCGCGCGATCCGGTCGGGGCCGAAGCTCCCGGCCGTGTCGAGCGTGCAGGCGTCCGACGGCAGCGAGGCGAACTCGGCGGGGTTCATCCGCGCCGCGACGCACTGCGCCCGGCCGAGCGCGTCGTAGCTCTGCTGGGTCAGCGCGTAGGTCGTCGATCCCGACATCAGCCGCTGCACGACCGGGCGGGCGTTGGCGTCGTAATCCTGCTCCACGCGCTGGAGCGGGGAGAAGGCCGCCCAGTCGCCGTCCGACTGGCTGTCGACATTGCCGGCCTCGGCCCGCGTCGCCAGGCCGTTCGTATAAGTGATCCGCTGCGCCAGATGCTTGAGCGCGCCGCCGCCGTCCGGATCCGGCCCGATCGCGCCGACCATCTGCCGCGCCGCATTGTAGCGGTAGCGCAAGGTGTCGGCGCTGCCGGCGATCGGCCCGTCGACGGTGAGCAGATTGCCGAGCGCGTCGTAGGTCATCGCCTGCGCGGCGCTGAGCGCGCCGGTGCCGTCGGCGACGGTCCGCGACGTAACGTTGCCGTTGGCATCGTAGGCGATCGTCGCCCGGGTCTCGCCGGCGGTGCCGACGCAGCTCGGCGCGGTCCCGGCCGCGCAGGCCGAGACGCCGGTCAGCCGGTATTCGCCGTTCGCCAGCGTATAGGCATAGCGCGTCTGCGGCCGGTCGCCGCTGCCGCCGGGCGCCGGCCCGGTCACCGTCAGCAGGCCGCCATGGGTTGCGTCATAGGTATAGTTGGTGACGTTGCCGCGCGCGTCGGTGCTGCTGTTCATCCGGTTGCACGTCTCGGGGTCGGCGCAGCTCGTGTCGAAGGTCGCCGAGGTGACCATGTCGGGCAGGCCCGAGCCCGATTTGGCGACGGCGCGCCGCTCGGTGACGTTGCCGCGCGCATCGTAGCTATACTGGACGTAATTGCCCTCGGGCGCCGTCACCCGGGTCAGCCGGTTGTCGGAATCATATTGATAGGCGGTGATCCGGCTCAGCGGATCGGTGACCGAGGTCGGCCGGCCGATGGTCAGGTTCGAGACCACGGTCGTCACCTGGCTGAGCGCATTGGTCACCGTCATCGTCCCGGTCGCGCCGGAAACGCTGCGCGAATAGGTGGTGGTGACGCCCTCCCTGGTCACCGCGGTGACCTGGCCGCCCGAAACGGTGACGCTGGTCGTGTCGGCGCCGGCGCCCGGCCGCCGGATCGCGGTCATGTTGCCTAAGCTGCCGCCGGTGAACCGCCACACCCGTCCGCCCATGTCGGTCACCTCGGTGACTCCGGTCGAGGGATAGGAATAGCTGACGCTGCCCTGCGACGGGCTTCCCGACACATTCGTGTTGTGGAAGGTCGCGCCGGTGCGCTGGTACCAGCTCGCGGGCGGCGGCGGGCCGACGATGAAGGAGCCGCTGCCGCCAGAGGCATAAGTGAAGCCGATCACGTAGCCGAAGCTGTTCGAGATGCTGGCGATGCGCGCACCGTAACCAAAGTCCGGCGCGCCGTCGCCGTCCGCGTCGCCGGCCAGCCGCTGCCTCCATATGTCCCAGGTCAAGGTGAGGGTCTTGCCGTCGGGCGAGGTGATCGAGGAGGGCAGCGCCGTGCAATAGTCTTGGCCCGGGCTGCCGTTGCAGAAGTTGGAGACCGCGCCGGCGCTTGCGGCCGGATCGCCGAAGCGGATCACAGTGCCGTCCGAGGTCCGGTAGTCATAACCGTTCAGCGTCGAGCCGGTCGTCGGCGAGGTGCCGCCGCTGGCGGCGAACTGCTCGAGCCGGGCGCCGATTATGATGCTGATCTGACCCGGCGCCTGGTCGTAGGCGATTCCATCCCACTGATGGCCGTTGCTGTGGATCGTGCCGCCGACCCACACGCCCGTCCGGACGAGGTCGAGCTCGGCTTCGCCGGAGCCGATCGAGCCTTCGGGAATGGCGGCGATGAAATCGCCATGGGTGAGGTCGACGCCATTGGCGTCGAGATTGCGGTGCGGCTGCGGCGTCTGCGCCATTGCCGGCACGGTGAGCGCGGTCGAGGCGAGCAGGGCGCAGGAAAGGGCGCCCGCGCGAAGCAGGGTCTTGGTCATATTCTTGTCTCCGGTTCGGCGGGCGCCTGGCGCCCCTTCTAGGTCATGCGATCGGCGGCCCCGGGTCAGGGCGCGCCGCTCACATTCCTGAGCGTTCTATTGTCGGCCTTGTCGTAGCTGTAATTGGCGATGGCGCCGTTGTTGACGCTGCCGCTGTGATCGACGCGGACCAGCCGGCCGCGCGCGTCGTAGCTGTAGGTCACGGTCTCGCTCGCCAGCGCCGCCGCGGCTGCGGCCGCCGCCGCGGCGAGCGCCGCGCCCGCGGTCAGGATCATGTCGCGCTTTCTCATCTCGAATCTCCTCGTCCATTTCCCCGCCGGGCAAGGGGGAACCCGGCGGGGCGGCGGCGTCCCGGAGCTTGCAGGAGGTCAGGCTCCGAGTCGCTGCCGTTGAACAAATAAAGAACATTTGAAATCCTACATTGCAAGCGGCCGCGCCCGGCCGCATTCAAGTCTCTGAGAATGCTATGCACTTTTGGCCTGGCCGCGATGAGCGCAGGGCCCGCCGCGGCCCAGGCGCGTCGCGCGATTTTTCTTTTGCGTGGGCGGAGTCAACAAGAGCGGGGCCGGCGGCGGGCCCGCTGCCGGTCTCCGCGGGCGGCGGCGAGGACCCCGGGGCGCCGGCCGGCCGCATGCCAAGCATAAAGGAAGAACATCCCCTCCGCCGCCGCTGCAAATTCTATCGGCCGCCGGGCCGGCGGCGCCCGCGGCCGGTTTTTTCGCGCACGGCCGCAATAATCGGGCGCCGACAGGCGGTGGCGCCGCCGCCCGATTGGCGCTAAGCCAAGCGGGACAAGAAGAGGGGGAAGCCAGATGACCAAATATAAGCACCTGCTGTCCGGCGCGGCGCTCGTCGCTCTTGGCATGCTCGGCGGTTGCGGCGGCGGCGGCGGCGGCAACGTCGTCGCCATGGAGCCGGGCGAGTGGGAGATGACGGCGCGCGTCACCAACGTCCAGATGGAGAACATGCCGCCCGAGGTGCGCGAGCAGGCAAGCCGGGCGCAGAACCAGTCGAGCACCGCTCGGAACTGCCTGACGGTGAGCGCCGACGTGATCCGGATCCAGAATCTCCGCTTCACCGTGCCGGTGCCGATGGCCGGGCCCGGGCCCGTGCCGGGCTGCCGCATTCCGGAGCTGTCGATGGAGGGCGGCCGGATTCGCGTGCAGATGAGCTGCGACGGGATGCCGGCGGGAGGCCCGATGGCGGGCGGCGCGCAGACCATGTCGATGTCCGGCGAGATGAACGGCACCTACACCGCGGGAAGCGTCGAGGTCACCGGGCGCGGCGAGGTCCGGATGGGCGATCGCCGGGGCAGCGCCGAAATGCGGATCACCGGCCGGCGCATCGGCGCCTGCCCGGCCCCGCGCCCCTACATTCCGCCGCCGGTACCGCAGCCGGTGCCGATGCCGGACATGAACGCCATCGAGACGATGCCGACGGACGAGATGGGCAACAACGTCATGTAGCCCCGGCCGGGCCGGCACGCGCCCGTCGCGGGCGCCGCCGGCCCGCCCCTGCGAACCGCACGCTCGGCCCGCGCACCTTGCACCGGCGCGCACGGACCAGCTTCAGCGGCAGCGCCGGCGCCTTCCTCCGCGGACAAAAGGCGGATGTGGACCTCACAAGCCGGGCGCTCATGCTCCGCAGCGCCGTGCCGCTCCCGCCGCCCTCAAACGCCCGCCTTGGGTGACGGAACTGATATGATTGGCGACCGGGTGACCGGTTACCCTGCCCGCCACGCCCTCTCTGTCTTATAAGAAAGCTTTCTTATAAGACAGGCGTCGTCATAAGGGCGCTCTTCCAGGGGACGGACTGGTCGGCGCCGCCGTTCCCGCCGAGTCCAGCGCCGCGCCGCCCCGCCCCTGCGCGGCCGCGCCGCCGCTGACTGCCCGGAGCAAAGTACCGCTTTGCCCCGATCCCCCGCGCCCTCTATAGCGCCCCTCAGGCGTCCGCAGGAGGTTCGGCAGAAGGTGAGCATCGGCACGCAAATCGACCGCTATCTGGCGCGGCTGATCTTCGTGCCCCTGGTCGGCACGCTCTGCCTGGCGGCGATGCTGCTGCTGATGGACCGGATGCTGAAGCTGTTCGATTTCGTGGTCAGCGAGGGCGGGCCGGTCTCGATCGTCTTTCGCATGCTCGCCAATCTCATCCCCGAATATATGGGGCTCGCCATCCCGGTCGGGCTGACGCTCGGCATATTGCTCGCCTTCCGCAAGCTGGCGCTGTCCTCCGAGCTCGATTCGCTGCGCGCCGTCGGGCTGAGCTACGGGCGGCTGCTGCGCGTGCCCTTCCTTTATGCCTTCGCGCTTCTTGGGCTCAATTTCTTCATCGTCGGCTACGTCCAGCCCCAGGCCCAATATGAATATCAGAGCCTCAGGCACG
Organism: Sphingomonadales bacterium; assembly: GCA_034668505.1. Lineage (GTDB taxonomy): Bacteria > Pseudomonadota > Alphaproteobacteria > Sphingomonadales > Sphingomonadaceae > Allosphingosinicella. The sequence continues at coordinate 4,805 of JAXDPD010000068.1, forward strand.
AATTGCGCTCGGGCGCGCTCGGCGCCTCGATCAAGGTCGGCGAGTTCACCGATCTGGGGCGGCGGATGACCTTGCGGGTCGAGCGCAGCGAGAATGGCGGCACCGATCTCCACGGCGTCTTCCTCCATCTCGACCAGTCAGACCGGGCCGGCCGGCGCGACGGCCGCACCTTGACCGCGAGCGCGGCCCGCGGCACCTTCCTCGCCACCGACGATCCCGACACCATCCTGCTCAGGCTGACCAACGGCCGGCTCGTGCACAACGCGCCCAATTACCGCGTCCCGCGCGTGCTGAGCTTCGTCCAGCACGATCTGCCGATCGACCTGCCGACGATCGAGGCCTTCCGCGGCCGCGGCGACGGCACCAAGGAGATGACGGTCGCCGAGTTGCTGCGCACCGGCCAGGACGCGCGCACGCCTGTCAATCGGCGCAACGCGGCGCTCGCCAATTTCTACTTCCGCATGGTCGAGGTGCTGATGATGCTGCTCGTGCCCTTGCTCGCGGTGGCGCTGGCGGTGCCGCCGAAACGGAGCACGTCGGGGCTCGGCATCTTCCTGGCGATCGCCTTCGTCGTCACCTATCACAAGGTCAATCAATATGCCGAGCAGATGGGGGCATTGGGCAAGATCGACCCGCTGATCGCTGTCGGCACGCCGTTCCTGATCTTCTCCGGCCTGATGGTCTGGATGTACTGGACCCTCGCCCACAAGCCCGGCGGCCAGCCCATCGGCGCGCTGGAACGCCTGTTCGCGCGCATCTCCAAGCGCGTGCGGGCGCTGTTCCGCCGCCGCAGTGCGGGTCCGGGGGCGGATCCGGCCGCGGATCCGGCCGCCGCATGATCAACCTCCATTTCTTCCCGTCGAAGCGGATCGCTTTCTACATGGCGCGGCTGTTCCTGACCCGCAGCGCCGCCGTTCTGGTCGCTCTGGTCGCGATATTGATGATGCTCGACCTGCTCGGCAATAGCGGCAAGATCCTCGCCCATCCCGAAAATGGCGATGCCGAATTGTGGCGCTATGTCGGCCTGCGCGTGCCGCAGCTGATCGCCCGCTTCCTGCCCTTCTCGGCGTTGCTCGGCGCGCTCATCACCCTGGTCGGACTCAACCAGAATAGCGAGATCATCTCGATGAAGGCGGCGGGCATTTCGGCCCACCAGATCATCGCGCCGTTGATCCTTGCGGCGGTCTTGATCGGCGCCATTCACTTCGTCTTCTCCGAACGGGTGGTGACGCGCGCCACCGCGGCGATGAACGCGTGGGAAGCGGTCGAATTCGGCGCGGTCCCGCCGGACAGCGACGTGCGCGCCAACGTGCGCATCGCCCATGGCGACGACATCATCATTTCGCGCCTGGTCACCGGGCGGGGCGAGGCGGTGCGGCTGGACGGCGTCGAGGTCTACGACCGCGCAGGCGGGACGTTGCACCGGATCATGACCGCCCGCACCGGCCGCTGGGTGCCCGGCAGCGGCTGGGAGCTGACCGACGTCACCGAGTTCGACGTCGATACGGACCTGCAGCAGCGGCTGCCGCGCCTGCGCTGGGGCCGCGCTATCGATCCCGACCAGTTCACCTTGGCCCAGGTCGATCCCAACCGCCTCAATTTCTGGCAGCTGCGCGACACGATCGCCGCTCTCACCGCCGCCAACCGCTCGACCGCGACGCTCGAATCGAACCTCTGGCACAAATTCGCGGCGCCCTTCTCGACCCTGCTCATGCCCTTGCTCGCCGCCATCGCCGCCTTCGGCCTCGCCCGCTCGGGCCACGTCTTCATGCGCGCGGTGATCGGCATGGCCTTGGGCTTCGCCTATTTCGTCGCCGACAATTTCGCCCTCGCCATGGGCAATCTCGGCGCCTACCCGCCCTTCCTCGCGGCCTGGGGGCCGTTCCTTTTGTTCCTTCTGGTCGGCGAGGCCGTGCTGATCCGGACGGAGGAGTGATCGCGCCGGCGGCCGCCCCCGCCGTCACCCGCGGCGAGGTCGCGCGTGGCGCCGGACTGGCGGGCCTCTCGCGTGCCGGGGCACTGATCGAGGCGCTGGCGCAGCCGCTCTACACGCGGCTGTTCGGGATCGAGACCTACGGCATCTATGTCGTGCTCTGGGGCGTTATCTCGATCGTCACCAACTTCATCCACCTCTCCATGCCGCTGGCGCTGCAGCGGGTGGTGCCGACCCGCGACGACGAGGCGGCCGCGCATGGCGCGGTCAAGCTCGCGCTCATGGTCGCGGTGCTGCCCTCGCTGCTGATCGCGCTCCTCGTCACCGTCAACGCCGGCACGATCGCGAGCGTCTTCTCCGCCGCGCCCGACGATGCCGAGCGCCTGCCGACCGCCATCGCCTTGTTCGTCTGGGCCCTGCCCTTGTGGACCTTCATCGAGGTGGCGACGTCGGCCGCCCGGGCGCGGCGCGCCTTCGGGCCGGAGATCCGCCTGCGCATCTTCTGGGAGCAGATCGCCCGCATCCTGTTCGCAATCGGCTTCTTCCTGGCTGGCGCGACCAGCATCGGGCTGATGATCGCGCATTTGTGCTCGCTGGCGCTGACCGCTCTGCTCTGCATTCCCCTGCTCGGCCGCTATTACAGCCTGGGGCTGCTCATCCGCGCCCCGATCCCGGCCGGGCTCGCGCGCGAGCTGCTCGTCACCGGCCTCGCTTTGCTGCCGTCGAACCTTTCGCGCCGCGCCCTGATCGACGCGCCGCCGGTGGTGCTCAACCTGATGTTCCCGGGCTCGCGCGGCGCCGCCGCTGCCGGCCTGTTCGAGATCGCGCGCAAGATCTCGACCGTGCCGCTCATCGTCCGCCAGGCCTTCCAATATGTGCTCGGCCCGCTCGCCTCGGCCCAGGCCCATGCCGACCGGGCCCAGATCGCGCCGCTCTACCATTTCGCCAGCCGCGTCTCGACCGCGCTCGTCGTGCCGCTGGCGGGCCTGCTCATCTTCGCCGGCGTCGAGGTGCTCAGCCTCTACCAGCCGCGCGCGGCCGCGGCCCTGCCCTTGCTCTACATCCTGGTCGCGGCGCGCGCGCTCGAGGCGATCGTCGGGCCCGCCTCGACCATCGTCGAGATGATCGGCCATCGCGGCCTGCCCCTGCTCAATTCGGCGATCGCGGTCGCGCTCTGGATCGGCATGGCTTTGTGGCTGGCGCCCGAATATGGCGCGCTCGGCATGGCCGTGGCCGTCGGCGTCGCGACCGTCGCCTCGACCTATGCCGCCACCCTGCAGCTCCAGATCAGCGACGGGCTGACGCCCTTCGACCGCAAGCTCATGCAGAACCTCGCCCTCGCCCTTACCGGCGTCGCCTTCATGGCCGGCGCCGAATGGCTGCTCGACGGCCCCGCCCGCTTCGCCGCCGTCCTCGCGCTCTGGGCGATCACCTCCTGGCTGACCCTGCGCTACGGCCTCACCCGCGGCGACCGCGAGGCTTTGGGCGGGCTGTCGCGCCGGCTGCGCCTCGTCTGAAGGCTTGCCTTCGCAGCCAAACGCGGCTCCATGAAGGCGCAAATCCAAGAGGGCTTTTCGATGATCCGGCTCGCGCGTCCGTTCCTGCTGCTCGCCGCTGCTCTGGCGGCCTCGCTTCCCGGCAGCGCGGTGCCGCAGCCCGCAAAGGCGCTCCCGGATTTCATCCGCGAACACGGCCCGCTGACCGCGATCGAGCATGTCCTGGTGATCGACGGCACCGGCGCGGCGGCGCGGGCGAACCAGACGATCCTGATCGACAATGGCCGCATCGCCGCGATCGGCCCCGACGGCTCGGTCGCGATCCCCGAGGGGACATCGCGGATCGACGGGCGCGGCCGCACCGCCATTCCCGGCCTGGTCGGCATGCACGAGCATATGTACCGCAGCTCGTCGGGCGACGGCCCGTTCAACGTCATCCAGGCGCCGGTCACCTTCCCGCAGCTCTATCTGGCCAGCGGCGTGACCACCGCGCGCACTGCCGGCTCGGTCGATCCGCACGGCGATCTGGGCATCCGGCGCGAGATCGAGGCGGGGCGGGCGATCGGCCCCGACCTCGATCTCACCGCGCCCTATCTCGAAGGCGCGCCGCCGGCGATCCCCCAGCTCTATCCGCTGCGCGGCCCCGCCGAGGCGCGCGCGGCGGTCCGCCACTGGGCCTCGCTCGGCTTCACCTCGTTCAAGGCCTATATGAACATCTCGCCGGCCGAGCTTTCCGCGGCGATCCGCGAGGCGCATCGCCGCGGCATGCGCGTCACCGGCCATCTCTGCTCGGTCGGCTATGAGGAAGCGGCGCGGCTCGGCATCGACAATCTCGAGCACGGGCCGTTCGGCGCCCCCGACGGCGGCCTCGATCCCCGGCGCGCGCCCGGCCGCTGCGGCCGCGACGGCGCGGAGGCCGCGCTCGGCGCCGGCGCGGTCGTGCGGCACATCGTCCAGAATGTGGCGGTCGATTCCCCGGAGGTGCAACGGATGGTCCGCACCCTGGTGCAGCGCCGAGTCGCGATCACCTCGACGCTCGCGGTGTTCGAAGGCGGCGACCGGCCCGATCTCGAGGCGATTCCGAACCTGCGCGACCTCTTCTCGCCCGGCATCTGGGCCCTCCAGCTCCGCCGCCACCAGGCCATGCGCCCGGCGGCCGCCTTCTTCGCGACGATGCTGCGCAAGGAGATGGCCTTCGAGCGCGCCTTCGTCGCCGCCGGCGGCCTGTTGCTTGCCGGCGCGGATCCGACCGGCGACGGCCATGTCATCGCGGGCCTCGGCGACCAGCGCAACATCGAGCTGCTGTACGAGGCCGGCTTCACAATGCCCGAGGCGATCCGGATCGCCACCCTGAACGGCGCCATCTTCCTGCGCCGCGCCGATCGGATCGGCAGCCTGGAGGCCGGCAAGCGCGCCGACATCGTCCTCCTCGACGGCGACCTCATGCGCGACATCAGCGCGATCACCCGGCCGGTCATCGTGTTCAAGAACGGCATCGGTTACGATTCCCAGGCGATCTACGCGAGCCTGAGGGGGCAGGTCGGCCTGAACTGAATTGGGGCGGATTCATCCACGGTTCACCGGCCTCCGCCGAGCAACCGGCGGCAAGGGAGAGAACATGCCAAACATCGTCCGCCGCGCTTGCGCGATCCTGTCGGTTTCGCTCCTGCTGGCTGCCGCCCCGGCCGGCGCCGCGCAGCTCACCGAGGCTGCGCTGCTCCGCCCGGTTCCCGGCGGCACCGTGACCCAGGAGGCCGTCTCGGCGCTGGCGCCGGCCTATCGCGTCACCGATCACACGATCGTCGCGGCGGATGGGACCCGGCTCCACGCCGTGCTGCTCCGCCAGCCAAATGCCCGCGGCACGATCCTCTATTTCGGCGGCAACGGCTATACGATCGAGCGCTTCGGCGCGCCGGTCGCGGCCTTCTTCGCGCCGCTCGGCGTCGACCTGATGATCGTCGACCATCGCGGCTACGGCATGAGCCAGGGCCAGCCGACCGTTGCTGCCCTGGAGAGCGACGGCCTGGCCGCGTTCGACTATCTGGCCGGCCTGCGCGGGATCGACCGGGCCCGCATCCTCGTCCACGGCCAGTCGCTCGGCAGCTTCACCGCCGGCCACGTCGCCGCGCACCGGCCGACCGCGGGCGTGGTCCTGGAAAGCACCATCACCTCGGCCGAGCAATGGGCGACGGCGATGATCGGCGAGGGGGCGACGATCGACGACGCGCTGCGCAACCGTGGCAATTTACGCTACATGCCGGGAATCGCGGAACCGCTGCTGCTGCTGGTCGGCGCCGATGACCGCGTCACGCCCGCCTCCTTCTCTCAGATCCTGTTCGACGCCTCGCCGCTGCCGGCCGGGCGCAAGACCATCGCGATCGTGCCCGGCGCCGGCCATAATGACGCGCTGGCCCGGCCCGAGGCGCTGGCCGCCTACCAACGCTTTCTCGCAGGCGCGCTCGGAAGCCGGTAAGAGCCGGGCGATGCCGTCCAACCCGATCCTCGCTTATGGACGCTGGCTCGCCGAGACGCCGCCCGATTGGCCCGAGGCGGCGTGGGAGGCCGCGCACCGCGCCTTCATCGACATCGTCGCGGTCGCCGTCCCGGGCGCGGCGGAGCCGGTCACGCGCAAGGTGTTCGGGACGGTGCAGCATTGGGGCGCGGGGCCGTCCGCCGCCATCGGCCAGGGGGTCCGGCTCGCCGCGCCCTGGGCGGCGATGGTCAACGGCATCGCCGCCCACGCGCTCGACTTCGACGACAATTTCGATCCCGCCAAGGCCCACGCCACCGCCGTCCTGGCGCCCGCCATAATCGCGCTCGCCGAGCAGGAAAGCGCGTCGGGCCGCGCCTGCCTCGACGCTTATGTCGCGGGCCTGCAGATATTGGGCCGGGTCGGCCAGGGCGTGAACCCGGCGCACCGCAATCGCGGCTGGCACGCCACCGCCACCGTCGGCGCGATCGGCGCGGCGGCGGCCTGCGCGCGGCTGCTCGGGCTCGACGCCCGGCGGGCCGCCTTCGCCGTCTCGATCGCGACCAGCATGGCGGGCGGCTTCATGGCGCAGTTCGGCACCATGACCAAGCCGCTCCACGCCGGCCTCGCCGCCAAATCGGGCGTGCTCGCCGCCTGCCTCGCGCGGTCCGGAATCGACGCCGGCCTCGCCACGCTCGATGGCCCGACCGGCATGAACCGGCTGATGGTCGGCCCCGATTACGAAGCGCTGCGCGACACGCTCACCCATGTCGAGCACGGCCAGACTCTGCGCTTCGAAACGACGCGGGTCGGCGAGCCGCTCCTTCTTTTGTCGAGCGGTTTGAAGCTCAAGCGCTTCCCCAATTGCGGTAGCGCCCACCGCGCGATGGACGGCCTGCTCGCGCTCATGGAGGCGCATGGCTTCGCCGCGGACGAAGTCGCTTCAATCCACGTCCGCGCCCCGGTCACCCACCTCAACAATCTGATGCACGTCGATCCGACGGACGCGCTGCAGGCCAAGTTCAGCCTCGAATATGCGCTCGCCTGCCTGCTCGTCACCGGCAATTGCACGCTTGCCGACTTCGGCGACGAGGCGGCGATGCGGCCCGAAATCCGCGCACTCTACCCGCGCATTCACCGCCACCCGGTCGACAAGGCCGAGGGCGAGTTCCCGACCGAAGTGGAGGTCGTCCTCAAGGACGGGCGGCGGTTCGAGGTCGCGGTGCCCTGGCCTGCGGGCAGCCTCGCCGCGCCATTCACCGACGCCCAGCTCTGGGCGAAATATGATGGCTGCACCGCCGGCCTGCTCCCGCGCGACCGCGCCGCTGCCCTGCGCCACGCGCTCGAGACCCTGCCCGATCTCCCCGACATTGCGCCGCTGATGGCGCCACTCTACGAAGCTTTATGAGCGGCACGCGCTATACAATGCTCGTCCTTGCGGCGAGCCGCGGCAATCTCGATCCGCTGGCGCAGGCGGGCGGGGTCTCGCACAAATGCTTCATCGACATAGCGGGCCAGCCGATGCTGCGCCGCGTCGTCGAAGCGGTGATCGAGAGCGGCCGCGCCGGCCGAATCGTCGTCGCCATCGAGCAGGACTCTATGGACGGGGCGCGCGCAATCCTCGCCCCGCTGCCCGGCGCCGAGGCGATCGATTATGTGGCGAGCCGCGAGAATATCGGCGCCAGCGTCGCCGCGGTCGCGACCGAGGCGATGCTGCCCATGGTCATCACCACCGGCGACAATGCGCTCCATACCGGCGAGATGGTCCGCTATTTCTGCGACGCGCTCGATCATGTCGGCGAGGATGCGGCGCTCGGCCTCACCCCGGCCAGCTACGTCCTCGAAAAATATCCCGAGGGAAATCGCGCCTTCCACCGCTTCCGAGACGGCGCCTTCTCCTCGTGCA
>JAXDPD010000069.1:0-7823 GCA_034668505.1 Sphingomonadales bacterium
GCCCATTATCCATCTCGATGATTTGCTGGTCACCTCGCTCACCGGTCGACCTCGCCGAACACGATGTCCATGGCGCCGAGGATCGCGGTGGCGTCGGCGAGCATGTGGCCCTTGGTCATGAAGTCCATCGCCTGGAGATGGCTGAAGCCGGTCGGGCGGATCTTGACCCGGTAGGGCTTGTTGGTCCCGTCGGAGACTAGGTAGATTCCGAACTCGCCCTTCGGGCTCTCGGTCGCGACATAGACCTCGCCGGCGGGGACGTGGAAGCCTTCGGTGTAGAGCTTGAAGTGATGGATCAGCGCTTCCATCGACTGCTTCATCTCGGCCCGTTTGGGGGGCACGACCTTGCGGTCGAGGCTGGCGATCGGGCCTTCGGGCATCTCGTTCAGGCACTGCTTCATGATCCGCGCCGATTGGCGGACCTCCTCGACCCGGACCATGAAGCGGTCGTAGCAATCGCCCCTGGTGCCGACCGGAATGTCGAACTCCATGCGGTCGTAGACGTCGTAGGGCTGCGAGCGGCGCAGGTCCCAAGGGATGCCGGCGGCGCGGATCATCGGCCCGGAAAAGCCCCAGGCGAGCGCGTCTTCCTTGGAAACGGTGGCGATGTCGACGTTGCGCTGCTTGAAGATGCGGTTGTCGGCGACCAGGCTGATCGCGTCCTCGAACAGGCGCGGCACCCGCGTGTCGAGCCAGTCGCCGATGTCGGCGAGCAATTTCAGCGGCACGTCCTGATGGACTCCGCCGGGCCGAAAATAAGCGGCGTGCATGCGCGCGCCCGACGCCCGCTCGTAGAAGTTCATGCAATCTTCGCGCAATTCGAACAGCCACAGGTTCGGCGTCATCGCGCCGACGTCCATGACGTGGGAGCCAAGGTTCAGCAGGTGGTTCGAAATGCGGGTCAGCTCGGCGAAGAAGACGCGCAGATATTGCGCGCGCAACGGCACTTCGAGCCCGAGCAATTTCTCGATGGCGAGCACGAAGCTGTGCTCCATGCACATCGGCGAGCAATAATCGAGGCGGTCGAAATAAGGCAGCGCCTGGAGGTAGGTCTTGTATTCGCAGAGCTTCTCGGTGCCGCGGTGGAGCAGGCCGATATGCGGATCGACCCGCTCGATGATCTCGCCGTCCAATTCGAGGACGAGGCGCAGCACGCCGTGCGCGGCCGGATGCTGGGGGCCGAAATTGATCGTGTAATTGGCGATGTCTTTATGGGCCGGGCTGGTGCCCCCGGCCAGCGCCTCGGCCTCGATCTCGTGCGGGATGATGTCGGCATTCTCAGCCATTCAACACCTCCGTCACCCCGGCGCAGGCCGGGGCCCCGTGGAGCAGGGCGGTGCGCTTCCGGCTTGGGATCCCGGCCTTCGCCGGGATGACGGGAGAGCGCGTCATCATCCCTCCCCCTTCGGCTTGCGCGGCGCGCGCGGCTTGCGGGCGGGCCTGGCGGCGAGCTTGTTGGCGGGCTCCCCTGCCCCGGTCTGCGCCTTGCTCTCGGTGGTCTTGGGCGTCGGCGGCGGCGTGGCGGTCTTGACGGCCGCGGCCGCCTTGTTGATCTGGGCGGCGGTGAGCGGGGTCGGCGCGCCGGGCGCCTCGGGCTGGGCCTTCTCGTCGCCGGGCATGATATATTCGGCGCCCTCCCAGGGGCTCATGAAATCGAAGTCGCGGAAATCCTGGGCGAGGCTGACGGGCTCGTAGACGACCCGCTTCTCCTCCTCGGAATAGCGCAATTCGACATAGCCGGTGAGCGGGAAATCCTTGCGCTGCGGGTGGCCGCGAAAGCCGTAATCGGTGAGGATTCGCCGAAGGTCCGGATTCCCCTCGAAGACGACGCCGTACATGTCGAAGATCTCGCGCTCGAGCCAGCCGGCGACCGGATAGACGCCGGTGACCGTCGGCACCGGCTGCGCCTCGTCGGTCGAGACCCGGACGCGCAGGCGGTGGTTCTTGGTCACCGAGAGCAGATGATAGACCACCTCGAACCGCTCGGGCCGCTCGGGATAATCGACCCCGGCAATCTCCATCAGCTGCTGATAGTCGAGCCGGTCGCGAAGCGTCCTCAGCACGTCGGCGACGCTCTCGCGGACCACGTCGATCGAGACTTCGTCGACCTCTTCCTTGGCGAAAATGAATGCGTTGCCGATCGCGGCTCGCACGGAATCGACGATGCCTTCGCGGGGCTGGACCAGGGGCGCGGGGCTGCCCATCAGCGCTCGATCGTGCCGGAGCGGCGGATCTTCCGCTGCAATTGCATGATGCCGTAGAGCAAAGCCTCGGCGGTCGGCGGGCAGCCGGGGACGTAGATGTCGACGGGGACGATGCGGTCGCAGCCGCGCACCACCGAATAGGAATAATGATAATAGCCGCCGCCATTGGCGCAGCTGCCCATCGAGATGACGTAGCGCGGCTCCGACATCTGGTCGTAGACGCGGCGCAGCGCCGGGGCCATCTTGTTGCAGAGCGTCCCGGCGACGATCATCACGTCGGACTGGCGCGGGGACGCGCGCGGCGCCGCGCCAAATCTTTCAAGGTCGTAGCGCGGCATGTTCACATGGATCATCTCGACCGCGCAGCAGGCCAGGCCGAAGGTCATCCACCAGAGCGAGCCGGTCCGCGCCCATTGGAACAGGTCCTCGGTGGTGGTGACCAGGAAGCCCTTGTCCGACACTTCGGACTGGATCTGGCTGAACGCATAGGGATCGGGCGGGCTGTCGCCGGCGGGCTGCATCGGCCGTCCGCCCGCGTCGAGGATCACTCCCATTCGAGCGCGCCTTTCTTCCAGGCGTAGGCGAAGCCCAAAGCGAGCTCGACCAGGAAGATCATCATCGCGATCCAGGCCGCCCAGCCGGCATTGAAGCCGAGCTCGAACACGCTCACCGCCCAGGGAAAGAGATAGGCCGCCTCGATGTCGAAGATGATGAACAGGATCGCGACCAGGTAGAAGCGGACGTCGAACTGGGCGCGGCTGTCCTCGAACGCCGGGAAGCCGCATTCATATTCGGTGAGCTTGTCCGGATAGGGCTTGTTGGCGCCGGTCAGCCGCGAGACGAGCATCGGCAGCACGACGAAGGCGAAGGAGAGGCCCAGCGCGACGGCGAGGAACAGCAGGATCGGCAGATAATCGGCGGCGGCGGACGCCATGTCGGACTCCGGGAACCCAGGGTTTCGACGCGGGCTTTAGGCCAGCGCGCGGGCCATCGCAACCGCCCTCTCTCCCGTCATCCCGGGCTTGATCCGGGATCCATGAACACGGACTTGGCGAGTTTTTCGCAATCCGTGTTCATGGGTCCTGACTTTCGTCAGGATGACGTGGCTAGAGTCGGTTGCGGCTGGATTGAATCACCACAACCGTTCGGGCTGAGCTTGTCGAAGCCCTCTCCTTTCTCCTCTCCAGCAGAAGCGAGGCCCTTCGACAAGCTCAGGGCGAACGTGGAGCGTTTCAACCATGATGTAATAGGCTCTAGTTCGGCCGGAGCAGCCGGATCGGGGTGGGCCGCTGCGCCCCTTCCCCCTGCGCCGCGCCCCCGGCGCCGTAGCGGTCCCACTGGGCGTCGGCGACGTAGAGGAAATCCTCGCCCCGGGCGATGCCGAGCGTCGGCTCGCCCCAGTCGGGATTGCCGCTTTCGAGGACGCGCGCGGAGGCGATGCGGCTGCCGTCCCGGCTCAAGGTCAGGAAGAGGATGCGGCGCGGGCTGGTGCCGTTCTGGATCGCGATCAGGCCGCCGCGATAGCCGACCAGGCCGTCAATGCCGTCGAGCATGGTGCCGGCGTCGGATTCGAGCCGGGTGACCGCGCCGTCGGCAAGGCCGACCATGGCGAGGCCATAGCCGTAATCGGAGACGTAGAGCCGGCGGCCGTCGGCGGCGGGGACCAGCCCCTGCGGGCTGCGCAGCCGGCCGGCCGGGACCAGCACCTGGAGCGTCGCGTCGCCGGGCCGGGCGCGGTAGATGGCGCCGCTATTGGGATCGCTCGCATAGACGATGCCGTCCGCGGCGACGACGATGTCGGCGGGCGATCCCGGGCCTTCGACCGGCACGCGGCGGACCGGGCGCAGGCTCGCGAGATCGACGGCGATCAGGCCGCGAAAGGCGGTCTCGGGCGCGGGCGTCTGCTCGACCACGCCGGACCCCAGCCAGAGCAGCCGGCGGCGCTCGTCGACGGCGAGGCCGAACAGGCTGCCCGCCTCCAGGCCCTCGACCGGGCGCCAGCCCCGCGCGTCGTGGACGAGCAAGGCGCGGCTGACCACGGTGGCGGCGAACAGGCGCCTTCCCCGCGCGTCCCAGGCAATGCCCTCGACCAGGCGATGCGCGGCCGGGACGGTGGCGAACAGGCGGCTCGCCTGGACCCTGGCGCCGTTGGCGGCGAAGCGCAGCCGCAGCGCCGCCATCTCGGTGTCGGGGACATGGGTGGCGAGCAGGTCGATGGTCGCCTGGCTCGGCGCGTAGCCCGAGCCGGCCAGCCGCGCGACGCCGGCGCGGACCGCGTCGCTGTCGCCGGCCTGGTGCGCCGCCGCGAGCTGGCGGCGCGCGACCGAGGCGCTGTCGGGGAATTGGGCGGCGAGGGCGGCGGGATCCTCGGCATGCGCCGGCCAGGCCGGGCCGCGCTGCGCGAGCGGCGCGGCGCATCCGGCAAGCAGGAGGAGCGCCAGGGCGGCGAGGCCGCGCCTCACCCGCGCAGGGCCCCGGCGAGCAGCTTGTGGAGCCGGTTGTGGAGCTGGTCGTTGCCGGCGAGGATCTGGCCGGCATCGAGATCCGCGCTGCCGCCCCGGAAGTCGGTGACGTAGCCGCCCGCCTCGCGGACCAGCACGATGCCCGCGGCGACGTCCCAGAATTGGAGGTCCTCCTCCCAGAAGCCGTCGAAGCGGCCGGCGGCCACCCAGGCGAGGTCGAGCGCGGCCGAGCCGAAGCGGCGGATGCCGGCGACCTCGGGCGAGACCGCGTCGAGGATCTTGTTGAAGCGGCCGATATCGCCATGCGCCTTGTAGGGGATGCCGGTGGCGATCAGCGCTTCGGAAAGGTCGCGGCGGGCGGACACGCGCAGCCGCCTTTCGTTGAGCCAGGCGCCCCTGCCCTTTTCCGCCCAGAAGCTCTCGTCGGTCAGCGGGTTGTAGACCAGGCCGTGGCTCAATTCGCCCCAGCCATTGCCGCCGGGCTTTGCCTCCTGGACGGCGATCGAAATGGCGAAATGGGGGATTCCGTGGAGGAAGTTGGAGGTGCCGTCGACCGGATCGACGATCCAGCGCGGCTTGGCCGGATTGCCTTCGATCGCGCCGCCTTCCTCGAGCAGGAAGCCCCAGTCGGGCCGGGCGTGGCGAAGCTCCTCGACGAGCGTCGCTTCGGCCTGCTTGTCGGCCATGGAGACGAAGTCGGCCGGCCCCTTGCGGCTCACCTGGAGCTGCTCGACCTCGCCGAAGTCGCGCCTCAGCCGCGGCGCCGCCTTGCGGGCCGCGCGCGTCATGACGGTGATCAGGCCGGAGTGACTAACCACAAAAGCCTCCGTTCGTCCCGAGCCTAGTCGAGGGGCGTATGTGATGAGTCCGTGCCAGCGCCCCTCGACTTCGCTCGGGACGAACGGCCTTCATGCTCATTTAATCGGCCCTGCGGACGTAGGTCTGCTCGTAAACGTCGACGACGATCCGGGTCCCCGCGCTGATGTGCGGCGGGACCATGACGCGCACGCCATTGTCGAGGATGGCGGGCTTGTAGCTGGAAGAGGCGGTCTGGCCCTTCACCACGGCGTCGGCCTCGACGATCTCGGCCTCGATCGTGTCGGGCAATTGCACCGAGATCGGCCGCTCGTCGTAGAGCTCCATCACCACGTCCATGCCGTCCTGCAGGAAAGCGGCGGCGTCGCCGAGCAGGTCGGCCGGCAAGGTGATCTGCTCGTAATTGTCCTTGTCCATGAAGGTCAAGGCATCGCCGTCCTTGAACAGGAACTGGAAATCCTTGGTGTCGAGCCGGACCCGCTCGACCGTCTCGGCCGAGCGGAAGCGGATGTTGTTCTTGCGGCCGTCGATGAGGTTCTTCATCTCGACCTGCATGTAGGCGCCGCCCTTGCCGGGCTGGGTGTGCTGGATCTTGACGGCGCGCCAGATGCCGCCTTCATATTCGATGATGTTGCCGGGACGAATGTCCACGCCGCTGATCTTCATGATTATGCTCGCTGATCGGAGAGGTTGGCGCGAGCCTTAGCGGCGTGCCCGGCTCGCCGCAAGGAGCGGATAGGGATTGACCGGCGCCCCCTGATACCAGCGGTCGCTCGCGCTCATCCGGTGGACGGCGAAATGGAGATGCGGCCAGGCGGCATTGGCGTTGCCGCTGCTGCCGACCCGGCCGATCGGATCGCCCCGCTCCAGCCGCTGGCCGACGGCGAGGCCGGGCGCGTAGGAATCGAGATGGGCGTAATAATACATCCAGCCCCCGTCGGGCGACCGGACATAAGCGGTGATCCCGCCGCCGCCGGCGCTGTAGTGGAGGCGCTCGACGGTCCCCTCCGCCGCCGCCACCACCAGCGAACCGCGCGGCGCCATGATGTCGAGCGCATTGTGGATTCGGGCGCCGCCGCCGCGGGCGTTCGCATAGGTGTCGACGATCCGGCTCGGGGCGATGCCCTCGACGGGCATCGTCAGGCCGGCGGGCGAGACATAGGCTTCTTCTTCCCGATTCGCGCCGAGCGCGGCCGAGATCTCCGCCGGCGTCGGCGCCCGGCCGTCGTCCTTGCGCGTGGCGTCGCCATTGGTGGCGAACAGGAACAGGCCAGCCAGGAGAAAGCTCATGACCGCAGCGATAACGACGATGGTAAGGAGCGTCAGCCTGCGCATTACACGATAAACCCGTTCCGGCGACGCATCGTTCCGGGAACGCGACGGACGGACGGCGGGGCGCGTCAGCGCGCGGCGAATCGCGGCCGGACATTCCATTCCGCGCGAAATGAAACCCGGGCACCGACGCATCGTTCCCGGCAGCAGGATGAAGAGGATACGGATCGGCTGCTCGGGATGGAATTACCGCCACTGGCGCGCGATTTTCTATCCGCCAGGCCTCCCCCAGCGCCAATGGTTCGCCCATTACGCCGCGCAATTCGACACGGTCGAGATCAACAACAGCTTCTATCGGCTGCCCGCGGCCGAGACGTTCGCGAAATGGCGCGACCAGGCCCCGCCGGGCTTCTGCTATGCGGTGAAGGCGAACCGCTTCCTGACCCAGGCGAAGAAGCTCAAGGATTGCGAGCAGCCGTTGGCGCGGATGATGGCGCCGTTTCGCGCGTTGCAGCCGCGGCTGGGCCCGATCCTCTATCAATTGCCGCCGCGCTTTCGGATGAACCTGGAGCGGCTGGAGCGCTTTCTCCAGCTCGCGCCCACGGACGTGACCAACGTTTTCGAGTTCCGCGACGAGAGCTGGTACGTGCCCGAGATCTTCGCGCTTCTCGATCGCCACGGCGCTTCGCTCTGCCTGCACGACATGGCGGGCTCGGCAATCGAGCGCATCGCCGTCGGGCCGGTCGCCTATGTCCGGTTCCATGGCGCCGGCGGCAAATATCGGGGCCGCTATCCCGAAGAAACGCTGCTCTCCTGGGCGGGCTGGATGGACGAGCAGGCGTTGGGCGGCAGGCCCGTCTGGGGCTATTTCAACAACGACATCCACGCGGACGCCGTCCACGACGCGCAGGCGCTCAAGACGATGGTCGAGCAAATGGGACGCTAGGTGGTGTGGACTCTTGGGATTCCCTTTGGAGCCGAAGTCTGATTCAAGGCTGTCTTTTGGAGGCAGTCATGGGTGCGTTGGATCGGCTTATTCTTCGCGACGATCAGTGGGAGCGGATGTCGC
>JAXDPD010000070.1:0-31154 GCA_034668505.1 Sphingomonadales bacterium
CCCGATGCGCCCCCTTGCGACCGCGAGGCAGCAACGGCTCGATCCGCGCCCACTCCGCATCGCTCAACCACGTCAGCTGCCTCGCCATCCAACGCCTCCTCCATAACCAGAAGCGTTGAATCAGCAATCACAAGCACGCGCAACCCTATTGAGTACGGACCCTAGCGCTTTCGCCCGCGCCCAAGTTACCGGCCCTTCGGAACATAGGACCAAGAGACGGACCTTCCAACCCGTGTCCCGGCCACTCCCACCCGCCTTATCCATAGCCAGGTCGAGGGCTTTTTCGCGCTCTTCGACCGGCAACGACGATATGATAGCGCCGGCCATGGCCGTGATTTCATTGCCGCGATGAAGGTCGCCCGCTTCATCCACTATCCACTGAGCTAATGCATCGTGCGAGAGGCCGAGGTCCGATAAGGAAAAACCTACGCGCCACCCTGACGACTGCTCCGCCAGTTGGACGAGGCGGGTCCAACCGCCCTCATTGAAGATTTCTTGGACGGCCACCGCCGAGTATTCCGCAATGACTTTTGTACGCTCCTGATGGTTTTCGTCTCTCGTCCGGATGGGCAGGTCCGGCCAGCCGGTCTTAAACAACCATGCGTGACGGACGATCAAATCCGCCGGAGTCAGTTGCTCGTAGAGCTTCTCGAGCGGCGCGAGGAAGCGGTCGATCGCGCTCGCGCTCGTATCGTCGTAATTTCGGTGCCAGGATATCTTGTGGCGCAAAGCGTCCCGGACGATCTCTTTCTCTTCGTCGTTTGCGTTCCGAAGGCCCGACACCAAGCTGCGAATGCGCCGCCGCCGGTCTTTGTCGAATGTGGAGTACTTTTTGACGAGCGATGCCACGCGTTGGGCATCCCCCTTCGCCATCGAAATCTGACGATCCGCGGCGGCGACGAGCATTTGATGAGTTTCTTGGTTGGTCGCGCCGTAGCCAGCGCCTGCGTCATCGTCGCGCCACTTGGGGCGCGAAGTAGGGCTGGCCGTGTCGTGACCCACGTTAACCAGGCTGTCGATCAGCTTGAAAGCGGCACGAGGGGCGTTTTCTATGAGAAAATCGAGCGCATCGATGCGTTGCTGAACGGTAGCGCCGGTTTGCGGAAACCAAGAACGGTACAGATCCACGAGCGAGCTTCGGGGATTGTTGCCCCAATTGCCCGCGATTTCGGTTTCGGTCAGCCGAGCCAGAATTAATGAGACGCGCTTTAACCGTTGAGGCGCCCAGGCCAGCGTTTCAAGCGCCCATAACAGACCCGCGTGCCAGCAGCGCCCCATGGCTCCTGCGCCTTTGGTTTCGGAGAGCAGTCCGCGCACCGGAGAGTCCACCGCTGCGAGACTGGCTTCGATGGCGGATAAAAACTCATTTGGACTGGCTTCCGCAAGCGCTGGGAGCTGGCTTGCGAGGGAAAGCCAACGGACGCGGTCGGCGTCCTTCAACAGATTGCGGACCAGATGATCCACCCGGAATTGAATATCTCTTGCGGCAAGAGCTGGAACGTCGGGGCCACGTACCGCCAGTTTGATCAGGGTGTCGCACAGCGCCTCAAGCAACAGGCCGCTGATGGGTCGCACTTTCCCGTGGATCGCGGCGGCATGCCTCTCCTCTTCGGGAAGGTCCAACTGCGGATCGGGTGAGGCCAGGATGTCTTCCGCTTCACGGAAAAACCTATCGAGCTCAACGGCCGTGATGCGTTCGCCGAAAAGGGCCAGCAGCTCCAGCGCCGATTTCGCTTTCCAGACTGTACCGATGTGCAGCAGCGGAGAATCGTCCAGCCGCTCAAGTTCGAGAAGCTCCTTCTCCAAATCGTCGTAGGACTTGCCGCTAATGCGCGCGACGACTTCTTTGTCCGCTTCCTTACCTGACGACCACGTCCCCAGGAGGCAAACAGTCGCCAAAGCGGAAGCGGCCGGATTGTCGAGCCAGCTTGGGCGGCGGATCGCGGGATTAACGGCATGCTGGCGCCGGAACACGGACCACGATCGTCCGCAAAGAGAAGACAGTCGGCGAGCGTCATTCTCATCGAGCCCCATTTCGTGCAGGGCTTTCTCAAACTCCGAGTGCATCGGTCGTTCCAGATGCATTTCAGGATCGTCCAGCCTCCCGGCAACCCCTTTGAAGTGCCGGGCCATGTCGCCTGATGCGTAGGGCACGATGACCGCCATGCCGGCTCGCACGGTCGGCGCTTCCGCCAATGCCGGCGACGCGGCGATAGCGATGTGGATTTGCGGATTCTTGTCTACGAAGTGCCAACCGGCTTCATTTGTGACGACGGCGGCCACGTGTGCGAGAGACGCCTCTTGAAGCAAAGCTGCGGCGGTGAATGCGACCGCCTCTTCGACGCTGTCGGCCCTTACCGAAATGGGACTAGAGGCGTCACCCTGTCGGACCTTCTGGATTTTGGCGGTGAGCGCATTGGCCTGGTCGTCACGACCGGAAAGCAAAGCCTCTGGATCGATCCTCGGCGAACTCTGGGCGCCCCATTTCGTCAGATAGGCTCCCGGACTTTCTACGCCCGGCCCTGTTAGACCCAGTTCTTCGCCCAGGGCGAGTGCCACTGCCGGAGATTGTTCAAGCCATTGCTCGAGGTCGTCGGCGTCGTAGGCGCGCACGTCAGCCCATGCTCGCAGCGCCCGTTTTTTTGTGACCCAGGCGCGCTTGCCCGGCCACTTCCGCGCGGTCACAAACACAAAGGTCCGAGCGGCGCGGTATTCTTCGGAGAATGCATCCGTCCGCTTGTCGAAATCCTCATTGGCTTTGGCGGTGACATCTGCTCGGCAGCTCTCCTCCCAGCAAGAATGCCCCGCCGAAACCCAGGCATTGCCCTCAAGGCTATGGAGTTCGCCATCGAGGCCGGGCTGTGTCGTCGATTCGCCTGCGGGCATCGCGATTTCGGTTGTAGTCGCGGTCGTGTGGATCAGGCGCCGAACAAGCCTCGGCAATTCTCGTTGCGCCTCCGAGGTTTTGGCCCAGTCATTCAAGTGGTTCGCTGTAATCATGCCTCCATCTTAGCACCGACTGAGACGGAACAGAACTGGAACTCGCAGGTATGCGATAACCCCCGGTTCATTCGGGAGGGCTTACCGGAGCGGCTTCCCGCTGCCTCGACCGGGGTGATGCGCGAGACTTTCCAAGGGTCCAGGGATCGGGGTCCTTGGTCGATGGGGTCAAGGGGAGAGCGAAGTCGCCCCTGCCTTGGGGGTTTCGGGGGAGACAGGGACGCTCCCCTGAATGGCGATCAAACGAACATTCGTTTGGCATGGCGCTGGTCCGGCTCGATGCCGGCGAGCGCCATTTGAGCTGGGGATGCAACGGGGCGCAGCGCCCCTTGCCAAGATCGGCGCGTAGTTACGCGCACATCTTGCGCGCAGCGTAAGGATAGGCGGAGGGCTTTTTGTAGTTATGAAGTTCAGACGCCCAGGCGCTTGCGGCCATAGATTTCGAACGCGTCGAAGGACTTGATCAGGCTCGACGCTGCAATATTCAAGGCGCTGATTTCTTCACGAACGCGCTCGCTCGGATCGCTGGGGTCGCTGCGGTGCGGATGCACCGTCTGATTGCCGGACTGGAATCGGTCGGGCGCGGTGGACACCGCCACGAGGTCGCGGAAGGCGTCGATCTGCGCCCTGACGGGCTCCCATTGTTTGCGCAGGCCACTATCCAGAAAGGCATAGCTTGCGCCCTCCCACAGGCTGATTTCCCGGGTTCCGTCCAGCCGCGCGCGCGGAAAGGAGGCATGGAAATCGTGGAACCGAAGGAAGCTTCGCTCGCCGTCACCGACCGTTTCGATGATCCTGTTGAAAAGGCGGACATCGTGCGGATGGGGCGCTGCCGAACTCTGAAACTCGGCGACTAGCCAAACGCCCGCCGCCGCCAAGAGCGCCGCCAGGCGTTCCCATTGGAACGACCATTCGGAGCCCGGCTGGGCAAAGTTCACGGCCGCGAAGATCGCCAACAGGCCCGTGCCCACCCGGCCCTGCAGGGTTGCTAGATATCTGGCGATCACATTTCTCATTATCGCCTCAAATACCTCGCGCGGCGCCTTTCCCGCGTGTCTGCCCGGAGGGGCGGTGGTAAACTCCGATCATGGGAAAGACCATCGCCGCCGAATTCGGCTACTATCCGCAGGCGCTCGACCTCACGGTCGGGCCGGTGACAATCGCCACCCTGTCCGGCCTCGATCAGACCGTGGCGGACGTGAACGCCGATGACGGCGTGGATGGGGACTGGATCTATTCCGGTCCGCAGAGGACCCAGAATTTCGGCGGCCAAGTCTATGAGAGGCCCTATCCCGCCCGCGTTTTCGGGCTGCCGAAAACGCATCGGATCGAGCACGCCGGGGCCAAGAGCCCGGATCGAGTGACCTTCCAGGTCTGGGCGCTGTCGTTCTTTCTCGGGACGCGGCTGACCATCGAAGAAGCCGGTTTCCTCGATGCCACGCCGATCAAACCCGGGAGGCTCGTCGATTTCGTTCTGCTGCGTAACGGCCTACCCAACGGCATCCAGCTCGCGGAAGATTTCTGGCGGCAGAATTCCCGCAAACCGGTTCAGTTCCGCCGATGGGCGGCCGCCGTCCATGCCCTGTTTATCGCTCAATGTCCGCAGGCCCTGCAATTCGAGGAATTCATGTATCTCTACACAGCGCTCGACGCCTGTTTCGCAATGATGAAGCCTAAGAAGGGCTATATCCGGCACGCCGAGCGCATCGAATGGATGTGCAAGGAATTCGCGATGCCGGTCCCCGCCTGGGCGGCGACGGCAGGCACGGGCAAGGCTACGATCTCAGCCATCCGGAATCCCGCCATTCACGAAGCGCTCTTCATGGGCGCACCGCTTGGCTTCGCGCTTCACGGCGTAGGGACCAACCAGAACTTGACGCTTGAAATGCAAGCACTCGTTTGCCGGCTCTTGGCCGCTATCATTGGAGCCCCGGACAGATCTTATATAACCTCTCCCGTCACTTCCCGGCAGCGGCACGGACTGACCCTCTAAAGCGAGTGATCCGCGACATATCACGCTACCGGGCTTTGGTATTGCGCGCCAATTCCCGACGTTCGCCGCATCGCCGGTCGGGTTCCAAGTTTCCCCCAAAGGCGGAATTTGCCCCTGCTACACGCGGGCAAGGCCTAAGCGCGCAATAATATTGCGCGCTTAGTCGAGAAAGTTTGACTCAAATCAAAGTCGTTCTGTAAATTGATCCAAATATTGAGATAAGTGAAAAATTGATGAAAAAAGAAACTTGTGACGCGTTAAAAGGCGATTGGCATATATTTAAGACAATAATTATTCCCGGGGCCATCCTGGGGATACTGCCTTGGACTCCCGTACTCGTCGAGATCTACAACGATACCAGTCGCCAAGCCCCCGCCGTAACGGCGAAATGCGACGCCGCCTCCTGCAAACTGCCGCAGGCTGATGCATCGCGGCACAATGCGGGGTCAGCGGAGACGGCTTACCGAGTGGGACAAATTCTGCGCCAAACACATGTGGCAACACCTCGCAGATAATGACCGCATTCCCAGACCGGCGACAGGCGTCGGCACCTCCAGGGCACAGCGCGACCCAAACTGCACATAGCCCTACGATCTGTTGAGCGATTGATCCGAAGATAACCCGGACCTATCCGTTTCGGAGCGGGGACAGGGGGGCGGCGATGGCACAGGGCACATCGGATCGTAGCAAGCGGCGCACGATCGACGAAGAACGCGCCTATATCGAGAACCTGCTCAACACCCGGTTCAATTACTACCTTCTCTTTGTCTCCTTGCTGCTCCTGCCGGTCGCGGGCGACAACCCGCTGTCTTATAATGCGCGGGCGGCACTCTTGATGATCGGCGCGTTGGTGTCAGCGATGATGTTCTACATGGTCCTGCGGACCAATCTGCTTCTCAACGCGCTGCTGACCCGAATCCGCAAGAACAAAAGGCATCCGTACACAATCGCCTTCAACGCGGTGGCGGGGAATTGGTTCTTCGTACGGGCCAACGCAAACACCATCATGGTATTGCTGGTTTTTGCGATCACGACCTTTTTCGTGGGTGGCGCGATGACTGCCCTCAAGCACCCCGATAGATTGTTCAAGAATGAGAGCGCAGCCGGGAAGCCCGGGACTTCCCAACCTGAAACGCAGCCCCCCGGTACGGAAGTTCGGCGGCAGCTCTCGCCGCCGCCGGGTAACGATCAGAACGCGATTTAGAACAGCGGGAGCTGGCGGCGGGCGAAGTCGATTTCGCGCCAAGGTTTACTCCTCGCAGTCACGTCGAGCCAGGCCGTCACATAGGCGGTCGGGCCGCCGGCGTCCTCGACCGCGCCCTGTGGCAGGAAGTGCGAGCGGTAGCCTGTGTCGGTGACCGGCAAGACCGCTCCTTCCGGGTGACGGACGTGAAGCTCGAGATGCGCGGTTACACGGCAGCCAAGCCATTCGGCCTCGTAGCCGATCTCGATGGTGACGCCCTGCCACTCAAAGATCTCGGTCACGATGTCGCGGGTAACGGGGCTCATTGCTGAGCCCCGTTGTCGCGTTCGGTGATCTCGCGGATGACGACGCGGCCGTGGATGGGTGCGGCGTCGAGCTGGACCGAGAAGCCCTTGCCGTCGCGGTTGGCCCAGGCAGCGCCGATGCGGGTCCAGATGGACTTTTCGCCCTCGCCCTTGACGACGTAGACCCGGTGAGTCGGGGCTCGTTTCGCGGGGGCATCGGTCGCGGGGGCGCGGCGGTTTGCGGATGCAGGCATGTTAGTCTCCTTTGTTCGGGCCCGGACCATTCCGGGCATGGGAGACCACAGCCCGGCGCAAGGAGACGGGGATCAAACGCCGGTACGCCCCGCAAGGGGGCCGGAGCTGCACAAGGAGCGAAGCGACGCGGAAGCGAGGCGCGTTGAAGCCCGTCGGCGACGAGGCAGGATTCCCCATGACTACCCGGAAATGTCCGCAGGCCCCGAAAACCGGGAGACATTCAGATCAGCGCAACCCGTCACTGTGCCGACACGCCGGTCCTGCCCACTCCGTAGGACGTGAGGGCTTGAAAAGGCGCGGGAAATTCCGCATTCCACCAAGCAGGGGCCATGGGGGCAAGGCGATGGGGCAACGGGAAGCCGTGTGCCGGTTTCTGCGGCAGCGCGCGCCGCGCGCGATCTGCGACGCATGCGTCGGGGATTACCTGACCCTGAGCCGCCGACAAGTGGCGGCCGCCCGGAACGGCCTCAGCCCGAGCGCGGGCCTCGCCACCTTTGCCGGGCAGTGCAGCGGATGTTGCACCACCCGAACGGTGACGCTTTTCCCGCCAGCCGCCGCTTAGGGTCGCGAAGTCCCCCCAAACGCCATTTTTGGGTTTGCTAAGGCGTTGCTGAGGCTACGAAAGCAATATTATTGCGTCAATTTAGAGAAAGTTTGACTAACATCTGTCCGGTTTGGTAAATATTAGAACAAGTATTACGAAAATGGGGAGTGAATGACAGACGGGACTTGGGAAACAATTAGGGTCGAAATACTTAGACCACTTATCATAGCGTCGGCGTTTTGGGGCGTTGCCGGAGCATGGGTATTTTCTGCAAATCCCGAGCCGATACATATAGGCAACAGCAAGGGGATAGTGTGTCAATTTAATTGTCCTGCAGCTCCCGCCCCACCTGCCGTCTCTCGCCCACCCGCCAACTCCACGCCCTGCGCGGCCCGGCCTGACACCGGGCCGACACCCGCAGCGCGTTAGTCAGCTGCGGCCAGATTGCTTTCAGCCGCTATTGCCGACAGCAAGCGCAGCATTCTCGGTCTTCAAAAATGTCCCAGGAGAGACGCCGGCCACCGTGGCACCGGCGAGAAAGAATAACATTATGAGGAAAACCAGCAAGACCATCACGTCGTTCGCGTTTATCTGAAATAGCCACCTCCTTTTCTTCACCCTTGCACAAGCAATCTTGTATGGGTGGTTTGGCTCAAGCTCGTCGAGCAGGGCATCAAGAAGCAGCTTCGTCCGCACGACCATATAGACCATGAGTGCCGACACGAACGCACCCAACCCCAACAGGAATATGCGTCCGGTTTGCGTAAGGGGGTTATCTCCCGCGATGGGCACCAGCAGCAGAGAGACAAATACGATATAGTAGTTGAACCGAGTGTTGAGCAGGTTTTCGATATAGGCGCGTTCTTCGTCTACCGTGCGCGACTCTGCCATGGGTGCCCCCTGTTCCCTGCGTCTACGGATCGCCGACGCGGAACGGATCGGCCCCCGGTGCCTTCATGCCGCAGCCCTGGGCTTACGGCCAAGGCCGTTCTTCCGGGCCAGAGCACGGCGGAGCGCCGAATAGTTGGCCGATACCATCGGATAATCGCGCGGGAGATCGGCCTCGCGGTAGCTCTCCGGCGTATAGCCGTGTGTGCTGAGATGGCGACGGAGCGCCTTGTAGCGTTTGCCGTCGATCAGGCTGACGAGATAGTCCGGCTTGATGGAGGCGCGGACGGACACCGCGGGGACGGGCTTGTCGGGCTGCGGCGCTTCGGCAACCGCGTCCAGGCGGCTTAAGGCCCCATGGACCTTGACGATAAGCCCGGCGACATCGCCGGTTGCGACGTGATTGCTGGCGACATGCGCCGCGACGATATCGGCGGTGAGGGTCAGAAGCGTTTCCCGGTCAATTGTCATGAATGCGTTCCATCTGCTGTTGGCGAATGTTGCGGAAGAGAGTGGCGCGGCCGACGCCGAATTGACGCGCGACGGACCCGGCCTTTCTACCGCCGTCCACCAGATCCCGCGCAGCGACGATCTGAGACTGCGAGAGTTTCGGTTTTCTGCCGAGGCGGACGCCGCGCGCCTTGGCGGCGGCGAGTCCGGCGCGGGTCCGCTCAACAATGACGTTGCGCTCGAAGTCGCTGAACACGCTCATGAGGCGAAAGACGATCTCGCCGACATTGGACGAGGTGTCGATCCCCTCGCTGAGTGAAATCAGGTTCGCGCCACGCTCGCGCAGCTCGTCGGCGATATCGACGAGATCGCGGAAGTTGCGGCCCAGGCGATCCAACCGCCAGACGACAAGACGGTCGCCAGCGCCGATCTGAGCGAGCGCGGATTCGAGGCCCGGACGCTTGCGCGACCTGCCGCTCAAGCGGTCCTCGAATACGCGGTCGCAGCCAGCGGCGCGCAGCGCGTCCGCCTGGAGATTCAGACACTGATCGGCGGTCGAAACGCGCATGTAGCCAATCCGCAAAGGGCCTTTCCCGCCAGACGCGGGAGCGCCGTCTGCCGTCCTGAATAGTGTGGTTTATGAGATCGCCTCTAACCGTCGATTGCAGCATCGCCGCATAGACAAGAAAGGGACGGTTTTCTGAATAGGACAGTAGCACGAAGCGAGGCGAAAAGAAACGCTTCCACAGTCTCACAGACCACCGTTAACGGGACTGTCGGATATGCGAAGCGTGATTGTTGCTTGCGGAGTTCTGGCTTCCGCGACCTTTCTCCCTTCCCCCGCTTTCGCGCTTGAACCTCGGCAATGCCTGCCGATGGCGGAGATGAACGCGGCGCTGCGCGCCGAAGGCCAGCGGACGCTCATCATCGGCGATCGGGCAGCCTTGCGAAACGACGCCAGCCGCGAGAGCGGGATGCGGGTCAATCGATGGGTGAACACATTCACCTCCAACGAGGACGGCTCGCTGGGCTATAACCTCGAAGGCGACCGGCCTTCTGGCGAGACTTCGACGCGGCTGTGCGTCCGCGCGAAGCTGACGAATATCCGCCTCTATGACGCGCGGCGTCCGGGTACGCCGCAAGCGGCGCTGCGCGGCGGCGCGTTCGACGATTTCCTGCGCGAACAGGAAGCGCGGGGCATCCGGCCGATGCTGCAAGCGGACGGCATTGCGACCGGACCGGACGGCGAAGCGCGGCGCGGCAACGGGATCACGCTGCAAGGGGATATGGCGAATGGCTCGGCGATGCTGCTGGTCAACCGCGCGGGCGGAGCTGCCGAGAGTCTCCTTTTGATGGATAACGTCGCCTATACGCCGGCCGGCTTGGAGCGGCTGAATTAGACCTCAAAGCCGCTCGCGAGGACAGGCTGCGGCGTCGGCGCGGTTGTCGTCGACGGAGTCCTGCGCGGAATGTCCAATGGAGCGATCGCGGCCTGGGCGGTGCGGAACTCAGCGCCCAGGTTCGGCGCATTTGGAAAATCCTCAATCGCCGCCGCGCCAAGATTGACGGAGGCGGGAGTCGAACCGGAGGCGCTCGCCTCGTTCCGGGCAAGCTCGGGGCCGTGCAGTTCGCGCGAATGGCGGGCGGCCATGCCCATATAGCGGCGGAGTTCGGGATCACGCTCGGCGGCGGCCAGCTCGTGGCGCTCATCCGCCGTGCGCTGCGATTCCGGCGTCGCCATGATCTCCGCCGCGTTCTGGGCGCGGTCGGCAATGCGCCGCGTCTCTTCCGGCGTGTGGCCGTCGGCCATGATCTGCGCGAGCAGCCAGTTTCGTACCGCGCCGCCTTCCTCGAGTTCGGCGCTCAGCGTGTTCCACTGTTGCCCGGTCATGGTCGTCGCGCCGAAGCTGTGGCTGGCGCGCGCCCATTCCTCGCGTTGGCGCTCGACCTCTCCCACGGCATCCATCATGCGCTCGGATTTGCGACGCTCTTCCTGTTCCTCCTGCTCGGCGCGGGTGCGCGAGCCGTTAAGGTCGGCGGCGGTCATGGCGATCGCGCCCGGCAGGCGCTGAGCGAAGTCCGCCTGCATGGCGATGCTCGATCTCAGCCAATCCGGTCCCACGAGCGGCACGTCGCCAAAGGCTCTCGCGGCGATTGCCGCGCTCACGTCAATGGCTGGCTCGTCGGTTGTCCCGGAATCGGCGGCTGTTTCGGATTCTTGTCCCACGCGATAATTATGCCGGAGGTCGCTTAAAGCTTTCTGTGGAAACGATAAAGTTTAAGACAAATGCGAGGCGGTTTCACCGGCTAGAGCCTCGTCCAGACCCATTTTTGAGATACACATTGTGTATCAGATGTGGTAGAATGGCTCAAAGGATAGAACCATGACCGCACAACCAAATGCCTCCAATGACAGCCACACGAAAGCGATCAATCTCCGCGTTCGCGAGGAAACACGAGCGCTCATCGACCGCGCCGCGCAAGCGCAAGGCCGTTCGCGCTCGGACTTCATGATTGAAGCCGCGCGCCGCGCCGCCGAGGACGCCATTCTCGATCAGACGGTGATCCAGGTGGACCGTGCGAGCTACGACGAGTTCATGGCTATGCTGGATCGGCCCGCGCAAGCGAATGACCGGCTGCGCGCGACACTGCAAGCATCGGCACCGTGGGACGCATGACCCTCGCCGCGCCCGCGCCGCTTTCCGACAATCACAATCTCGAGACATTCAACTCGGGCGTGGCTTCGCTCGACGACTGGCTGAAAAAGCGCGCCCGCGCCAACCAGGCGGGCGGTGCAAGTCGAACGTATCTCGTCACGGACGGGGATGAGGTCGCTGCTTATTACTCGCTCGCCTCCGGTTCGGTCAGCGCTGTGGAAGCGCCGGGGCGCGTGCGGCGGAACATGCCGGACCCTGTGCCGGTCGTGGTCCTCGGCCGCTTGGCGGTCGATCGGCGCTTTCAGGGTAAGGGCCTTGGCCGAGCGCTTGTCCGCGACGCGGCGAAGCGCGTGCTGAGCGCGGGGGAAATGATCGGTATTCGCGCGCTGCTGGTTCACGCTGTCTCTGACGAAGCCAAGGCCTTTTATGAGGCGCTTGGCTTCCTTCAATCACCGTCGCATTCAATGACGCTGATGATCCCACTCCAGGATCTTCGTTCGAACCTCTGACATTGCCAGCTCAGCGGGCAGCCAGGCAATGCGTATCCCGTGGCAGCGACCGATAACTCTGGATTATGGGTAGGGGATGCATTCCCGCACTACGGCTATTTCGCCTGCCAAGCTGCGCGGTTGCCTTTCTAACTGTGTTCGTTCCAACCTATAGCCACACCGGGAATCTGTATCGAAGCCTCGTCGTATCGATTCCACTGATTCCAATCTCACTGTGCACGTTCATACTCAATGACCTGAACGATATAGAGCGAGACCGAATCAACCATCCGGGTCGCCCCCTCGCCGCCGGGCTACTTTTGCCCCGCACCGCGGCGATCATTTATTTCACGGCGTTTGCCGTATCGCTGGCCTTTATCCACTTCGCTCTAGAAGAGTGGCTCCGTTACGTTTATGTAGCCGGTTTTCTGTTAGCCATTAACTACAATACAGTCGTAGACTACATCCCGACGCTCAAGAAGCCGTATGTAGCTCTAGCAGCTACATTGCCGATAGTACTAGTGACGTTAATTGTCGACGTTAAGCCAAACATAAACGTCCTGCTGGCCGCATTCTCTTTCGTGCTTGGCCGCGAGTTGCTCATGGACATTCGCGATCTTAAGGGAGATGGTTCTACTGTCGTGAGGTTGCTACCCCCTAAAGTGTTCACCTCTCTAGCGTTTTGTCTTCAAGGATTGGGCGCGCTCTCTCTCATTGTGGCTGTACGGTCCCCCCTTGAGTTGGCGGCGGCGGCCCTTGCTACAATCCTGCTCATGATAATAACTTACAACTGGAAAAACAAAAGCTACCGGCCTATTTTATTGTACGCTATGAAGTTGCAAATGCTCTCAGTGATCGCGTTCCTAATCTAGTTGGCGATCACGCTAAGAAGCGCCACTCCTATCGTGGCCGCCATTGGGAGATCAGCAAGCGTCATTCTGAGCCTATAATTAAGCTCGTCACGAGAGATCCTATCGAATTCCAAAATATATGAGTCTTTCGAATTCCGATAAGTTATTCTTTTTAGCTCGAGATTTAACAGCCCTTAAAGCGTTCGATATTGATCGATCATATATCCTTCTGATGACCGTACGCGGGTAATAATTGAACAAGGCGAACACTGGAATGGCTATTACGGCCGGGAGGAGCATAATGGTCTTCACGGAAGAGCCTGCAGGTGAATTATATATAAACGGTCCATAGTAGGAACTTCTGACGCATATATAAACCATTACCGCAGCCAAGGTAGATATTGAATTCACGTAAGTTGAAATTCCGGCCAATCTGTCCTCTCGAAAAAGGTCCTTCGTTATCGGTATGTCTTCCAAGGAGCGCAGCATATGAGCAATATGGAATAGCTTCCTTCCGACATAGACACCGATAGCATAGGCCAAACACCCGGCAGCGATGAGGAAACCTTCTGCCAGCCCGTCAAAGGGGAACTTTGCGATATAAAAAATTGCAACTCCGGCAAGTGCAAAGGACGTAGAAAACGTAAGCGTTTTACGAAGATGGAAAAACTCACCCCGCCATTCATAATATGAGGTCTTTTCAAGCTCGCGTCGTGTGAATGTCTTCTCTATAATTCCGGGCACATAGTGTTGGGTGCGATAAACCGTGATCGCGGTTGCAAGTACGAGCCCCCCCGAAACCGCGCCATTGAAGGTAACAAAATAGGCCTCAAGGTATGGCTTGAAATCTGACGCTTGACCGGCGGCCCATAGAATCCCAGCGGTCACAATTCCGCACATGGCGCTCAGGAAGAACCCGAAGAAGATATTATATATCAGGGAGAAAAGGTGTCTCGGACCGTTCATAATCCAGAGTTATCCATCCCAGCGAGCCGCGAGATTAGCGCATCCTAGCTTGCCAAGGAACCCGTCAAGCATTCTGAAAACATCATCCGTTATGGATGAATCGTGAGGCCGTTGCCTCGGTCAGATAGGGAGGGGGCAGTGGTCGTTACCGCCGCGTCAACGGCAGCGTATGTTAATCGTCTAAAGGCGGTGCGCGATCCTTCGGGCCACACGCTCAGAGCATATACGTCGGATTTGAGGGATTATTCGCGTTTCTTGGCGGCCAGGCAGCTTTGTTCCCGACACTCGGATACGCTCATTGCCTATGTGGAACATCTGATGGTCGAGCGATTGGCGGCGCCGCGGACTCTGCGCAGACGAGTGGCCTGCCTGCGGGGTTTCTACAAAGACTTGGTGCGGGCTGGTACGATTGAATTGTCCCCTTTCGCCGGGCTGGACCTGCAATTGCCTCGACCGCGATCGCTGCCGCGTACGCTTGCGCGCGCGGAGGCCCGGCGGCTGGCCGACACAGCGTGGCAGATCAGCCAGGACCGGCACAAGCCGCTCGACGCCATCGCATTTTCCGCGTCGGTCTTGCTGCTAATTTCAGTCGGATTGCGGGTTGCCGAGCTTGTAGCTCTACGACCAGACGACTTTGATGCCGAAAGTGGCGCGCTTCTCGTACGAGGCAAGGGGCGGCGCGAGCGATGTGTATTCGTTGTCGACAAGCGACTGCGGCCGATTTTGACAAGGCTCGGCGCGAGGCCAGGCGCGGCGGTTCTATTGTCACCAGATGGTGCGGAATGGTCGACCCAAGCCGTACGCCGTAGCCTTCGCCAGTTCGGGCGCGCAGCCGGAGTCGAGCGCCGGGTCACACCGCATATGCTTCGGCATACCTGCGCGACTTTACTCTTGGAGGACGGGGTCGACCTCCGCTTCCTTCAAATCCTCCTAGGCCATGAGAACATAGCGACCACGGCGATCTACGCTCATGTAGGAAATGCCGGCCTAAGGCGCGCTCTGGAAGGAGCTGACCTGCTTTCGTCCTTGCGGAGAATCCGCGCTCGCTAGGCGCAGTCGTGCACGGGCTGAGTTATTGCTCAAGTTTCCCCCACTTGTGGTGTTGGGCCCGGATATCCAACCCGGACTTAACCGTTCGAGAGGGTGCCATGTCTGCCGATAATTCACGGATAAAGCTCCGCAAGTTGGATCGCCCGGATTGGGCGCGGATCAGGCTGCATGGGGGCCTGCGGCTGGACAGCCGCGAGCGGATGCTGGCGCTGGCGACGGATATGCAGAAGCTCAACCTGTCCAGGCGGCGAATTCCCGACTGGATGGCTGATCGCATTTACGGATTCGAAGGCGAGATCCTCGACGAAGACGGCCGGCCCTTTGAGCTGGACGACGAAGCGATTGATCTCGCCTTTAACAATGACGGCTCGTTCCGCTGGCTGAGCGATTTCTTCCGCGTGACGAAGGAGCCGCCGCGCCAGCGGGCGCAGCGGCGCATCCTGCAACGGCTCAAGCTGATCTATCTCGCGCTGTGCATCGAATATTGCGTCGAGAACGCAGGGCGCCGTCAGGAGAGCGTAACGTTCTTCCATCTGCCCGAAGGCGTCGAACTGCGCTTCGGCGGCGAGCACCACTATCTGCGGCTCGAGCCGTTCGGCGATCCCCCAATCGCCAGCGGCAATCTGTCGCTGTTCCGCCGTCTGCTGCGTGGGTGGGTTTCGGCCCGCGCCTTCAAGCGGGCGCGCCAGCGGAAGGGCGGACGCGGCGAATAGCCGCGGCCGTCTCCCCGCCACTTCCCCCCAACCTAGCGAAAGCACGCCGCTAACGCGGCGCTCCAATCTGGCAGGAGAGAGTCGTGACGTATTCGATCGATTATGCCGGCGACGCGCCGGCGCAGGACGGCGGGCCGCTCGCGGAAGAGTCGCCCGCCCCGCAAGACGCGAAGCGCTATCCTCGCGCGCGCCGCCGCTTCGTTCCGAGCATTCTGAAAACGGGCGTGACGTTCCTGACGGCGGCCGGGCTGTTCTTCGGCGCGGAAGCCTTCGCGCCGCCGCCCATGCGGCCTTCAACGCTGATGGGAACGTACGAAGCGCGGGTTCAGGCGGCGGTGAAGTCGGCGGAGCTGACGCAGCAGGGCCGCTATGAGGACTGGGCGTCCGAGGTTCGCGTGCGCGTCGCGCAGCAGAGCGAGCAATTCCGTGCGATCAATCAGAGCGTGATCGCGCGCTATCAGGCGACATTCGACCGGGGTCGGATGCTTGCGGAAGCGACGGCCCGCATTCAGAGCCAGTATGTGGCGGCGCGCATGGCACAGGCCCAGCAGATGCAAAATACGGATATGGCTGTCGTCAACATGGCGCGGCTCTTCGGCCGCGTCGCCAATCTGGTCGATCGCGGCAGCGGCGATCGCGCGATGGCTTATGCGGGCAATCTCGGCAGCGAGCTCTCGCGCGAGCTGACGCAGGCCGCGACGCAGGGCGTGACGATCTCGGTCGAGGGCTGGGATACGGGCCTGGCTTCGGTCGAACAACTGCGCCGTGACATCGAGGCGGTGCGGCCGGTTGAGATTCCGCCGCCGCCGCGCCTTGGCCCGGAACCGGGAAGCGAGGCGCGCTGATCATGGCGCGGGGAAGCTTAATGCGCGGGATGCAGGGCCTCATGGCCCTGCACCGCCAGACGGTCGATGCCGACTATGCGGCCCGCGCGCGCGATCGCGCCCGGGATATGGAAGCGGCGATCGAGCGCGCCCGGCCGACGGGCCTGCTCGGCGACGGACGCCTCGCCGATCTTGGCGACGTCCGGCGCGCCGGGCTGCTGGATGCTGGCGGGTTGTTTGTCGGCGCGTTTGCCGGACGGCTGCTGTTCTTCAACGGCGACGGCCCGCTTGTGACGTATCTGCGCACGGGCGGCGGCAAAGGCCGCGATCTGCTGCTGCCGAACATGGCGCATGTCCGGGGGCGCAGCCTCATCATCGTCGATGTGAAGGACGGCGAGAACGCCTATGCCTCGGCGCGTCACCGCGCCGAAACGCTCGGCGTGCCGGTCGTCTACCTCAATCCGTTCGGACTGCGGGGACTGCCGAATACGCGGATCAATCCGCTGCAACTCCTGGTCGATGTGGTGCGCAGCGGCGCGCGGATCGATACGGAGGCGAGCGAAATCGCCCAGATCCTACTTCCGCCCCCGCTCAAACAGGGAGACGACGCCTGGGTGCGCAAGGGCGCGCTGCGCCTGCTCTCCCTGCGGATGGAGTATCTGGCGCATTTCGAGCCGGAGCTATGCAACCTGGCCGGCGTGTGGCGCTTCGTGAATGGCGGTGGGGCGCACATGGATATGTCGTTCGCCATGATGTCCACATGTGGGATGGAAGCGATCGAACGCCGGTCAGCGGCCTTCGAGCGCACGCACACGAAAGCTCCGAAGCAATTCGAGGCTTACAAGGCCGACGCGATTGAAGCGCTGGAAGCCTTCGAGCCGGGCAAGGCGCTTGACCGCGCCACGTCCGAGCATGAATTCGATTTCGCGCGTCTCAAGCACGAGCCGCACACGATCTATCTCATGCTGCCTGCCGATAAGCTGGGCGTGGCAGCAGCATGGATCAGCCTAATCCTCAATTACGCGATCGAGGCGATCGCGAAGCAGTCCGGGCCGGTGCGAACGACGTTCCTGCTGGACGAGTTTCCGCAGCTCCCGCCCGCGCCAGCGATCATGAAGGCGCTGCGCCTCTACCGCGGCAAAGGGATTCAGCTCTGGTTCTTCGCCCAGGGTCGCTTCTCCATGGAAGGCCGGTGGGCGCGCGAGGCCGTGAAGGAATTTGAGGACCAGGCAGCGGTGATGACGCTCAAGAACGTGCAGGAGCCGGACCTGGTCCGCGATATTCAGCTCTGGTCCGGTAACGAGACGGTGCTGATGCGCGGCGTCAGCCACAATGGCGGGACAGTCGAGACGGCCGCCGCCAATCTCGGCGAGGCGAAGCGCCCGGTCCTGCAAAGCGAGGACATTCTCTGCCTTGGCAATGAGCGGCAGATTCTAAAGGTCTCCACTATGCCGCGCCTCGTGGTTGCGGACAGTGTGCCCTTCTACGCGGTTCAGCCTTGGAAGGATCAGCTCGGCGACGTGCGCGATCTCCACAATGGGGCGCTCTGACCGTGGCCGCTAATCTCAAACCGCAATTCGCAGCCCGCGCGGAACCGCGGGTGCGGCCGGTCGTGTCGCAATCGCGCCCGCCGGGCGAGAAGGTGGCTGACAAGGAGTCCCGCGTCACAGCGCGGGCGGTCAGCCATTTTGAGCAGAACCGCCGCCAGTGGATCGCGGCCAGGTACAGCAAATTGCTTCAGCAGGACGCGCCGGCACCGGCGCTCAAGCCTGCCGGCATGGGCGAGGACCGGGCCGGGCGACTCCATCGCGCGGCCACGCATCTTGTCGAGCGAAAACAGGCGTCCCGGCTTGACCGGATCAAGTCGGCGGCTGAGCGGATGGTGTCCGGCAGGGCGACAAAGGAAATCGGACGGTAATACGTGGGTATGCAAGTTGCGGAATCTTCGATTTCAAGATATAATATGTAAATATCCACAGGATTTATTCCGTGCGTGGGGTTGAGAACGCCGAAGTTCCCCCAAGCGCTCTATAAAGCCAACTAGTGAATCACTTTCTCGATGCTCCACGGAGCATTTTCGTGATGGTGATTTATGAGCAGACCGCATGACATATCCGAAGAGGAATGGGCCCGCTATCGCGGGCTCATCAAAGATATCGACATGTCCGACGAACAGAAGGACGAAGTGATATTGATTGTCAGTGACATTATGACTGCGTTCGTAAAACAAGCCTTTGGGCTTGATCCGGTGCAGCTTTCTTTATCCTCGCAAGTGCAACTTCGCTCGCAATTTAGAGACGCCTCTGCTAGTGTTTTGGCTTCAGAAGAAGATCGGATAGCCGAGGGAAATCCGACGGATAACACATCTGCTATTGAGGGTCTAAGTTCATGACCAATGCTGTCCAGAAACCGGCTGTTATCTATTGCTGCGTCAGTTCTGCAAAGCAGACGACGCGCGGCGACGGGCTGTCCAGCCAGGAGACGCGCTGCCGCGAGTACGCGAAATACCGGAACTACGAAGTCGGGAGGGTCTTCAAGGATGACGTGTCGGGCGGCGTCGTCGGACGCCCCGGCATGAAGGCCATGCTGGCCTATCTGCGCGCCAACCGAAAAAGGCCGCATGTCGTCATCATCGACGATATCAGCCGTCTTGCGCGCGGGCTGGAAGCCCATTTGAAGCTCCGGGCTGAGATCGCGGGCGCAGGCGGCATACTAGAGTCGCCGTCGGTCGAGTTCGGCGAGGACGCCGATAGCCAGCTCGTCGAGTTCCTTCTCGCCAGCGTGTCGCAGCACCAGCGCCAAAAGAACGGCGAGCAGACCATGAACCGGATGCGGGCGCGGACGCTCAATGGCTATTGGGTGTTTCAAGCGCCGATCGGCTATAAATACAAAAAGGCACCGGGCGGGGGCAAAATGCTTGTCCCGCATGAACCGCTGGCGTCCATCGTCCGCGACGCGCTGGAGGGCTACGCCAGCGGCCGACTCGATTGCAAAGCCGCGGTGAAGCGCTTTCTCGAAGCCCATCCCGAGTTCCCGACTTGCCGCCACGGCGTCGTGATGGATCAGCGCGTGTTCTGGCTTCTGACGCAGCCGCTCTATGCGGGTTATTTGCAGGTTCCCCGCTGGGATATCGGGTTGCGCAAGGCCCAGCATCAGGCTCTCATCAGCTTCGACACCTATGAACGGATTCAGATGCGTCTCGCGGGCAACGTGCGCGCCCCGTCGCGCGTCGATGTGACGGCTGATTTCCCGCTTCGGGGCTTCGTTGCATGCGATGATTGCGGTCATCCCATGACGGCCAACTGGTCGAAGGGACGGCGCACTTCGTATCCCTACTATCTCTGTCGCCAGCCCGGCTGCGTCAGCCGGGGCAAATCCGTGGCGCGTGCCAAGATCGAGGACGCCTTCGAGCTGCTTCTGCGGTCCCTGACGCCCGCGCGAGAGCTATTCAACCTGGCCTCGGCGAGGTTCCGCGATGTGTGGAACGCGCATATGCGCACGGCCTCCGAGCGTAAGGCCGGCATGAAGCGGGAGATCGTCGAGATTGATCGCAAGATTGCGCTGCTGCTGGATCGCGTCGTTGAAGCGGAGAGTACGACGGTCATGAAAGCGTTGGAGCGGCGCGTCGAGGAAATGGAACAACGGAAGCTCGGCCTCGCCGAAGCAATGTTGAGTTGCGACGCGCCTGTTCGGGACTATGACGCCAGTTTTCGAACCGCTCTTGGCTTTCTCGCAAACCCTTGGAATCTCTGGACATCTGACCGCTTGGAGGACAAGCGGGCAGTGCTCAAACTCACCTTTTCGGACCTCCTGCGGTACGACCGTAATGAGGGCTTTCGAACACCGGAAATCGCGTTTCCCTTCAAGATGTTAGAAGGGATTTCCGGGCAACTTGAGGAGATGGCGCGCCCGGAAGGATTCGAACCTCCGGCCCCCAGATTCGTAGTCTGGTGCTCTATCCAGCTGAGCTACGGGCGCGCGGGAGGGTGCGACATAGGGGGAAGGGCAAGGGCGCGCAACCCCCGCCTGCGACGGCGCGCGCCGGTGCCTGCACCGGCGGCGGCCGGTGTTGCGGGCGCGCGGCCGGGCGCATAGGGAGGAGCGATGAACATGCGCGCCGCCCTCCTCGCCGCTTTCGCCGGCGCCCTGCTCGCCGGCTGCGTGACCGAGGGTCCGTTCCCGTCGCTGGCGCCGCGGCCGGACGAACGGCTGGCGATCGAGGAGCCGGTGCGCGAGGCGCCGATCGTCGCCGACGATCCGGTCCTGCGCGCGCGGATCGCGGAGCTGGTCGCCGGGGCGCGACAGGGCGAACGGGCGTTCGACGCGGAATATGATAGGGCGGCGCGGACGGCGGCGCGGAGCGGCCCGGTCGGCTCCAACGCCTGGATCGAGGCGCAGCAGGCGCTCTCGCGCGTCGAGGCGGCGCGCGGGCGGACCGCCGACGCGGCCGCCGAGCTTCACCAGCTCGCGCTCGAGCGCGCCGACCAGCCGCTCAGCGCCGCCGACCGCGAGGCGCTCGACGCGGCGATCACCGCCGCCGACGGGCTGCTCGCCGCCCAGCAGGCGCGGCTCGAGCGGTTGCGCTGAGCGCCGGACCTGCACCCACCCGCTCATCCTGTGTAGCCGTTGAGCTTGTCGATACGGGCCTTCGACTTCGCTCAGTCTCTATTCAGGATGAGCGGATCGTGGTTGCCCTTCGCTTGCTCGGACCGCCGCCGCATGGAGCTTTCCGAGCGCGACATAATGGGCGACGCCGAGCGCCATGCCGGTCAGGTCCGCTTCGCCGAGGTCGCGGATATATTTGGCGGGGCGGCCGGCCCAGAGCTGGCCCGAGGGAATGCGCTTGCCCTGCGTCAGCAGGGCGCCGGCGGCGAGCATGGCGCCGCTCTCGATCTCGCAGCCGTCCATGACGATCGCTCCGAGGCCGACGAAGGCGCGGTCGTGAAGGACGCAGCCGTGGACCATCGCCATATGGCCGATCAGCACCTCGTCGCCGATCAGGGTCGGATGGCCCGCCTCATGGCCCGGGCGCGGCGAATCGACGTGGAGGACGGAGCCGTCCTGGATGTTGGTGCGGGCGCCGATGCGGATGCGGTTGACGTCGCCGCGCAGCACGCAATTGTACCAGATGCTCGAATCCGGCCCGATCTCGACGTCGCCGATCAGCCGCGCGCCGGGGGCGACGAAGGCGGCGGGGTCCACGCGCGGCCGCTGCCCGCCAAAGCCGATCAAAGTCATCGCCGAAGCTCCCCTGGCCCGATGTCGTAGACGATGGTCGGATTGAGATCGGGAAAGCGCGGATCGTCATAATCGCATTCCGGCCGCCTCGTCATGCCGAGCCGCTCCATCAGCCCCCAGCTCGGCTCGTTCTGGGCGAAGGTGATGGCGACGACGCGGCGGGCGGCGAGCGTGGCGAAGGCATGGTCGAGCGCGGCGGCCGCCGCTTCTTTTGCATAGCCCCGCCCCCAGACATCCTCGCGCAGGCGCCAGCCGACCTCGTGCGCGCCCTCGATCGGGCTGCCGGCCGTGTCGGCGATCTTGATCCCGCAAAAGCCGAGCAGCGCGCCGTCGGCCTTGCGCTCGACGACCCAGAAGGTGAAGCCGCGCTCGCGCTGCCAGCGCATCATCCGCCCGCGGATCGTCTCGGTCAGCGCCGCCTCGGTCTGGATCCCGCCCAGCCAGCGCATCACCGCCTCGGTATTGGTGTGGCGGATGAAGGGCGCGATATCGGCCTCGTCCCAATCGCGCAGGATCAGCCGGGGCGTCTCGATCGCCATCGCCGCCTCACCTGCCGAACCGCAGGAGGGAGCGGAAGTTGATGATCGGCAGGATCGAGGCATGGTCGTCGGTCCAGCCCGAAAAGCCCGGCTGCGGCTCGACCGGGAGCCAGGCCCCGGCGCGCGCGCCGCTCGCCGCCTTCAGCCTCGCGATCGTCTCGGGCGAGCGCGACAAAGCGATCCAGACGGAGATGGTGGCGTTGGCCGCCTTTTCCGCCTCGTTGGGCGAATATTCCATCATCGCCGCCGTCCAGCCGCCGCGCGCGGCCAGATCGGCGATCACCGGCTGCAGGTCGAGATAGCGGTTGGAGATGTGGAAGAGGACGATGCCGTCGGGCCGGAGCGCCCTGCGATAGACTTCCAGCGCCTCGCTGGTGAGCAGGTGCATCGGCACCGCATCGGAGGAGAAAGCGTCGACGGCGAGGATGTCGATCGCGCCGGCGGGCTGGCGGGCGAGGCTCAGCCGGGCGTCGCCGAGGACGATGCCGGCCTGGGGCGCGCAGCTCGAAAGGAAGGTGAAGCGGTGGCGCGCGACCTCGACCATCGCCGGGTCGATCTCGAAGAAGGTCCAGCCCTGCCCGGGCTGCGCGTAGCAGGACAAGGTGCCGCTGCCGAGGCCGATCACCCCGATCCGCGCCGGGCTGCCGGGAAACAGGCCGTTGGCGTTGGCGAGCGCGAGGCCGACGCCCGAATAAGGCGCGTAATAGGAGGTCTGCTCCCGTTCCCGGCCCGGCTCCATGGATTGAATGCCGTGCAGGGTGGTGCCGTGGGTGAGGACGCGGACGAGCCCGGATGCGTAATATTGCTCGCGGACCTCGTAAATGCCGAAATAGGAGCGGGTGCGGACCCCGTCGAAGCTCGTGTCGAGCTGGTCCCAGCCGCCATAGCTGAGCATCAGCGCGGCGAGCGCCCAGGTGAAGCACCAGCGCCGCCCGAGGCAGGCGAGCGCCATCAGCGAGATGAGGATCGATCCAAGCATCGTCCAGTGCGACGCAAAGCGCTGATGCTGCATCAGATAGACCGCATAAGAGAGCAAAGAGGCCGCGGTCGGCAAGGCCAAAGCGAGGATGAAGGCATAAGCTTTCGGCCAGGGCACCAACGGGATCTGCGGCACCAGGAAAGCGGCGGCGAGGATCAGCAGCGGATGCTCATAGGCCCAATCGAACAGGAGCGGCGCGACGATCGCGCAGAACAGCCCGCCGACCATGCCGCCGAACGACATTGCGAGGTAGAAATGGGTGAGATGGCCGACCGCGGGCCGCAGCCGGAAGAGCTCGCCATGCAGCGCGACCGCGATCGCGAACAGCAAAAGCAGGCCAAGGCTGACGAGGTAGAGCGGGTTGCCCGCGCCGGGGCTGAACACCAGGCCGCCGGCGATCAGGATGACGAGCGGCGCAAGCATCGTGACGAGATTGGCCGGGGCCCTGCGGTGGGCGAAGGCGATGACGAAGCTCAGCAGATAGAGGCCGAGCGGCAGCACCCAGAGCATCGGCACCGCGACGATGTCGGTGGTGAGGTGGGTGGTCGTCGAGAGCATCAGCCCCGACGGCACCGCGGCGAGCGCGATCCAGTGCACGATCCGCCGCACGGTCGGCGGCGGCGCCGTCTCCTCGGGCAGCGCCTCCACCGCTCGCGCCGGCACGGTCAGCGCGCAGGCCGCGACGAGCAGGACGAGGACGGCATAGATTCCCGTCCACAGCCAGCTCTGCTGCTGCAGCGTCATCAGCGGCTCGACGAACAGCGGATAGGAAATGAGACCGGCGAAGCTGCCCAGATTGGAGGCGGCGTAGAGCGGATAGGGGTCGCCGCGGCTGGTCTCGAGCGCATACCAGCCCTGCATCAGCGGCGCCTGCGCCGAGACGATGAAGAAGACCGGGCCGATCGAGGAGATCAGGAACCAGGGCACCCAAAGGGCCGGTTCGCCGGCCTCGGGCGGCAGCGCCGCGGTGAGCCCGATCGGCAGCCAGAGCGCGGCAAGGCCGAGCAAAACGATGTGGATGCCGACCTGGCGGCGCGGCCGGAGCCGCGAGAGCCAGTGCGCATAAGCGTAGCCGGCGAGCAGCAGCAGCTGGTAGACCAGCATCGCGCTGTTCCACATCGAGGGCGAGCCGCCGACCCTGGGCAGCGCCATGCGCGCGATCATCGGCTGGGTCAGGAAGAGGAGAAAGGAGCCGGTGACGATGGTGAGCACGAAGAGCGGCCGCGCATAGCGCTCGTTCACCCGGCCCGCGGCGGAAACGGGGGCGGGCACCGACGCGGCCGCGGCCGGCGCGGCGGCCGCCTTGGCCGTCTGGACCTTCCGCTTCGCCATCAGCCGGCCAGCAGACGGGCCGCGACCGGCGCATGATAAGTGAGCACGCCCGACGCCCCGGCCCGCTTGAACGCCATCAAGGTCTCCAGCACCAGCGCGTCGCGCTCCCCAGCCCCGGCGGCGGCGCCAGCCTCGATCATCGCATATTCTCCGGAGACTTGGTAAGCGAAGACAGGGACTTCGAACCTCTCCTTCACACGCCTTATGATGTCGAGATAGGGCAGGCCCGGCTTCACCATCACCGTGTCGGCGCCCTCTTCGAGGTCGAGCGCGACCTCGCGCAGCGCCTCCAGCGCATTGGCCGGATCCATCTGGTAGCTCTTCTTGTCGCCCTTCAAGAGCCCGCGCGAGCCGACCGCGTCGCGGAACGGGCCGTAAAAGGCCGAGGCATATTTGGCGGCATAGGCCATGATCTGGACGTTGACATGGCCAGCCTGTTCGAGCGCTGAACGGATCGCGCCGACGCGGCCGTCCATCATGTCGGAGGGCGCGATGATGTCGGCGCCCGCCGCCGCCTGGACCAAAGCCTGGTCGGCGAGAATCTCTTTGGTCGCGTCGTTGAGCACGTAGCCTGCCTGATCGACGATGCCGTCATGGCCGTGCGAGGTATAGGGATCGAGCGCGACGTCGGTGAGCACGCCGACCTCCGGCGCCGCATCCTTGGCGG
Source organism: Sphingomonadales bacterium (assembly GCA_034668505.1). Classification (GTDB taxonomy): domain Bacteria; phylum Pseudomonadota; class Alphaproteobacteria; order Sphingomonadales; family Sphingomonadaceae; genus Allosphingosinicella. The sequence continues at coordinate 24,923 of JAXDPD010000070.1, forward strand.
CCCTGACCGCGCGGCAGATGAGGTTGTCGGCGTTGAGCGCCTCGCGGGCGTCGTCGCTGCGCAGATTGCCGGGCGTGTTGGGAAAGAGCGCGATGCACGGAATGCCGAGGTCGCGCGCGAGCCGCGCCTGCGCGCCGATCCGGTCGACCGACCAGCGCGACACGCCCGGCAGGGTGGCGATCGGCTCCTCGGCCCCCTCGCCTGCGGTGACGAACAGCGGCCAGATCAGGTCGGCCGGCGTCAGCACTGTCTCGGCGACCAGCGCCCGGCTCCAGGCGGAGGAGCGGGTGCGGCGCAGGCGAAGGGCGGGGAAGGCGGCGGACGGCATCGCGGCACGGCTTAGCGCGCCCCACAGCGCCTGCAAAGCGGTGAAAGACGAACGCCGGTCCCGCGGCGGCTCGCGCCCGCGCTTCCTTGAAAACGGGACGGATCGATGGCATTATGCCGGTGCCGAAACAATATCGGCACGGGGAGCCAACAGAACCCGTCCTTCAACGCGGAATGAAAGGACGAATCGATGACCAGGATCAAGTTCCAGAAGATGTTCGCCGCCGCCTTGCTGGCGGGAGTGGTGGGCGCCGGCGCGGCGCAGGCCCAGCCCAACCCGATCCTCTATTTGACCGGCAGCGAGCCCTATACGGTCAACGGCCAGAATTTCATCCGCTACAATTACGACGTGTTCAACAAGGACCAATATCCCGCGGCGATGTTCGCGCCGGCGCCGGGCCTGCCGCCGTGCGGCAACAACGCCAATTCGTCGCGCTCCTGGGTCGATTTCTTCACCTCGCGGGGCCAGCGCCTCTATGGGTTCTGCGCGCTGGGCAGCCCGGGCGCCATGGGCCACATCTGGTTCGCTTTGCCCGAGGGACAAATTCCGCCAAGCTACGTCTACATCGAAATCAACGACCGCCAGACCAACACCAAATACCGCTCGAACCTCGCCGACACGACGCTGTGAGAGAATAGCGACAATCCCCGTTACGCCGACGGACTGATCCTTCCGCCGGGCTCGCCATCGGCCTGCGCCTCCTCGATCAGCACCTCGCGCGGCGGCGGCATCTCCATGCGCGCGTTCCGCCAGCCGCCGTGGAGATAGAAAGCGCTCGCCATCGCCACGATCGCGAGCGAGCCGACCGGGAAGCTCAGCCAGAGCGCGTCGGCGCCGAGCCAGGGATAAGCGCCGAGCGCGAAGCCCAGGCGGACCGGCAGGAGGCCGATGGCGAGGATCACCAGCGGGCCCAGCACCGCGCCGTTGGCGCGCACCGTGCCGAACAGGATGATGGTGATTCCGAACAGCAGGAAGCTCCAGGTCGCGAGCAGCTGGATATGCTGGGCGATCGGCAAGGCCGGGCTGGCGCCGCCGAGGAACAAAGCCAAAGCCGGCCGATCGGCGATGGCGAGCAGGACGACGAGCAGGCCGGTGATCAGGAGGTTGTAGATTATGCCGGAGCGGGTGATCGCGCCGACCCGCTCCCATTTGCCGGCACCGATATTCTGCGCCGCCATCGCGCTCACCGCCGCGCCCAGCGCCATGGCGGGCATCTGCAAATAGGTCCACAATTGCATGGCGACGCCGAAGGCGGCGGTGGTGTCGACCCCCTCGCGGTTGACCAGGCCCAAGGTGGCGAGCCCGGCGCCCGAGATGACGATCATCTGCAGGCCCATCGGCAGTCCCTTGACGATCATCGTGCGCGTCAGCGCGCGGTCGGGGACCAGATATTTGAGCTCGGGCCCGCGCAGCCGGATCGGCAGGTCGCGGCGGTAGACGTAGACGAGGAGGCCGATCAAGGCGGCGTAATTGGCGATGACGGTGGCGGTCGCCGAGCCGGCGATGCCGAGCGCCGGGGCCGGGCCGAGGCCGAGGATGAAGACCGGGTTGAGCCCCGAATCGAGCAGGACCGCGCCGAAGATGAACCAGAGCGGAGTCATCGAATCGCCGGTGCCGCGCAGGCCCATCATCAGCACGATGGCGAGCAGGATCGGCGGCATGGCGAGGAAGATGACGCGCAGGTAGGAAAGCGCGAGCGGCGCCGAATCGGGCGGCGTGCCGAGCAGGTGGAGCAAGGCCGGCGCGCCGAACCAGCCGAGGATTGCGATCGCCGCCGCGACCGGCACGAAGCCGCCGATCGCGGTGCCGATCACCCGCCTGACCCTGTCGATGTCGCCCCGCCCGAACGCCTGGCCGATCAGCACGGTCGCCGCCATGCCGAAGCCGAAGACGAAGGCCATGAGCAGGAACATGATCATGTTGGCGTTGGAGGTCGCCGCCAGCGCGCCCTCGCCGAGGAAGCGGCCGACCCAGATGGCGTTGATCGACCCGTTCAGCGACTGCAGGACGGAGGACAGCAGCGTCGGGATGGCGAAGGCCAGCAGCGTCCTGCCGATCGGCCCCGACGTGAGATCACGCTGGCCGGGCCGCGACGCCATCAGCCGAGCCTGGCCAAGGCGGCGCGATATTTCTCGGCGTCGGAGGCCTTCTCGTCATGGTCGGCGCGCGCCTTCTCCACCGCCTCCGGCCTGGCGCGCTCGACGAAGCTCGGATTGGCGAGCCGGCCGGCGAGCGAATCGCGCTCCTTCTCGGCGGCTTCGGCGGCCTTGGCCAAGCGGGCCTTCTCGGCGGCGATGTCGATCACGCCTTCGAGCGGCAGGACGAAGGTCGCCTCGTCGACGACGAGCTGCGCGGCGCCGCCTTGCGCCTTCTCGGTGCTGATCGATTCGATCCGGGCCAGCCTGCGCAGCGCGGCGGCATTGCGTTCGAGGCGCTTGGCCGTTTCCGTGCCGGAATCATGGACATGCAAGGGCAGCTTGGCGCCCGGCGGGACGTTCAATTCGGCGCGGACGGCGCGGATCGCGCCGACGAGGCGGATCAGCCAGTCGATTTCGGGTCCGGCCTCGGGATCCAGCGCCCGCGCATCGGGCACCGGCCATTTCGCGACGATCAGCGAATAGGGCCGCTCGCCCATCGCATTCCACAATTCCTCGGTCACGAAGGGCATGAACGGGTGGAGCATGACCAGGATCTGGTCGAGCACCCAGCCGGCGACCTCGCGCGATTCGGCGTCGATCTCGCCGCGCTCCTCGCCCGAGAAAGCGGGCTTGATCAGCTCCAGATACCAGTCGCAGAAGGTCGCCCAGGTGAATTGGTAGATGATGTTGGCGCTTTCGTCGTAGCGCAGCTCGGCAAGCGCGATGTCGAGGGCGTGGACGGTCCTCACCGTCTCGCCGACGATCCAGCGGTTGACCGGGAGCGCCGCTTCGGGGGGCTCGATCGCCTTCGAGGCGCCGATGCCGTTGGCCTGGCAGAAGCGGGCGGCGTTCCACAATTTGGTGGCGAAGTTGCGATAGCCCTCGACGCGCTTCTCGTCCAATTTGATGTCGCGGCCCTGGCTCTCCATCGCCGCCAAGGTGAAGCGCAGGGCGTCGGCGCCGTAGCGGTCGATCAGGCCCACCGGATCGACCGCATTGCCCTTGGACTTGGACATCTTCCGGCCCTTGCCGTCGCGGACCAGGCCGTGAAGGTAGAGCGTCTCCCAGGGCTTCCCGCCCATGAAGTGAAAGCCCATCATCGCCATCCGGGCGTCCCAGAAGAAGATGATGTCGAAGCCCGAGATGAGGACGTCGTTGGGATAATGCCGGCGCAGCTCCTCGGTCTGCTCGGGCCAGCCCAAGGTCGCGAACGGCCAGAGCGCGGAGGAGAACCAGGTATCGAGCACGTCGGGATCGCGGCGCAGCGTCGCGCTTTCCCCCGCCTGCGCCCGCGCTTCGGCCTCGGATTCGGCGACGTAGATGTTGCCGTCATCGTCATACCAGGCCGGGATCTGGTGGCCCCACCAGAGCTGGCGCGAGACGCACCAGGGCTGGATGTTCTCGAGCCAGTTGAACCAGGTCTTCTTCCAGGTCGCCGGGACGACGCGGATGTCGGCGGTGCGGACCGCTTCGATCGCCGGCCTGGCCAGGGTCTCGGCGTCGACATACCATTGGTCGGTCAGCCAGGGCTCGATCACCACTCCCGAACGGTCGCCATAGGGGGTCGTGACGACGCGGTCCTCGATCCGTTCGAGCCCGCCCGCCGCCTCGATCAAAGCGACCACCGCCGCGCGCGCCTCGAAACGGTCGAGGCCGAGCAGTCCGGCCGGGATCAGGCCGTCGGCGGTCTGGATCACCCGCGCCTCGCCGTCGAGCATGTTGAGCATCTCGGCGGGCTTCAGGCCGGCGCGCTTGCCGACCTCGAAATCGTCGAAATCGTGGCCGGGCGTGATCTTGACCGCGCCCGAGCCGAGCGCCGGATCGGCATGCTCGTCGGTGACGATCGGCACCAGCCGGCCGGTGATCGGCAGCCGCACCTCTTTGCCGACCAGCGCCGCATAGCGTTCGTCCCTGGGGTGGACCGCGACCGCCATGTCGGCGAGCATCGTCTCGGGCCGCGTCGTCGCCACCGAGATATGGCCGCTGCCGTCCGCCAGCTTGTAGCGGAAGTGCCAGAATTTGGACTGGACGTCGATCTTCTCGACCTCGAGGTCCGAAATCGCGGTCTTCAGGCCGGGATCCCAGTTCACCAGGCGCTTGTCGCGGTAGAGCAGGCCCTGATCGTACAGATCGACGAAGGTCTTGAGGACGGCGCGGCTGAAGCCCGCATCCATGGTGAAGCGCTCGTTCGCCCAGTCGCAGCTGGCGCCGAGCCGGCGCAGCTGGCGGGTGATCGCGCCGCCGCTCTCGGCCTTCCATTCCCAGACCTTGGCGATGAATTCGTCGCGGCTGAAATCGGTGCGCTTCTGCTGGCGTTCGTTCAATTGCCGCTCGACCACCATCTGGGTGGCGATCCCGGCATGGTCCATGCCGACCACCCAGAGCGCATCCTTGCCCTTGAGCCGGGCGTGGCGGACCAATATGTCCTGCAGACTATTGTCGAGCGCGTGGCCGATATGGAGCGAACCGGTGACGTTGGGCGGCGGAATGACGATGGTGAAGGGCTCGGCCTCGCCGCGCGCGGGGCGGAACAGCCCCTCGCTCTCCCAGCGCGCATACCAGCGCGCCTCGATCTCGGCGGGGTCGAATGTCTTGGGCAGCTCGGTCATGCGCGCGCTCTTAGCGCGCTTGGGCGTCTCCGCCACCCCTTCTCAGCCACCGGTCGAGCCAGCCATGGACCTCGCGATACCATTGGATCGAGTTTTGCGGCTTCAGGATCCAGTGATTCTCGTCGGGGAAGACGACCAGCCGCGAGGGGATGCCCCGGCGCTGGAGCGCGTTGAACACGCCCAGCGACTGGCTGTAGGGGATGCGATAGTCGCGCTCGCCGTGGATGACGAGCATCGGCGTACGCCAGTTCTGGACGAAGTTGACCGGGTTGTTGCGCTCGTAGGCGGCGGCGGCGGCGGGCTCGTAATAAGGGCCGCCGAACTCCCATTCGGAGAACCACAATTCCTCGGTCTCATAGGCCATGGCGCGCTGGTCGAAGACGCCCGAATGGCTGACCAGGCATTTGAAGCCGTCGGGCCAGTTGCCGGCGATCCAATTGGCCATGAAGCCGCCATAGGAGCCGCCCAAAGCGCAGGCATTGGCGGTGTCGAGCCCGGAATCCTCGCGGCCGGCGGCGGCGAGCCCGAGCCGCAGATCCTCGAGCGGCGCCCCGCCCCAGTCGCGGTTGATCGCGTCGGTGAAGGCCTGGCCGTAGCCGGTGCTCCCATGGAAATCGACGGTCACCGCCGCATAGCCGGGCGCCGCGAACACCCAGGGATTCCAGCGATAGGACCAGCCATTGCCGAAGCTGGACTGCGGCCCGCCATGGATCAGCAGCAGCGTCGGGAGCCGTCCGGTGGCGCCGGCGGGCTTCACGATCTGCCCCCAGACGGTGTCGCCATGCGCGCCGGGGAAGGAGAAACGCTGCACGACCACCGGGTCGAGGCCCGCCAGCCTGTCGGCATTGACGCGGGTCAGCTGAGTCGCGCGGCCTCGCCGGTCCAGCCGGTAGAGGTCGTCCGGCGCTTGCAGGCTGTTCAAAGTATAGAGCAGGCCGCCGTCGCGCAGCGGCACGACATTGCCGGCAACGCCGCTTTGGGTGAGGCGGGTGGCCCGCCCGGTCGCGACGTCGACGCGGAAGACGGGATCGTCGAGCGTGTCGCCGGCGGTCACCAGCAGCGAGCGCCCGTCCGGCGCCCAGGCGATGGAGCCCACCGAACGGTCCCAGGCCTGGGTCAGCGCCCGCGTCTCGCCGGTCTGCAAATTGCGGAGCTGC
>JAXDPD010000071.1:0-2751 GCA_034668505.1 Sphingomonadales bacterium
GCGCGGTCTCGGTGCCGACCAGCCGGCTGGGCATGCGATAGGTTTCGAGCCGCCGGTGCACGCGCCCAGCGGCCGCCGCGTCCCTGTGGCTGTAGCTGAGGAACGCCGTGTAGCGCAGCTCGTCCGGCCGCCCGTCGCCCATCGCTGTCCCCCGCGCATCGCGCGCCGCTTTCACGCCCCCGAACGGAAGGTGCCAGACCAAGCGGGTCCGCGCAACGATTCACCGGGCCGGCGCGCGGGCGGGCGGCGCGTGGCCGGGCGCCGGGCAGCCCTGCCGACGCTGACCGCGCGCAGGGCGAACAAGGCCGCGCGCGATTCCGCCGGCGGCGCGTCCCTTGCGCGCGATCTCCTGCGCCCGGGCGCGGTCCCCGGAAAGGAGCGAGAGCGTCGCCGCGTTAATCAACGGATAGCTCGCTGGCTGCAGCGCCCCCCGAGCGCTGGTAGGCGTCGACCGACTTGAGATAGAAACACTGCCGGCCCTCGCCCGCGGGCCCGGCGCATGGTCCTTGAGCAGCCGCCCCCCTTGACGATCCGCGCCGCCGGATCGGTGTCATCGCGATCATAATCAGCGGCACAGAATTGCGCCCAGGCGAGTCTGCGACCAACCGCAGGCGAACCCTAAAGCCGCTATCGATCATCGCACCCCGATCATCGCTTACACCTCACGGCACGCCGGTCGGGCCTTGGTTTTGACCATCAGGGTCAGTGAATGTAAGTACATTTTGACCCCCGACGGTGGCGCTTGGTTTCCAAATGGCCAAATCCATTTTAAAACGTCGCCAGTCACCCTTCGCCAATGGTGTGCCGATATCGTCCGCTTTGACGTGATTCTCAAAACGCAGACCATGTCTCACGGCCCCGGTTGGGTTCTCTTGCGCGTCGAGGATCGGGACATCCACCGGTTTCGCATTATAGAATGAATAATTGGGATGGTAATCCACCTTAAATCTTCTCGGGATAAATATTATGGGTTCACCATCATCGTCAGCCAAGTTGGAACTAAAATTAAACTTAAAGTTGTCATTGTCTAGCACGATTGTAAAATAACTGGGAAACTGCCAGAGCATGTCGAAGAATTCTGGGCCGATGTAATAAGGTGTAGAGTAAGGACCTTTCGCGAGATGAAATAGTTTCTTTTCGCTCTCAGCTATGTCGCTGATTCCGTAGTCCCACATTTGCCTGGCATCTATTGCTCCACCCGAGACTTCGCGAATATAGAGCAGAAAGTGATTATCGACCGGCGCAGGGTACCCTTTGTCACTTCTTATGGAATGCCCGTAGGGAGCGGCCGCGAGCCTAGCTGCAGGGAACGGGGCGAATTTTGGGATCGAATGACGAGCCATGACTATCTCCTGTCGATGAATTGATTATTAGTGAGGCTCAGCTGCGCCCGAAGCCAGGTCCCCAGCTGTCGGTGTTCTTCGGAAGATTCAGGCGGGGCTGAACTGGCCGCCGAAAGGAGCGACAGGGCCCGACGAAGTGCCCGTCGCTTTTCGGAGCTATTGCCCAAGCCAGCATAAGCTAGCGAAGAATCTATCTCTATCCGCACGGCCTGGTGCCGCCAAACCAGATTTTCTGGGTCGAGAGCGAGCAACGCCGCCATTTGGAGTCTAGTCTGATCGAGTTGCGCAAGCGCACGTCGGAACTCTCGCAGCTCTATGTCCATTCGCGCGAGGGAGCGGGCGGCAATGACAGCCGCATAGCGATAAGTGCGATTGGCGGGATCTTCACGAATAAGCGCAAGCTTCAGCCGTTGTTCTTCAAGCCTCTCCACGCGGGCTTCCCGGTGGCGACCTTCCATAGACCATGTCGAGGCAATCCAGGCATGGGCGTCCGCAGCTTCGACACGCCAGATCGGATTGGTTGGCTGCATCTCCGCTGCATGGAGGAACGAGCGAAGCGATCTTTCGAAATGCTGGCGGGCATTTATAGGCCGATGAAAACCGGTTAAACTAACGATCCCAAGATTGCTTTCCGAATAGGCGAGTTCGCCAATGTATCTGGGGTTGTTGGGAGCCAATTCATTCATCCGCGCGGCCTGCGTACGATAGCGCTCATAGGCCGCGAGCGCGCCGTGATAGTTACCGCGCTGCTGATCGATGGAGCCGACCCAATACTCGCTCTGAGAATGGGCGAAGATCCTCTCGGGATCGTTCGGCGACCGGTCGAGGAGTGACGCCGTCGTCTTGTGCGCTTCGCGGAACGCGGCAAGCGCCTGGTCGAGATGACCGCGCGTCGATTCGTCCTCGCCCATCGCGAGCAATACACGCGCCCGTCGCTCGAGCGAATCCGGACCGAGCGCGGCCAGCTGCTGCCGCCCATAATAGTCCAGCGCCTGCCGATTGACGATGCTCATGATCTCGATCGAACCGACACCCCTCAGTCTATCTCGCAAGTCGGTCAGCATGAATTCTATCTGCCCTTCCGCGGCGGCACGTTGCCGGTCCGCCTCCGCGCGCTGTCGCTCGGCTTCTCCCCGGGCGTTGATGGCAACCAGCGCCAATGCCGCCGTCGCTAGCATCGCTACCAAAGCCGCGCCCGTGACGGCCATCACGCGGCGGATTTTTCGCGCCGCATCCCGCTGCACCAGCGCGTCGAGCCCCACCCCGGTGATACCGGCGACGAGCTTCAGCAGCCCCAGCCGCGGCCCGTCGCGGTGGCGGCGCAAATCGGTGGCGAGCGGCTCGTGCCAGGTGCCGTCGCGGCCGAAGGCGCGCAACACCTGGGGGAAGCAATCGGGCGGATCGCCGT
>JAXDPD010000072.1:0-21985 GCA_034668505.1 Sphingomonadales bacterium
GTTCGGCTATGGCTACAATCCGGCGAGCGAGATCGCCTCGAACACGCGCTCGAACGACGCCTACAGCTTCACGCTCGCCAATGCCAACGTGACCAGCACGGCCAACGGGCTCAACCAGCTCACCGCGCTCGGCGGCGCCAGCGTCACCCACGACGCGAACGGCAACGTCAACGCGATCGGCTCCACGGGCTACGGCTATTATGCCGAGAACAGGATGTCGGTGGCGACGCCGATCCCCGGCGGCTATCTCGCTTTCGATCCGGTCGGCCGGCTGAGCTTCATCTACGATCCGGCCGATGCGGGCGGCATCAACACGTAGCAACTCTCCTTACCCTGGCAGGACCGCCTGAGGGATGTTGATTTCGATCAGGAGATTTTTATGAATAAGGTAAGAATATATCTCGGTGCTTTCTTTATCATTTTATTTTTATCTCTTTTGTACCTTTGGACATCCGGAGTGATTGAAAACGGGGAATCTGGGATATTGTTTGGCGTGTCTGCGATAGTCGCTTCGGGAATCAGCATATATTTAGCGCGCGCCGCTCGGAAACATAAGAACTGATTCTGGGGCAAAACGGGACAGTCACAATGACTGTCCCGTTTTGCACGGCGATCGGCGGGGGCGGGCTATGGCTAGGAGAGCGAGAACGGGGAATTCCGGGGACACGAGACTTAACAGGCCGTCCTGGGCTTCGGGCCCGGTCTCCCGCGCTCCAGAGCGCGGCCGATGCGGGCCTCGAGAGACTCGACAAACGCGTCGGTGCCGCGCGGCCGCCCGGATTACGGTGACAGTGCACTAATTTGAGGGCTCGCGGGAGCGGCGCTAGGCCCGGGCAATGGCACGCCTCGCCCGCGCCGTCTTTCCGGGACATCCCCATCATGTCACCCAGCGCGGCAACGGCCGGGCGGCGACCTTCGTCCGCGATGAGTATCATGCGCTCTACCGTCACCTGCTCGGCCAGCAGGCCCGCGCCGCCGGCGTCGAGATCTGGGCATGGGTGCTCATGCCCAAAATGTTCACCTGATCCTGGTCCGTCCGACGCCGACGGCATCCGCCGGGCGCTGCAGAGCCATGTCCACGCCCGGCTGAAGCGCACGGGGCATTTCTGGCAGGGCCGCTTCGGCTGCGTGGCGATGGATGGGCTCAACCAGCCCGCCGCTCTCGGCGCGCGTGCGACAACGCCCCAGTTTTGGACGCCCCGCGAACACATTTTGGCCGCATGCTCCACCCATGTGACGGCGCATATGGGGGCATGAGTCAACCGGCCGGCCTTGGTCTGGACCGGCCAAAGTCCAGGAGTTTCGAGTGATGCTTTCCAAGTCCCTTCCCCAGTCCCTTTCCCTCAGGGCGGCCCTCGCCGGCACCGTCATCGCCGGCGCGGCCTTCGCGCTCGCCCAGCCCGCCGCGGCGCAGCTCGGCTCCGACGCCGCCGCCTGCCGCAGCGGCAATGCCTCGGCCGTGCTCGTCACCGTCAACGGCTTCCGTCAGCGCACCGGCAATGTCCGCGTGGCGATTTATGGGAGCGACCCGCGCCGCTTCCTGGCGCGCGGCCAGACTTTGCGCAAAGTGAACGTGCCCGTCACCCGCGCCGGGCCGATGCGGATCTGCGTCGCTCTGCCCAGCCCCGGCCGCTACGCGGTCGCGGTGCGCCACGACGTCAACGGCAACAACCGCTCGGGCGACTGGAGCGACGGCGGCGGCTTCTCGCGCAACCCGCGCGTGTCGCTGACCAACCTCAGGCCGCGCTACGACAATGTCGCGATCAACGTCGGCCGCGGCGTCACCCAGATCGGCGTCGTCCTCAACTACCGCTTCGGCCTCGCCATCCGCCCCGTGCGGGCAGGCTAGGAGCGGCGATGGCGTCGGTCGCGCTCCTTTCCAATCCCAAGTCGACCGGCAATAGGTCGCTGCTGCCGCGCGTCCGCGCCTTCTGCGCCGAGCATGAGGACATCTTCCACTACGAGGTCGAGGACGTCAGCCAGATCGGCCGCGCGCTGAAGACGATCGCCCGGGTCAAGCCCAAGGTGATCGTCATCAACGGCGGCGACGGCACGGTGCAGGCGGCTTTGACCGAATTGCACCAGGGCGGCCATTTCGACGGCCCCGATCATGAAGGCGCGCCGCCGCCGGTCGCGGTCCTGCCCAACGGCAAGACCAACCTCATCGCCCACGATCTCGGCGCCGCCGGCGACCCGATCGAGGCGCTCGAGCGGGTGCTGGCCCTGGTCCGCGGCGACATGGTCCCGCACATCGTCTCGCGCGAGCTGATCGCGCTGTCGGGCGGCAAGGCGCGGCTGCCCGGCGCCGACGGGCTGGAGCGGCCGGTGCTCGGCATGTTCCTCGGCGGCGCCGGCCTTGCCGACACCATCCTCTATTGCCGCCACAAGATCTATCCGCTCGGCCTGCCCAATTGGGCGGCGCATTTCGTCACCTTCGTCATGGGCATGATCTCGGTGATCGTCGGCCGCAGCTCGCGCCTGCTGCCGGCCAAATGGGCGCCGCTCAAGGTCAGCGTCACCAAGAGCGGCGAGATGTCGGGCCGCTTCGCCTTCGTGATGGTGACGACGCTCGAGAAATTGCTCCTGAACGGCAATGTCGCGGTCGCCGGCCAGCGGCCCGGCGCGATGCAATTGCTGGTCATCGAGCGCAACCTGCTCTCGATCCTCGGCGCCCTCTTCGCCGCGCTGCGCGGCCGGCTGGGCCTGCGCCGGATCCGCGGCGTCCACCTCGAGCGCGGCGACGAGATCCGCATCGAGGGCCACCAGTCCAACGTCATCCTCGACGGCGAGATGTTCGAAGCCGAGCACGAGCGCCCGATCGTGCTGCGGCCGACGGGGCCGATGCCGTTTTTGCGGCTGGCGGCCTGAGGCTTCGGATCGAACGGCGCTTCGATCCGGGGACGCAGCGGTCGCCGCTCGTCGCCGTGAGTTGATCGACCCTAGAAGAGGAAGCCTCCGGCGGCGGTGCCGTCGGGGATTTCGTCCGCGGTTATGGCGCCGTCGTGATTGCCGTCGCGCATCGTGAATTTGGGCGCCATCGCCGTGCGGAGCTCGGCCGCGGTCAGCGTGCCGTCGCCGTCGCCGTCATACATGGTCCATCCGCGGCGGCGCCCTTCCGGGAGCGCCGCGAGCTCGGCGGCCGACAGCGCCCCGTTCGCATCGGTGTCGAGCGCCGCGATCATCGAGCCGGCCACGACGCGAAATTCATCGAGCGTCAGCCGCCCGTCGGCGCCGGCGCCGGACCGGACGGCCGCGACGTCGTTGGCGACGATCGTTCCGGCCGCCTTGTTCTGCTCGTCGGCGCGCTGCGCGCAGGCGCCGGCGGCCAGGAGCATCATGCCCGCCGCCGCCATTCCCAGGATCTTCGACATCGTCTTCCTCCCTTGTCCGCGACCGCGGCGGAGCAGGTCCGTACCTGTCACCGAGGAAAAATCCTACGTACCTGTCACCGAGGAAGAGCAGGTCCGTACCTAATCCTACGTACCTGTCACCGAGGAAGAATCCTACGTACCTGGAAAAATCCTACGTACCTGTCACCGAGGAAGAAAACGTACCTGTCACCGAGGAAGACAGCTCAGTCCTTTTCCTCGTCGACGCTCACCGGCACGAACTTGCGGCCGTTAAAGACGTTGAACGTGAGCCCGACGAACTGTGGCAGAATGGTGGAGCGGCGCGCCCAGGTCTTGATCGGGCGCGGGCGCCGGCTTCCTGCGCGGCTTTCGCCCTCTTCGACAGCGACAACAGGTCCGTACCTGTCACCGAGGAAAAATCCTACGTACCTGTCACCGAGGAAAAATCCTCTTCGACAGCGACAACAGGTCCGTACCTGTCACCGAGGAAAAATCCTACGTACCTGTCACCGAGGAAGAAAGCTCAGTCCTTTCAAAAGCGCCTCCGACGGCTGTCTTGGCCTCTCGCAGCGACGCCTTTCCTGGGCTGGAGGCTGGTTTCAGCACCCGGCGGCCGGTCGCGGCGCCGCGCCCGAGCACCACGTCGTTCGGCCGTTCTCCATTCGTTCTTGACAGCGCGACGCTGATCTGGTAGAGTCTTCCCATCCTCGGGAGTGCGAGTCGTCCGGATCGGGCGAGCGGCGGCCAGGGTGAATTCATGAAGATTGGTGAGGCTTGCGCGCGTTCGCGGGCGCTTGGCCCTCAAAGCTTCGCATCGATCAGCACCCCGTGCCGTTCGATCCTCCCAAAGCTTCGCTTCGGGCCCCTCCAGTGTCGGGCCGATCGTGCCCCGCACGATCCGGAGACTGCCGGGGGCGGTCTTCACCCGACACTCCCCTGAAGAGAGAGGGAAAACTTGGCCGCTCGGCATTCGCCGCAGCGGAATTCGAGCGCGCGTCATGCCCCCGGCATGGCGCGCGTTCTCATTTTCTTTGTCTGCAACAGAAGGAGACGAGCGGATGGCCGGGAAGAAGCGCGTGCGGGATCTGGCGGCGGAGGCGGCGGCGGTCGCCCCCCCGAAGAAGGCGTTCGGGCCCGAGGCGATGGGGGTGGTGGTGGCGGCGCTCAGGCGGGGGGCGACGATGAAGGCGGCGGCGCTGGAGGCGGGGTTTTCCGACACGACCGTTCATGGGTGGCGCAGGAAGGCGCCGCATTTCGGGGCGGCGTGCCGGGATGCGCTCGACGAGCGCGAGGCGCTCGTGGTGCCCGGCAATGGCGGGCGGGAATGGCAATTGCGCAAGCCCCGGCGCAACGATTTCTCGCGGCGGCGCAAGCGTATCTATCTCGAGCATTTCGCGGCGACCGGGGATGCCCGCGCGGCGGCGGCGGCGGCCGGGGTGTCCAAGGGGACCGTGGCCAATCACAAGCTCAGCGACCCGGCGTTCCGCGAGGGCTGCGCGCAGGCGCTGGTCGAGGCCTATGCGACGCTCGAGGCGCTGGCGGTGCGGCAGCGGCTGGCGGCGATGGAGAGGATCGAGTTCGACCGCGGCAAGGAGGCGCCGCCGAGCGGGCTCGACCCGGACGCCGAGTTCGCCCGGACGATGGAGCTGCTGCGCGAGCATAAGAGGAGCCGGGCGGCGACGGCGGGGAAGGGGAGCGGGCGGCCGCCCGAGCGCTGGAGCTTCGAGCAGTCGATGGCGGCGCTGGAGAAGCGGCTCAAGATCCTCGGCATCCGCGTCCGCGAGGACGGCGAGCGGGCGCCGGACGATGAATAAGCGCAAATCATGGGCGCTGCTGCTCGCGCTCGACGCATTGACGCCCAAGGAGCGGCTGCGCGCGCTCAAGCGGCTGCCGGCCCCGGCCCTGCGCGGCATCGCCGAGGAATGGTGGTGGCAGGCGCATCAGGGCCAGCGCGAGCCGGGCGGCGACTGGCGGATCTGGCTGCTGATGGCCGGGCGCGGCCTCGGCAAGACGACGCTTGGGGCGGAATGGGTGTGGGCGCGGGCGCGCGAGACTCCGGGCGCGGAGATCGCTTTGGTCGGCGGCACGCTCGCCGAGGTCGGGCGGGTGATGGCGCGGGCGCTGACCGCGGCGGCGCGGACCGGCGAGGCGCCGCTCTGGGTGCCGAGCCGCGGCGTCTTCGAATTCCCGTCGGGGGCGCTGGCTTATGCTTATTCGGCCGAGCGGCCGGAGGCCCTGCGCGGGCCCGAGCATCATTTCGCCTGGTGCGACGAGCTGGCGAAATGGCGCCATGCCGACAGGGCCTGGGACAATCTGATGCTCGGCCTGAGGGGCGGGGAGAGGCCGCGCGCCCTGGTGACGACGACGCCGCAGCCGGTGCCGCTGCTCAGGCGGATCAAGGCGCTGGACCGGCTGGCGGAGACGGACGGGCGCAGCGACCGGAACCGGCATCTGCCCGCCGAGCATCTGGCGGCGATGAAGGCGGCCTATGGCGGCACCAGGCTGGGGCGGCAGGAGCTCGACGGCGAGCTGATCGAGGATGTCGAGGGGGCGCTGTGGACGCGGGAGACGATGGAGGCCGGGCGGGTGGACATGGGGACAGTGGGAATGGGGACAGGCACTTTTCCGCGCGGCGGCGACATGGGGACCGTTACCAGTAACTGTCCCCGCGAGGGCGGTGGGGAAAGCCACTGTCCCCCCGGGCGTCCCCTCAGACGCATCGTCGTCGGCGTCGATCCGCCGGCCTCGGCGGCGGGGGTTTGCGGGATTTCGGTGTGCGGGCTCGGCGCGGACGGCATCTTCTACGTGCTGGCGGATGCGAGCGGGGGCGGCCTCAGCCCGGAGGGCTGGGCGCGCAAGGTCGCCAAGGCGGCGGAGACATGGGGCGCGGACCGGGTCGTCGCCGAGGCGAACCAGGGCGGCGACATGGTGAAGGCCGTGCTCAAGGCGGTGGCGCCGGGGCTGCCGCTCAGGCTCGTCCATGCCAGCCGTGGCAAGGTGACCCGGGCCGAGCCCGTCGCCGCCTTGTTCGAAACCGGCGAGGCGAAGCTTGCCGGGCGCTTTCCGGCCTTGGAGGACGAGCTGGCGGGGATGGTGACGGGCGGGGATTATGTCGGGCCGGGCAATTCGCCCGACCGCGCCGATACGATGGTGTGGGCGATGACCGAGCTGATGGCGAGGCGGGATTTGGGGCCGCGGGTGCGGAGCCTGTAGCGCCTGAATGGGGACAGTCACTTTTGCGCCCGGCGGCGACAAATCTGACGAGGGCCCTGGGAAAAGTGACTGTCCCCTCCGACCGCCCCGGGTTTATGGAGCCCCATGACCTCCCTCCCCGCCCTCGTCGCCGCCGAGCTCGCCGAGCCCGTCGATCCGCGCGTCGCGGCGATGGCGGCGGCGATCGCGGCGGATTATCCGGGGGCGGCGCGGGCGGTGTTGTTTTACGGCTCGTGCCTGCGCGAGCGGGAGCTCGACGGGCTGATGCTCGATTTCTATTTGATCGTCTCCTCCTATCGCGCGGCTTATGGGCGGGGGTGGTTCGCCCTGGCCAACAGGCTGGTGCCGCCCAATGTGTTTCCGTTCGCGCATGACGGGCTGGCGGCGAAATATGCGGTGCTGAGCGAGGCCGATTTCCTGCGCGAGAACGGACCGGAGGCGGGGACGGTGTCGGTCTGGGCGCGGTTCGCGCAGCCGGCGCGGCTGGTCTGGGTCGCGGACGCGGCGGCGCGGGAGAAAGCGGTGGCGGCCGTGGCGCGGGCGGCGCCGACCCTGCTCGGCTTCGCGCTGCCGATGACCGAGGGGGCGGAGGGCGATCCGCTGGCGGTGTGGCGGCGCGGGTTCGCGCTGACCTATGACAGCGAATTGCGGGCCGAGCGCAAGGACAAGTCCGGCTCGATCGTCGATGGCGACGCCGGGCGCTATGCCCGCTTCGGCGCGGCGGCGCTGCCGCTCGCAATGCCCGCGGCCAAGGCGGCCGGGCGCTGGCGCAAGTTCCGGCGCAAGGGCAAGATGATGAGCCTGGTCCGCCTCGCCAAGGCGACGACGACCTTCGCCGGCGGCGTCGACTATCTCGCCTGGAAGATCAACCGGCATGCGGGGACCAAGCTGGTGGTCAAGCCCTGGCAGCGGCGCTGGCCGATCTTGGGCGCGCTTACTCTGCTGCCTCGTCTGTGGCGGCGGGGCGCAATCCGTTAGTTCCCTGGCCGTTGATCCCGCCCAGCGCGGATTCGACGGCGGCGGAGAGAGCGTTGACGGTGAACGGCTTGCGCAGCACCGCATGGCCCGAAAGGTCGCCGGAATCGCCGGCCTCGCCGACATAGCCGGTGACGAAGAGGATGCGCATGTCGGGGCGGCGGCGCTTCACTTCGGCGGCGAGTTCGGTGCCGGTCATTTCGGGCATCATCACGTCGGTGACGACGAGCGCGATCTCGGCCTCGCGCTTGAGCATGATGAGCGCTTCCTTGCCGCTGGCGCAGGGATAGGGCCGGTAGCCCAGTTCCTCGAGCGCGGCGACGGTCGAGCGGCTGACCCGGGGGTCGTCCTCGACGACGAGGATGGCGGCGGCGCGGCCGGGCCGGACGGCGGGCTCGGCGTGAAGGATGGTCGGCGCGATCCGCCCGGAGGCCTGCTCGGCGGCGGCGGCGGAGCGGGGGAGGTAGATGGAGACGGTGGTGCCCTGGCCGAGCGCCGAGGCGATGGCGACGTCGCCGCCCGACTGGCGCGCGAAGCCGAAGATCTGGGAGAGGCCGAGGCCGGTGCCCTTGCCGACCTGCTTGGTGGTGAAGAAGGGCTCGAACACCCGGTCGAGATGCTCGGGGGCGATGCCGCTGCCGGTGTCGTTGACGCGGATGCGGACATAATCGCCGGCGGGAAGATCGGCGGCTTCGGCCTCATCGAGGGTGACGTTGTCGACCTGGATGCCGAGGTCGCCGCGCCCGCCCATCGCGTCGCGGGCGTTGACGGCGAGGTTCAATATCGCGTTCTCGAACTGGGTCGGATCGGCCCAGACGTGCCAGGCCTCGGGCGCGAAGCGGGTGTGGACGGTGATCCGCTCGCCGATCGCGCGGTCGACCAGTTCGAGCATGTTCTCGACCAGCTCGGCGGGCGCGACCGCCTCGGGCAGCAAGGGCTCGGCGCGGGCGAAGGCGAGCAGGCGGCGGGTCAGAGCGGCGGCGCGGGTGGCGCCCTCCAACGCATTGTCGAGGTGGAACTCGACCTCGCGGCGCGAGCCGTGCAGCTTGCGCCGGGCCAGATCGAGGCCGCCGACGACGACCGCAAGCATGTTGTTGAAATCGTGGGCGATGCCGCCGGTCAACTGGCCGACCGCCTCCATCTTCTGGACCTGGCGCAATTGCGCCTCGGCGGCGGCGCGCTCGGCCGCCTCCTGCTTGAGCCGGTGGTTGGCGTCGGAAAGCTCGCGGGTGCGCGACTGCACCGCCTGCTCGAGGTCGAGCGCGTGCCAGCCCGCCGCCTCCGCCTCGCGCCGCGCCTGCACCCCCTCGATGAAGGCGCGCCAGGCGAGGATGGCGAGGCCGATCGCGCCGAGCCCGATCAGCACGCCGAGCAGGCCGAGCCAGTCGGTATAATTGTCGGCGCGGGTGACGAGCCCCTGGGTGGCCGCCATGCGTCGGGCGAGATGGGCGCGCTCGGCGTCGGCGATGTCCTCGAGCCGGCGGCGCATGGCGGGCAGGATCGGCGAGGCGACGATCCGCTCGAGCAAGGCGCGCACGCCCGGGCCGTAGCCGGGCTCGCGCCGGGCGACGGCGACCGCCCGGGCCAGCTCGTCGCCGCGCCGCTCGAACAGGCTCCTGAGTTCCGCGACGCGGCGGGACTGGGCCGGATCGGCGGTGATCTTGCGGCTGAGCTGGTCGATCTGGAAGGCGGCATTGCGGCGGTCGCTGTAATAAGCGGTGCCGGTGCTGCGCCGGCCGTCGAGCACGTAGCGGCTGAGCGCCGCCTCGGAGCGGGCGACGGCGGCGTCGATCTGGCGGATCAGCAGGACGAGGTCGTTGGTGCTTCGCTCCCAGCCCAAGGCCTCGTCGCGGGCGCGGTTGGAAATGGTGATCATGACGATGAGCGCGACCAGAGCGAGCGTCGCCGCCAGCGCGCCGGCGCTCACCCACAAGGCACGCCAGGAAGGCGGGCCGCCCTCCTCGGCCGCCGAAACGGTCGCCTCCTCCGCCATTGTTCGGAGATAGGCCATCGGCGCGGGCGTTGGAATGGCGCCGTGGGGCCGTTCGCCCCTCCGAAGCGCTCGGTTCGCCGCAGTTAACCCCGGTTGTTCAGGGGTTCGCGGGCGCGCGGGCCGCGCCCGGCCCGAGCAGGAAATCCGTTGCAATATCGAAGGCGGTGCCTTGCTGTGCAGGTTCGGCGACTCGACACGAGGCAATCACCAAGCGGAGGCGGCGATGAAGCACGGAGAAAAGATCGCGTTCGTCTTTGCGGCACTGGCGGTCACGGCCGCCGCAATGGCCAACGAGACCGTCACTTATACTTATGACGCGCGCGGCCGGCTGGTGAAGGTCGAGCGCAGCGCCACGGTCAACAACGGCGTCAAGGCCGAGTATAAATATGACAAGGGCGACAACCGCACCAACGTCAACATGGTCTCGCCGAACTGAAATCACTCAGACCTCAGCCGAGCCTGTTATACACTGCGGGTTTTAGCGAAGATCTATTCGAGGGAGATCTCGACGTACGCCGCGAGTTCGAGGAGCTTTGGGCTTCTCTTAACTCTGGCTTGCGGTGACAGTTACATAACTGTCACCGATCCCCTGCCGCCGGCGCCGCCGCCCGGACCGCCGTCAGCCGATCGCGCCGACGGCCTGCCCGGCCCGCTCGAACATGGCGAGGACCTGGCCGACCTCGGCGTCGCTATGCTCGGCGCAGAGCGAGCAGCGCAGCAGGGTCATGTTGGCGGGCGTGGCCGGCGGGCGGGCGAGGTTGACGTAGAGCCCCTCGGCGAGGAGCGCCTCCCACATCGCCGCGCCTTTCTCGAGATCGGGCATGATCACCGCGATGATCGCCGATTGCGGCTCCTCGGTGCCCAGGCGGAAGCCGAGGCGCTTGAGGCCGGCATGGAGGCGCTTGCTGTTCTCCCAGAGGTGCGCGCGCTTGTTGTTGCCGTGCATGAGCTTGCGGATCGAGACGGCGGCGGTGGCGACGACGCTCGGCGGCAGCGAGGCGGTGAAGACGTAGGGACGGCAGACCAGGCGGAGGATCTCGAACTTGGGATGGTTGGAGACGCAGAAGCCGCCGACCGTGCCGACGCTCTTGGAGAAGGTGCCGATGATGAAGTCGACGTCGTCGATGACGCCCTGCTCCTCGGCGACGCCGCGGCCATTGGGGCCGATGAAGCCCATCGAATGGGCCTCGTCGACCAGCACCATCGCGCCGGCGGCCTTGGAGACGGCGACCATCTCCTTCAGCGGCGCGACGTCGCCGAGCATCGAATAGACGCCCTCGAGCACGACCAATTTGCCGGCGCCCCCGGGGATCCGGGCGAGGCGCTTTTCGAGCGCCGAGACGTCGTTGTGGCGGAAGGGGACGATCTGGGCGTCGCCCATCGCGCAGCCGTCGTAGATCGAGGCGTGGCTGTCGATGTCGAGGATGACATAATCCTCCTTGCCGGCGATGGTCGCGATCACGCCGAGATTGGCCTGGTAGCCGGTCGAGAAGACCATCGCGTGGTCCATGGCGTAAAAGTCGCGGAGCGCCTGCTCGCACTCCTTGTGGCCCTGATAGGTGCCGTTGAGGACGCGGCTGCCGGTGGTGCCCGAGCCGAATTCGTCGAGCGCCTTCTTGCCCGCCGCGATGACGTCGGGATCGAAGGTCATCCCCATATAATTGTAGGTGCCGAGCAGGATCGTCTCCTTGCCGCCGATGATCGCGCGGGTGGGGGAGAGCACCTTCTCCATGACCAGGCTGAACGGGTCCTTCACGCCGGTGTCGAGCAGCGCCTGGCGCTCGGCGATCAGCGGATCGAACTTGGAGAAGAGGTCGATCATTTGAAGCCCTCCCCATCAAGGGGAGGGGCTTTTGCGCAGGTCCCCCCAATCCCAGTCACCCGTCCGTCCTCAGCGTCTCGACCGCGTCGACGAGCTGGCCGACGGTCTCGATCTCGGCCTGCATGTTCATGGTGATGAGGATGTCGAACTCGTCCTCGACGTTGGCGACGAAATCCATCACCACGAGCGAATCCCATTCGAGATCGCCGGCGAAGCTGGTCGTTTCGGTAAGCGCGGCGCCCTTCTTGTTGAACGGCGCGATCAGGCGCGCGACCTTGTCGTAGGTCTCGTCTCTGTCGGTCATGGCTGCCCTTTAGGTGCGGGCGGCCCTCCTGCCAAGCGATTGCGGCAGGAAAGGGGCTGACGGGGGAGACGGCTGGAGGGGGACAGTCACTTTCAGCCGCTGCGAGTGAAGTTCGCGCCGCCGTGCCGAAAGTGACTGTCCCCATTCTGCGCCCCGTGGCATGACGGAGCGGGGTCGGAACGGGGACGAATTCGTGACGGACGAGGTTCGCGAGGAAGAGGCGGCGGCGCAATCCGCCATCTATCCGCCCAACGCAGTGCACATGATGCGCACCGCGCAGCTCGCCCAGCTGCAGCTTTCCGCCATGGCCGACGCCAAGGCGAGCATCCTGATGGGCGCGACCTTCGTCATCTTCACCATCACCATCGGCCAGGCGCGCGGCGGCCAGGCGCCGCTGCCGCTGCTGATCCTCGGCGGCGCCGCTTTCTTCTCGGCGATCTTCGCGGTGCTGGCGGTGCTGCCGATGACCAAGAGCAGGCGGCCGAGCGGCCAGCCCAATCTGCTCTTCTTCGGCACGTTCAGCCAGATGGACGAGGATGCGTTCATCGACGCGGTGACGGCGCGGCTCGAGACCGAGGACAGCATCTACCGGACGATGGCGCGCGACGTGCACCAGGCCGGGACGGTGCTGGCGACCAAGAAATACCGGATGCTGGGCTGGGCCTATCGCATCTTCCTGCTCGGCCTGGTGGCGAGCTGCGCCGCCTTCGTGATCCAGCAATTCATCATGTGACTGATGCCGGATCAGGTCCGGCATCCCGCGTAAATAGTGACAGTCACTATTTACCAGATGGGAAAAGAGTGACTGTCACTGATTTCAGGGGAGCCAGCCTTGCTGGCGGTACCATAAGGCGGTCGCCTTGAGGCCGGTGGGCGTGCGGATGGCGGGGGTCCAGAGCTGGGCGGGCGGGCGCGCCACGGCGGCGACGACCCAATCGGGGTGGCAGTAAGAGCGGGCGCGGTCGGGGGTGAGCTTCGCCTTGGAGCCGCGGACGAGGCGGTCGAGGCGGGCGGCGCCCTTCACCACCGCCTTTGGCATTGCGAGCGTGGTGGCGCGCTTGCCGAAGACCCGGCCCAGGGTGCGCGCGAAATGGCGGTGCTCCCAGCCATTCTCGGTGCCGTCGTCGGGCTCGTAGGTCGCGCCGAGCGTGGCGGGCGCATCGACCAGGGCGAGGATCAGCCGGCACAAATCCTCGACGTGGATGACCGAGAAGCGGCCCTTGGGCGGCAGCAAAGCGAGGCCGCGCCGCGCCATCTTGAACAATTCGAACGTTTCGCGGTCGCCGGGGCCGTAGACCGCCGGCGGCCGCACGATCGTCCAGTCGAGCCCGGAGGCGGCGACGACGCGCTCGGAGCGCGCCTTGGACCAGCCGTAATCGCTGACCTCCGGCTCGCGCGCGGCGAGCGAGGAGATGTGGACGAAGCGGCGAACCCCAGCGGCCCGGGCGGCGTCGACGATCGCCGCGGTGCCGCCGACATTGACCGCCTCGAAGCCGGCGCGGTCGGGCGCGTTGATCAGGCCGGCAATGTGGATCAGCGCGTCGGCGCCCTCGGCGAGCGCGGCCAGGCTCTCGGGCCGGTCGAGCGCGCCCTCGATCCAGTCGATCCCCTCCTCGGGCGGGCGCCAGCCGCGGGTCAGCGCGCGCACCGGATGGCCCGCCGCCCGCGCCGCGCGGATCAGATGCCCGCCGACGAAGCCGGTGCCGCCGGTGACGGCGAGGGTGGGGACACTGCTGGTCACCCAACATCTCCGTTCGTCACGAACGAGGGTGGAGGTCTTCTCATACGGGAGACCATCCCGGCGCTTCCGCCTCCGCCGCCTCCTGCTTGATCGTGCGCAATTCGGCGATGATCGCGTCGAGGATCTCGTCCACCCCCGCCCCGGTCGCGCCGGAGACGGTGAAGACGCGGGCGCCGGATTCCGCGCGCAGCTCTGCGGCGAGCGCCTCGGCCATTTCGGCGTCGATCGTGTCGGCCTTGTTCAAGGCGACCAATTCGACCTTGTCGGTGAGGCCGGCGCCATAAGCGTCGAGCTCGTCGCGGACGGTGCGGTAGCCCGCGGCGACGTCCTCCAGATTGGCGTCGACCAGGTGGACGAGGATGCGGGTGCGCTCGATATGGCCGAGGAAGCGGTCGCCGACGCCGGCGCCTTCGGCGGCGCCCTCGATCAGGCCGGGAATGTCGGCGAGGACGAAATCGACCTGGCGGTGGCGGACGACGCCGAGCTTGGGATGGAGCGTGGTGAAGGGATAATCGCCGACCTTGGCCTTGGCGTTGGAGACGGCGTTGAGGAAGGTGGACTTGCCGGCGTTCGGGAGCCCGACCAGGCCTGCATCGGCGATCAGCTTGAGCCGCAGCCAGACCCAGAGCTCCTCGCCGGGCCAGCCGGTGCCGTGCTGGCGGGGCGCGCGGTTGGTCGACGTCTTGTAGCTGGCATTGCCGCGGCCGCCGTCGCCGCCCTTGAGCAGGATTATGCGCTGGCCCACTTCGGTGAAGTCGGCGAGGACAGTCTCCTTGTCGTCGTCGAGCACCTGGGTCCCGACCGGCACCTTGACGATCAGGTCCTTGCCGCCGGCGCCGGTCTGGTCGCGGCCGGCGCCGCCCTTGCCGCGCGGCGCCCGGAAATGCTGGGTGTAGCGGAAGTCGATCAGGGTATTGAGGCCCTCGACCGCCTCGAAGACGATGTCGCCGCCCTTGCCGCCGTCGCCGCCGTCGGGCCCGCCATATTCGATATATTTCTCGCGCCGGAAGCTCACCGCGCCCGGCCCGCCGGCGCCGGAGCGGATGAAGATCTTGGCCTGGTCGAGGAAATGCATGGGCCGCCCTGTAGGGGATCGGAGAGGCGGGGTGAAGGGCGCCCGCGAGCAGGGCAGGGCGGAGCGCCATTCCGGGAGCGGGTCTCGAAAGCGGACCGATTCGCGTTAGCGCGGCACCCGATTCGATGATATGCTGCGCTTTTCGGGGAGGGGTCCCAACAAGATCGGGAAGAAATGAGCGAACCGCATGACGCGGAGCCCTGCTATTTGCAGAAGCACGGCTTCGAATATGACATGTTCTTTTCCTATTCGCACGGCGATCCGCGCGGGAAAGGGGATTCGCCGCTCAAACGCTGGTCGAAGCAGCTCAACGAGGCGCTGAGCGAGACGCTCGACGCTTTGCTCAGCCCGCCGCCCCGCATCTTCTTCGACGAAAGCTCGGACGGGCTCAACAAGACCGCGCATCTCGGCCCCGAGCTCGAGCACAAGGTGCGCGCCTCGGCGCTGTTCCACATGGTGATGTCGCCGCATTATCTCAATTCGGACTGGTGCCGGCGCGAGCTCGACACGTTCGTCGAGAATTTGCCCGGGCAGGCCAGCGGCATCGGCGGCCGGCTGTTCATCTCCAAGGCGATGGAGACCGACGATCTGGCCTGGCCCGCATGCCTCTGCGACGCCGAGGGCAACAAGACCGTCGGCTGGGAATTTCACGAGCGCGGCAGCCCGCTGCCGCACGGCTGGCTGCAGAATTGGGGCGGCGACGTGCCGGCGGTGATCGCGCCCTCGCTGATGGAGTTGGCCAACCAGATCGCCCGCGCGCTGCGCGCGCTCGACGCCACGATCGAGGAGAAAGCGCGCAAGACCGAATTGGTCGGCTGGCTGGAGAGCGGCGACATCGAGAAGGTCTATCTCTACGGCCGCAGCGACGAGGTCAGCGAGTGGGAGGCGACCTGGAAGGAGATGGACGATCTCGGCATCGTCGTCACGCCCTCCGAGCCCGAGCCGCTCGACGCCGACGACGACAGCGCCAAGCGCCTCCAATATGCCAAGCTCGCCAGCCGCTGCGACGCCATGATCATGGTCGGAGGCGACGGCGTGAAGCTCGATTTCGACCTCGACGTGATCGGCCGCGAGCGGCGCAACTTCATCGCCTCCAAATATAAGAAATATCTGCCCTGCGCGGTGGTCGACCGGACCGGCATGCTGAACCGGCCGGCGCGGCTCAGCAACGCCAAGAGGTTCGACATCGACTGGATCGACGCCGGATCGTGCGACTGGCCCGATTATGTCCGGACCTGGCTGCGCTCGTCCGCGGACAAGGTGCGGCAGCGCTACGGGCTCGAGGCGAGGGCGTGAACAAGCCCTGGCGGGCGCTGGAGCCGGACCCGCTCGAAGGCATGGCGATGAGCCCCTATCCGGGCCTCAGGCCGTTCCTGCCGCGCGAGCGCGACATCTTCTTCGGCCGCGAGCAGATGGTCGATCAGGTGCTGGTCCGCCTCAACGAACGCCACATGGTGGTCGTCCACGGCGCCTCGGGCTGCGGCAAATCCTCGCTGATCGCGGCCGGCGTGCTGCCGCAATTGGCGCGGCGGCGGGCGCGGCGCGGCCTTGTCCTCAGGACCGGCACCTTCCGCCCCGGCATCAAGCCGATGCAGGCCCTGGTCGGGCTGCTCCAGGAATTGTGCGCGACCGAGGCGGGGCCGGCCGGCCTCGAGGACGTCTATCGCGCCATCGCCAACGGCCCGGAGGCGCGGGCCGGGGTGGCGCGGCTCGCCGCCGCCGCGGGCATCGACCAGATCTGCATCGTCGTCGACCAGTTCGAGGAATTGTTCCGCTTCGCCGAGGACGAGGGCTTCGAGGAGGCGCAGCGCTTCGCCGAACTGCTCGTCTTGTTGTGCGGCTGCTACGAGAATGAGGCGGGCTGGTGGGAGGCCGAAGCGGACGGCGAGGCGGCCGAGCCCGCCAAGGACGCCGCGGAGATCAGCTTCATCCTCACCATGCGCTCCGAATTCCTCGGCAATTGCGCGCGCTATCGCGGCCTCGCCGAGGCGATCAACCATACCCAATATCTGCTCCCCAACATGGCCCGCGCCGACCTCGTCCGGGCGATCCGCGAACCGGCCGAAGTGTTCGAAGGCTCGGTCGACCACGCGCTCGCCGAGCGCATGGCCGACGATGCCGCGCGCGAGCAGGATGCGCTGCCTCTGGTCCAGCATGCCCTGATGCAGATGTGGCGCGCGACCGAGAACCGCACGCTCGACCTCGGCGATTACGAGCGCGCGCTCGAGGAATGCGCGCAGAGCGAGCACGCGCGCACGCGGGCGCCGCTGAGCGCGATCCTCGCCGGCCATGCCGACCGCGTCCTCGCCGAGGTCAGCGCCGGCGATGCGGCCCGGGAATCGGCGGCCGAATTCATCTTCCGCGCGCTGACCCGCAAGGACAGCGAGAGCCGGGCGATCCGCTGCCCGCAGCGCTTCTGGCGGCTGGCCCGATTGAGCGGCGTCTCGTGGGAGGAAACGGTCGCGATCGTCGACGGCTTCCGGCGCGAGGGCGTCTCCTTCCTCACCCCTTATGCGGAGATGGGCGAGGCGATCGAGGGCGAGACCGTCATCGACATCAGCCACGAGGCGCTGATCCGGGCCTGGCCGCGGATGAGCGACACGGCGATCGAGGCGGAGACGGCGCAGCCGGTCGGCTGGGTCGAGCGCGAGGCGCAGGACGTGATGCTGTGGCGCTGGCTGTCGGTCCATGCGCTGTTCTTCGAGACCAACCGCAAGGCCTATCTGGACGGCGCCACCAGCGAGCGGCTCGGCGCCTGGTTCGAGCGGATCAGGCAAAGGCCGGATTGGGCGCGCGCCCATCTCGTCCGCCCGACCGGGACCGACGACGTCACCGACGAGCCCGAGTGGCGCGCGGTCGCCCGGCTGCTCAAGGAAAGCCACGACAAGACCTGGCTCGACCGGACGATGCTGAAAAGGTGGCGCAAGCTCGGCTGGTCCGGCCTCGTCCTGGTCGCCTTGCTCGTGGTCGCTGCGGTGCTGGCGGTCAATTGGGCCTCCCGGCGGTTCGCCGAGGGCGAGAGCGCCAGCAACGCCGAGGAGGCCGCGGCGCGGCAGCAGGACGCGATCAGGCCGCAAATCCCGATCAGCCTGGCAGCCACGGACGACTTCATTCAGAGGAAGAACGAGGATCTGAGTCCCGGCCGGACCGCCTTCGAGAGCGAGCACGTCGATGAGGGGGACGCGATACGGGCGACCGCAAGCGTGGCGAATGTGGCGACGGCGCCGGATGTCGCCGAGGGCTATGTCTGGATCGGCACGACGGACCGCAACGGCGAGCCCACCAGCTCGAACCTGCTTGGCCTTCGGGGCAATTTCCTGGCCGCCACCCGGGTCGGCGGCCGCGGCACGATGGCGCGCCACAGCGTGCTGCGCGCCTCCTTTCCGGTCGCGGGCGAGTCGCTTCCGCGCAGTATCGGCCTGATCTTCAAGGCCACGCCCATCCGGATCGTCGAGCGCATTGCCGTTCCGTCGGGGGAGGAGATCGAGCATTGGGCGAAGGTCGCTTTCGCGCCCGAGCCCGCCCCGCGCGTCGAGCTGGACTTCGGCAACGATCGCGCCGCCCCCGTTTCCGAATTCTCCTCCCTGATCGCCGGATTGGGCTATCGCCCCGCCGCCGCGAGCCGGCCTGCCGCGACAGAAGGGAATGCGGACGTCTTCTATTGCGGCGATCGTGACCGCGCCGCCGCCTTCCGGCTCGCCGTGCAGGCGACGCGCCGGCTGCGGAAATATCCCGGCATGGAGACCATGGTCGTTAGCCCGCGCTACGACCCGGCTTGTGCCGGCGGCGCGTCGGGCCCGATGGTGCTGCGGATCCATTTCCCGCAATCCACATCGGCCTGGATCAACGGGCGCTGGGGCATAAGCGGCGATTGCTCGCTCCCGGTAACCATCACGACGGATGCGCGCGAGCTCAACTCCTCCTTCGGGGACGAGCGCCAGAAATTGACGATCGACAGCGCGACCGGCTCGACGATCGTCGCCGGGAGTCGCACCTATACGCGCTCGGGAGATGCGATCACCGTCAGCGAAGGCGGAATCAGATATAGCCTCAGGCGATGCGGCTCCTGAGCCTCAGGGCCGCGCGTGGGTCGCCTCGTACAGGCCGAGCTTGCCGCCGCCGGGAAGCGGCACCGAGGTGATCCGGCCCCAGGGCGCCTGCTGCACCTCGCCGCAGGTCACGCCCTTGTCCGCGAGCCGACATCCTCGCAGATGAAATAGATCTGGTGGAAATCGTTGGCATCGTGGCCGTGCACGCCGAGCTCCGCCGGCGGCAGCTTGAAGATCAGCCAGCCGCCGCCGGAATCGACATAAGGCAATTCGAGCACGTCCTTGAGGAAGGCGCGGTCGGCCGCCTCGTCCTTGGTGAAGATCATGCCGTGGACGCCCGTGATCATTTCTCCTCTCCTTTCCCCAAACCGGTGGTGGCGATGAGCTGGCGCCGCGCAATCTCGCGCGCCTTGCCGCGGCCGAGGCCGAGCGCGCCGGCCATTTCGGCGCCGAGCAGCGAATCGCCGGCCGCGAGCAGCACCAGCCATAACGTGGTCTCGTGCACCGGCCGATCCTCATGGCCCTCGCCCAATTGATCGACCAGCTCGTGAATGGCGTCGAGTATCGGGTTCAGCGCCTCGCGATTGCCGGAAAGGATCATCCAGGCGCAGAGCGCGCCGCCGCCCTCGCGGCCGAAGGCGTCGAAGGTGCGGTCGACGATCTCGATCGGATCGGCCTCATGGGCGCGGGCGCGCACCACGGCTTCGGCGATGCCTGCGACGACCCGGTCGGAGATCAGCCCGGCCAAAGCCGCCTGCAGCCCCGCGGCCGAGCCGAAATGATGGAGCAGATTGGCGTGGGTCTTGCCGATTTCCGCGGCCACCGCCTTCAGCGTCACCGCCTGCGGTCCCTTGTCGATCAAAAGCCGCCGCGCCGCCTCGAGCGCGACCGCGCGGCTTTCCCCTGGGGACAGGCGTTCGCGGGGGGCGGGAGCTATTGACATGTTTGTAAGTATGTGCTTTCTGACGGGTGCATCAAGCTGGCGCAAAATTCTCTCGCGACCCGTTCACGACATTTTGCCAAGGAATACAACATGGCGCGTTCGACCACCCCGCAAGACCTGACGATCACGCCGCGCGACCGGCGATTCGGCCGCGGCCTCAAGCAGGACCGCTGGTGGATGGGCGGCGATCCGGTGGCGAGTGCTTTCTACAACGCGCTGTCGGCGACCTTTCCCAAGGGCGAGGCCTTCTTCGTCGAGAGCGTGCGCAAGTTCCGCGAGGGCACGCCGCCCAAGCTCGACGCCGAGATCCGCGCGTTCGTGACCCAGGAGGTGATGCACAGCCGCGAGCACGTCCAGTTCAACAAGCGCGCGCTGGAGGCGGGCTACGACATGTCCGGGCTCGAGGCGCGGGTCGAGTGGCGCCTGTCGATCACCAGGGACCGGCCGCCGATCGTCAACCTCGCCGCGACCATGTGCCTCGAGCATTTCACCGCGATCCTCGCCCATCAATTGCTCAAGAATCCGCGCCACCTCGACAAGGCGGACCCGGAGAGCGCCGCGCTCTGGCGCTGGCACGCGATCGAGGAGATCGAGCATAAGGGCGTCGCCTACGACACCTGGCTGCACGCGACCCGCGGCATGACCCGGCGCAAGCGCTGGAAGATCAAGGCCAAGGTGATGCTGTTCGTGACGCGGAACTTCGTCGTCGACCGCAGCAAGGGCACGATCGAACTGCTCAGGCAGGACGGCATTACCGGCATGCGCGCCTGGGCGCGGATGCTGTGGTTCTGCTGGGTGCGGCCCGGCATGCTCAGGAAGATCCTCGGCGCCTGGCTCGCTTTCTTCCTGCCCCGCTTCCACCCCTGGAAGCATGACGACCGCGCCCTGATCGCCAAGGCCGAGAGCGATTACGAGGCGGCGCGGCTGCCAGTGGGCGCGACGGCGTAAACCCCCTCTCCCTTCAGGGGAGAGGGGTTGTCATCTTACGCCGCCATCGAACGCGGCTCCGCAACCGCGGCCTCCCCCTCCGCCAGCTCGAGCGCGAACAGCCGGCATGCCACCGCCTCGCCGCGGCTCGCGCTGTAGCGCGGGACGGTGCGGCCGGTGGGCCGGAAGCCCAATTTGCCGAGCACCCGGCCCGAAGCCGGATTGTCGACGAAATGCCCGGAGACCAGGCGGCGCAGCCCGAGCGCGTGGCGGGCGATGGCGACCATCGCCCGGCCCGCCTCGGTCGCATAGCCGCGGCCCCAGGCGCCGGGCGTCAGCCAATAGCCGAGCTCGTGGCCGCCTTCCGCTTCGGGCTGGATGCCGATGCCGCCGACGATGCGCGGCGGCCCGCCTTCATGGGCGAGGATGAGCAGGAAGACTTCGGTGAGCGCGCGCGGGCGGGCGAGGAAGCGCTCGGCATCGCCAAGCGCATAGGGCCAGGGCGCTTGCGCCAGCATCCGCACCACCTGCTCCTGGCCGATCGCCTGGGCCAAAGCGGCCGCATCCTCGGGCCAGCCGGGTCTAAGGAACAGTCTTTCCGTTCTCGCGAACATCGCCGTCTTCCTCTCACGCTGCACCGGCCCTGGCCCTTGCGGGTATGGACCGGCGACATGTCGATCTGAGGGAGACAAAAGAAAAGGGAGAGGAGCGACCCTCTCCCTCAATTGGTCCTGCTTCGAGAACCTTGGGCCGCCCTTCCCAGGACAGCCCTTCTGTGACTGTCCCTATTCCGCCGCGCTGGTAATCGGCATTTCGACGCAGACGAACTTGCGCCCCAGCTTGCCGTCGCGAAACGCGACGGTGCCGGCGGTAAGCGCAAACAGGGTATGGTCCTTGCCGATGCCGACATTGGCGCCGGGATAATATTTGGTGCCGCGCTGGCGCACGATGATGTTGCCGCCGGCGACGCTCTCGCCGCCGAACTTTTTCACGCCGAGGCGCTTGGACTGGGAATCGCGGCCGTTACGCGACGAGCCGCCTGCTTTCTTATGTGCCATGGTTCTTCTCTAGCCTTGAATCTCTTTACTCGCCCTTACCAGCGGCGGGCTTCCTTGTCGACTTTTTCGGCGCCGCGGGCTTGGCGTCGGGCGCCTTCTTGGTCGCCGCGGCCTTCAGCGGCGCCTCGGGCTTGGGCTTGGCGGCGGCCTTGGCCGGCTTGTCGTCGCCGGGCGCCGCCTTCTCGGTCGCCGGAGCGGCCTTCTTGGTCTCCGCCTTCTTGCCGCCGATGCTGAGGATCTTGAGGATCGTCAGCTGCTGGCGGTGGCCGCGCTTGCGGCGGTAATTGTGGCGGCGCTTCTTCTTGAAGACGGTGACCTTGTCGGCCTTCGCCTGGGCGACGATCTCGGCCGAGACGGTGAGGCCGTCGGTCGACTTGAGCTCCGCGCCCTCGCCGGCGAGGAGGATGTCGCCCAGCTGGATGGTGTCGCCCGCCTCTCCGGCGAGCTTCTCGACGACGATCTTGTCTCCGGCGGCGACGCGATACTGCTTGCCGCCCGTGCGCACGACTGCGAACATGGCTTTTTCCAAATCTTC
>JAXDPD010000073.1:0-74287 GCA_034668505.1 Sphingomonadales bacterium
CACGGCCGAATATCGGGCACCTCAGGCAGCGAATCCCAATTGCCGATGATGTGCTTTGCCGCCGCTTCGCCAAACACCAGGCATTCGAGCAGGCTGTTCGACGCGAGCCGGTTGGCGCCGTGCAGCCCGGATTGGGTGACTTCGCCGGCCGCATAGAGGCCGGACGCGTCAGTGCGGCCGTGCCGGTCCACGACCACGCCGCCGCAAGTGTAATGCTGAGCGGGGACGACCGGCATCGGTTCACGCGTGATGTCGATGCCGAGCCCGATCAGCTTGTCGTAGATGTTCGGGAAATGCTCGCGGATGAACTCCGGCTCGCGATGCGAGATGTCGAGCAATACATAGTCCAGGCCGTCGCGCTTGATCTCGGCGTCGATGGCGCGGGCGACAATGTCGCGCGGGGCGAGCTCGGCGCGCTCGTCATAATCGGGCATGAAGCGGTGGCCTGTCTCCGGGTGTTTGAGGATCCCGCCCTCGCCGCGCACCGCCTCGGTGATCAGGAAATTCTTGACCTGCAGATTATAGAGGCAGGTCGGGTGGAATTGCATGAATTCCATGTTGGAGACCCTGGCGCCGGCGCGCCAGGCCATGGCGATGCCGTCGCCGGTCGCGCCCCGGGGCGCGGTCGAGAACAGGTAGACGCGGCCCGCGCCCCCCGTGGCGAGGATGGTGGCGCGGGCGGTGAAGGTCTCGACCTTCCCCTTGCGCCGGTTGAGCGCATAGACGCCCCAGACATGGCCGTCGCCCGAATAGCGCTCGCCGTGGCGGCTGGTGACGAGGTCGATCGCGACCATGTCGGGGACGAGGGTGATGTTGGGATTGGCGGCGGCCGCTTTCTCCAGCGCCTGCTGCACCGCCCAGCCGGTGGCGTCGTCGACATGGACGATGCGGCGATGGCTGTGCCCGCCCTCGCGGGTCAGGTGCCAGGCGTTGGAATCGGCGGCGACGTTGAAGGGGACGCCCAATAAGGCGAGCCGCTCGATCGCGGCGGGCGCGTGGCCGACGACGAACTCGACCGTGGCGCGGTTGTTGAGCCCGGCGCCGGCGATCATCGTGTCCTCGACATGGGCCTCGAACGTGTCGCCCGGCTCCAGCACCGCCGCGATCCCGCCCTGCGCCCAGCCGGTCGCGCCCTCGCCCTTGGCCAGCACCGCCACCTTGAACCTGGCCGCCAGATTCAGCGCCGCCGTCAGCCCCGCGGCGCCGGAGCCGATGACGATGACGTCATAATGGTGGGCGGAACCGCTCAATCGAGACCCCCAATCCGATCTGGCCGAGCCTGTCCTTCGATACCGGCTTCGCCAGGCTCAGTCCCTACTCAGGATGAGCGGGAGAGGGAAATGCATTAGCTCCACCCGTTCACCCTGAGTAGCCGTTGAGCCTGTGGAACGGTATCGAAGGACAAGCTCAGGGCCAACGGAGCGGGGCTCTCAGCCATCGGTGCCCGTGGCGCGCGTTAAATTCAGGAACACGTCCTCCAGATCCGCCTCGCGGGTCGAGACATCGACGATGCCCAGCCCCTCCCGGTGCAAAGCGGCGAGGACGTCGCCGGCATTGACCCGGTCCTTGCGGTAGGTGATCGCAAGCGTGCGCTCGCCCATCAGCTCGATCTTGTCGAAGCAGGTATTTTCGGGCGCCACGGCGACGTCGCGGTCGACCACCACCTCGACCACTTTCTCCTGCGCCATGCCGACCAGGGTCCGGGTCGTCTCGTTGGCGATCAGCCGGCCGTGGTTGATGATGCCGATCCGGTCGCAAAGCTGCTCGGCCTCTTCGAGATAATGGGTGGTGAGCACGATGGTGACGCCCTGCGCGTTGAGGCCGCGGACGAATCCCCAGAGCTGCTGGCGCAATTCCACGTCGACGCCGGCGGTGGGCTCGTCGAGAACCAGGATCGGCGGCGAATGGACCATCGCCTTGGCGACCAGCAGCCGCCGCTTCATCCCGCCCGAGAGCGTCCGCGAATAGGCATTGGCCTTGTCCTCGAGCCGCATCGCGCGGAGCAGCTCCATCGTTCGCCGGTCCTTCTTGGGGATGCCGTAGAGCCCGGCCTGGATCTCCAGCGCCTCCTTCGGCGTGAAGAAGGGATCGAACAATATCTCCTGCGGCACCACCCCGATCGAGCGCTTGGCGTTGCGGGGATGGGCGTCGATGTCGAAGCCCCAGATATTGGCGCTGCCGCCGCTCTTGCTCACCAGCCCGGCGAGGATGTTGATCAGCGTCGATTTGCCGGCGCCGTTCGGCCCGAGCAGGCCGAAGATCTGCCCGCGCGGCACATCGAGGCTGATCCCGTCGAGCGCGCGCTTGCCGCCGGCATAGGTCTTCTGCAGATCGAGGATCGAGATCGCGGCTTCGGCCATGGGCGAGGGCATAGCTCCAGTTGCGCGCCTCGCGAAGCAGATTGTCCGCCCGCCCCGGCTTCGCTAGAGCCCTCTCATGGCCGCGACCGACCCCTTCACGCCCGAAATCGTCTTCACCGACAGCCCCCGCGTCGCCTGCGACGGCGCCACCGACATCTCGCCCGCCTTGGGCCATCCGCGCGTCTATCTGCAGATCGACGAGAAAGGCTTCGTGGATTGCGGCTATTGCGACCGGCGCTTCATTCTGAAGGGCGGGCCGGCGGACACGTCCGACTAGCGCGAATGGCGCATCCGGCTGATCGCGCCGGTGCAGCGGTCGATCCTGAATTCCAGCCCGCCGCCGCCTCTTGTCGGTCCCGTCCTCGGCACCTGGAAGGCGATCCACAGCCGCGCATCTGCCCGATCCGCTATGATGACGAGCCGATAAAGGCGGGTCGGCGCGCGCGCGTTGCGGACGGCCGCCTCGGCGATTCTCCGCGCCGCGCCGACGTCGGGCGCGGCCGCGCGGGCTGCCCCGCAAAAGGAATTCTGTCCCGGAGCGGCGGCGAGAAGCAGGAGCGCGGCAAGCAAATTTCGGTCTCCCGGCGGCGATGGCCCCAGTCTAGGGCGCAGCCGCGCCACGGGCAATCGGCGCCTTTTAGACTTTCCGTCGTGCTCTCCCTATATCGCCCGCATGAGCAACGATCCCCGCCGCTTCCTCTACCGCCCCGACGGCCTCGATCCCGACGGCGCGCTCCGTCTCACCGCCGAGGCGCTCAAGGGCTGCGACGATGGCGAGCTCTATCTCCAATATACCGCGTCCGAGAGCTTCGGCTTCGACGACGGACGCCTGAAGACCGCCGATTTCAACACCCAGGCGGGCTTCGGGCTGAGGGGCGTCTCGGGCGAGACGACCGCCTTCGCCCAGGCCAACGAGCTCAGCGAGGCCGCGATCCGCCGCGCCGCCGAGACGATGCAGGTGCTCGATCCGGCGAGCGGTGTCCGCCCCGGCCCGCCGCGCCGGACCAACGCCCGCCTCTATACCGACGCCGACCCCTTGAGCCTGATCCCCTTCGCCAGGAAGGTCGCGCTCTGCCAGCAGATCGACGCCGCCGCCCGCGCCCGCGATCCCCGCGTCGCCCAGGTCTCGGTGATGCTGGCGGGCTCGTGGAGCGTGATCGACATCGTCCGGCCCGACGGCTTCGTCGCCCACGACATCCGTCCGCTGGTCCGCCTCAACGTCCAGATCGTGGCCGAGCAGAATGGCCGTCGCGAAAGCGGCTTTCACGGCCTTGGCGGCCGCTACCTCTACGACGATCTGTTCGAGCCCGAGACCTGGAACCGGGCGATCGACGTCGCGCTCGCCCAGGCCCTGGTCAATCTCGAGTCGGTCGCGGCGCCGGCGGGAGAGATGACGGTGGTGCTCGGCCCGGGCTGGCCAGGCGTGCTGCTCCACGAGGCGGTCGGCCACGGCCTCGAAGGCGATTTCAACCGCAAGGGCACGTCGGCTTTCTCCGGGCGGATCGGCGAGCGCGTCGCCGCGAGCGGCGTCACCGTCGTCGACGACGGCACGCTCGGCGACCGCCGCGGCTCGCTCACCATCGACGACGAAGGCACGCCCACGCAGCGCAACGTGCTGATCGAGGACGGCATCCTGAAAGGCTATATCCAGGACCGGCTCAACGCCCGGCTGATGGGCGTCGCCGCGACCGGCAACGGCCGCCGCGAAAGCTTCGCCCACGCGCCGATGCCGCGCATGACCAACACCTTCATGCTCGGCGGCAGCGAGGATCCCGGCGAAATCCTCGCCCGCGCGAGGAACGGCATCTACGCCAGGAGCTTCGGCGGCGGCCAGGTCGACATCACCTCGGGCAAGTTCGTCTTCTCCTGCACCGAGGCCTATCGGATCGAGAACGGCAAATTGGGTGCGCCGATCAAGGGCGCGACCCTGATCGGCGACGGCCCGACCGTGCTCACCCGGGTGGCGGCGATCGGCGACGACATGGCGCTGGACGAAGGCGTCGGCATTTGCGGCAAGGGCGGCCAGACCGTCCCCGCCGGCGTCGGCCAGCCGACGCTGCTGATCGAGGGCCTGACGGTTGGCGGGACCGCCGCGTGAGCCAGGCCTGGGTTCGCGACGTCCTGGAGTTCTGGTTCTCCCACGGCTGGGACGATTGGTGGAAGCCGAGCAATGCGTTCGACCTCGAGATCGCGGACCGGTTCGGCCAGCTCTGGGAGGAGCGGCGGGAGAATGTGCCCGAGCATTTCCTGGGCTCGGCGGACGAGGCGCTCGCGGCCGTGCTCCTGTTCGATCAGATGCCGCGCAACATGTTCCGCGGCCATGCCGATCAATTCTCGACCGATCCGCTCGCGCTCGCGGTGGCGAAGGGCGCGGTCGAGCGCGATTATGACGACGGCATGACGCCAGAAAGGCGCGGCTTCCTCTACATGCCGTTCGAGCATAGCGAGGATCTGCGGGACCAGCGCCAGGCGCTGCTCCTCTTCACCGCCCTGGGCGATGCCGAGATGCTCAAATATGCGCGGCTGCATCATGACCTGATCGCGCGGTTCGGCCGCTTCCCGCACCGCAATCTCATGCTCGGCCGCAAGCCGACCGCGATCGAAGCGGCGGCGGGCAAGGTGGTGCCCTGGTAATGGCGCTGGTCGAGGCAAGCCGCTTCTTCACGCGCTTCGAAGCCAGCCTGGCCAAGGCGCGTCTCGACGCGGCCGATATTCCGAGCTTCCTGTTCGACATGGAGATGAACTGGGGCGGCGCGGATCTTGGCGTCGTTCCGGCCCGGCTGATGGTCGACGACGAGGATCTGGAGGCGGCGCGGGCGCTGCTCGCCGAAGTCGCTTGACAGCCCTGCTGTATTATCTAAGCAATACACTATGAGGATGGACGGGTGAATGGGATTGGCGATGACTGAACCGGGCGCCCCGGTGCTGGCGCTGACCGATCTCAGCAAGACCTTCG
Organism: Sphingomonadales bacterium; assembly: GCA_034668505.1. GTDB lineage: Bacteria > Pseudomonadota > Alphaproteobacteria > Sphingomonadales > Sphingomonadaceae > Allosphingosinicella. The sequence goes on from JAXDPD010000073.1 coordinate 5,317, forward strand.
GGCGGCGGGGCGGCGCGGTCAAGGCGGTGCGCGGCGTTTCGCTCGCGGTCGGCGCGGGCGAGGTCTACGGCTTCCTCGGCCCCAACGGCGCCGGCAAGAGCACGACGATCCGCATGCTGATCGGGCTGATCGCGCCGACGGCGGGCCGGGTCTCCTTGTTCGGCCGGGATCTGGCCGCGGACCCTTCGCTGCTCCGGCGGGTCGGCTCGCTGGTCGACGGCGGCGCTTTCTATCCCTTCCTCTCCGGCCGCCGGAACCTCGAGGTGCTGGCCAAGACCCATGGCGACGGCGAGGAGCGGATCGACGCCTTGCTCGACCAGGTCGGCCTCGCCAAGGACGCGAAGCGCAAGGTGAAGGCCTATTCCACCGGCATGCGCCAGCGGCTCGGCGTGGCCGCCGCCTTGCTCAACGATCCCGAGATCGTCATCCTCGACGAGCCGGTCAACGGCCTCGACGTCGCCGGCATCCAGGAGATGCGCCGGCTGATCCGCAGCCTGGCCGCGGACCATGACAAGACGGTGTTCCTCTCCAGCCACTTGCTCAGCGAGGTCCAGCAGGTCTGCGACCGGGTCGCGATCATCCACAAGGGCGAGCTGGTCCGCGAATCGACGGTTTCGGGCCTGCTCGATCAGGAGGCGACGAGCCTCAGGGTCGAGGCCGTCCCGCTCGACGCGGCGGAAGCGGCGCTGCGCCCGCATTGGCCGGTGGAACGGCAGGGCGCGGCCCTCGCGGTCGCCGCCGCCAGGGCCGATGCGCCGGAAGTGGCGCGCCGGCTGATCGAGGCCGGAGTCGCTCTGTTCGAACTGGCCCCGGTGCAGCGCAACCTCGAGGACGTCTTTCTGGCCCTCACCCAGGAGGATCCGGCCGATGCTTGACGCGATCTCCGCCGAAGCGCTGAAGTTCCGCCGGCACCGCGCCACCTGGGGCCTGGTCTGGATCTGGCCGATCGGCGTCGTCCTGCTCTGGCTGCTCTCCATCGGCATCGATCTGGCCAAAGGCGGCTCGGGGGGGCGCGGCGACGCCGATGCCGCCGCCTGGATCTCGAACGCGGTCGACTTCTGGTCGCTTCCCCGCCAGCCGATCGGCCGCTATCTTCTCGGCGCCTTCGTCGCGGTGGTGTTCGCCGGCGAATATGGCTGGAACACCTGGAAGCTCATCGTCCCGCACCGCGCCCGCAGCACCCTCATCGCCGCCAAATATGTCGTCGCGCTGGCGCTGATCGCCTGCGGCTTCACGCTCGGCGCCATCATGTTCAACCTGTTCGGCTGGATCGAGGACCTCGCGACCGGCGACCCCATTCCCGCCGGCATCGCCGCCGGAGCGCTGCTGCAGGCCCATGCCCTCGCCGCGCTCGCGGCGCTCGCCCCGATCCTCCTCACCACCGCTTATGTGAGCCTCGCCGCGATCCTCACCCGCTCGACCGTCGCCGCGCTCGTGATCGGCCTCGTCATCACCACCGTGGAGCAGCTCTTCCGGGTCTACGCGCCGATGCTCGCGTTCCAGGCGCCGGGGCTGGTCGGCGCGCTCTATCAGGTGCTGCCCGGCTATCATCTCGGCAATATCGGCTATTGGCTCAGGGAGGGCCACGCGCTGGTCGTCCCCTTCCCCTCGGGCCCCTTCTCGATGGCGCCCGCGGCCTCGCTCGCCATCGTCGCCGCCTGGATTCTCGGCCTGACCGCCCTCACCTTCCGAATCTTCCGCCGCCAGGACATCAATTAACCGCCGGTCCGCTCATCCTGGTTCAGCCAGAGCAGGATCGGGCGCAGGTCGTAGCCGGCGCGGGCCGCATTGCCGAGCAGCGCCTCGGGCAGCGCGCCTTCGCGGGCGCGGGCGAGCGCCCACAAATAGGTCGAGCGCGTCCCCGAGCGGCAGAAGAGCAACGCCGAACCCTCCGCCTCCGCCAGCGCCGCGCCCATCGCCGCGATCGCGTCGCCCGAAAATCCGCCCGCGACCGGGATATGCGCATAGCGGAGCCCCGCCGCTGCGGCCGCGGTTTCGATCTCGGCGGCCGCAGGCTGGTCCGGCTCCTCGCCGTCGGGGCGGTTGTTGACGATCAGGGTCACGCCGCGCGCCGCGGCCGCGGCCATGTCCGAAGCCTGGAGCTGGCGGTCCGCGACCAAAGTCTTCCCGTCCAATTCCCTGAAGATCATGCCCGTTCCCTAAGGCGCCGCGGCATGGGCGTCGATCACTTCGACGAAGGCCGCGCCATAGCGTTCGAGCTTGGCCTCGCCGACTCCCGAGACGCGCGACAGCGCGCCGAGCGTGGTCGGCTTCAATTCGGCCATCTCGCGCAAAGTGGAATCGTGGAAGATGACGTAGGGCGGCACGCCCGCCTCCGCGGCAAGCGCGCGGCGGCGCGCGCGCAGCGCCTCGAACAAAGGATCGTGGGGGTATTCCACGCTCTTGCGGTCGCGGCGGCGGCTGCGCTTGGGCGGCAGCACGATCTCGACCTTGTCGCCGCCCTTCAGGATCGGCCTGGCGCCGGGGCCGAAGGAAAGGCCGCCAAAATCGTCGGCGCGCAGCGCATCGCGGGCCATCAGTGCGCGGGCGACCGGCTTGACCAAAGCCAATTCGTCGGCGTCGGCGATACCGAACACGCTCAGCCGCTGATGGCCGAAATTCAGCACCTTGTCGGTCTCGCGCCCGGCGAGCACGTCGGTCAGATGCTGGACGCCGAAGCGCATCTCGGTGCGGAAGGCGGCGGAGAGCAGTTTCTGGGCGACCGTCGTCGCGTCGATCGCCACCGGCGGGTTGAGGCAATTGTCGCAATTGCCGCAGGTCTCCGGCGGGTCTTCGCCGAAATGGCGCAGCAAGATGGCGCGGCGGCAGCCCGCGGTCTCGACCAGAGTGGCGAGCGCGTTCAGCCGCTCGCGCTCGCCGGCGCGGCGGCTCTCCTCGACCTCGGTCTCGATGCGCCGGCGCGCCCGGGCGAAATCCTCGGCGCCCCAGAACAGCCAGGCCTCGGCCGGCTCGCCGTCGCGGCCGGCGCGGCCGGTCTCCTGGTAGAAGGCCTCGATCGACTTGGGGATGCCGGCATGGGCGACGAAGCGCACGTCGGGCTTGTCGATGCCCATGCCGAAGGCGATGGTCGCGACCATCACCATCTCCTCCGAAGTGACGAAGGCGGCCTGGTTGCGCGCCCGGACCGGCGGCTCGAGCCCGGCATGATAAGGCAGCGCCGGCCGCTCGGCGCCGCCGAGCTGCTCGGCGAGCTTGTCGGTGCGGTCGCGGCTGGTCGCGTAGACGATGCCCGGCCCCGGCTGCTCGGCGAGCAGCGCCTTGAGCTGTGCGGGAAGGCCCTCGCGCGGCCGGACATGGTAGCGGATATTGGGCCGGTCGAAGCCGGCAAGGACGAGGCCGTCCCCGGGGATGCCGAGCTGGCGCGCGATGTCCTCGCGCGTGCGCTTGTCGGCGGTCGCGGTCAGCGCCAGCCGCGGCACCTCGGCGAACGCGTCGAGCAAGGGCAGGAGCAGCCGGTAATCGGGCCTGAAGTCATGGCCCCATTCGGAGACGCAATGCGCCTCGTCGATCGCGATCAGCGCCAGCGGCACGCGCGCGATCAGGCTGCGGAAGCTCTCGCCCGTCGCCCGCTCGGGCGCGACGTAGAGCAGATCGAGCTCGCCGCGCCTGAGCCTGTCGACCGTCTGCTCGCGATTATTGTCGACCGAGGTCAGGGCCGCCGCGCGCAGCCCGAACGCCTCGGCGGCGCGGATCTGGTCGTGCATCAGCGCGATCAGCGGCGAGACGACCAGCGCCGTCCCGACGCGCGCCAGCGCCGGCACCTGGTAGCAGAGCGACTTGCCCGCCCCGGTCGGCATCACCGCCAGCGTGTGGGCGCCGGCCATGACCCGGCCGATCACCTGCTCCTGGACGCCGCGAAAGTCCTGGAAGCCAAATGTGTTGCGAAGAATGGTGAGCGGAGCCTGCACGCTTTCCGGTTAGCGCCGCCCGGCTATGCACGCAAATGGTCAGGCGGCGGCGCTCAGTCCGCCCAACTGGTTGGTCGCGGCCGTGCCATTGCCCGGCAGCGTCATGCTCACCGGCGAAGGGCCGGGGTAGCCGAGCAGAAAGCCCTGAACCTCGTCGCAGCCTTCGCGGATGAGGACGTTGAGCTGGTCATGCGTTTCGATGCCCTCGGCAAGTATCGGGATGGACAGGCTCCTGCCGAGCGCGAGGACGGCACGGATGATCGCCGTCGCCTGCGGACTCCCTTCGAGCTCGGAAACGAAGAAGCGGTCGAGCTTGATCTTGTCGAACGGGAAGGCGCGCAGCGTTTCGAGCGAGGAATAGCCCGTTCCGAAATCGTCGAGGGCGACGCCGACGCCGAGCGCCTTGATCTGGCGCAGCACATGCAGCGCGCGCTCGCGATTGGCCATGATCGCGCTTTCGGTCAGCTCGACCTCGAGCCGGCGCGGCGGCAGGCCGGTTTCGAGCATGACCTGCTGGAACAGCCGCGGCAGGTCGGCATGGGCAAGCTGGAGCGGCGAGACGTTCACCGCAACCTTCGATTCGTGATCCCAGCCGGCGGCGTCGGTGCAGGCCCGGCGCAGGACCCACTCGCCGAGCGCGAGGATCAGGCCGTTCTCCTCGGCGATCGGAACGAAGACCGCCGGCCCAATCGGTCCGCGCTCCGGATGGGTCCAGCGCAGCAGCGCTTCATAGCCAATTATCTCCCGCGTCACGACCGAGGCCTGCAGCTGGTAGTGCATTTCGAGCTGGTTTCCGTCGATCGCCACGCGCAGGTCGTTCGCCAGCTCGCGCCGCTCGCGTATCGCTTCGTCGAGTTCGGAATCGTAATAGCAGGGCGCGGGCAGAGCTTCGCATTTGGCCCGGTACATCGCCAGATCGGCATTGTTGGCGAGCGTCTCGGCATCGGCGGCATCGCGCGGATAGACCGCGACGCCGATGCTGGCGCCGACCCGCACGGTGAACGGCCCGAAGTCCAGCGGCGCCTTCAGGGCGGCGTCGATGCGGTCGGCGAGAGCGGCCAGCTGGCACGGCTCGTCGAAATTCGCGATCGCCACGAATTCGTCGCCGCCAAGGCGCGCCACCATGTCGTTGGGGCCAAGCGCCTCGCGCATCCGCGCGGCCAGCATGACCAGCACGTCGTCGCCCACCTTGTGGCCGTGAACGTCGTTGATCTCCTTGAAGCGGTCGAGATCGATCGCGCACAGGCCGATCTGCGTTCCGGTGGCGCGCGCGACGTTGAACTGGTGTGCCAGCTCGCTTTGGAATCCCCTGCGGTTCGGCAGGCTGGTCAGCGCGTCGTTGGTCGCCATGTGATGCAGCCTGCGCATCGCGTCCGATTTGGTGTGGCGGTCGATCAGGGCCGCGAACACGCCCGCCGCGATCACGACGAGCCCGACCAGGGCGGTCGCCAGCGCGAGCGCGCGCATCTCCTGCGGCGCGAGCGGCGTCTCGCTGAGAACCAGCGGCGTGATGTGCATGGCGGTCATCGCGACGAAATGGAGCGTGGCGATCGCGACGACGATCAGCGCGGTTCCGAGCGCGATCCGGCGGCGCTCGCTTTTCATCGAGCAGAGGATGGTCAAGGCGATGCCGGAAAAGACCCCTGCGCAAAGCACCGCCGCGACGATATAGGCCAAGTTCCAGGTGACGATGCCGTCGACGCGATAGGCAATCATCCCCGTGAAATGCATCGCCGATATGGCGCCGCCGAAAATGACGCCGCCGGTCGCGGCATGGATCCGTCCGGGCCGCAACGCCGCGAGGGAGAAGCCGGCGAGCGAGCCGACCACCGCGATGATCAGGGAAGCGATCGTCAGCACGGGGTCGAGATGGACCGGCGCCCTCGCTTCGAACGCCAGCATCGCCACGAAATGGGTGGACCAGATCGTGGCGCCGGCGGCCACCGAGGTCAGGAAGGCCCAGCCAAGGCGCTGCATCCCGGCGGTGCCGCGCGTGCGCTCGAACATCTGGACGAGGGAAAAGGCGCCCGCGCAGCAGATGAGCACGGCGAGGGCAACCAGCCATGGATCGTGCTCGGTCGCGATGCAAAGGGCGACGTCGATCATGGCGGCTCCGAATCCAATGCAGGGCGTCCCGACCGACGCGTCGCCCGCCTATGGGGCAGACCGGTTACGATGCCGTAAAGGCTCGGACCCGATGCGCGGGAGCCGGCCGGCCCCCGATCGTTATTCGCGCAAATAGCCGTGCGCGACGAGGAAGGCGCGCAGCCGCGCTGGGAAGGGGCCGCGCTCGTCGCCGTCGCCGTCGCGGTCATAGGCGGCGAGCATCTCGGCCCAGGCCCGGTCGGTCTCGCCGATCCGCGCCGCCGCGGCGATGAACGCCGCGCAGGCGCCGTTGCGCTCGCCCTCGCGTTCGAGGCAGATCGGCCGCGTTTCCGCCATCGCCTCGACGAACAAGGCGCGGTAGCGGGGCGCCGCCGAGACGTTGACGGCGCGGCCGCCCTCCACGTTCCAGATCTGCGGCGGCGCGAAGCTGCCGGCGAAGCTGGCGAAGGCGTAGAGGAAGTCATTGTCGCGCGGCACGAAATCGGTCCGCCCGTCGCCGTCGACGTCGGCGGGGATGTCGGTCATCATCTCCATGTCGAAATTGCCCAGCGAGATCACGCCGCGCTCCGGCTCGTCCGGCAGGATGAGCTGGATGTCGAAGCAGCAATGCGCGCCGCCCGTATAGGCCTGCCACATCACGAAGCGGTGGCCCGCGGCGTCGAGCCGGCCGACGCTGAGCCCGTGCTCGTAAATCGGCGAGGTGGGGAAGGATCGGAACGTCAGCACCCATGTCGGCGGCTGCGGCCCCTGCATGACGGGCCGCAGGCGGGAGACGGTCACTTGCGGCACGATCCATCCATAACCGTCGCGCGCCGGCCGCGCCGCGATGGTGATCAGCAGGTCTCCCGAGCGGTAGCGCAACGGCCGCGGCTGGGCCCGATAGGTCCAGGGCAGCGCCCTGTCGGCCGGCAGCGTCAGCGCCGGGATCATCGCCCGCGCCTCGCCGCCCGCCAGCGCGGCGGCCAGCATCGCCAGGATCCGCAGCATCGTCCGCATCGCCGCAAGCCTAGCGGCGCCCCATTGCCGCCGCAATGTCAGGCCAGCGTCGCGCAGCTGTAAGCGTGGAGGTGGGTATGACGACCGGACGGCATGGCCTGGCTTTCCTCGCGCTCCTGGCCTCGATCGCCGCCTCGGCGCCGGCCCGCGCCCAGACGAGCGAGCTCGTGATCAGCGGCGACGGCATCGTGCCGGTGACGGTCAACGGCGTGGCCGCCCGGATCCGCATCGATCCCGCCGTGCCCGCGCTGCCGATGCTGACCACGGATTATGCGGTGCGCGCGCGGCTCAGGGCGGGGCCCTTCGCCTTCGGCTATATGGTCGGGCCCGAAATGGTAAGGGGGCGAAGCGCGGTCGCCCGCATCGGCATCGGCGGGGGCGCGCGGCCGCGCAAGCGCCGGGTCGGCTGGACCGAGCGTCCCTTCGCCGCTGGCGTGGACGGCGTCGTCGGGCCCGGCGGCCTGCCGCAGCAGGTGGTCCGCTTCGTGCTCGGCCCCGCCCGCCCCGGCGAGCGCACGGTGGCGTTGCCGATGGCGGACGAAGGCGGCCTGTTCGGCGGCTGGGGGCACAGCTATGCCGTGATCGATCTGGGCGGGGCGCCGGTGCGCATCCGCTTCGATCCCCATCATCCGCGCACCCTGGCCACCGCCGGCGCCGGCGTCCGCCTCGCCGCGCAGAACGATGCGCGGATCGCCGGCGCTGTCGAATCGCCGGAGATCGCCTTCGGCATCTCCCGCCCGGTGCGGACCTTGCATCTGGGCAGGCCGCTCCAGGTCGGCCCGCTGACGATCACCGAGCTCGGCGTGCGCACCGCGGACTTCGGCAATGCCGCCTCGATCCGCGAGGAGGGCGAGGGCGGCGATCCGGACGAGGTCATCGTCACCGGCGACCGGCGCCGCAACAACGACCGCGACCGCATCGCCATCGGCGCGGACCTGCTCGCCCGCTGCTCGTCGCTCGTCTTCGACAGGCGCGCGCGGGAGATCCGGCTGACCTGCGCCTGATCGGCGCCTCATTCGCAGGTCGGATTGCGGCCGGGCGGCCAGGCAATGAAGCGGAAGTCCGACAGCTCCAGCCGCTCGATCGGGTGGGGCCAATGCTCGTAGCTTTGCAGGCGGGGAAGGACGATGCAGACGTCGGTGTGCCGGCTCTGGCCGTTCACGGTCATGCGCGCGCGATAAGCGAGCGCCCGGCCCTGGCCGTTCTCAATGACGAGCAGCGAATGCTGCCCGCTGACCGACAGGAAGCGCAAGCGGACCTCGTCCGGCGGGATCGGGCCGGGCCTGCTTCCGTCGGCGGGCCCCGCCGCCGGCATCGCTTCGCGCATCGGCTCGTCGAGCGGCGGCATCCCCGCCATCTGGCGCGCGGCGGCAGCGTCGAAACGGTTCCATTCGGCGCGGCCGCGCTGCGGCGCGCCGACCCGGCCGCCATCGTCGAACCGGACGGCCACCGCTTCGCCGGGCGCGAGGCTGATATCCGGAATGTCCTGGGCTGCGGCGGGCGCCGCTGCAAGAAGCAGGCATAAGGCCGCGACTCGGGCTGCGATCATGGCGTTCGTCCCCAATGTCCGCCGAGCCTAGAGCCATCGGCGTCCGCGCGAAAGAGCCGGCCGGTGGGCGATGACGAGGCCGGCCTGCGGCTGGGCTATTGGCAGCGCATCTCTGCGCTGTCGGAAAGCCGCGGCTCGCGCAATTCGAGCCGGTCGATGCGGTCGCCCCAGCTCTCGAAGCCGATGATATTGGGCAGCACCGTGCAGATGCTGGTGTTCGCCGAGCGGCGGCCGCTGAACATCCGGGCCCGGTAGTTGAACGCCCGCGCATAGCCGTTTTCGGTCCGCAGCATCATCTGCCCACCCATGTTCGAGAAGCTGAAGCGGACGGTGTTTTCGGCGCGGGCGCCGCCGGCCTCGCCGCGCGTTCGGCTCAAGAGGATGAAGCCCCTTTCATTGTCGGCGATGCGGACCGTCACCGTCTCGCCGGCCGCGATCGAAAGCGTCGGCGTTGGCGCGGCCTCCTGCGCGGCCGCCGCCGGCGACGCGAAGGCGGGCAGGCCGAGCAGAATGAAGATGGGTCTCATGGCGCTCCCCCCTTTCCCCCCCCCCCGGCCCCATGAAGACACCGGATCGGACGGCGGTTCAATCACCTATTCGGCCGCCGGCCGGGCTTTGGCTTCCTCGATCTTCCCGCTTTGCCAGGCTATCGGCGATTCAGCTTGAACTACGCCGATAATAAGCGCCTGAATTGCGGCGGACAGCAGCCATGAAGGGGGGACCGTCATGCACCGCTCTCATCGTCGCTTCAGGCTCGCGCTTCTGGCATTGCTCTTCGCGATCCCGGCGATCGCCCGGGCGCAACACGAGCCCACGCGCGATCAGTCTCCGATCGACATAACCAGGGCCAATGCTTGCGTGACGGGCCTCCCGCGCCTCGTCGCCACGCGCCGGCTTCCGGTAAGGGAGGTGTGGATCAACACCGGCTCGCCCGACGAAGAGGCGACCATTCGCATTGCCTCGACGCCGCCCGAGGGAGAGCTCGAGCTGGGCGGCAAGGTCTATCATCTTCGCCAATATCACCTGCATTCGCCGGCGGAGCATGAAATAGAAGGAAGCCTTGCCGCGATGGAGATCCACTACGTCTTCGAAGCCGATGACGGATCCCTGGCGGTGATCGCCCAATTCGTGAACGAGGGTGCGTACAACCCGGCTTTCAACCCCCTCCTCGCCGCGATGCCCGATTCGAAGAGCCTCTCGGTCACCATCGAATCCGCCGATCCGCTGGGCCATATTCTGCGGCCGTGGATGGAGCAGCCAAGGTCGTTCCGCTACACCGGGTCGCTGACCACGCCGCCGTTCACGACCGGGGTCAGCTGGGTCGTGCTGGCCGAGCCGATCACCTTTTCGGCCGACCAGATGGCGCGGTTCAGACGGATTTTCCCCCATGGAAATTCGCGAGACGTGCAGAATATCGACGGCCGGACCGTGCGGACGGACGTGGCGGATTTCTCGCGGCGCTGCTGACCGAGGATCGGGCGCCGGCCGTTAAAGTCCGCGGCCCCCGGCTCATTCCGCCGCCTCGGCCTCGGCCTCCTCGTCCTTCTCGCTCTGCTGGCGGGCCCACATGTCGGCGTAGAGGCCGTTGGCGCGCAGCAATTGGGCGTGGGTGCCGCGTTCGGCGACTCGGCCCTGGTCGAGCACGACGATCTGGTCGGCGTCGACCACGGTGGAGAGGCGGTGGGCGATGACCAGGGAGGTGCGGCGCTGGGTGACGTCGTGCAGCGTCTCCTGGATCGCCGCCTCGGTGCGGCTGTCGAGCGCGCTGGTCGCCTCGTCGAGGATCAGGATCGGCGGGTCCTTCAGCAATGTGCGGGCGATGGCGACGCGCTGCTTCTCGCCGCCCGAAAGCTTGAGCCCGCGCTCGCCGACCATCGCTTCATAGCCGTCGGGAAGGCTGGCGACGAAATCGTGGATCGCAGCGCCTCTGGCGGCGCCCTCGATTTCCGCCTGGGTCGCGCCTTCCTTGCCGTAGCCGATATTGTAGCCGATCGTGTCGTTGAACAGGACCGTGTCCTGCGGCACGATGCCCAGCGAAGCGCGAAGGCTCGCCTGGGTGACCCGGGCGATGTCCTGGCCGTCGATGGTGATGCGGCCCGATTGCGGCTCGTAGAAGCGGAACAGCAGCCGCGACAGGGTCGATTTGCCGGCGCCCGAGGGCCCGACGATGGCGGTGGTCGAGCCCGGCCTCACCTCGAGGTCGACGCCCTTCAATATCTCGCGCTCGGGATCGTAGCCGAAATGGACGCTCTCGAAGCGGACCAGGCCCGCGTCGACCCGCAGCGCCGGGGCGTCCGGCAGGTCGACCACCTCGGCGGGGGTGTCGATCAGGGCGAACATCGCGTCCATGTCGATCAGGCCTTGCCGGATCGTGCGGTAGACCATGCCGAGCAGGTCGAGCGGCCGGAAGAGCTGGGCGAGCAATGTGTTGACCACGACGACGTCGCCGACGCTGAACCGGCTCTGGCTCCAGCCCCAGACGACGAAGCCCATCGCGCCCGCCATCATCAAATTGGTGATCAGCGACTGGCCGATGTTGAGCCAGGCCAGGCTGGTCTCGTTCTTGACCGCCGCGTCGGCATAGCGGCCGACGGCGCGGCCGTAGCGCTGCGCCTCGCGCTCCTCGGCGCCGAAATATTTGACGGTCTCGTAGTTCAGCAGGCTGTCGACCGCGCGCGCCACCGCGCCGGTGTCGAGGTCGTTCATCTCAACGCGCAGCTTGGTCCGCCAGTCGGTGACCGTCCTGGTGTAGCGGATATAGACCGCGACCATCAAAGCGGTCGCGGCGACCAGGCCGAGGCCGAACTTCACCCAGAACAGGACCAGCACGATGGCGAGCTGGAAGATGGTGGGCGCGATGTTGAAGAGGAGGAAATAAAGCATCGTGTCGATGCTCTTCGTCCCCCGCTCGACGATCTTGGTCACCGCGCCGGTGCGCCGCTCGAGGTGGAAGCGAAGCGACAAATTGTGGAGGTGACGGAAGGTGGTCTCGGCGAGCCGCCGCGTGGCATCCTGGCCGACCCGCTCGAAGACGCCGTTGCGCAAATTGTCCATGAGGACGCCGCCGAAGCGCGCTCCGGCATAAGCGCAGACCAGGGCGATGGCGACCGTCACGGCCGGCTCCATGCCCGCGGTCATCCGGTTGACCGCGGCGCCGAAGGCCAATGGCATGACCAAGGTGGTGACGCCGATCGAGAACAGCACGAGCAGCAGCGACAGGACGACGCGCAGCTTCAGCCCCGGCTCGCCCTTCGGCCACAGAAATGGGACGAACCGCTTGAGGACCCTGAGGCCCGGCTCGGCCTTCCTGGGCCCTTCCGTCGCTTGGTTCGCCATGTTGGTCGCTAGATAGGCGAGCGGCGGCGATATCCCAAGTAACGGCTGCGGAACGTTGGGAACTGGAGGCGCCGCCGGCGCATTGGGGCCCTTCGAAGGAGCGGGACGATGCAAAGCTTGTTATTCGTGATGGCGATCATGGGCTGCGGCGAAAGCGACGCCGCCTGCCGCGAGGTCAGGATCGACCAGCAGCGCTTCCAGAGCGTCGCCGCCTGCCAGGCCGCGACCGATTCCGCGCTGCTCCGCCACGGCGATCTCGATTTCCCGACCTTGGTCGCGCGTTGCCGCCCGGCCAATGCCCGTCCGCAGCTGCTGCGCGGCAGCGAAGTGCTGCTGCCGGCCCCCAATCCGAGCCGCGCGGTGCCGCGCTACGCCGCCCGGTCTGCCCGCCGCTAGAGGCGCGGGCCTCTTTCCCTCCATCCGCTCATAAAGCCTCGCCCAGCTTTCTAGATCGTCCCGCTGATCGTCAGCGTGAAGATCGGGCCGTAGAAGCGGTCCCGGTCCTCGGTGAACAAGATGTTGCTGTTCGTGGAATTGCGCTGGCCGTCGAAGAAGGTCCGCCCGAAGCTTTCATTGGTGCCGAGCAGATTGTCGACGCTGCCGCGCACGGTCAGGCCGAGCACGTTCTTATGCTCGACATAGACGCCCAGGCCCCCCGGCGTGTCGAGGAAGCGGAAGCGCTGGTCGAGGCGGAAGCCGGCGGACTGGCGGAACTGGAAGAAGCCGGCGCCATAGGCCCATTGGGTGCGCGGGATGTCGTGGCGGAAATTGACGTCGATCTGGCGGGTCATGTTCTCGTTGATCGGCCGGTGCGCGCCGGTCAGCGGGTCGGTCAGCCTTGTGCGCTGGAATTGCAGGTTCATGTCGAGCTTGGCGCCGGGGATGCCGATCGGGTCGAAGTTGAACGTGCTCGTCCATTGCAGGCCGACGACGCTGGCGCTGCCGTCGAGATTGCCGGGCGATTGGCCGCCGGCGATCGGGATGACGTCGACGATGTCGGTGATCAGCCGGCCGTAGAGCCGCGCCGTCACCGTCCCCCAGCGGCCGAGGTTGCGGGTCGCCTGGACCTGCGCGTTCCAGCTTTGCGGGGGCACCAGATTGGCGTTGCCGGCATTGGCGGTGCCGCCCGAGACGTTGGCCGAGGCGACGAAATCGAAGAAGTTCAGCTGGCCGACCACGCGCTCGATCCGCGCCGAAATGTCGAAGCCGGGCCGCGGCGTCCAGGCGAGGTTCAAGAAGCCCTTGGGCCGGTAGAAGGTGCGGCTGAGCCCGCCCGCGCCCTCCTGCGTCAATTGCGAATATTCGCCGCCCAGCGAGGCCTGGAGGGTGAGGTTGGCGGCGAGCGGGCGGCCATAGGTCAGCATCGCCTCGGCGCGCTGCTCCTGCACGGTGGCGGCGCTGTTGGGGAAGGGGATGGCGATGAAATCGCCGCTCGGGTCGCGCTCGAACAAAGCGTTCTCGACGTCGAGCCGGTTGAGCGCGCCCTCGAGGCTGATCTGCCAGTCGGCGCCGCCGCCGCGCCAGCGATATTCGCCGCGCAGGATCGATTCGGCCTCGTCGGCGGTCTGGGTGAAGCGCTGGCCGAGCGTCGGCGTGGCGTCGGCGTAGGTCTGGACCAGGGTCTGGCGATAGGGGGTATGGGTGAAGCGGTGGAGGCCGATCAGCTTCAGCCGCCCGCTGCCGCCGAGGCCGAATTCATAATCGCCGCCGAGCTCGTAATTGTGGCGCCTCAGCCGCTCCTGGAGGTTGCGGACGCGGTCCGGCTGGCCCGGCCCCGAGCGCTCCGAGACCTCCTCGACATCCTGCAGGACGAAGCCGCCGGCGGCGTTGAGGTTGAGGATCGAGCCGTTGCCGAAATTGCGGCGGATCGCGGCGCTGAGGCGCGGCTCGTCGCCGCTGACGCCGAGCACCTCGTCGCGCCGGTCGAGGATCACGCCCGCCGGCGTGTAGACGATCTCCGGCCCGGCATTGCCGTTGCGGTAGCTGTCGTTGCGCAGGCTCAACGTGTAGGTGGTGCCGCCGATCGAGCCGTTCACCGAGACCTCGCCGCCGAGCAGCCGGGCCGGCGTCCGGTCGCGGCGGATCTGCGGCCGCCAGACATAATTGCCCGAAAGGCCCTGGCTGCGCGTGATGACATTGGCGACCTGGCCCGACAGGCCGGAGATGTTGAGCGTGGCGGCGTCGACGATCTCGATGCGGGCGACGTTGGACGCGCTGATCCGCCGCAATTCTGTGAAGATGTCGGTCGATTTGCCCGAGAAGCGCTCGCCGTTGATCAGCACGTTGCCGCTCGCCTGCCCGAGGCCGCGGCGCTCTGTGTCGGAGGATTCGATCGAGAAGCCCGGCACCTGGCTCAGCATGTCCAGGGCATTGCGCGGCGCGAAGCGGGCGAAATCGGCGGGCGTGTAGGTCCGCGGCCCCTGCGGCGCGGCGGGATTGGCGGCGACCGGCGGCGGCGTCTCGCCGGGCGGCGGCGCGGCGGCCGGCTGGGCCAGCGCGGGGGAGGCCGAGGACAGCAAGGCGATAAGCAGCGCGGCGCGCGCACCGGACGGCGTCATATGTTCCTCCCTCTCCAGCCACCGTCCCCTGCGGCATCGAGCGTTGTCCGCTACATTTGTAGCATCAGATTGGCTTCGTCAACCTGAATGCGAGCCTAACGGCGCTTGGCCGCGCCGCCGGCTGGAACGGCTTTTCGACCAAGATGTTTTTCCCTTCGATCAGCGACAGACGAGGAAGCGCACGCCATGTCCGAAACCGACATGATCGACATGATCCATGAGGACGATCTGCCCGGCCATGAAAGCGCGCTGGAGCCCAAGCCCGATTGGGAGCCTTTCTATCCGGGCTCGGGCCGGCTCGCCGGAAAGGTCGCTTTGGTCACCGGCGCCGACAGCGGCATCGGCCGCGCCGTCGCCGCCCTGTTCGCGCGCGAGGGCGCCGATATCGCCATCCTCTATCTGTGCGAGCATGACGACGCCGCCAGGACGAAGCAGATCGTCGAGGCCGAGGGGCGCAAGGCGATCGCCATCGCCGGCGATCTCGGCGACAAGGACTTTTGCGACAAGGCGGTCGCCGAGGCGGTGAAGAAGCTCGGCGGCCTCGATATCCTCATCAACAATGCCGGGGAGCAGCACCCGGACGAGGACATACGCGACATCACCGAAGAGCAGCTCAAGCGCACCTTCCAGACCAACATCTTCTCGATGTTCTTCATGACCCAGGCCGCGCGCCCGCACCTCAAGAAGGGCGCCGCGATCGTCAACTGCACCTCGATCACCTCCTATGAAGGCTCGAAGGAATTGCTCGATTACAGCGCGACCAAGGGCGCGATCACCGCCTTCACCCGCTCGCTCTCCGAAAATCTGGTCGGCGACGGCATCCGCGTCAACGCCGTCGCGCCCGGGCCGATCTGGACTCCGCTCAATCCCTGCGGCGGTTCGACGCCCGAAAAGATGAAGACCTTCGGCGAGGATACGCCGATGGGCCGGGCGGGCCAGCCCAACGAGGTCGCGCCGAGCTTCCTCTTCCTCGCCTGCGAGGACAGCCGCTACATGTCGGGCCAGGTCCTCCATCCCAATGGCGGCACCGTCGTCAACGGCTGACCCTTTTCCCCGGCCTCATCGGCATGATAAGGATGAGGCGGGATCGAGGGCCGGCATCATGCGAATTGCGATCGGGATCATCATCGGCCTGGCCTTGGCGATCGCGCTGCAGACCGGCTGCGACATCCTCTCCAGCCGGCTCTTCCCCTTCGCCCCGTTCGACGTGTTCGATCGGGCGCGCGCCGCCGAGGTGCTCGGCAACCGGCCGGCGGCGGCCAATGCGCTGGGCGTGCTGGGCTATCTCGTCGCCGCCTTCGCCGGCGGCTTCGCCGCGCGGCGGATCAGCCGGATCGGCTGGACCGCCTGGGTGCCGCCCGGCTTCCTCGCTTTCCAGGCGGCGGTGCTCGCCCTGGGCTATTCGCTGACCGGCTGGGGCCAGGCCGGCGCCTTCGTCGCCGCTTTGGTCGGCGGCATGATCGCCCACAATCTCGGCAAGACCGGCAACGGCGCGGACGAAACCGAAAAAGCGGCGGACTCCTGAACGCAATATCCGATTTCGCACAGAAAGCGCGAAACCGGAGGCAATTATATACTTGACGTAGAAAGGGTGGTTCGATAGGAGGGGAGGGCAGGCAGGAACCCATCTCATGTTCGATCTCACCAACCCCATTTTCACCGACGCCGATAAGGCTCGCGAGCACCTTGAAGCCAACGTGTGGCCCGATGGTCCGTTCTGCCCGCATTGTGGCGAGGCGAAGAACGTGCACCGCCTTCAGGGCAAGTCCACCCGCGCCGGTCTGATCCAGTGCAACTCCTGCCTCAAAAACTTCACCATCACGGTCGGGACCGTGTTCGAGCGTTCAAAGGTGCCGCTCAACAAATGGCTGCTGGCGACCTATCTCCTGTCGTCCAGCAAGAAGGGCATGAGCGCCCATCAGATCCACCGTATGCTAGGCGTCACGTACAAGACGGCTTGGTTCATGTGTCACCGCATCCGCGAAGCCATGGATCAAGATAGCGGCCCGTTGGGCGGCTCGCCCGACAAGATCATCGAGGCCGACGAAACCTATGTCGGCGGCAAGTCTCAGAACCGTGCGTTTGGCGGTATCCCGGTCAAGCAGGTCGTCGTCACGTTGGTTGAGCGCGATGGCCGCGCCCGCTCATTCCATGTCGCCAACGTCCATGCCGCGACGATCCGCCCGCTGCTGTTCCAGCATGCCGATCGCCTGTCGTCGCTGATGACCGACGAGTCACCGGCCTACACGAAGGCCGGTGAACATTATTGGACACATGAAACCGTCGTTCACCGCGACAAGCAGTACAGCAAGAAGGGTGGCTGGCACACGAACACCGTCGAGAATTTCTTCAGCATTTTCAAACGCGGGATCGTTGGCGTGTACCACCATGTCAGCCAAGCGCACCTTGGCCGCTACGCCCGCGAGTTCGACTTTCGCTACAACCATCGTTCGATTTCGGACAGTGAGCGCTCCGACCAATTGCTCCGTGGCATCGTCGGCAAACGCCTGATGTATCGGCGGCCTCGTTCGCTCGCCGCCTAAGTACTACAAGGTGCCTCGCGTCATCGGGACGCCTCGCAAGCGCTGGACGCGCTCATAAGACAAACATCGGATATGATGCGAACGCAGGCCGGATTGGTGAGCCATGTAACCGTGGCGCGGTCTTCGGGGTCAACGCTCTGCACTATGCCGATTGGTCCTCCGCTGCGAAGCCGCACAAAGGAACCGGGCGCATGCAAGGTTGACGGGCCCGCTCTTTTCACCACCATCAAATTGCCCGGTTCAAACGAGTCGCGCTGAAACATACACCCTCCAGTGAAAGGACTACGCATGAGCGAGGATATTAAGAAGGGTGACATGGTTCGCCTGAAGTCTGGCGGCCCCACAATGATGGTCGATGACATCGGCTCGGGCTCATGGGGCGGCGAGGGCGACCTTCGCGTGTGGTGCGAGTGGTTCAACGAGAAAAATGTCCCTCAGAAGAAAGACTTTGCGCTCACCTCGGTTGAGAAGGTCGGTTAGCGCTTCTTCTCCCCAATCGGCCTGTGCGGCTTATGGGGCGTCGCTAGCATCCGCTTTAGGGCCGCCTCGGCCCTCTGCTCAGTCTCTGCCGGGGAGTAAGTTTCGTCTCTATTTTGATCGGTGCCTGACATGAGCGACCCTCGTTTCGACGTGACTAATCTTAATCGCAATATAGGTCACGCTGCCCGGAAGGCCATAAGCGAGCTGGTCCTTGCATGGGCCACTTACGATTCCCTCGTATCGCAATGGGTGATCGTAACCTTTTCCCTTCCTTTGGACGCCGGCGCAATCTTGGTCGGGAACATGAACACGGAGACGAAGCTTGAGCGCCTTGAGACCCTCTATCGCCACCACGGAGTTAGCGGGGCGGCATCGATCAAGATTCTTCGGAAGGAGCACTTAGTCCACGTCACGATACGCAACCGCGTCTGTCATGCTCACTGCGCTGGGAGGTTCAAATCCGATCCCGATCGGATCGTCTTTGCGCCGGTAAAGCAGATGACCGGAAACCCGGGCGAAATGCTGGTCGAAGCCCTGCACATTGACCAGATGGTTGCCGCAACAGTCTTTGCTAAGAACGCCGCCAAGAACATTAACCGGCTCATCGAGGCCGCGATTCCGCGAGGAAAATGAATAAGCCGAACTCAGCCCTCTTCAACGGAATCAGCCATGCCCGCAGCCGCCCTGCCTGACTTCCCTCCGATGATCACAATCACGGGACCGCCCATACCGATTGAGCCTCGTTTCGCGGCCTCGCTCGCATCCATTGTGATCGAGTGGAGCCGCGTTGAGACGGGCATTCAAACGGACCTGGAGAACTTGCGCCAATATCCAGGCATCCAAAATCTCTCGATCGAGATGCCAAGGGCCTTTGACAAGATGATAAAGCTTTGGAGGCGCTCTGTTCGCCACCTCTATCCCGCCATCGAATCTTATCAGATGGTCGCGGACAACATCCGTGATCGAGCCTGCGATCTTGCCCCAAAGCGGAACCATCTAATCCACGGCCTTTGGGACATTGACGGCGTGACCGAGGCAGGCGTGTGGACCGTCCGGAGCTATAAGGCCGTCAAGGGTGGGGGCTATCAAATCCTGCGTTCTGACGTGGACGCCGACAGCCTTGAGGGAACCGCAAGAGCGATAGTCAGGCTATCCGGCGACATCATGGGCTTTCTCGCCTCGCGGATGATGCACGCGCGCAAAGGGCTTTTGAAAGTATCTCGCGAATCATAACACACACATCCGGCTCGTCAGAAAACTCCCAGTCCCTCCACGCAGAGACGCCCGCCTCTATCATGGCGGGGGTTATCTCTATGGAATTACTCGCTAAATCAGCGCCGGCCTGTCGCTGCGAATCATGAGCCATCGAAGGTCTCTACGTCAAGTATATAATTGCCAAACCGGACACCAAAAAGTGGCGTAATCTGCTGAAGCTTGGCGGCGGGCCGCTGCCCGCTCGAATGCGCAAATCCAGAAAACGGCGGATTTCCGCCATTTCCTAAGTTTGGCACGGCGCCTGCTATATTCCCAATATGGTCGTCGGATGGTCCGGCGGTCGATTTGAGGAGACCTACAATGACGCTTTCGATCAACCTGCAGAAGCTCGCCCTTTCGATGTTCGGCGCCCTCGTCGCCAGCAGCCTGTTCCTTTCCGCGGCGGTCGGCCCGGCCCAGATCATCTGACCCCTGCTTTCGCAGGGGCAGGTCTGGCCGGCCCTTCCGGCCCCCTTCCAAGCCCATCATCCAGGACCAAGACGATGACCACCAATTACGCCCTCGACAAGAGCAACGCCAGGATCCTCGGCGTCTGCGCCGGCCTCGCCCGCAGCGCCGACTGGGATCCGACGCTCGTGCGCATCGGCGCCGTCGCGCTGACCTTGTTCCTGCTCGGGCCGCTGATGATCCTCTTCTACGTCATCGTCGGCGCGCTCGCCGCCAGCCGCTAACGCCGCCACCGCCGCTTCAGGCGGCGATCACCAACCCGGCGGCCGAGCCGCCGGGGATCCACAGGAACAGATCCGCGATCACCGCGCCCCCCGGGCGCCCGGACATCCGCGCCGCCGCCGCGACGGCTTCATGGACGTCGGCGCCGTCGGGCCCGATCGCTTCGAGCCAGAAATGCAGCCAGGGCTCCAGCGCGTGCAGCCGCACCCGCCAGCCGCTCCGCGCCACCGCGATCCGCGTCTCCCGCGCCTCGGGGACCAGTGCCTCGCCGCCGCGATCGCTCGCCTCGATCAAGGGGGCGAGGTCGAAACCGAGGCTCAGCAGCCTGACGCTGTCCGGCAGCTTCAGCCGCAGTCCGGGCGCCATCGCCGAGTCGGCCGGCAAGGGCGGCCGCCGCTCGCGCTCCAGCCCTTCCGCGCGCGCGACCTCGGCGCGCGCCCGCTCCAGCCGCGCCACCTCGGCGGGCAAGGCCGCCAGCGGCCCGCCATCGGCCGGCCGGGTCGCTTCGAGATGATCGGCGAAGCCCGCGCCATAATCGTAGAGGCTGAAATCGCGCGAGGGCCACGCCGCGATATAGGACGACGCGAACAGGTCGAAGACGGTGGCGCCGACCAAGAGGCGCAGGGCGGGATAATCCTCGCGCAGCGTCTCCAGCAGCCGGGTCCGGTAGCCGCCGGCATAGATGGCGAAGCGGCCTTCGGCGCCGAGCTTCCCGTCGCCCGCGATCCGCGCCAGCACCGCCTCGCGCGGCGCCGCGCCGGCCAGAATCGCGTCCAGCAGCCAGGATTGCAGCGCGGCCAGCGTCTCAGCCATGCGCGGGTGCGCGATGGCCGCGCGCCTTGGCGAGCTCGGCGAGCAGATCCTCATAAGGGGGGATGTCCGCATCCCATTCGAGCAGGGTGGAAACGCCGCCGGTGCGCCGCATCGCCAGCGCATAAAGCGCCCAGACCGGCTCCAGCACCGGGCTGTCATGGGTGTCGAGCAGGTGCGTGCCGCAGTCGCGCGGGCCGGCGAGATGGAGCTGGACGATGCGCTCGGCCGGCAGCGCCTCGATATATCGGGCGGCGTCGAAGCCGTGATTGAAGGCGCTGACATAGACGTTGTTGACGTCGAGCAGCAGCCCGCAATCGGCCGCTTCGGCGAGCCGGCCGAGATACTCCCATTCCGGCATCTGGACGCCGGCGAACTGGAAATAGGTGCTTGGGTTTTCGAGGATCAGCGGCCGCCCGAGCCGGTCCTGGACCTGCCGCACCCGCGCGACGACGTGCGCGAGGCTCGCCTCGGTCAGCGGCATCGGCAGCAGATCGTGGCTGTTCACCCCGGATATCCCGGTCCAGCACAGATGATCGGAGATCCAGACCGGCTTCACCCGCTCGGCGAGCGCCGCGAGCTCGTCGAGATAGGCCGCGTCGAGCGGCGCCGCGCTGCCGATCGAGAGCGACACGCCGTGCATCACCACCGGCCGGTGCGCGGCGACATGATCCAGCACCAGCGACGCATAGCCGCGATGCCCAAGGAAATTCTCGCTCAATATCTCGAACCAGTCGACGCCCCACTCGGCCGGGTCGGTGCGCATCAGATGCGCGAAATGCGGATCGCGCAGGCCGATGCCGTCGCCGAGGTCGGGCAGGCCGAGCCTCGGCGCGCTCATCGCCTTCGGATCCTCGCGCGCCATCAGGCCGACGCAATCATGTCGAGGGCGGGAAAGCGAGCCGCCGGTCGTTCGGCTTGGGCTTGGGCTCCGCCGGAGTCTGGCGATAGGCCATGACCTCGGCGAACGCCTTGTAGGCGACGTCGTGCACGGCATCGCCGATCTTGTAGCGGGTCCGGCAGATCGGATCCGAGGTGATCGCCTTGGTCGTCGGATCGGTCTGGAAATCGAAAATCTGCATCACCCCTTCGGTCGGATAGAGCTGCGAGGCCGAGATCGGCACCGCGCAGCCGCCCAGGCTCGAACATTTGTTGTCGCTCGGCGCCGAATAGAAGGTGCTGGGCGGCGGCGGCGGCCAGCCGCAGGTGCCGCCGAACTTGCGGGTCGAAAGCACGGTGCCGCAATTGCCACCGCCGCCGCCACAACCGCCGCCGCCGCCGCCGCCGCTGGCGGGCGCCGCGCTGCCGCTGCAATTGCCGCCGCCGGTGGTCTGCTGGACGAAGCCGCAGCCGCCCTGGGCGTGGCATTTGTTCGAGCCCTTGCAGCTGTGGAAGATCGAGACCTGGGCGCAATCATTGTTGCCGCGATTGTCGAAGTCGAGCCCCTGGCAGGCATGTTTGAGCGTGTTGGGAATCGGCGGATCGATGCCGATCGACAGGTCCGGGCATTTGCCCGTCACCGCCCAGGCGATCGCCATCCGGTCGCCCGATCCGGACATGGAGGGATAAGGGAAGAGCACCGTCGTCCCCGCCGGCGGCGACCAATAATCGTTGAGCACGGTGGTGACTCCGGCGACCGCGCCGATCGCCGCCTGGCTGAGGAATTGGTGGGTGTCCGCTTCCTTCGACAGGCGGTTGAGCGCGGTGGCTATGTCGTCGGCGCTCGGCAGCACGTCATTATAGGGATTGTCGTCGTAGCAGTCGGTCTTGAGCTGGCTCGCCTGCCAGTTGCCGGTCCTGGCATTGTTCTCCCAGGTGGTGATCGATCCGTCCTCGATCAGCTTCTGGACCGCCTGGAAGCGCTCATAATGGTCGTCATGGTCGTTGCCGAAGCGGGCGACCGCATCGGCCGAGGCGACGAGCCGGCCGTGGTCGTCATAGCTCGGATAGTCGGATTCGAGCGCGTCCTTGTCGGAGACGTATCGCGGCATCACCGCTTCGAGCGCCGCGCTGTCCTTCTTGAGCTCGCTGCCCTCGCCCTGGTCGGTGATCGCGTCCATCATCGCCACCATCTGCTGATAGGCGATTTTTTTGTAGGTGAGCGCGATCGTGGTGTTGAAGCCCATGAACTCGCGCATCGGATGGCCGCCCGAGGTCGTGTTGAAGAGGTCGTTCTGGAGCGGCGGGGATTTCGACGCCAGCTTCCACACCTGGTCCCAGAGCGTCGAGCCGTCGGCATAGCGCAGGCTCAGATAATCGTAATAGCATTGGTACATCCAGCCGATCGTGCCGAACATCGGCAGCGCATCGCCGATCTTCCAATCGGCGAACGGCGCCGGCGGGAAATAATCGCAGACCTTGCCGGGCTTGATCGCCGCCCTGGCGTCCTCCTCCGGCTGCTCGATGGCGAGGAACAGGCGGATCCGTGCCTCGTCGAGCGCGCCGATATTGACCGCGACATCCTCGTTCACCGTGTCCTTGAGGTCGATGATGTTGGGGATGATGCTCTTGTCGGGCCCGTAGCAGGTCCAGCCGTGCCGGCCGTCCTGCAGAGCGGGGCTGGTGAAATCGGGCTTGATGCCCACCACGGCCGCCATGTTCGCCGCCATCTGCAGGTGCAGCATCTCCTGGATGAAGACCGAGAAGACGATGTTGAACGCGGTCTCGTTGGCATTGGCCGGCGCGGCGCTGCTCTTGGCGCCGGGCCAGAGCCGGCCGAGATAGAGCTTGTTATTGGCGCTGTTGATTTCGTGCATGCCCTCGATCGAATAGAGGCTCGTCATGTAGAGCGGGACGGTGAACAGCTCGACGTCGATCGCCGCCTGGGCGATCGCCTTCAGCGCGGCGAGATCGGTCGGCAGGTTCGATTTGGGGCGGCTGGCCTTGGCGCTGGCGCTGAGCGTGCGAGTCATGACGTCCTCCTATCGTGTCGACGGAAGCGGACGCTACGCCCCTGCCGAGGCGAGTCAACTGGTCAGGCCCGGGGTTCGTCTTGCTGGCGAAGACCAAGTGCGTCGCTCACCAGTAAAAGCGATGATTCAAGCGGCCCTTTGACTGAATAGCGCTCAGCGCAGCGGCAGGAACAGTCCCAGGATCGAAAGCGCGAGCGCGATCGCCGAGACGATCAGCGCGACCCGGGCCAGCTGCTCGCCGCCGCCGCCGTTCATCCGCCGACCCGCTCGCGCCGCCGCTCATGGCGGATCCCGAGCGCCCGCATCGCCAGCCTGATCTCGTAGAGGAACAGGATGAGGCCGAGGATCAGGAGCAGCATCGCCAGGATGAACAGCATCGCGATCGGTCTGGCGAAGGCGATCCTGGCGAGATCGGCGACGAACAGGATCGCCACCACCATGCAGACGAAGAGCGCGCTGGCGGTGCACAGGCTGATCGCCCAATTGACCACCTTCATCCGCCGCTCGAGCAGGCCGAGCTCGGCGGCATAAGCGGCGCGCGCCGCGTCGCTTTCGCCGGGCGCCTCCGCCTCGAGCTGGCGCGACCGGTCGACCACGCGCGCGAGCCTTTGCGCGAGCACGTTGATGATGCCGCCGATTCCCGCCAGCAGGAAGACCGGCGCGACCGCCAGCTGGATCTGGTGGGCGATGGTGGTGACGGCGACGCTTTCGTCCATGGCCCGATGCTAAAGGCCAAGCGGAGGCGAAGATCAACCGGCGGCGCGCCGCACTAAGCGCTTGATCGCCCCGCCGGTCTGAGCTTTGTTCGGGCCGAGGGGATTGCCGGCCTTATGACCATCGCCCGCCCGTTGCGGCTCGCGGCCATTGCGCTGGCATTGGCGCTGCCGGGGGCCGCCGCGGCGGCGCCGCTGCCCACGCCCGAGCAGATGGCCACGCCGGAGGAACGCCGGTCGATGATGCGGCTGCTCGAAATCGTCACTGGCGCCCGCGAAGCCGGTCGCGATCCGCTGCCCGCGCTCGACGGGCTGCTCGCCGAGGCGCGCGCGCCCAGCCTCTATCGCGGCGTGCTTCAGGGGATGCGCGCCGAGATCCTCGTCGAGCGGCGGCGTTGGGGCGAGGCGCGCGACGCCATCGAGGAATCGATCAGGCTGCTTCCCGGCTACAGCGCCCCGCTCTATGCCGCGACCCTCATCGAGAATTACAGCGACCGGCCGGCGGCGGCGACCGACTATTTCCTCCGCGCCGCGGCGATCGATCCGCAGATCGCGCGGGATTTCGGCGATTGGCATATCAGGAGCCTGGTCGAGCGGCTGCGCGGCGAGCGCGACCGGCGGCGGCTCTCCTTGCTTGCCGGCCGGCTGTTCGAGGTCGGCTGGCGCGGCGACGACATCGGTCTGCGCTCGTCGCTGGCGAGCGACCTGATTCGCGATCTGGTCGCCCGGGGGGATCTCGCGCGCGCCCGGACGCTCGTTCCCCAGCTGATCCTGCCGGCCGATGCCCGCGCGCTGCTGGTCGAGCACCGCTATCGCGCGCTGTGGCCGGACATCGAGGCGTGGACCGGGCCGCGGCAGCGGCGCCAGTGGCGGCTCTACCTCGCGGAGACTCGCGGCCGCTGGGAGGCGAGCCACGATTCGAGCCGCGCGCTCGATCATTTCCATGCGCTGGTCGCGGCGGGCCATGACGATGCGCTGATCGCCGAGCTGCTGCCCCGGCTCACCGGTCCGCTCGACCCCGCGGGGGATTATGACCTGATCTGGACGGTGCCGGCGCTCGCCGGCGCGCTCGGCCACCGGGGCCGCTGGGCCGATGTCGAGCGCCTCTATGCGGACACGCTCGGGACCTGGCCGCTGGGATCGGACGCGAATGCGCTCAACCTTGCCGCCAACCGGCCGAAATCTCTGCTGTGGAACGGCGAGGCCGCCCGCGCGCTCGTGGCAATCGACGCGGCGATCGCCGACGCGCCGCGTTGGGGCGGCCAGGCTTCGGGCGCCGCTCTGGCCACCATGTATTCGATCCGCGCCTGCATCCTGCACGTGCTGGGGCGCCGGGACGAGGCGCTTGCGGTGCTGGCGTCGTCGACCGCCGGCGCGCCGATCGAAGCCCTGGCCGAGACCTTCCTGTGCCTCGAACGGCCCGATTCGCTGCGCACGATCCTGCTCGAGGCGCTGGCCGTCGAGGGGACCCGCGCCGAGGTCCTCGCCTATCTCCAGCCGAGCGGGGTCGCGCCGACGCGAAGCCCGCTCGGCCTCGCCCACCATGCCCGCCACCAGGCGATGCGCAGGGATCCGGCCCTGCTCGCCGCGGTCCGGGCCTACGGGCGGATCCTCCCCTACGCGCTCAATGCCGGCGCCCCGCCCGATCCGGCCGCGCGATGAGCGCCGCCGCGGAAACCGCGGGCCGGCCGTTCTGGCGGACCCTCTATTTCTGGGTGCTGGTGGCGATCGCCGCGGGCGCCCTGCTCGGCTGGCTTTCGCCCCCCGCCGGCAAGGCGATGCAGCCGCTCGGCGAGGGCTTCATCAAGCTCGTCAAGATGATCATCACGCCGGTCATCTTCCTCACCGTCTCGACCGGCATCGCCGGCATGGCGGATCTGAAGGCGTTCGGCCGCGTCGGTGCCAAGGCGATGGCCTATTTCCTCAGCGTCTCGACGCTGGCGCTCGCCATCGGGCTGATCGTCGCAAACGTCGTCCAGCCGGGCGCGGGCCTCAACGTCGATAAGGCGACGCTCAACGCCCAGGCGGTCCAATCCTATGTCAATCAGGCGCACGAGCAGAGCGTCACCGGCTTCCTGATGAACATCATCCCGGATACCCTGGTAAGCGCGTTCACCGAGGGGCAGATCCTCCAGGTGCTGCTGGTCGCGATCCTGTTCGGAATCGCGCTCGCGCTGATCGGCGAGAAGGGCGCCAAGGTGCAGGAGCTGCTCCGGACGCTGACCGCGATCGTCTTCCGAATCGTCCATATCCTGATGTACGCGGCCCCGATCGGCGCGTTCGGCGCGATCGCCTTCACCATCGGCAAATATGGCATCGGCTCGATCGTCAATCTCGCCGCTTTGGTCGGCACTTTCTATGCGGCTTCGCTCCTGTTCGTGATCCTCGTGCTCGGCGCGATCGCCCGGGCGGCGGGATTCTCGCTCTGGGGGCTGGTGCGCTACATCAAGGCCGAATTGCTGCTCGTGCTCGGCACCTCCTCGTCGGAAAGCGCGATGCCGCTGCTGATGGAGAAGCTCGAGCGCGCCGGCTGCCCCAAGCCGATCGTCGGCCTGGTCGTGCCGACCGGCTATTCGTTCAACCTCGACGGCACCTGCATCTACATGTCGCTCGCCGCTCTGTTCATCGCCCAGGCCTGCAACATCCCGCTGAGCCTCGGCGATCAATTGCTGCTGATGGCGGTGGCGATGCTCTCGTCCAAGGGCGCCGCCGGGGTCACCGGCTCGGGCTTCATCACCTTGGCGGCGACCTTGTCGGTGGTGCCCTCGATCCCGGTCGCCGGCATGGCTTTGATCCTCGGCATCGACCGGTTCATGAGCGAATGCCGCTCGCTCACCAATTTCGTCGGCAATGCGGTCGCGACCATCGTCGTCGCCCGCTGGGAGCGCGCCGTCGAACCCGCCCGGCTCGCCGCCGCCTTCCGCGGCGAGGGCGGCGATTTCACCGAGAGCGAGAGCGACGCGCTGCAGATCGAGGGCAGGAGCGACGTGCCGGCCTGAAGGCCGTTGCTATTGCGAATAAGTTGCAATAGTTCTCCGTCCAGGAGGAACGACGCTCGACGCCCTGCTGCCCGCGGCGCAGCCATGACGAGGCGCTGGCGGTGGTCCGCGCCGCGGCGGCGCGCGACCGCTTGTTCCAGGAGGCGGGGACGCTTGGCAGGATGCTCGCCGTTTAGGGCCCGACATCCTCTTCGGCGCAGCCTGCCGCCTGCGGGTTGCGCCAGCAGCGCAGGGCCGCCTCGATCGCGGCCTGGGCCGGGGCGGCCTCCTCGAACACATATTCGATGATCAGCGCGCCCGGCAGCTCCTCGGCATCGTCATAGATTTTGGGCTCGGTGGCGCCCTCGGCGTTGCGGACCAGCAGCCGCCGGTAAGGCCGCAAATGGGCGGCGCGGACCACGCCCGACGCGCACAAATGGCTCGCCGCCGCCGCGAAATTGGCGCCGGTCGCCTGCACGAGCCGCGCCCGCGCCGGGCCCGACGCGCGTCCGGCATCGTCGAAGCTCGCATTGTCGGCTTCGGCCGGCAAGGAGAGGGCGCAGGCGCCGGCCGCGCCGCGCGCCGGCTGCGCCGCCAGCGACGGGCCGAACGCGGCCGCGGCCAGGCCCGCCGTCATCAGGGTCAAAAGCTTCAAACGCATCGTCATTCTCCCGCTCGCCCGCCGGACGAGGCTAGCAAAATCGCGGGCGGGAGCCAATGGCGGACCGCCGCGCGCCTTGCCCGGCCGGGCGCGGCCCATGCGGCTGGCGGCGGCGCTTCATTGCGCCTATCGTCGCGTCCGGCCCAAGCATGGGAGTCCTTACGATGCGCATCCTCGCCCCCGCTCTCGCTTTCGTCCTCGCTTTGCTGCCCGCCGCGGCCATACCGGCCCTCCCGACCGGCCGCACCGCGCCCGATTTCACCACCAGCGGCGCGCTCGCCGGCCGTCCGTTCCGGCTCAACCTGCGCCGCGAGCTGCGCAACGGGCCGGTCGTCCTCTATTTCTTCCCGCGCTCCTTCACCGAAGGCTGCACGCTCGAGGCCCATGCCTTCTCCGAAGCCGCGCGCGACTTCCGCCGCGCCGGCGCGCGGGTGATCGGCATGTCGGCCGACGATTACGATACGCTGCGCCGCTTCTCGGTCGAGGGCTGCCGCAACGCCTTTCCGGTGGCGACCGCGACCGCGGCCGTGATCAACGCCTATGACGTGCGCTTCTCGGCCGAGCGCGCCAATTTCACCAACCGCACCTCCTACGTGATCGCGCCCAACGGCCGCATCATCTACGCTTATTCGAACCTCGACTGGCGCAACCATGTGATCAACACTCTGGCCGCGGTCCGGGAATGGCGGGCGCGCAACCGCCGCCGGTGACCGTCCGCCGGATCCAGTGGGCGATCGCCGCGGTCTTCTTCGTTCTCGGCGGCTGGGCGCTGCTGGCGCCGCGCAGCGTGATCGCGCTCACCCTGCTTCCCGAATATCGGGTCGGGACGCCGATCCTGCCCTTCGCCATCGCCTGCTTCGGCGCCCAGGCGATGATCGCCGGCCTGTTCGCCGCCTTCGCCCGCTTCAGCAAGGCCACCTTCCTCGCCTTCGGCATCGCCTTGCTCCCCTTCTTCGCGTTCGACATCTGGTTCACCTTCGTCGACCCGGTCTTCACCTCGCTCGGCCTGCTCGACGCCCTCGGGAACGCGATCATGCTCGCGCTCTGCGTGATCGGCTGGCGGCGCGCGGAGGCGTGAGATGAGCAATCTCCTGCAGATCACGCCATTCATGCACGTCCCCGATCTCGCGGCGGCCTTGGTCTTTTTCGAGGACATTCTCGGCTTCGCCACGCTCTTCGGGACGAGCGATTATGCCTATGTCGAGCGCGAGGGGGCGGGCATCCGCCTGCTTCAGAATCGCGGCGCGGACGGCGCCCCGCCCGGCAACCGCCGCTTCGCTTATTATGTCGACGTCCGCGACGTCGACGCGCTCCACGCGGCGCTGAAGCCGAAGCTCGACACTCTGCCCGAAGGCGATGTCCACGGGCCCGCCGACAAGCCTTACGGCCAGCGCGAATTGCTCGTCCTCGCCCCGGACGGCAATCTCATCGCCTTCGGCCAGGCGATCGCCGGATGGTAGCGCGGCGGCAGCGGGGCCGCTATCGTCCGGCGATGCGCTTTTCGGGCCGCACGATCTGGATCACCGGCGCCTCCTCCGGGATCGGCGAGGCGCTGGCCGGGGCGTTCGCGGCCGAGGGCGCGGCTTTGATCCTGTCCGGGCGGCGGCGCGACGCGCTCGAGACGCTCGCCGCGCGGCTCGGCGGCGAGAGCCTGGTGCTGCCGTTCGAGGCGACCGACCGGAACGCGATGGCCGGCGCGGCGGCGGCGGCCTGGGCCTGGCGCGCCGGCGGCGTCGACATATTGGTCAACAATGCCGGGATCAGCCAGCGCAGCCTCGCCATCGACACCGCGCCGGAAGTCTATGAGAGGATCGTCGCCGTCGACCTGCTGGCGCCGATCCGGCTGACCCAGAGCCTGCTCCCGCTCATGGCCGCGCGGGGGAACGGGCATGTCGTCATGATTTCGTCGGTCGCCGGGCGGCTCGGACCGGTGCTGCGGACCGCTTATGCCGCCGCCAAGCACGGCCTGATCGGCTATGGCGACGCGCTCAGGGCCGAGGTCGAGACGGCCTATGCGATCAAGGTGACCAACGTCCTGCCGGGCTCGGTGCGCACCCAGGTGGCGGCGAATGCGCTCCAGGGCGACGGCAGCGCGCGCGGCACTTCCGATGCGAATATCGAGGCCGGCATGGACCCGGCTGAATGCGCGCGCCGCATCCTCGACGGACTCGCCGAAGGCCGGCGCGAGATATTGGTGGCCGACGGCGCCGAAGCCTTCGCCGCGTCTCTGCGCTTCCGGGATCCCGACCGATTGTTCGACCTGCTGGCGGCGGAAGGGGCGCGGCTGGCCGAGGCGCGGGCCGGGGGCGCGCCGCCGGAGCCGCGGCGGGTCAACCGCATTTTGCCCGAGCGCTGAACGGTGGACCTGACCCGCTTCATCGAGGCGCAAGAGGGCCCGTACGGGCAGGCGCTCGCCGAGCTAAAGCGGGGGCGCAAGGGGAGCCACTGGATGTGGTTCGTCTTCCCCCAGATCGCCGGCCTCGGCACGAGCCCGACGGCGCGGCTTTATGCGATCGCCTCGGCCGACGAGGCGCGCGCCTATCTTGCCCATCCCCTGCTCGGCGCCCGGCTGCGCGACTGCACGATGGCGATCCTCGCCCATCGCGAGCGCGGCGCGGAGGCGATCTTCGGCCCGGTGGACGCGATCAAGCTCAGATCCTCGATGACCCTGTTCGAGGCCGTCGCCGACGATCCGGCGCCCTTCGCCGCTGCGCTCGACGCCTTCCACGGCGGCAGGCGCGACTCGGCGACCTTGAGACTGCTCGGGCGATGAGCGAGGGCATCCGCCTCCACGAAAGCTGGCTCGCGCCGCTCGGGGCCGAGTTCGAGCAGCCCTATATGCGCGCGCTCAAGGACTTCCTCCTCACCGAGAAGGGGGCGGGCAAGCGCATCTTCCCCAAGGGCGGCGAATGGTTCCGCGCGCTCGATCTGACGCCGCTCGGCAAGGTCCGTGTCGTCATCCTCGGCCAGGACCCCTATCACGGCGCGGGCCAGGCGCACGGCCTGTGCTTCAGCGTCAAGCCGGGCACCGCGATCCCGCCCAGCCTGGTCAACATCTACAAGGAGATGGCGAGCGATCTCGGCCTGGCGCCGGCGCGGCACGGCTTCCTCGAACATTGGGCCAAGCAGGGCGTGCTGCTGCTCAACGCGGTGCTCACCGTCCGCATGGGCGAGGCCGCCTCGCATCGCGAGCGCGGCTGGGAGCGCTTCACCGACGCGGCGATCGCCGCGGTCGCCCGCCAGCCGGACCCGGTCGTGTTCATGCTCTGGGGCAGCTACGCCCAGAAAAAGGCGGCCCTGGTCGCGTCGATCGATACGGAGGGGCGGCATCTGGTGCTGAAGGCGCCGCATCCGAGCCCGCTTTCGGCGCATAATGGCTATTTCGGCTGCCGCCATTTCTCGAAGGCCAACGCATTTCTCGAAAGCAAGGGACTCGCCCCGATCGACTGGGCGCTGCCGGCAGAGGTTTAGGCGCGAGTTTGATTCGTCATTCCAGCGAAAGCTGGAATCCCGCTTCTTTGATGCGTCGGAAAAGACAAGAGATTCCAGCTTTCGCTGGAATGACGGAGATTGGAAGCGGAAGCCTAGCCCCCGCTCTCCTCGGCGACGAAGGCGAGCAGGGCCTCCTCATAGGCATCGCGGACGCCGTCGGCGTCGACATGGGTCTGGAGCCAGGCATTCTCGTTGCCGGTGATCGCCCGCGCCTCGTCGACCGCGGCGTCGTGATCGACCCTGGGCGCGTCGCCGCCGCCGAGCAGGCCGCGCGCCTCGTCGACCGGATTGGCGCCGCGCATCCGCGCGAAGAAGCCGAGCACGCTGCTGCGGCGGTCGTCCATGAAGGCTTCGAGCCGCGCCGCCTCGCCGCGCTCGAGCGGCGTGTAGCTGTTATAGGCCATCAGATGATTGCCGACGCCCTGGACGAAGAGAATCTTCCATTCGGGCGCGTTGTCGGCCTCGCGGCAGGCATGCTTGAGGCGCCAGAGCAATTCGGCCTCGTCCTGGCTGACGGCGAGCGCGCCGTCGCCGCCGGAGGCGAAGATGGTCCGGCGCAGCAGCCCGGCTTCACGCGCGTCGACCCGCCCGTCGCGACGCACTTCTTCCTCGATCCGGGCGAGCACCCAGGATTTGAGCTCGGCCGGGCCGTTCAGCGCCCGCTCGATCACCTTGACGGCGAGCTCGAGCTCGAGGCGGCTCGGCGGCTCGCCGCCGCGCTCGATCTCCTCGACCAGCCAGGCGGCATTGGGCAGATCGATATAGCCCTTGGGCTCCTTGCCGTTGACGACATGGTCGCACAAAGCCTCGAGGAAGAAGTCGGCCCATTCCGGCGCGGGATCCGCGGCCAGCCGGTCGACCTCGAACAGGGCCCGGGCCTCGTCGTCCGAAATCCTGCCGTCGGGCCACACCTCGCGCCGCACCGCCAGCACGTCCCCGGCGGAGAGGTGCGCGCCGGCCTTCAGCGCGGCCGCGAAATCGGTGAAGGAAAAGCTCATCTCATTTGCCCCGTGGTTTCGGGACGGACCCTAAAGGCGAAGGGTTAAGACCGGGCTAAATCAGGCCGGCGAGCCTCGCCCGGCGCGGATCGCGGCGAGCCTGCCGGCATGCTCGGCGTCGAGCGCGGCCAGGCCGGCGAGCAAGGCCCGCATCTCGTCGGGCCCGGCATAGCCGCTCGGCGGTGGCTCCGGCTCGAGCGGGGCGCCGCAGTTCATGCAGCCGTCGTCGCCCTCGAACGAATAATGGCCGCAGCCCCGGCAGAGCAGGATCGTGCCCTGAGGGTCCTTGGGCTGGGGCGAGACCGGATAGGCGCCTTCGGGCAGCGGCGCGCCGTCGAGCGTCTCGGCGACCAGCCGCCAGGTCGCCAGGTCGAACGGCTCGCCCGGGGCGGGCGCGACCTGCTCGAACCGCTCGCGCACGCCGGCGGCGCGAAGCGTGCGGGCGCGGTGGTCGCAAAGCGGGTTGTTGCCGGGCGCGCCGAGGATCGCGCCCGCCGTCCAGGTGCAGCCCGATCTGCACACCGACTTGTAATAGCAGCCGCCGCAAAAGCCCCAGGCGGGCCGCTCGACATTGGGCCGGACCTTGTCCTGCATCGCCGCCCAAATTTCGCGCAGCGGCGCGTCGCGGACGGTGCCGCCGCCATATTCGCCCTTGTGCAGCGAGGGGCAGCCCTTGACGGTGCCGTCGGCCTCGATCGCCATGCCGGTCTCGGCGGCGCCGCAGCCGTCCCAATAAGCGGGCTCGTCGGTCATCGTCCGCCAGAGATGCTCGTAGGGCCCGTAATAGCCGATATTGTTGCCCGCGAACAAACGGAAGCCGGAGCGGCGGCCCTTCTCGAACAGCATCGCCAGCGTGTCGTAGGTTTCGGGGATCTGCCAGGGCTGGAGGATGAGGTCGGTCTGCTCGGCGGCGTTGCCGGCGGGGACGGTGAGCTGGATCTGCCAGAGCCGGGCGCCGGCTTCGTAGATATGGTCGAAGACCTCCTCGAGAATCGGCGCGGAGAGGCGGTTGATCTGGGTGTTGCAGCCCGGCGTGATGCCGGCGCGGCCGAATTCGGCGATCGCGTTCAGCGCCTGGCGGAAGCTGCCGGGAACGCCGCGCAGCCGGTCGTGCACCGCCTCGTTGCCGTCGACCGAGACGCCGGCCGAGACCAGGCCGGCCTCGA
Organism: Sphingomonadales bacterium; assembly: GCA_034668505.1. GTDB lineage: Bacteria > Pseudomonadota > Alphaproteobacteria > Sphingomonadales > Sphingomonadaceae > Allosphingosinicella. Next base: position 38,488 of record JAXDPD010000073.1, read on the forward strand.
TGGCGGCCTCGATCTTGGCGCGGGTCAAAGCGCGGCCGCCGGTCTGCAGCCCGCATCTGATGCCGGTCTCGGCCACCGCCCTGACGATGTCGAGCCAGTCGCGGCGCAGATAGGCTTCGCCGCCGATCAGGCTGATCTCGCGCGTGCCCAGAGCGGCGAGCTCGGCGACGACCGCGCGGATCTCGTCCAGCGACAGCTCGTCGCCGCGCGGCTTGCCGGCGCGCGACCCGCAATGGGCGCAGCGCAGATTGCAGGCGAGGGTCAGCTCCCAGACGACATGGACCGGATGCCGGCGCTCGCGGTCGAGCGCCGAGCGGACCCGCACCGGCTCCTTGCGGAGAGCCGGGTCGGGGCTCACCGGCTCAGCCGCCGCGCCGCTGGATCTCGCTCTCGAGCCGCTCCAGCGCGGCCCGCAGATCGCCCTGCTGATCGAGCACGGCGCGAGCATGATCGCGAAGGGCATTCAGCTCGTCGAGGCTGCTCTGCGGGTCGGCGAGAGCGTCGCCGATGGCGACGCCATAAGGGGGAATCGGGCCGCGGCTGGCTTCTAGCATGATCGTCTCCCTGGTGGTTCGAGTGTCGGTCGGGCGAGGCCGGCAGCCTCAATAGCCGCCGCCGCCGCGGCGGGCGATCTCGGCTTCGAGCTTCGAGAGCGCGCCGGGCAGGTCGCCCTGGGCCTCGAGCGTCGCGCGGGCGCTGTCGCGAAGCGCCTTCAGCTGCTCGGTCGTGCTCTGCGGATCATCGAGCGCATCGCTGATCGCGACACCATAAGGCTTGACATTTCCACCCGAGGCCTGGGCCATGGCTTCCTCCTTTTGGACGTCGAACCGTGTTCGACTTTACGTTCGCAAATAAACTAGACTCGTCGCGGACGAGTCGCAAGTAATTCTGCCTGCTTCCACGCCGGCGCTACTAGGGCCTTGTCCCGCAAGGACTCTTGCCGGCGGCCGCCCGAAAATGCGGGCATCCCGCCGGGAAAACGGCTAGGCTGGCCGCCATCCGTGCACGTGAAGGATGACGACCATGGCGAAGGGCCAGAAGAAATCGAACAAGGAAGCCCGCAAACCCAAAGCGGAAAAGCCCAAGAAGAATGCCTCCAACCCTTCCACCAAGGGCATGGTCAGCGACATCAAGCGCTGAGCGGAGTCCCGCCGTCCCTGCTCAGCGGGCGGGAGTCGCGGCGGTTGCCGCGGCCGCGTCGACGCGCGCCTGCATGGCCGCGACGATCCGGTCCAGGCTCCGCCGTTCGCCCCCGTTCAGGCTGCCCTGCAACACCTCGAAGCGGACCCGGCCGCCGGTCAGGGCCAGCTTGATCATGCGCGTGCCGGTGCGCATGCTGCCGAGATAGAGTTCGAGCCCGGCCTGCAGCACCTCGACATCGCCCACCTCCGGCATCACCTCGGAGCGCATGCAGGTGAAGGCGACGACGTCGGCGCCCAGATCGTGGACGAACGGCCCGGGCGCGGCGGCCAAAGCGCGCACGCTGAGGCCGGGCGCGCCGCTCACCGTGAAGCCGCCGCCCTCGGCCTGGCGGGTCGCCATGCACATCAGGTCGCGGCTCTCGAAGGCGGCCGCCGGCGCCGGCAGCGCGAGCGCCGAAAGGAGAGCGGCCGCGGCGCCCGCCCGGCCCTTATGTCCTCGCGCCGGGCTCAAGCCGGCCTCACTTCGATGCAGCCCTCGAAGACGCGCACGTTGATCCGGGCGTTGCCGCGGCGGATCGCGGCGGCAAAGGGGGGCGGGACGACCTGCAGCCGCCAGCGCGGGATCAGGGCGCGCGATTCGGCCGAAAGGAACATGTCGTCATAGCCGTCGCCGCGGTCGCCGCGGTGGAAGCGGTGCAGATTGGCGCGATCCTGCTGGATGATGCCCTGGACGGTGCCGAGCCGGAGGCCGTCGCTGGCGACGAGGTCCTGGGCGCTGATCACCGTGCTGTACGAGCCGAGGAAATTGCCGCGGCAGCCCTGGGCCGGCGGCAGGCGCGGCTGGGCGGCCTGGAACGGCGCGACGAGGCCCGCGGCCGCGAGGATGCCAAGGAGCAGCTTGTTCATGATCGCCTCCCCATTGCCCTTGATCGGGCGCGCGATTGTCCCGCATGGCCGGGCCGGTGACAAGCGGATTCGGACGCCGCCGCAGCCGGCCGATGGGCGACCCGCTCGAAGCCCCGACCCGCGCCGCGCTCGATTTCCTCGCCGGACGCGCCCGCACCGCGATCAGCGCGCACCCGCGGAAGGTCACAAAGTTTAGCGAATCGGGGGTGAATTTCACTGTGACCTTCCGTCGGGATCGAGGCGGGCCCTTGCCTCGCGCGCAAGGCGGGCCCGGCGCCGTTCGGCGTCCGCCTCCATCCGCGCGAAGCGGTCGTGCGGCTTGAGCAGGGCCTGATTGTCCGGCTTGTTGACGGTGCCGACCTGCTTGCCGTTGCGGACGATCGGCCTGGTCACGCCATAGCAGGCGCGATGCCAGAGCAGGTCCAGCCCGGTGGTCCCGCGCGGCGGGCGCGCAGCGGCACCGGATCGAAATCCGGCAGGGGAGGGGCGCGCCTGCCGGCGCCGGATTCGGGGCCGTCCGTCATCCGCCAGCCCAGAGCATGAAGAGGAGCGTGTAGGAAAATCGAATTTGGTCCGAAGCGGAGGAAGGCTCAGGCTTCGGGGGCAACGTAGACGAACGCCTCCGCGCCCGAGGCCAGGCGGACCCGGATGCGCGCATAAGCGTCGACCTCGTAATCGTCGGCGGCCTCGAGCTCGGCCGGGGTGACGGCGAAGACCAGGCCCGGGACCAGATCGGCGGGATCGCCGGTGGCGCGGGCGATCATGTGGACGGCGGCGCCGCTGACCGCGACCACGTCGGGATCGGCGATCGTCAGCGGCGCCAAGGCGAAGCCGGGAAGCGCGTCCGTTCGCCCGTCCAGCAGGCGGCCGAACTTGGCGCGCTGCACCTCCGGCTGGCGCAAGCTGCCATAAGCGAAGAGCGCGATCGAGGCGCCCGGCTCAGCTATTGCCCTGGACCCAGCCGCCCAGCGGCCCCAGGATCGAGCCTTCGCCGCGATTCTGGCCGCCCGCGGGCATTGCGGCGGCGAGCATTCGGCCGGCCAGCCGCGCGAAGGGCAGCGACTGGATCCAGACCCGGCCCGGGCCGCGCAGGCGCGCGAAGAACAGGCCCTCGCCGCCGAACAGGGCGCTCTTGATCCCGCCGGCCCCGATCACGTCGAAGTCGACGCCGGGCGTGAAGGCGGCGATGCAGCCGGTATCGACGTGGAGCTCCTCGCCGGGCCGAAGCTCGCGCTCGATCAGAGTCCCGCCCATCTGGACGAACACCCAGCCGTCGCCCTCCAGCTTCTGCATGATGAAGCCTTCGCCGCCGAACAGGCCGGTCAGGATGCGCTTCTGGAAATGGATGCCGATTTCGACGCCCTTGGCGGCGGCGAGGAAGCTGTCCTTCTGGCAGATCAGGGTGCCGCCGAGATCGGCGAGGCGCAGCGGCAGGATCGTGCCCGGGACCGGCGCGCCGAACGCGACCCGCGCCTTGCCCGAGCCGTTGTGGGTGAAGACCGTGGTGAACAGGCTCTCGCCCGTCACCAGCCTTTTGCCGGCGGAGAGCAACTTGCCCATGAAGCCGCCCTCCTGGCCGGCGCCGTTGCCGAACACCGTCGTCATCCCGATGCTGGCATCCTTCCAGACCATCGCCCCGGCCTCGGCGACCGCGCTCTCGCCGGGATCGAGCTCGACCTCGACGAACTGCAATTCCTGGCCCTTGATCTCGAAATCGACGTCGTCGGCGACGCCGGATACGCGGGCGTGGATCTGGGGCGAACCCCATTGGGAATCGGACATGAAGCGGCTCCTCGGTTGACGTGCGGCGATCCTACCGCGCCCGCGCAGCGCGCGAAAGCGAAGAGCGCCGTCCCGCCTCGATCCGCGTCCGCCATTGACAAGTCCCTGTCCCGGCGTGAGATTTCGGATATGCCCGAAAAGGCGCTGACCCAGATCTTGTCGGATTTCCGGACCCGGCCGTCGCCCTCCGCGCTCGTGCGCGCGGCGCGGGCGATCTTCGCCCAGGGCCGCGCCATCGAAACCGCTTATGGCGCCGCCTGCTTCATGGCCCGCCGGCCGAGCGCCGAAACCGCGACTGGGTTCGCCGCGCCCCTCCGCCGCGCGGTGACCCGGATGCGCACCGAATCGGTCGAGCGCGCCCTGCTGCGCTGGCGCGCGGCGCTGCCGCTGCTCGATCGCTGGATCGCGGAGGTGCCGATCCGCTTCCACGGCGCCGCCAGGGTGGGCGCGTTCACGGCGGCGGGGGAATATGGCGAGGGCGCGCCGCGGCTGTTCCTGCTCTCGCCCCGCGGCATGACGATATCGGACCATTATGCGCACAATCCCGGCGTCCGCCACGTCCATTGCGTGCACCCGCTCGGCCCGGACAGCTTCCTCGTCGCGACGGGGGACAGCTGCAAATATCTGGACGAATGGCGGATCGAGGACGGCTGCTTGGTCTTCGCCGGCACGCGGATGCGCTTCCTCGGCGGCTTCACCGCTGCCGGCACCGCCGCCGGCGAGGTCTATCTGGGCAGCGATTTCACCAGCCGGCCCAATTATCTGCTGCGGCTGCGCGACCGCCGCAAATTCTTCATGCCGGCGCCCGCTTTCCTCCACTACGTCTATCGGCTGGAGGTGGTGGCGGACCGCTATGTCGTCGCCGCGGGCAAGAGCCTCGACATCGCCGGCGGCGCGCGCAGCATCTCGGTGTTCGACGCCAAAGCCGAACGGTTCGTGGCCGACGGCTGAAATGGCGCAGGACAGGGTTCCGGCCTTCGACACGGGCGCGCGGTTCGACGCCTATGCCGAGGGCCATGCCAGCATGCCGCGCCTGTGGCGCGACGCGCTGCGCGCCAGCCTCAAGCGGCTCGCTCTGCCCGCCCCGATCGAGCTGCTCGACATTGGCGGCGGCACCGGCGCGCTCGAGGCCGCGATCGGCGGGCAGGTCCATTATTGGCTGCTCGACCGCTCGGCCGAGAGCATCCGCGCCGCGCCCGCCCGGCGCAAGGTCCGCGGCGAGAGCGAGGCCTTGCCCTTCCCGGATGCGAGCTTCGACCTCATCGTCAGCATCAGCACGCTGCAATATACCGATCATGACGCCTTCTTCCGCGAATGCGCGCGGGTGCTGCGCCCCGGCGGCATGCTGGCGATCCACGAGAACGGCGCGTTCAACCCGGTGGTCGGGGCGATGCGGGCGGCGCGGCGGATCGCCGCCCGGCGGCGGCCCGAGCTGCGCGCTTATACGCGGAGCATCACCGGCTATTACCGGCCCCGGGCGGCGCCGCGGCCGGGCCTGTCATGCGTCTACCGGCGCGCTTATTTCCTGCTCTCGCCTTTGTCCCTTCCGCTCGAGCTGGCGGGCCTGCGCGGCGCCGGCCGGGCGCTGGCCTGGCTGCTGCGGCCGCTCGACGCGCTGCTGCTCGGCCTGCCCGGCCTCAGGGGGCTGGCCTGGTGGAACGTCCAGCATTTCGTCCGCGGCGACGGGGGCGCCGGCGCCGGCGGCAGCGGCTAGATTGGGCGGATGATTCGCCCGCTCGGCCTGCTCGCTCCGCTGCTCCTGTTCGTCGGCGGCTGCGGCGCGCCCGCCGACGCGCCGGCGCCGGCCAACGACGCGCGCGCGATCGCCGGCATGGGCGCCGCGCCGCAGCCGCAAGCGGACATCGTCAGGGTGCGGCTCGAGACCGAGCTCGGCCCGATCGTGCTTGCGCTCGACGCGCGCCACGCGCCGGTGACGACGGCGAACTTCCTGGCCTATGTCGATCAGGGCAAATTCGACGGCGTCGTCTTCTACCGCGCCTCGCGGACTCCCGGGATGCGCGGCCAGGGCTTCATCCAGGGCGGCATCCGCCGCGACGCCACCCGCATGCTGCTGCCGATCGCGCACGAGCCGACCAGCCGCACCGGCCTCAGCCATGGTGACGGCGCCATCTCGATGGCGCGCACCGATCCGGGCAGCGCGACCGGCGATTTCTTCATCACCGCCGGGCCGCAGCCGTCGATGGACGCGGGGCACGGGCGGCCCGCCGACAATCTCGGCTATGCCGCCTTCGGCCGGGTGGTCGAGGGCCGGGAGGTGGTGCGGCGGATCCTGGCGGCGCCCACCGTTGCCAATGCGGGGAGGGGCGCGATGCGGGGGCAGATGATCGAACAGCCGGTGCGGATCGTCTCGGCGCGGCGGGCGCCCTCGTGACATGATCGCCCGGCACCGCCGCTGCCGCCCCGCCCATGCCGGCGCGGCGGGCCGGGCGGGCGTCACGCGTCCGTGAACTGAACCAGATCCCACAAATTGCCGTAGAGATCCTCGAACACCGCGACCTGCCCGTAAGGCGCCCGCTTCGGCGCGCGGGTGAAGGTCACGCCCTTGCCGCGCATCGCCGCATAATCGCGGTCGAAATCGTCGGTGCGCAGGAACAGGAAGACGCGGCCGCCGGCCTGATTGCCGATAAAGGCCTGCTGTTCGGCCGAGGCGGCGCGGGCGAGGAGCAGGCTGGTGGCGCCCGCCCCCGCGCCCGGCGGCGCGACGAGCACCCAGCGCTTGTCCTGCGCCGCCTGATAGTCGTCGGCGACCAGGACGAAGCCCAGCTTTCCGGTGAACCAGGCGATCGCCTCGTCATAATCGCGGACGATGAGGGCGACATGGGCAAGCGAGCGGGCCATGGCCGCAGGCTGTCGGAAAACCGGCATGACGGCAAGCGCCGCGCGCGGCCCGCTTCCTCACGGGCCGCGCGCCCTCTCCCGGGCGCCGCGCCGCCGCCGGGCCGCCGGGAAGCCGCCCCGGCCAAGGGTCAGGGGCGGTTGGCGCTGAACGGTTTCAGCAGCCGGATCGGCGTCGTGTTGATGTCGGTCAGCCGCCCGGCCCAGGCGAGCTCATAGAGCCGGCCGAGGTCGGCGCGGTCCAGGTCGGTCAGCCTGCTCTGGTCGCCATAGTTCATGATCGACTCGGCTTCATGCGCCCCGAACATCACCGCCGGCCACGCCTGCTCGTCGGTCAGCGCGAAGAAATGCCTGAGGCCGAAAATATGGCCGATCTCGTGCGCCAGGGTTTCGACCTGCTCGGCCGGATCGAGCGTGAACATCATCGGGTAGATGGCCAGATCGCTCTGGCCCTCGCCCGGAAAGAAGGCCCTGGCCAGCGTGCAGCCGAGCGGGCCGCACCGATCCGCGTCGCGGACGACCACCTCGAAATCCCAGGCATGGCTCTGCTCGGTGAAGCGGATCGGGGCGGCCACGCCCCAGGCCGCCACCGCCGCCACGAACAGCGCGCGAACCCGCGCCTTCTCCGCTTCGGGATCGCGGAACCGGAGCAGCGAGCGCTCCTGGAAGCGCCAGCGCAGCGTCATGTTCCGCTGCCACAAGGGGATGAAGCCTTCGGTCGCATCGACCATCAGCTCGAGCGGGGATCTGGGTTGTCCGCGCCGCTCCGTCTGGCAGACATGGCCGCGAAAGACGTGGACCTCTTCTTCCGCCGCGCGGCGATAATCGTCGTCGTCGCGAAGCTCCGGGGCTGCGCCGCGCCCGCCCGATTTCAGGGAATCGATATCCGTCATGCTCTTTCTCCCGATCGTTCGCCGTTTCACTCCGCTGCTTTCTAGCGCGGTCCCGGGAGGCGGCGCGCGTGACGCCCGTCACGCGGACGGCGATGCCTGGGAATCGAGCGCGCTGCCGGCGCGGCGCCAATCGTCGCGGCTCAGCGCCCAGATGTCGCAGGGCTCGTGGAAGGGCGCGAATTGCCGGCCGGTGCGGCGCTCGCCGAGGCGCGTCGCGACGCGCTGGCTGGCGAGGTTGCGCGGGTGGATGAGCGAGACGATCCGATCGAGCGGAAAGCGCGCGAACGACCAGTCGATCGCCGCGCGCGCCGCCTCCCCGGCATAACCCTTGCCGCGGGCGGCCGGCGCCAGCCCCCAGGCGATCTCGAAGCCCGGATAGCCCGGCGGCTGCAGCGGCCCGACCCGGCCGAGAAAGGCGCCGGTGGCGCGCTCCTCGACGACGAACATGCCAAAACCGAGCAGCTGCCAATGGCCGATCAGCAGCGCCATCTCCCCCCAGGTCTGGGCTTCCGAATAAGGCAGCCCCCGGCGCGTGATGAAGCGCGCCGTTTCGGGATCGGCCATCATCGCCGCGTACGGCGCAAGGTCCTCCGGCCGCCAGCCGCGCAGGATGAGGCGCGGGGTTTCGAGCGTGGGCGCGGCGGGGGTGGCGAGCATCGTCGTGGCTTATTCCGCGCGGATGTGGCGCAATTATGCCGGGATCGGGCGCCTCCTTCCCGATGCGGACGAGAAGCGGGAGGCGATTGCGGGCGCCCGCAAGAATTCGCGGCCCATCCCGGCAAGGACGGACAACAGGCGCGGCGCGAAGCGGCGGGTGACGGGTAACCGGTGCATGACCACCGTAATTCCACTGTAATCCTGCATCAGTAACCCGGCACAAAAAAAGAGGCGGGAGACCCGCCTCTTTTTCCATTTGCCGATCAGGCGGCCGGTCAGCCGCCGCTGACTTCGCGCGGGCAAGGAAAGGTATCGATGACCCCGCAGCCATAGGCCCCGCAGGAGACCCAGCCACACGTGCCGTTGCCGTCGTTGAAATAAAAATATCCCCAGCCGCCGCCTCCCTGGGCAATGGCGGCACTCGGAGACAATGCGGCGCCAACGAACAGTGCCAGAGCGGAAATGCGAATTATCGACTTCTTCATGTCTTACCCTCCCCTTTGATGGTGGCATGAAGCTATGGGGGCGATAATATCGAGTCAACGCCCTTCGCATTGATTGATAAGATTATTTTGGACTCCCGCTGAGAGCATGAACGGCGCCTTCGCGCCCTCGGCTCACGCCGCCGCTTCGACCCAGCGCGCGATCAGCCGGCCGAGGGCGTCGGCCTTGGCCGCGACCTCGCCCGCGCCGAGGGTGACGACGCCGCGATCGGGGGCGACCATCCGGATGAGGCCGCTGTCGTCGGCGAAGGCGAAGCCGGCGGCGTCCTTCGCCTTGGCGCCGCGATGGAAGACGATCCGGAGCGCGGCATTGGGGCGCAGGCCGAGGGTGACGCGGTCGTCGCCGGCATGGACGAAGCTCGGCGCGTTCCATTTGACATGGCCGGTGATGCCGGGGCGGGCGGCGAGCGCGATGGCGACCAGAGCGGCGACCTCCGCCTTGCGCGGATGATCGAGCGCGGCCAGCCAGGCGTCGAGATCGGCGGGCTTCTTTTTGCTCATATGAAGCAGGGCCAGCCGATCGATCAGCGCGATCTCGACAGGTTCCGCGCCACGGCGGCGCGGATGAGCGCCTTCAGCGCCGCTTCGTCGATCGCCTCGCCCTCGCGGATATCGATGGCGCGCCTGGCATTGCCTTCGAGGCTGGAGTTGAACAGGCCGGCGGGGTCGTCGAGCGCGGCGCCGTGGGCGAAGGTCAGCTTCACCTTGTCCCGGTAGGTCTCGCCGGTGCACAGGATGCCTTCATGCTCCCACACCGGGACCCCCCGCATGTCGTTCGACGGCTTTCGCCATTTCACCGCCTCGACCGCGTCGGGGTCGGCCTCCGCGATCAGCGCCCGGACCCGGGCGAGCGCCTCGCCCCGCCAATCTGTCGTCATGCCCGCCCTCGCTTTCGTTCGGTTGCGCGCCCATCGCAAACTTGCGGGAAGCGGGATGCGCTGTCACGGATATTCGCCTATTTCCGCACTCGGAATTTCGGCCGCCGCGGAGGATCGCCGCAATGGACGATGACGAGATGGTCCGCAGGCAAAAGGCGGCCGGCTAGCCGGGAGATTATGGGGCCCAGCCGGGCAGCGCCGCTGCCTGCCGGACCCAATTTGCGAGGCGCTCTTCGTCGAGCGGCTCGCCTTCGCGGATGTGGAAATAGCGCATAGTCCCGTCCCTGGATTCGACGGGCGGCGGCGGGCTCAACGCCGCGCCGCGGAAGAAGGCCAGCTTGATGTAGCGGGCGTAGCAATGGACGCCGAGGAACCAGCCCTGCCCCTCGACGCCGTAAAAAGGCGAGTTCCACTTCACCGCCTTGCGCACGCCGGGGACGGTGCGGACGATGAGCGCGTCGAGCCGGCGCCCGGCCTCGCTCTTCCAGCCCGGCATCGCCGCGATATAGGCCTGCACGGGCGCGTCGCCCTCACCCTTGGCGATTTGCGGGTTGCCGCCCGAGAGGAGACGCGGCTCAGTCAACCCTCCAGCTCCGCCGCCGTCCAGGTCCGCTGCCAGACGGGCTCGGCGTCGCCCGTCTCGTAGAACGCCTCGGTGAAGCCGCCGTCGCGATGGAGGGTGACGAGGGCGTAGCCGTTGCGCACCCGCGGATTGGCGGGGTTCGGGCCGCCGGTGTCGGGGAGGTCCGGATCGGGGGTGTGGGCGTAATAGAGGATGTTGGGGTCCGTATTGCCGCCGCTGTCCTGCAGCCCCCAGGCATTGCCGAAGGGGATCGCGCCATGGCCGCAGCAGCGGCCCTTGGTCGTGATCGCCGCGATCACCGGAGTCGCGCCGGTGTCCTTGAGCTTGTCGTAGACGATGCCGTTATGGACATGGCCCCAATACCAGAGCGTCGGCGGCCGCCCGAGCGCGGCCTGGACCTGCGTGTAGAGCGGCGTCACCTCGCTCGTGAGGGTGTCGCAGCCGCCATGATGGGTCATCACCATGACCGGGCCCTGATGGCCGCGGAACTGCCGCACCCAGTCGATCTGCCGGGCGAGCGCGTCGGTGCCGATCGCCCCGTCCATGTAGAATTTGCGGCCGTTATAGGCGTCCGAATAATAAGCGGAATCGAGGCAGAGGACGAGCCAGGGCCCGCAGGTCAGCGCGAAATAGCTCATCCCGCATTGGGCGGCGAACGGGCCGCCCTGCCGGAGCGCGACCAGGAAATAGCCCGAGGCGGCGCCGTACATTTCGTGGTTCGAATTGAGCGTGAAATTGCGCCCCTGCCCCTGGTCGGGCCAGAGGCCGTAGAAATTCTCCTGCTCCTCGTCGGGCAAAGGCCGCCAGTCGGTGCCGGCATAATAAACGTCGCCGAGGTGGATCAGATAGTCGATCGGCGGCGATTGCGCCGGGCCGGCGATCTGCTCGATCACCCGCTGCGCCGGGCAGAGCGCGCCTTCATCGTCATAATAACCGGTGCCCCAGTCGCCGACGATACCGAGCACGGGATCCTTCCCCGTATCGCCATCCTTGCGGGACAAGGCGATCGGCGCGATATCCTTGTCCGGCAGCGGGTGGTGGATGGACTCCGGATCGAGCAGGTTCAGCGCATAATTGAGCGCGGCGAGGATCCAGTCCTTGTCGAGCTGCTGATATTTCTTGCGGCCGTACATCGTGCCGTCCGGGCCCGGCTCGCCATAGCCGGCAAAGTCCGCCTCGAGCGCCTCATACTCCTCGCGGGTGAGCTTGGTCGGGGGCGCCCGGCTCGCCAGCAGCTCGTAAGCGATCAAGAGCAAGGGATGGAGATCGAGGTAGAGCCGGACCTCCCAGGGCGGATGATGGATCCAGTAGAGCACGAAGCCGAACTCGATGTCGCCGCCGGGCGCGGGCGGCGGATTCGAAGGGTCCTTGAGATAGGCGATCAGCGCCAGCGTCTGATCCTCGCTCTCGACCAGAAAGGCGAGGAGCGCGTCGATATCGCGCATCACATCGGCGGGCTGCGCCGCCGCCCGCGCCGTCAGCCGAACCAGTGCCTCCGCCGCGCGTGTGTCAGTCATCTCGCCCTCCCCTCCCGCAGACAGAAACGGCAGCGTAACAGCTTTGGCGGCGCGAGTGGAAGCCGGAGAAATCCGATCCGCGGGCGCCAGGCCCCGAGGCTAGCGCCAGCCGGCCAGGATGGCGCCGACGACGGCATGACCGATCACGAATGGTCCCAATGTTCGCACTGGCCATGGGGCCGTCACGCGAGTGAATCGCGTGACGTCGGTCGTGTCGCCCCGGCACAGGTCCGGGCCGCACGCCGTCCGGCATTCGCCGGCTCTGCGCGCTGCCTCGCGATCGCCGTGCGATCGCTCAGCTGCGCTCGGCGGCTCATGCTGGCGTGTCCGCGAGCGCGTCGAGCAGCGCTGGAAAGCTCTCCCGCGCCTCGGCCTGGGGATCGGCGGCGCCGTCCTTGCGCAGCTCCCACGGGGCAGCGAAGCGGCGGGGATCGAGCCGGGCCAGCAGCCACATCAGCAGCCGGTCGCTCGGCAGGCGTTTCTCCGCGACCAGATTGCCGTCCTGCCAGACCTGCTCGGTGCGGCCGTGGATCGCGCGATCGAAGGCGAGCGCGGAGAGCCGCCCCACCGCGAGCTGGTCGGCCGTGTCCCAGGCCGCGGCGAAGGCCGGCGAGCGGGCCCGCAGCCGGTAGGCCGAGCGCGCGGACAGGCGCGCGGCGGCGCTGGCGAGATGGACCGAGCCGGTCTCGGCGAGGGTGATGAGGAACAGCCGCTGCCGCGCGGCGCTCCAGCCGGCGAGGCGCTTGCGGCTGTCCTCGAGGGGGACGCCGTCGAACGGCGTGGCGAGGATGGGCGACCCGGCGCCGGACCCGCCGCCGGCGCCATCCGCGGGCGACTCCGAGGCCGGCGCCAGCAGGTCCGTCGGCCAGACCTCGCCCCGCTCGGTCTGCGGCACCAGCGAAAGGTGCGGCCCGCCCTCCTCGTCCGCCGCCTGTCCGACCGCATCGAACCGGTCGCTCGCCGCCGTCCAGTCTTCAAACTCCTCGACCGTCCATTCTTTTTCCGTGTGACGCTTCATGGTCCTTGCTCCTTCGAGTCGCGAAAAGGAGCGGATCATTTAGTGCATGTCGGGGGGTGTAGGAAAATCTCCCTCTGCGGTGCGACGGATGGAGTGGCGAATCGGGGCGAGCGGGAACGGGTGAGTGAGGTATTGTGTCCCCGGAATTGCGCCGGAACGATCATGCAGAAGGCCAGCGGGCCAAACTCAAAGCGGGCGCGACGTCGTCATCCATGCTAGGATATAGCTACGGGACGACGCTCTCGTCAGTGAAGGAGGAATATCATGAAGGGCTACGCCTTCACCTTGATCCTGCTTTGTTTGAGCGCCTCGATTGGCGCTTGCCAAAACGATGACGCCCACCGCCCGGGCGACCAAGCGAGCAAGACTTCAAGACCTTTGACCGCCGCCGCCAATCGCGACCCCGGGGAGATCGCCGATCGCATCGGCAACCGCTGCAGGCGCGGAAGCCCCTATATGCGCTGTATGGGGGAGGCTCATGAAGAGTATGAAGCTTGCATGAGAAATCATGCCGGGCATCCGGACGCTGCTCCATATTGCCGACGACTTGAAGCAGTCGCCCAATCAAGCTGTGACGTGGCCGAATGTTAAGGCGGGATAATCAACATCCCGCAGGACTCCTGCGTGATCTTCATCGAGCAGAATTTGGGGCCGCACATCGAGGAGAAGTGGGCGGTTTTGGCGCCTTCGGCGGGGAGGGTCTGGTCGTGATATTGCTCAGCGGTCCGGATCGCGGTCGGGCAATTCCCGGTTGAACCAATAATTCGCGTCGCCGAGCACGCGACGGAGGTGGTCCGAATCGGCGAGCGCCTCAACGTGGCGCAAGCGTTCAAGATCGTGGGCGGCGTAGAAGCCCTTGAAGGCGATATCCGTCTCGTCGATCCGCCAATATAATCCGTCCAGGTAGACGACGATGTCGCCGATCTCGAAATGGGAGAGCGTGTCTGCCATCCCCTCGGCCCAGTCCGCGACCTGCTCGTCGGTGATGTCCTTGAGGCCGCGTGCTTCCGCTTCACGGCGGCCCAATTCGAGCAGAGGGATATCGGTCTCGCGCACTTCGGCGAAGGTGAAGGATTTGCCGCAGCGCGAACAGGGGATCATCCAGCCGCAGCCGCACCACGGGCAATCCAGCTGGCCTTCGGACATGGCCGGCGCACCTTCGCAGCAGCAATGCGACAGGACGTCGTTATTCGCCTTGAAGAGGAACTTGGTCACGGGACCCGGCTTCCGCTCATTCGGCGGCCGGTAGATAGATCTCCCCGCCCTTCTCGCGAAACTTCTCGCTCATCTCGGCCATGCCTGCCTCCGCGTCGGCACGGGCCGACGCGGCCCCTCCACCATTCGGCTCCGCCGAATGGTCCCCCTCCCCGTCCCGGGGAGGATTTGCCGCGAGGAAGCTGTCGGTGTTCTGCTTCGCCGCGAAGTCGCGGACCTCCTGGGTGATCTTCATCGAGCAGAATTTGGGCCCGCACATCGAGCAGAAATGGGCGGTCTTGGCGCCTTCGGCGGGGAGGGTCTGGTCGTGATATTGCTCGGCGGTGTCGGGGTCCAATGAGAGGTTGAATTGGTCGCGCCAGCGGAATTCGAAGCGGGCCCGGGACAAGGCGTCGTCGCGCATCTTGGCGGCGGGGTGGCCCTTGGCGAGGTCCGCCGCGTGGGCCGCGAGCTTGTAGGTGACGACGCCGACCTTGACGTCGTCGCGGTCGGGGAGGCCGAGATGCTCCTTGGGGGTGACGTAGCAGAGCATCGCCGTGCCGAACCAGCCGATCATCGCGGCGCCGATCGCCGAGGTGATGTGGTCGTAGCCCGGGGCGATGTCGGTGGTGAGCGGCCCGAGCGTGTAGAAGGGCGCCTCGCCGCACGCTTCGAGCTGCTTGTCCATGTTCGCCTTGATCTTGTGCATCGGCACGTGGCCGGGGCCCTCGATCATCACCTGGACGTCGTGCTTCCAGGCGATCTGGGTGAGCTCGCCCAATGTCGCCAGCTCGGCGAACTGGGCTTCGTCGTTTGCGTCGGCGATGCTGCCGGGGCGCAGGCCGTCGCCGAGGCTGAAGGCGATGTCGTATGCCTTCATGATCTCGCAAATCTCCTCGAACCGCGTGTAGAGGAAGCTCTCCTTGTGGTGGCTGAGGCACCATTTCGCCATGATCGAGCCGCCCCGGCTGACGATGCCGGTGACGCGCTTCGCCGTCATCGGGATGTAGGGCAGGCGCACGCCGGCGTGGATGGTGAAATAGTCGACGCCCTGCTCGGCCTGCTCGATCAGCGTGTCGCGGTAGATTTCCCAGGTCAGCTCCTCGGCGACGCCGCCGACCTTCTCCAGCGCCTGGTAGATGGGCACGGTGCCGATCGGCACCGGGCTGTTGCGGATGATCCATTCGCGGGTGTCGTGGATGTTGCGGCCGGTGGAGAGGTCCATCACCGTGTCGGCGCCCCAGCGGATCGACCAGACCATCTTGTCGACCTCCGCGGCGACGTCGGAGGCGACCGCGCTGTTGCCGATATTGGCGTTGATCTTGACCAGGAAATTGCGGCCGATCGCCATCGGCTCGCTCTCGGGATGGTTGATGTTCGAGGGAATGATGGCGCGGCCCCGCGCCACTTCGGAGCGGACGAATTCCGGGGTGACGTGGTCCGGGATTTCGGCGCCGAAATCCTGGCCGTCCCTTTCAAGACGATCCTGTCTTATAAGACGGCCGAGATTCTCGCGCTCGGCGACATACTCCATTTCGGGGGTGACGATGCCGCTGCGGGCATAGTGCATTTGCGAAACGTTCTGGCCGGCCCTGGCGCGCAGCACCTTGCGGCGGACGTTGGGGAAGGGCTGGACGCCGCCCGAACGGTCCGGGCCGAGCTGGCCGTTGTCCTCGGGGCGGACTTCTCGCTGAAGCACCTCCTCGACGTCGCCCCGGCCGCGGATCCAGTCGGCGCGCACCTCAAGCAGACCGGCCATGATGTCGATGCTGGCGGCCGGGTCCGTATAAGGGCCGGAGCAATCGTAGACGCGCAGGGGCGGCTCGCCGGACGAAGGCTCGAGGTCGATCTCGCGCATCGCCACGCGGCGTTCGCCCACGTAGATCTTGCGCGATCCGCGGATCGGGCCGGTGGTGACCTCGAGGGCGCTGCCCGCGAGGGACAGCTCGGTGCGGGCGGGGATATCGGCCATGTTGCTCTCCTCAAACAGGGGGAGAGCGGGCGGCCCGCGCTCCCTCCCTACGCCGGTGTCAGCCGGATCAGGTTCGGCGGGTCATGGCATCAGCCAAATCTCAGCCGCTCGCGCGCGGCCCCCCGGGGAATGCGCCGGTTCTAGCCCTTCGCGCGCGCCGGCGAAAGGCGAAAGCGAGTCGCTCGGATGCTTCTGCCCCGGGCCCGGCGCGGGCGGGGCGCGCAGGGGCTATTCGAAAACCTCGGCCTGCCCGTCGGAGCCGCGATAGGTGTTGGCGACGCGCTCGGAGCGAAGCAGGTAGGTGGTCCAGATCAGGCAGAAGATGATCGGCCGGACGATCAGGCCGGTGCCGCCTTCCGCGAGGATGAGGCCGGCCGACAGGCCGGTGATCCAGGATACGCCGGCAAGCTCGGCGACGGTGCCGCCGATCGCGATCGCCCAGATGGTAAAGATGGCGATCTTCACGCTCAGCCAATTGTGCACGGAGACGAGCCGGTAGGCGGCGAACCAGGCCGCCAGCGCGCAGACGGCGACCAGCGACCATTCGAAAGCCTGGATGGTCGTCCAGGCCTCGGCATAGCCGGCCGCGACCACCGGGTCGGCATAGAGCGCCTGGTAGACCTGGAAGATCGAGAAGAGCGGCGAGATGACCGCCAGGATCACGACGAAGGTGGCCAGCCAGCCGCCGACGCCTCTCAATTCGCCATCGTCGGCCATGCGCTTTCCCCCCTTGCCCCGCCCCGATGTAGCAGAGGCGGGCGAAGGCGGGAAGGCGCCGCGCCGCCGCCGCGGGCCACGCCGTCCTTGCGCCGCGCGGCCGTTCGGCTAGCCTGGCCGCGGCAAGGGGACGAAGGACGATGCGGCCGAATCTCGACGATCCCGCGGCGCGCGCGGCCTACCGGCGCGAGCTCAGGACGCTGGCGCGGGTCCCGCGCTGGCTCGGCCTGGCGCTGGTCGCGCTGGGCGCGGGCGGGCTGGCCTACGCGCAGACCAGGGGGATCGCCAGCGGCCCGCTGCGGCCGCTCGCCTGGGCGGCGATCGCGGTCGGCTGGCTGAACCTGATCGCGGCGATGATCTACCGCACCCGCTACCACAAGGCGCGGATGGCGGAGGATTAGGGGGCCTTGGGCTCCCGCATCGCCGCGACCGGCGCGTCGTCGCGCGCGCTCCGGCCGTCGAGCGAGAGCGGTGATTCAGGCGATCCGCTCCACCGCCAGGCTGCCCGCTGGCAACGGCCTCAGCAATTCCCGCGAGGGGATGGCGGGGTCGAGCCAGCGGGCGATGTCGTCTCCGCCAAGCACGACGATGCCGCGATCGTGAAAAGGCGCGACGTCTTCATTGGGCTCGGCGGTGAGCATGGTGAAGGCCTCGCCCACTTTCTCGTCGATCCGCCAGAGGCCGGCAATGCCGAACCAGGCCCGGCCTTTCAGCGTGAACAGCCATTTGTGCTTGCGCTTCGATTTGGGATCGCTGTGCGCGGTGAATTCGTAGAAGCCGTCGGCGAGGATCAGGCAGCGTCCACGCGGCAGATCGCGGCCCTCCGAGCGGAAATTGTAGACCGGCTTGCCGCCCGGGCCGGGCCAGGACCAGCGCCTTTGCACCAGCTCGACCGCGCCCGGCGCGTTGGCTGCGGCGCGCAGGATCGGGGCACGGTCGGTGATCCGGATATCCTCGCGCGGCTCGAAATTGGGGATGCCCTCGGGATAGAGGAGTGCCGGGAAGAGCTCCTCCGCGGGGACGCGCTCGAGCAGGCGGTAATCGTTGCACATCAGAGCGGCAGCTCCAGCGCGAGCGGCTCGCTTTCGGTCGCCGCGCCTTCGGTCAGGTTCGAGAGGGTGAGGCCGAGCAGCCTGATGCCCTTGGCGACGGGCATCAATGTGCGCAGCAGGGCGATGCCGATCTCCAGGAATTCCTCGCGGCCGGCGACGGCGCGGTCGAGGCTCCGGGCGCGGGTGAGGATCTGGAAGTCGCGATACTTGACCTTGAGCGTGACCGTCCGGCCGGTAATCTCCTTTTCGGCGATTCGGCGCCAGACGGTCCGGCTGATCCGGTCGAGCTCGGCGATCAGCGCCGCCTCGTCGGTCAGGTCCTCGAGGAACGTGTCCTCGGCGCCGATCGACTTGTAGGGGCGGTTGGGCTTGACCTGGCGGTGGCAGATGCCGCGCGCGAGGTTGTAATAATAATCGCCGGAGCTGCCGAAATTGTGAGCCAGGAAGGCGAGGCTCTGCGCCCTCAAATCGGCGCCGGTGACGATGCCGAGGCCCGCCATCTTCTCCGCCGTCTTCGGGCCGATGCCGTGGAAGCGCTTGACCGGAAGCGCGGCGACGAAGGCCTCGCCCTTGGCCGGCGGCACCACGCACAGGCCGTCGGGCTTGTTCTGGTCCGAGGCCAATTTGGCGATGAACTTGTTGTAGGAGACGCCGGCCGAGGCGGTGAGCCCGGTCTCGGCGCGGATGCGGGCGCGAATCTCCTCGGCGATCAGGGTGGCGATGCCGATCCCCTTCAAATCCTCGGTGACGTCGAGATAGGCCTCGTCGAGGCTGAGCGGCTCGACCAGCCCGGTATAATCGGCGAAGATCGCGCGGATCTGCTGCGAGACCGCGCGATAGGCCTCGAAGCGCGGCTTGACGAAGACCAGCTCGGGGCAGCGGCGCTTGGCGGTCACCGAGGGCATGGCCGAGCGGATGCCGTATCTGCGCGCCTCGTAGCTCGCCGCCGCGACCACGCCGCGCACCTGGCCGCCGACCGCGACCGGACGTCCTCGCAGGGTGGGATCGTCGCGCTGCTCGACCGACGCGTAGAAGGCATCCATGTCGACATGGATGATCTTGCGCTGGGGCGGGGCGGGCGCCGCTTCGTTCACCCCCTGTTCTTAGGGGATGGGAGCCTCGCCGCAAACCCATTTGACGCCGAAGCGGAAACTTGACTTTAGCTGGGAGTGGTGCGAGTAGATCACCTACTAACCCTAATCCTCGAGGCCAACATGATCGACGACAGCGTCACCGTCACCCTCTCCTACACCGGCTCCCTCGCCGCGATCACGCAGCTGCTCGCAGCCATGCCGCAACTCGGCGACGGAGAGGTTTCGGCGGCGACTCGGGTCCCTGCGGCAACGCCGGCCAAGGACGATCGGGAGGAGCCCTATGCCGGCCCCAATTCCGGCGTGCCCGTATCGCTCGACGGAAAGCAGTTCGAGGCGTTCTACCGGGACATGGATCCGCTCTACCAAAAGGGGGTCCGCCTGCTTGCGGCCAGGGGCGGAACCATATCCTGCGACGATCTGATAGCCAAGGGAATCGGCAATCCCGGCCACTTCAAGTCGCGGACCAGCCTGCGCGCCCGCACCGTGTTGGGCCTGAACCGGCGCGTGCAATTCGCCACCTACTTCAGCAAGGTCGTGAAGGGACACAGGCGCTGGTATCTGAGGGTTCCGCCCGGCACATTGGCGTCGATGAAGGCGCATTTTGCCATGTAGGTGTATCTACAAGGCTAAATGGCGCAGGGGGCTTTTACAAGGCGCCGCCGCCGGCCGGGCTTTTTCGGAGCGGCTCCCAATCGGATTGGCCGGCGGGCGATCCCGAAACATGCCCGGGGCAGTTTCATCCGTTCATCGTCGAGGGGTCAGCGGGAAACGGACCGCCGGTAGAGCGCCGCGGCGGCGTCGATGGCGGCGGGCAAAGCGGCCTCCAGCAGGCGCGCGCGGAAGGCGCGGCCGTCATTCGCGCGCCACGGCAGCAGCTGATCGGGAATGATTCCCCGGACCTCGTTCGAGCCGTCGGCGCGGAAGCGGACGCAATCGGGCAGCGCGAGGGTGGCGCCGCTGTTGGTCAGCCGCGTCGGCGTGCCGCCCCAGGTGTGGCCGCAGCCCGCGCCGCCGGTGCGCGCGCCGAGGATGAGGGCCGCGCGATTGTCCTGCAGGAGGGCGGCGAACTGCTCGGCGGCGGACCAGGTTTCCTGGTCGGTCAGGACGATGACCGGCCCATCCCAGGCGCCGTCGACATAGCTATGCTGGGCCGGGTTGAAGACGTGGACCGCCCAGTCCCTGCCGGCGAAGCCGCCCGAGGGGGCGCGGCCGACCAAGCCGGTCGCGAAGCCGGCGCGGCCGAGCCAGGGACAGGCGGGGTCGCCGGTCGGCGGGCAGCGGCGCTGCGCTTCGGCGCGGGCGGCGTCGGCCTCCCCGGCCCAGCCGAGCAGGCGCGCGCGATCGGCGGCGCCGGCGCCGCCGGCGGCCGCGCGCAGCCGCCCGGCAAGCTCGCGCCAGAGCCGCTCCCAGTGCGGGCCGCGAACGAAGCCGAGTCGCGCCGACTGGAGCGGACGCCGGCTCAGCATCCGCGCCGCGGCCTCGGTCCATTCCGAGCCGCCGCCATTGCCGGTGATGTCGACGATCAGGGTCCGCGCGCCGGCCTCGCGGAGGCGCGCGAGCCGGTCCTGCATGGCGATGCCGAGCTGGCGATAAGCGTGGGTGACGATGCGATTGTCGCAGGCCTCGTCGCACGGCCGGTCGAGCGGGATGGCAAGCGCCGCCACCGCATCGGCGCAGAGCTCCGGGCTGCCGTGCGGATCGAAGACGGCGATGCGCAGGATGCCGGCGCGGCCGCCGGCGGCGGGAATCGTCCCGGCCGGGAGCGGATCGGCGGTCCCGAGCGGCGCGTAGCCGCTCAGCGCCGGGGCGAGGCCGGCGGCGTTGGACGGGGAAGCATAGCCCCGCGCGCGGCAGAAGCCCGCCGCGGTCGGCGCCGGCGGGGGAACGGCCGGCGGCGCGGCCGCGGCCGGAGCGGCGGCCGGGCGCGGCCATTCGATGCCGACATGGCCGTCGCCGATCCGCTGGACGAGGCGGTTGAAAATGGCGACCGCCTCGCCGTCGCTGCGCGCATTGCCCAGCGCCGCCCGGGCGCGCGCGAAAAGCGCGTCGAGGTCGAGCTCGCGCTCGGTCAGCAGCCATTCGAGATTGGCATATCTGGTCTCGATCGCGGCGCGCGCCTGGGCGAGGTCGTCGAGCCAGGGCCCGGGGCTCCAGGCGGGCGGCTGGGCGGAGCCCGGGCCGGCGCCCAGAACGAGCACCGCCATCGCCGCAACGGCGGCCAGGTATTTTCCCATGTGGCGCAACCCCCTTCCTGTCGTGGCGCGACGATAAGGTTGGGGCCGGGACGCCGCAAGTAGGCCAGGAATGTGCTGCACCAAACCGCTCATCCTGAGTAGCCGGTGAGCTTGTCGAACCATTATCGAAGGACGCAGTGAATCTCCGACGGGTCCTTCGATACGGGCCTTCCCCCCGGATCAGGTCCGGGGTCCGTCCCTACTCAGGATGGGCGGGAAGGGGAGCGGCTGGGGCATGATCGCCGGTGATGCCCTTCAGACATCGCTCCCGGACAGTCCCAAAATGAGCCTGAGGCGGCGGGAGCGTGGCGCCGGCGCGGCCGCTCGGCTAAGGCGGACGGCTATGGCGCGGGGCAGGCGGGACGGAATCGTGATTGCGGGCGGCGGCCTGGCCGGCGCGCTCGCCGCTCTGGCCATGGCCCGCCACCGCCCCGACGTGCCGCTGATGATCGTCGAGGAAGGCGAGACGTTCGGCGGCGAGGGCGTGCGCAGCTTCACCGACGCCGAGCTCGGCCAGGACGGCGCCGAGCTGATCGGGCCGCTCGCGATCGAGCGCTGGCCGGGCTTCTACGTCGCCTTTCCGGGCTCCAGCCGCAACCTCGGCATTCCCTATGCCGGCTTCGGCGCGGTCGATCTGCACCGCGCCCTGGTCGAGACGCTCGACCCCAGGCAATATCGGCTCGGCGTCAAGGTGGTCGCGGTGCGCGAGGACGCGCTGGTCCTCGACGGCGGCGAGGAGATCAAGGCGCAGGGCGCGATCGACGCCCGCGGCGGCGCAAGCCTCGCGGCGCTCGACCTCCTCTACGCGGCGCGGCTCGAGCGCGAATATCGCTTCAAGGCGCCGCACCGGGTCGACCGGCCGGTGCTGGTCGACGCGACCGTGGCGCAGACCGAGAGGCTGGGCTTCGTGCAATGCCTGCCGCTCGCCGAGGACCGGCTGATCGTCGCCGACGTCATGATCTCGGACCGCGCCCTGCCCGACGCGGAGGCCGGCGCCAGGCTCGACGCTTATGTCGCCGCGCGCGGCTGGAAGACCAAGGGCAAGCATGGCGAGCAGGTCCAGGTCCGGCCGCTGCCGACCGGCGGCGATTTCGCGGCCTTCTGGCGGCAGAGCGGGGCGCGGGTCGCCAAATTGGGCGTGCGCGGCGGCTTCGTCCACCCGGTCACCGGGCGCACGTTGGGCGACGCCGTCGCCACCGCCCTCCTGCTCAGCCGCCAGCGCGATTTCTCCGGGGCGGCTTTGCACGATCTGTTCGAGGCCGAGGCCAAGCAGGTCTGGAAGAAGCGCGAGCTGCTGCGCCTCGTCGCCGCCGCGCTCGCCGCCGCCAGGCCGGAGGAGGGGCGCGCCTTGCTCGCGCGGCTCTACGGCCTGGCGCCCGCCACCATCGCCCGCTTCCTCGCCGACCGGCTCGGCCTCGTCGACCGGATGCGCGTCCAGCGGGCGCTCAGGGGCCGCTGAGCCTGGGCCGCGGGGCCCCGAAATCCAGTTCATCGCTCATTCAGTCGGGTTCATGTGATACTATCACATCAATCCTGGCGGAGGAGGATGCGATGCGTTTCGTTGGAATGCTTTCGATGACGGCCCTGATCCTGACGGGCCTTCCTCCCACCCCGGGCGCCTCGGCCTCGGTGTCGGCCTCGGCCCAGGGCCGGGGGGGCCGCATCGCCCGCCCGCCGCGCCAGGACGATCCCGACGCCCGCTGCGCGCCCTTCCTTCAGGGCGGCGGCGAATATGGCGGTTATCGCGGCGGCTATGGCGGCACCCGCGGCCGCTCTTCCGGAGTCGTCGCCGGGCGGACGGCGCCGCAATCGCAGCCTCAGGTCGCTTATGCCCCGCCGCCGCCGCCCCCGCCGCCATCGCGGCCGGCGCCGGAAGCGCGCGGCAATGCGGACAGCAGCGTCGCCGTCACCGGCCGGCGTGTCGAGCAATATAATTTCAGCTCGCCGCAGCCGATGATCAGCGTCGGCGGCAATGGCCGCCGGCCGATCTACCAGCCCTCGCCGGAAAATCGCGAACGCTATGCCGGCGAAGCGGTGGCGGCGGTGCAGTCGGTCGCCGAGACGCCGGTCTCCACCTTCTCGGTCGACGTCGACACCGGCTCCTATTCCAACGTCCGCCGGATGCTGAACGCCGGCGAGATGCCGCCGCAGGCCGCGGTCCGCACCGAGGAGCTGCTCAATTATTTCCGCTACGATTATCCGCAGCCCACCGACCGTTCGCGGCCGTTCAGCGTCCAGGCCGACATGACGACGACGCCGTGGAATCCGGAGACCCGGCTGCTGCGCGTCGGCCTGCGCGGCTACGACCTTCCCCGCCGGGAGCGCCCGGCGGCGAATCTCGTCTTCCTGGTCGACGTCTCGGGCTCGATGAACTCGCCCGACAAATTGCCGCTCGTCCAATGCTCGCTGGCCCTGCTCGCCGACCGGCTGACGTCGCGCGACCGGGTGTCGATCGTCGTCTATGCCGGCGCCGCCGGCATCGTCCTGGAGCCGACCGCGAGCCGCGACGCGGTCGTCGAATCGCTGAAGGACCTGCAGGCCGGCGGCTCGACCGCGGGCGGGGCGGGCATCCAGCTCGCCTACGACGTCGCGCGCCGCAACCGGATCGAGGGCGGCATCAACCGCGTCGTCCTCGCCACCGACGGCGATTTCAACGTCGGCATCACCAACAACGAAACCCTGGTCGACATGGTCGAGCGCGAACGCGAGGGCGGCATCACGCTGACCACCCTTGGCTTCGGCACGGGCAATTATAACGAAGCGATGATGGAGCAGATCGCCGATCACGGGAACGGCAATTACGCCTATATCGACAGCCCCCGCGAGGCGCAGAAGGTGCTCGACGACGAGCTCTCTTCGACGCTCTTCACCATCGCCCACGACGTCAAGATCCAGGTCGAGTTCAACCCCGCTTATGTCGCCGAATATCGGCTGATCGGCTATGAGAATAGGGCGTTGCGCGAGGAGGATTTCGACAACGACCAGGTCGATGCGGGCGATATCGGCGCCGGCCACCAGGTCACCGCGCTCTACGAGATCGTGCCGGCCGGGGGCCGCGGCTGGCTGCCGGCGCGGCGCTACGAGGCCAATCAGCGCACGGCGTCGGGCGGGGCGGACAATCGCGAGCTCGCCTTCCTCAGGCTGCGCTACAAATTGCCCGGCCAGGAGCAGTCGCGGCTGATCGAGGAGCCGGTCCATGCCGGGCTGATCGGCAGCGCCCGCGCGCCCCAGGGCGACGTCGCCTTCATCGCCGCCGTCGCCGCTTACGGCCAGCTCCTGCGCGGCGACACCAATATGGGCCGCTTCACCTTCGCCGACGCGCGCGCGCTGGCCGCGCGCAACGCCGGCCAGAATTACTGGCGGCGCGAGTTCGTGACCTTGCTCGATCTGGCCGGGCGGCGGCAGGTGGCGATGGGCGGGGACGGGGGCGACTAGCCTGGCGGCCTTAAAGAAACGGGGATTGCGCCGCAACGACGTTGGCTGAGGTAGTGCTCACACGCTCGTCATGCGCGACAGAGACGACATCCGTACGCCAAAGCCTGATCTGGGACAGCCCGTCGGTCTGGGTGCTCTCGTTGACGGCATCACAGAGATTGGGGGCCGCCGCGCGGTCGCGAGTTCTGGTAACGATGGGGGATAGGCTCAGGGCTACCTCAGGGCAGCACGGGATCGGAGCTTCGCATTTGGCCCGTAATCCTTAGGACGCAGCGAGTTGGACCGGATACTCGTCATAAGTGCGGCCGTGTAAATTCCGACCAGCTGCTTTCTTGTTCCTGCCGCCCCATTGCTTGAGAAAAAACGCGACAGCGTCGCGCCGGCATGATGCCTTGATTTCATCAACCCACGCCACCTCCATCGGTCGAGCCTGGGCCCAGATTCGCCGCCCACAATAGCCCAATGAATGCCTGAAGGATCACACGTCCAGATTGGCCACGTTCAGCGCATTCTCCTGGATGAACTCGCGCCGGGGCTCGACCACATCCCCCATCAGCCGGGTGAAGATCTCGTCGGCGACGTCGGCCTGGGCGACCTCGACCCGAAGCAGGGCGCGGTTGGTGGGGTCGAGGGTGGTTTCCCAGAGCTGGTCGGCGTTCATCTCGCCCAGGCCCTTGTAGCGCTGGACGGCGAGGCCCTTGCGGCCGGCGGCGAGGATCGCCTCGAGCAATTGGGTCGGGCGGGTGACGAGGTTGCCGCGCGGATCGGGCGCCGCCCGGCGGGTCGCGCCGCCTTCATTCTCCTCGGCCTCCTCCGCCGCTTCGGTGGCGACCGACGAGGTCTTGAGCGAGACCAAACGGGAGGTGCCGGCATAGGTTTCCGCCTCGCCGATCGCCAGGCCGTGCAGCTTGCGCGCCTCGGCCGAGACCAGGAATTTGTGGTCGATGACGTGATGGTCGGTGACCCCGCGCCACAGCCGCCGCAGCACATAATCGCCGTCCGCGCCCATCTCGCCGGTCCACAGGCCCTCCTCGTCGCCGGCGCCCAGCCATTTGGAGGCGCGGGCGATGGCGTCGGCGCGCTGGGCCGGGCCGAGCTTGGGGTCGAGCGAGCCGGACAAAGCCAGGGCCTCGATGATCGCGGGATCGTAGCGGCGCGGGATATAGGCCATCAGCGCGCGCATCCGCCGCGCATGCTCGGCCAGAGCGCGCAGGTCGTCGCCCGAGCGCGGGCCGGCCGGGGTCTCCAGCGCGGTCAAATTGACGCCCGCCTCGATCAGATATTCGTCGAGGGCGTTATCGTCCTTGAGATAGACTTCGGAGCGGCCCTTGGCGACTTTGTAGAGCGGCGGCTGGGCGATGTAGAGGTGCCCGCGGGTGATGATCTCCGGCATCTGCCGGTAGAAGAAAGTGAGCAGGAGCGTGCGGATATGGGCGCCGTCGACGTCGGCGTCGGTCATGATGACGATCTTGTGGTAGCGCAATTTGTCGATGTTGAAATCGTCTCGGCCGATGCCGGTGCCGATCGCCTGGATCAGGGTGCCGACCTCCTTGGAGGAGAGCATGCGGTCGAAGCGGGCGCGCTCGACGTTGAGGATCTTGCCCTTGAGCGGCAGGATCGCCTGGACGTGGCGGTCGCGGCCCTGCTTGGCCGAGCCGCCGGCGCTGTCGCCCTCGACCAGGAACAGCTCGGACCTGGCCGGATCCTTCTCCTGGCAGTCGGCGAGCTTGCCGGGCAGGGAGGCGATGCCGAGCACCGACTTGCGGCTGGCTTCGCGCGCCTTGCGCGCCGCTTCCCGCGCCGCGGCGGCGTCGATTATCTTCTGGATGATGGTGCGGGCGTGGCCGGGATTCTCCTCGAGCCATTCGGCCATCTTGTCGGCCATCAGGCTTTCGAGCGGCTGGCGGACCTCGCTCGAGACGAGCTTGTCCTTGGTCTGGCTGCCGAACTTGGGATCGGGCAATTTGACCGAGACGATCGCGGTCAGCCCCTCGCGCATGTCGTCGCCGGTGAGGCTGACCTTCTCGCGCTTCATCATGCCGGACTTGTCGGCATAATTGTTCAGCGTGCGGGTCAAGGCGGCGCGGAAGGCGGCCATATGGGTGCCGCCGTCGCGCTGCGGGATGTTGTTGGTGAAGGCGAGGACCTGCTCGTAATAGCTGTCGTTCCATTCGAGCGCGACCTCGATGCCGACCTCGTCGCGCTGGCCGGTGACCGAGATGGGATCGGGGATGAGCGGCGTCTTGGCGCGGTCGAGATAGCGAACGAAGGCGCCGATGCCGCCTTCGTAATGGAGCTCGACGCTCTTCTCCTCCTCGTGGCGCGCGTCGGTGAGGATCAGGCGCACGCCCGAATTGAGGAAAGCGAGCTCGCGGAAGCGGTGCTCGAGCGTGTCGAAGTCGAATTCGGTGATCTTGAACGTGTCGGTCGAGGGCAGGAAGGTGACCTTGGTGCCCTTCTTGCCGGCGGGCGCCGGGCCGGTGACGCGCAGCGGCGCTTCGGCGTCGCCGTGGCGGAAGCGCATCTGATGCTCCTCGCCGTCGCGCCAGATGGTGAGATCGAGCGTCTCGGAAAGCGCGTTGACGACGGAAACGCCGACGCCGTGCAGGCCGCCGGAGACCTTATAGGCATTGTCGTCCGACGTATTCTCGAACTTGCCGCCGGCATGGAGCTGGGTCATGATGACCTCCGCGGCGGAGACGCCCTCCTCCTCGTGGATGCCGGTCGGGATGCCGCGGCCATTGTCCTCGACGCTGACCGAGCCGTCGGGGTTGAGGGTGACCAGGATCCGGTCGCAATGGCCGGCCAGCGCCTCGTCGATCGCATTGTCCGAGACCTCGAACACCATGTGGTGGAGGCCGGAGCCGTCGTCGGTGTCGCCGATATACATTCCGGGCCGCTTGCGGACCGCGTCGAGCCCTTTCAGCACCTTGATGGAATCGGCGCCGTAGCTGTTGTCATTGGGGGTGGATGCCATGACCAGCATATAGGGAATCGAGGGGCGAAACCCAAGGGAAAAGGGCGGGAAACGAGGGAGATTCGGGCGCCCCGCGGCGGTCCCGCCAGGCCCGCGGCATTCACCGGCGGTTCAGCGGCCGCGCGGGATTTTCGCAGGCAAATCAGGGGGACGCGCATGATCTTCGATGCCCGCAACATGTTCATCGCCGCCACGGCCCTGGCCGTCTGCGCGCTGCCCGGCTGCACGGCGGTCATCGACCAATCGAGCTTCTTTCCGCAGAACATGCCGCCGCCGGCGCTCTCGCTGGAGCCGCCGCCCGGCTACGCGCTTTCAGAGGCGATGCTGGAGCTGCCCGATCTCGGCCGCGTCCACGCCGTCCGGCTCGACAATCCGGCCAGCGATATCGTGATCGTCTATAGCGGCGGCAACGGCAATTTCGTGTCCGCGCAGACCGAGCGCGCCGCCGCGCTCGCCGCGGCCTCCGGCGCCGATATCATCCTCTACGATTATCCCGGCCGCGGCGGCACGACATTGCCCGCGACCATCGACGCGTCGATCGCGACCGGGCCGCTGCTGCTGCGCGAATTGCGGCGGCGGGGATGGATCGGAGGCGGCCCGCTCTTCGCCTACGGCCTGTCGTTCGGCGGCAGCCAGGCGGCGGCGATGGCGCGGGACGGCGGCTTTGCCGGGCTGATCCTCGAAGGGACGGCGGCGGACATCGCCGCGGTCGGCCGCAACTTCATCCCGACCTTGGCCAAGCCCTTCGTGCGGCTGCGCGTCGACCCTGAGCTCGGCCGGTTCGACTTCCTCGGCTATGCCGCCTCGGCCCGCGCGCCGATCCTGCTCATCGCCTCGCGCGACGACGACGTGGTGCGCCCGCGCAACATGCGCGATTTCGCCGGGCAGCTGCGGGCGCGCGGCGCCGAGGTGGCGCTGGTCACGGTGCCGGGCCCGCACGGCGAGGCGCTGCGCGAGGCCGAAGCCCGCGCGGCGCTCGGCCGCTTCGTGGCGACGCATTCCCGCCGCTAGGACGGTCAGAATTCGTCGGCGCGGCGGCCGAGCAGGGTGATTTCGACGCGGCGGTTGAGGCGCATGCCTTCGGCGGTGGCGTTGGTCGCGGTCGGATTGCTCTCGCCATGGCCGGCGACGCGGAAGCGGGCGCGGGTCACGCCCATCTCGTCGAGCGCCTCGCGCACGCTTTGCGCCCGCCGCTCGGAGAGGTCCTGATTGTGCGCGTCGGTGCCGCGCGAATCGGTGTGGCCGTCGATCGCGACGCGGGCGCCGGGATGGGCGCGCAGATAGCCGGCGAGCGGCCGCAGCCGCTGGATCGCGGCGGGGCGCAGCGCGGCGCTGTCGGTCGCGAACAGCACGTCCTCCTGCATGGTCATGCGCGCGCCTTCGGGGGTCTGGCGGAAATTGTAGGACCGCATCCCGGCGCGGTCCCAGCTGTCGGCGCGTCCGTCGACCCGGCCGCCGCGCTCGCCGCGTCCCTGTGCCGTTGCGGGGGCGGCCGCGGCGGTGAGCGCGGCGGCCATGGCGGCGATCAATGGAAAGAGTCGCATGTCATTCTCCCTGGGGGTTCCGATTGGCGCCGGACTGGACCGGCGGCGGTGAACGGCTTGTGAGGCGCATCGACAGGCAAGGTTCAGCCGTCCGCGCCGAGCGCGAAGCGGGTCGCGGCGCCGATCCCCTCGAACGGAGCCGGCTCGGTCCCGGTCATCCACACCTGGCCGCCCGCATCCGCGAGCCGCGCGAACAAGGCGGCGCGGCGCAGCGGGTCGAGATGGGCGGCAATCTCGTCGAGGAGGAGGATCGGGCGGCGGCCGGTGCGCTCGGCGACGAGATCGGCATGGGCGAGGATGAGGCCGATGAGCAGCGCCTTCTGCTCGCCCGTGGAGCAGAAAGCGGCGGGCTGGGCCTTGCCTTCGTGGGTCACGTCGAGGTCGGCGCGATGGGGGCCGGCCAAAGTGCGGCCGGCGCCGGCGTCGCGGGCGCGGGACGCGGCCAGATCGCCCGGCTCGCTCCCCGCCAGCGCGATCCGGGCGCGGGCGAAGGGGCCTTCGGGGGCGGCTTCGAGCCGCGCCGCCAGCGCGGCGACGGTGGCGGCGCGGGCCTCCGCGATCGCCGCGCCATGCTCGCTCATCCTTGCTTCGAGCGCGGCGAGCCAGGTCTCGTCCCAGGGGCCGTCCTCGGCGAGCAATTTGTTGCGGGCGCGCATCGCCGCGTCGTAGCGGGCGCTGTGGGTGGCGTGATCGGGGCGGAGCGCGAGCACCAGCCGGTCGAGGAAGCGGCGCCGCCCCGAAGCGGCGTCGGCGAACAGGCGGTCCATGGCCGGGGTGAGCCAGAGCACCGAGAGCTGCTCCGACAGCGAATTGGCCGATGCGGGCGCGCCGTTGATGCGGACCTGCCGGCGCTCCGGCGCGGCGGCGAGCGTGCCGGTGCCGATGTCGATCCCGGAGGGGGCCAGCCGCGCCGCGACCGCGAAGCCGCCGGCGCCGCTTTTCCTCGCCAGCTCGCTCAGGCCCGCGCCGCGCAGCCCCCGCCCCGGCGACAGCAGCGAGACCGCTTCGAGCACGTTGGTCTTGCCCACGCCATTCTCGCCGGTGAGGATGACGAAGCCCGGCCCTGGCGCCAGCAATGCATCGGCATAAGAGCGGAAGTCGCTGAGGCTGAGGCGGGTGACGTGCACGCCGTCCTCCTAATGCAAGCGCGGCGGCCTTCCCAGCATGGCGTCATCCGACTAGGCCATCGAAGATGAGCGACGCGGAACCCCCGATCCTGCCGATGGACGTGGCGGGCACCAGGCTGACCCTGCTGCCCGACGGGCCCGGGCGGCTGGCGGCGCTGATCGCCCTGATCGAGGGGGCGAAGGAATCGCTGCGCGTCCTTTATTATATCTGGGTCGACGACGGGAGCGGCCGGCAGGTGCGCGACGCGCTGGTGGCGGCGGCGGCGCGCGGCGTACAGGTGTCGCTGCTGGTCGACGGCTTCGGCTCCTCGCACGCCAAGGAAGGCTTCTTCCGGCCGCTGGTCGAGGCCAGAGCGCGCTTCTGCCGGTTCGTGCCGCGCTGGGGCCGGCGCTATCTGCTGCGCAATCACCAGAAGCTGGCTCTGGCCGACGGCCGCAGGGCGATCGTCGGCGGCTTCAACATCTCCGACGATTATTTCGGCACGATCGCCGAGGGCGCGTGGCGCGACCTCGGGCTCGAGGTGGACGGGCCCAATGTCGAATTCCTCGTCCGCTATTACGATGCGCTCTTCTCCTGGGCCGAAATGCCCGACGCCTCGATCCGGCGGCTCCGGCGGACCCTGTTCCAGAGCAGCGTGCGCGAGGGCCCGTTCCAATGGCTGTTCGGCGGACCGACGCGGCGGCTGAGCCCCTGGGCGCGCTCGGTCAAGGCGGATCTGATGAAGGCGAAGCGGGTCGACATCATCTCCGCTTATTTCGCGCCGAGCCTGTCGATGATGCGCCGGCTGTTCGGAGTCGCCGCGCGCGGCGCGGTGCGGATCGTGACTCCGGCCAAGCTCGACCATCAATGGGCGGTCGGCGCGGCGCGCTTCTTCTACTGGCGGCTCTTGAAGCGCGGCGTCCGGATTTACGAATATCAGCCGACCAAGCTCCACGCCAAGCTCATCGTCATCGACGACGTCGTCCATATCGGCTCGGCGAATTTCGACCTCAGGAGCCTCTACCTCAACCTGGAGATGATGCTCAGGGTCGACGATCCCGGCTTCGCGGCGATGATGCGCCGCTTCGTCGAGGGCGAGATCGCCAACAGCAAGCGGATCACCCCCGAGGCGCATCGCGCCGGCATGACCTGGTGGAACCGGCTCAAATGGGCGTTCGGCTATTTCCTGGTCGCGACCGCCGACTACAATCTGGCGCGGCGGCTCAATTTCCGGCCGACGACGTTCGGACGGCGCAAGACGAGCAACCGCTCGGAAGCCTAATCCTTCCAGCCCCAGAACAGGTGGCAGGGCGGGATGTTGGCCCATTCGTGGCCCTTGTCGATGCGCTCGAAATGGGGCGCCATGAAATCGCGGACCTTGGCCTTGAACTGATAGACCAGGAAGGCGCCGCCCGGGCGGAGCGCCTCGGCGGTCTCCTCGGCGATCCGGTCGCCGACGCCGGGCGGGAGGGTCGAGAAGGGCAGGCCCGACAAGATGTAGTCGGCATGGTCGAAGCCGCATTCGGCGATGATCTGGCGCACGTCCTCGGCCGAGCCGGTGACCGGGAACAGCCGGCTGTCGGTGAACTTGCCCCTGAGATAGCGGGTGAAATCCGCATTGGTGTCGATCGCGATCAGGGTCGCGTCGGGGGCCATGCGGCGCAGCACATGCTCGGTGAAGGTGCCGACGCCCGGGCCATATTCGACGAAGAGCTTGCAATTCGCCCAATCGACCGGCGCGAGCATCTTGTCGATCGTCGCCTTGGAGGAGGGGATGATCGAGCCGACCATCACCGGATGCTTGATGAAGCCGCGCAGGAAATGCCAGAGCGGGCTGCCGCTCGCCTTGCGCGCGAGACGTCCATTGCTGCGTGCTTCGTCCCAGGATGCCGACATGATGGTTCCAGATGTCAGTGGAAAGCGCGTGCGTTGCCAAATCGCAGGCCGGTTGGCAAGGCGCATGCACCGCTTTTCCGCCACGCGCCGCCGTCCCGGGCCGGGAGGGCGGGTCTTGGCCGGCATCGGAGCGGGCTATTAGAGGTTACGGGAAAGCCATAACATATGAACGGCTTCGGCCTCTCCCGCGAGCGATTCGCGCTGCTCTTTTCGGTGATGCTGGTCGCCGCGGCGGGCAATACGGCGATGCAGTCGCTTTTGCCCGCAATCGGCCGCGAGCTCGGCGTCGCCGACATCTGGGTGGCGATCGCCTTCTCGCTGTCGGCCGTCGCCTGGGTGGCGATGGCGCCGTTCTGGGCGCACCGCGCCGACCGCCGCGGCCGCCGCGCGCTGATGCGGCTCGGGCTCGCCGGCTTCATCGTCTCGATGCTGATCTGCGGCGGCGCGCTCGCGCTCGGCCTGGCCGGGCTCGTCGGCCCGACTCTGGTGTTCACCCTCTTCATGCTCGGGCGCACCTTCTACGGCGCGTTCGGCTCGGCCTCGCCGCCGGCGGTCCAGGCCTATGTCGCCGCGCGCACCGAAGGGCAGGCGCGGACCGGCGCGCTGGCGGTGCTCGCCTCCTCCTTCGGCCTCGGCACGATCATCGGGCCGGCGATCGCGCCTTTGTTCATCTTCCCGCCGCTCGGCCTGTCGGCGCCGCTCATCGTCTTCGCCGGGATCGGCGCGATCGTGCTCGCCGGACTGGTGCTGCGCCTGCCCGACGACACGCCGAAGAGCGCCGCGCGCGGGCCGATCGTCGCTTATCCAGCGATCGGCGGCGGCGATCCGGCGCAGGCGGGCGAAACCGGCGGGCCTCGACGGCTGCGCTGGCGCGATCCGCGCGTGCTGCCCTGGCACATGATCGGCCTGGTCGGCGGCCACGGCCAGGCGATCCAGCTCGGCGTGATCGGCTTCCTCGTCATCGACCGGCTCGCTCTGCCGTTGAGCGAGGCCCAGCATTGGATCGCGATCGTGCTGATGGCGGGCGCCGGCGCCTCCCTGCTCGCCCAATGGGGGCTGATCCCGAGGCTCGGCCTGTCCCCGCGCCAGCTCGTCATCTGGGGCTCGCTGGTCGCCGCGGCGGGCTGCGCGGTGACCGGGCTGGCGGAGGGAGTCTATGGGCTGACCTTGGGCTTCGCTCTGGCGTCCTTGGGCTTCGGGCTGTTCCGGCCGGGCTTCACCGCCGGGGCGTCGCTGGCGGTCGGGCCGGACGAGCAGAATGCGGTGGCCGGGCAGGTCACCTCGGTCAACGGCATGGCCTATGTCGCCGGGCCGGCGCTCGCGGTCGCGCTTTACGGGCTCGCTTTGCCGCTGCCCTTCCTCGTCACCGCGGCGGTGATGGCCGCCCTCGCCGCCTGGGCGGCGCTGCGCTTCAGCCCTTCGGACCCCGCGGGGTGAGCATGCCCGGCGCGATGAAGCCGATGCCGCCGCCGGTGCCGGCGCCGCGCGCGTCCTGCTTCAGATTCTCCTGGATCTTCTCATAGTCGCGCTCCATTTCGGGCGTGACCGAGGCGCGGGTCTCGGCGAGCGCGCGCTCGAACTGGGCCATGTCGACCTCCACCGCCTCGATCGAGCCCCTGAGCGCGAACAGGCCGGCGCGGCGGACCAGATCCTCGAGATCGGCGCCGGTGAAGCGGTCGCTGCGCTCGGCCAAGGCGTCGAGATCGACGTCCTTGGCGAGCGGCATATTCTTGGTGTGGATGCCGAGAATGTGCCGCCGCCCGGCCGCGTCGGGGACCGGAACGTAGATCAATTCGTCGAACCGCCCCGGCCTGAGCAGCGCCGGATCGATCAGGTTCGGCCGGTTGGTGGCGCCGATGACGACCACGGATTGCAGCTCCTCCAGGCCGTCCATCTCGGCGAGGATGGTGTTGACGACGCGCTCGGTGACCTGCGGCTCGCCGAGGCCGCCGCCGCGCGCGGGGACGAGGCTGTCGAGCTCGTCGATGAAGATCACGGTCGGCGCGACCTGGCGGGCGCGGGCGAACAGGCGGGCGATCTGCTGCTCCGATTCGCCATACCATTTGGAGAGCAGATCGGAGGATTTGGTGGCGATGAAATTGGCTTCGGCCTCGCGCGCCGTGGCCTTGGCGAGCAAAGTCTTGCCGGTGCCCGGCGGGCCGTAGAGCAGGAAGCCCTTGGCCGGGCGGATGCCGAGCCGGCGGAAGGCGTCGGGATGCTTCAACGGCAATTCGACGCCCTCGCGCAGCCGCTCGCGCGCTTCGTCGACGCCGCCGACATCGTCCCAGCCGATCGTCGGCGCCTGCACCATCACTTCGCGCATCGCCGAGGGCTGGACGCGCTTCAGCGCTTCCTCGAAATCCTTGACCGTCACCGACAGGGTGTCGAGCACCTCGGGCGGGATCGTGCCTTCCTCGAGGTTGAGCTGCGGCATGATCCCGCGGATCGCCTCGATCGCCGCCTCGCGGACGAGCGCCGCCAGGTCGGCGCCGACGAAGCCGTAGGTCTGCCGCGCCAGGCTGCTCAGATCGACGCCCCCGGCGAGCGGCATGCCGCGGGTGTGGATGCCGAGGATCTCGCGGCGGCCGCCTTCGTCGGGCACGCCGATCACGATCTCGCGGTCGAAGCGGCCGGGGCGGCGCAGCGCCTCGTCGATCGCCTCGGGCCGGTTCGTGGCGGCGATGACGACCACGTTCTGCCGCGGCTCGAGCCCGTCGAGCAGGGCAAGGAGCTGCGCGACCAGCCGCTTCTCGGTCTCGCCGGTGACCTGGCCGCGCTTGGGCGCGATCGAATCGATCTCGTCGATGAAGATGATCGAGGGCGCGGCCTGGGCCGCCTCCTCGAACAATTCGCGCAGCCTTTTCTCGCTCTCGCCATAAGCCGAGCCCATCACCTCGGGGCCGGCGATGTGGAAGAAATTGGCGTCGCTCTCGTTGGCGACGGCGCGCGCCAGCCGGGTCTTGCCGGTGCCGGGGGGGCCGTGGAGCAGCACGCCCTTGGGCGGATCGACGCCGAGCCGCTCGAAGATTTCGGGGTAGCGCA
Source organism: Sphingomonadales bacterium (assembly GCA_034668505.1). Taxonomy (GTDB): domain Bacteria; phylum Pseudomonadota; class Alphaproteobacteria; order Sphingomonadales; family Sphingomonadaceae; genus Allosphingosinicella. The sequence goes on from JAXDPD010000073.1 coordinate 73,487, forward strand.
AGGGCAGCTCGACCATCTCGCGCAATTGGTCGATGGTCGTGCCCATGCCGCCGAGATCGTCATAGGTGACGTCGGCGCGCCGGGTCTCCTTGGCCTCGGTATATTCGGGGCGCAGCTCGATCTCGCTATTGGCGTCGATATGGACGATGCCCTTGGGCGCGGTCGAGACCACGACCAGGCGGATCTCCTGCAGCGCGAAGGCGGGCGCGGTCAGCATCTGGCGCAATTCGGGCGGGATGTCGCCGCGCGGCACCTGCTGCTGGCCGGTCGTCGAGACGACGTCGCCGGCGGTCAGCGGCTTCATGCCGAAGCTGCGCTTGAGCGCATGGGCCGAGCCCTGGAGGCGGAGATTCTTCTGGGCGGGGGCGAAGACGACGCGCTGGGCCGGCTTCGATTCGGCCTTGCGGAGCTCGACGAAATCGCCCGAGCCGATCTCGGCATTGGCGCGCTGGAGGCCGTCGAGGCGGATGATTTCGAGCCCCTCATCCTCGGGATAGGGGCCGACCGCGCGGGCCGGCGTGGCGCGCTTGCCGGAAAGCTCGATCACGTCGCCCTCGGCGAGCCCCATCTCGGCCATGATCGCGCGCGGCAGCCGGGCAATGCCGCGGCCGCTATCCTCCGGCCGCATGGTCGCGACCTGGAGGCGCCTGGGTTTGCGTTCGTCGTCGGCCATTGAATGCGCTCTCCTTGGGCGCCCTCACATAGGCACGCGCGGCGAGCGGTCAAACCACAGGGCCAAGAAAAAGGCGATTATCGCCGGCGTGCGCCTTCAGAAGACGATGAAGTCCGACGCGGGGATGG
>JAXDPD010000074.1:0-15796 GCA_034668505.1 Sphingomonadales bacterium
GACGGTCTGGCCGATCAGCCGCGATGCGCGCGCATTGAGGTTGGGATCGCTGGTCGGCACCGGGTTGCGCGCATAATAGAGCCGCCCGGCAAAGACCGACGCGAAAGCGAGCACCGCGAACAGTCCGAGCTGATAAGGCACCCCCATCGGGACCAGGGCGACGATCACGCCCGTCGCCGCGGCCGCCGCGCCCATCCACACCAGGAAGAAGCCGGGCGCGAGCAGTTCCAATATGCCGAGCACAACCGCCGCGGTCAGCCACCACCAATGATGTGCCAGGCCGTCGAGGAAGCCGAGATTCACTTTTGCTCTCCTTCAAACGGGCCCCGCCGCGGCGCCGGGGCGCCGCCGCCGTCACCGCTGCCGCCGCCCAGCGCGTCGCGCGCCAGCGCGCCGATGCCGCCGAGCGTTCCGATCAGCTGGGTCGCCTCGACCGGGAACAGGATCGTCTTGGCGTTGGGCGAATCGGCGAAGCGGGCGACCGCGTCGACATATTTCTGGGCGATGAAATAGTTGATCGCCTGGGTGGAGCCGCCGGCGATCGCGTCGGAGACCATCTGGGTCGCCTTGGCCTCGGCCTCGGCGGCGCGCTCGCGCGCCTCGGCGTCGCGGAAGGCGGCCTCGCGGCGGCCCTCGGCTTGGAGGATCTGGCCCTGCTTCTGGCCTTCCGCCTTGAGGATTTCCGACGCGCGCAGGCCCTCGGATTCGAGGATCAATGCCCGCTTCTCGCGTTCCGCCTTCATCTGCCGGCCCATCGCGTTGACGATGTCGGCGGGCGGGCGGATGTCCTTGATCTCGACGCGGGTGATCTTGACGCCCCAGGCCTCGGTCGCCTGGTCGACGACGACCAGCAGGCGCGCGTTGATCTCGTCGCGCTTGGAGAGGGTCTCGTCGAGGTCCATCGAGCCCATCACGGTGCGCAAATTGGTCGTGGTGAGCTGCATGATCGCGAGGTAGAGGTCGCTGACCTCGTAAGCGGCCTTGGCGGCGTCGAGCACCTGGAAGAAAACGATGCCGTCGACCCCGACCATCGCATTGTCCTTGGTGATGATCTCCTGGCCCGGAATATCGAGCACCTGCTCCATCATGTTCACCTTGCGGCCGACGCGATAGAAGAAAGCCGGAAAGAAATTCAGCCCCGGCCGCGCCGTCGTGGTGAAGCGGCCGAAATATTCTATCGTGTATTGATAGCCTTGACGGACGACCTTTACACTGGCGAACAGCCAAAGGACCACCAGGCCCACGATGACCAGGATGACGATTTCCATGCCGGCACTCTCCTCAGCTTGCGCGCGTTATCATGTAGACAAAGTGCCCTCGATCCAAGAAGAATCGCGAGACATGGACCCGACCGATCCGCGCCTGTGCCGCACCTTGCTGTTCCTGCCGGCGTCCAATCCGCGCGCGATCGAGAAAGCGCGCAGGCTCGATGCGGACATGGTCGTGCTCGACCTCGAGGATGCGGTGCGCGAGGAAGACAAGGGCGCGGCGCGCGAGGCGGCGATCGCGGCCACCCATGAAGGCTTTGGCGGCCGCATGACCGCGGTCCGGGTCAATCCGGCGGGCTCGGACCATTATGGCGAGGACGTCGTCGCGGTGCGCCGCGCCGCGCCCGATTTCGTCATCCTCGCCAAGGCCGAAACCGCCCGGCAGGTCGTCGATACGGGGTCGCTGACGCTGAAGCCGGTGCTGGCGATGATCGAGACTCCGCGCGCGGTGATCGACGCGGCGGCGATCGCCTTGGCCTCGCGCGGCCTGGTCGCCGGGGTCAACGACCTCGCCGCCGGCCTCGGCCTGCCCGCCGCCGACGGCAGGATGGGCCTCACCTACGCGCTGCAGCGGATCGTGCTCGCCGCCCGCGCCGCCGGCGTCGCCGCCTTCGACGGCGTCTACAACCGGCTCGAGGCCGATGCGGGGCTCGAGGCGGAATGCCGGCAGGGCCGCGCCTGGGGCTTCGACGGCAAATCGGTCATCCATCCGAGCCAGATCGAGACCGCCAACCGCCTGTTCGGGCCGAGCGCCGAGGAGCTCGCCGCCGCCCGCCGGCTGGTCGAGGCGGCGACCGGCGGCGCCGAGCGCCACGAGGGCCGGATGATCGAAAGCCTCCACGTCGAGGCCGCCCGCGCCTTGCTCGCCAGGGATCGGTCCTGAGGGCCGGACTCGATCGAACGGGTGCGCAACGCCCCGCACGGCGCAGCCATGTCCGGGGGAGATGGCGACCCGTTCAATGGCTCCATCGACTTAGCCAACGCTGGATCGTGAAGAAGGTGGCCCCCGGATCAAGGACGGGGTGACGATCCAGGTTCGAGGGGCACGGACTTTTTCGCGGAAAGGCAGCTGTCCCCATTGCCGCCCTTGCGAGTCGCCGCCCCGCTCCTTAAGCAGCTTTATGTTCAGGACTTTGATCCTCGCCTTCGCGCTGGTCTCGACGCCGCTCGCCGCCCAGCAGGCGCCGGCGCCGATCGCGCCGGCGGACCTGCTGCGCCATATCGCCACCCTCGCCAGCGACGCTTTCGAGGGCCGCGCGCCGGGCACGGCCGGCGAGCGGCGCACGACTGACTATATCGTCGCCCAGTTCCGCGCGCGCGGGCTCGAGCCGGCGGGGGAGAACGGGACCTGGCTGCAGACCCTGCGCCTCGTCCGGCGCAAGCCCGGCAGCGCCACCATAAGCTGGACCGCGGCCGGCCGCCCGGTCGCGATCGCGCCGGACGAGATCGTGCTCACCGGCCGGGAGCCGCGGATCCTCGTCGCCGACTCGGCGATCGTCTTCGCCGGCCACGGCGCCCGCCTGCCCGAGCGCGGCATCGACCAGCTGGCGGGGACGGACGTTCGCGGCAAGGTGGTGCTGATCCTCATGCAGGGCCCCGAGATCGAGGGCTTCCCCCTGCTGGGCGAGCGGATGCAGGCGGTCAGCGACGCGGGCGCGGCGGCGGTCATCGCCATCGTCGGCGACGACGTCCCCTGGGTGACGGTCTCGGGCATCTTCCGCGAGGGCTTCACCGGCGACGACGCGGCGCCGACGCCGGCGCTCTACGGGCTGATGCCGATGGCGGCGGCGCAGCGGCTGGTGGCTGCGGCGGGCGGCGACATGGCGCGGCTGCTCAACGACCAGCCCGGCTCCTCCTTCCGCGCCGTCGCGCTCGACGCCCGCGCGCAGATGAACGTGACCACGGAGGTCAGGCGCTTCGGGACGAGCAACGTGATCGGCCGGCTGCGCGGCGGCCGCGCCACCGGCGAGAGCCTGCTGCTGCTCGCCCATTGGGACCATCTCGGCCATTGCCGCCCGCTCGACGAGGAGGACCGGATCTGCAACGGCGCCGTCGACAATGCCAGCGGCGTCGCCAGCCTGATCGAGATTGCCGGCCGCCTCGCCCTTTTGCCGCGCGCGCCCCGCGACATCCTGTTCATGGCGACCGCCGCGGAGGAGATCGGCCTTCGCGGCGCCGCCTATTTCGCCGACCATCCAATGGTGCCGCTCGCCTCGATCGTCGCGGCGATCAACATGGACACGGTCGCCATCCACCCGGCGGGCGAGCCGGTCGCGGTGATGGGCCGGGGCACGCCGGCGCTCGACCGCGTGGTCGATTCGACGATCGTCGACATGGGCCGCCGGATCGACCCCGACGACGAGGCCGCCAGCCTGGTCCAGCGCCAGGACGGCTGGGCGCTCGCCCGGCGCGGCGTGCCGGCGATCATGGTCGGCGGCTCCTTCTCGAACATGGTCCTGCTCAACGCCTTCCTGGGCGGGCGCTATCACGGCCCCGACGACCAGGCCGACGGCCAGCTCGTCCTCGACGGCGCCGCCGAGGACGCGAACCTGATCGTCGCTCTGGCCGGCCGGCTCGCCGACCCGGCCCAATATCAGCGCCAGCAAAGGCCGGCCTCATGAGCGCCGCCGAAATCCCGCTGGGGCTGACCTTCGACGACGTGCTGCTGAAGCCGGCGGCGTCGAGCGTGATGCCGAGCCAGGCCGATACCGCGACCCGGCTGACCCGCGAGATCGCGCTCAACATCCCCATCCTCTCCTCGGCGATGGACACGGTGACCGGCGCCGAAATGGCGATCGTGATGGCGCAATTGGGCGGGCTCGGCGTGCTCCACCGCAACATGGAGGTGGACGAGCAGGCCGCCGCGGTGCGCAGCGTCAAGCGCTACGAGAGCGGCATGGTGGTCAACCCGATCACCATCCGGCCCGACCAGAACCTCGCCGACGCGCGGGTTTTGATGAAGCGCCACAACATCTCCGGAATCCCGGTCACGCAGGCGGACGGTCGGCTGGTCGGCATCCTCACCAACCGCGACGTCCGTTTCGCCGAAAATCCGCGCCAGCTCGTCTCCGAGCTGATGACGCACGAGAATCTGGTCACGGTCGGCCCCGGCGTCAGCCAGGACGAGGCCCGCCGCCAGCTCCACCAGCACCGGATCGAGAAATTGCTGGTGGTCGACGAGGCGCGGCGCTGCATCGGCCTGATCACCGTCAAGGATATCGAAAAAGCGGTGGCCTATCCCGATGCCACCAAGGACGCCGCGGGCCGGCTGCGCGTCGCCGCCGCGACCACCGTCGGCGACAAGGGCTTCGCGCGCAGCCAGGCGCTGATCGACGCCGAATGCGACCTCATCGTCATCGACACCGCCCACGGCCACAATCGCGACGTCGCTTTGGCGGTCGAGCGCATCCGCAAGACCTCCAACGCGGTCCAGATCGTCGCCGGCAACGTCGCCACCGCCGAGGCGACCAGGGCGCTGATCGGCGCCGGCGCCGACGCGGTGAAGGTCGGCATCGGCCCCGGCTCGATCTGCACGACCCGCGTGGTGGCAGGGGTCGGCGTGCCGCAATTGACCGCGATCCTCGACAGCGCCGGGGCGGCGGCGGCGTCGGGCACGCCGGTGATCGCCGACGGGGGCTTGAGGACCAGCGGCGACGTCGCCAAGGCGCTGGCGGCGGGCGCCTCGGCGGTGATGATCGGCTCATTGCTCGCCGGCACCGAGGAAGCGCCGGGCGAGACCTTCCTCTACCAGGGCCGCGCCTACAAATCCTATCGCGGCATGGGCTCGCTGGGGGCGATGGCGCGGGGCTCGGCCGACCGCTATTTCCAGCAGGACATCAAGGACCAGCTGAAGCTCGTTCCCGAGGGGATAGAGGGCCAGGTCGCCTATAAGGGCCACGCCGCCGACGTCATCCACCAGCTCGTCGGCGGGGTGAAGGCGGCGATGGGCTATACCGGGGCGGCGACGCTTGCCGACCTCAAGAAGGCCGAGTTCATCCGCATCACCAATGCCGGCCTTCGCGAAAGCCACGTCCACGACGTCACCATCACCCGCGAGGCGCCGAACTACCCGCAGCGTTAGGAGGGGGTGGCGGTCTCCACATATCCGTCATTCCCCGCGAAAGCGGGAATCCACCTGCCTTTGCGGCGTCGGGCCTGGAAAAGAAAAAGCTGGATTCCCGCCTTCGCGGGAATGACGAAGAGGACAGCATGACCCCCTCAGCCCGCCTTCAGGCCGCGATCGAGCTGGTCGACGAGATCCTCGCCGCCGCGCGCGAAAGCGGAGCGGCGGCCGACACGTTGATCGCGCGCTATTTCAAGGCGCGCCGCTATGCCGGCTCGGGCGACCGCCGCGCGGTGCGCGAGCTCGTCTTCCGGGCGATCCGCAGGGCAGGGGAGCGGCCGGTCTCCGGGCGCGCGGCCTTGCTCGGGCTGGAAGACGCGCGGCCCCTGTTCGACGGCTCGCCCCACGGCCCCGCCGCGATCGAGCCCGGCGAGCCGGTCGCCGAGGCCGGGATCGCGCCGGCCTGGCTGCTCGCGCGCTTCGATCCCTTGGTCGGCGCCGAGGAGCTTGCCGCTTTGCTGCAGCGCGCGCCGCTCGACGTCCGGATCAACCGGCTCAAGGAGGCGCCCGCGCTCGACGCCGCGGTCGACGCCGCGCCGACGCCGCTCTCCCCGATCGGCCGGCGCTTCCCCGAAGGCACCAAGATCGAGGAGCTGGCGGCCTGGCGGCTCGGCCGGATCGAGGTCCAGGACGAGGGCAGCCAGCTCATCTGCCTGGGCTGCGCGGCGGCGCCGGGCATGCTGGCGGTGGACCTGTGCGCGGGCGCCGGCGGCAAGACGCTCGCTCTGGCCGCCGAAATGGCGAATGAAGGCCGCCTGCTCGCCTGCGACACCGACCGCGGCCGGCTCTCCCGCCTGCCGCAGCGCGCCGCCCGCGCCGGCGTCTCGATCGTCGAAAGCCGCCTGCTCGACCCCGGGCGCGAGGCCGAGGCGCTCGCCGACGTCGCCGGCAAGGCGGACCTCGTCCTGGTCGACGCGCCCTGCTCCGGCACCGGCACCTGGCGGCGCAACCCCGAGACGCGCTGGCGGGTCACGCCCGAGCGGCTCGACCGCCTCGCCGCGCTCCAGGCCCGCTTGCTCGATATCGCGGGAACCTTGCTGAAGCCCGGCGGCGTTCTCGTCTATGCGGTCTGCTCGCTGCTCGCCGAGGAGGGGCGGGACCAGGCCGACGCGCTGACCGCCCGTTCATCCCTGGTTCCGGAGCCCCTTCCTATCCAGGCCGGACGGCCCGCCGGCCCCGGCCTGCTGCTCAGCCCGGCAAGGGACGGCACGGACGGCTTTTTCGTCGCGCGCTGGCGAAGCCCATGCTAGAAGCGCCCGCGACAGGAAGATGGAGTATTTGATGCGCCTTACGCCGATAGTTCTTTCGCTCGCTCTCGCGGCGGCGACCATTTCGAGTTCCGGCTATGGCCAGCGCCCCGACGACCAGATCGATCCGCGCTCGACCAGCCTGGTCAGCCAGGCCGAGGCGCAGACCGCCGCCGGCCGCCACCAGGAAGCGATCGACCTGCTCGAAACCGCGCTTGCCGTCGATCCCGGCAATCGCGGCGCCTATATCGCCTTGGGCCGGGTCGCGCAGGCGCAGCGCCTGCCCGGCAAGGCCGTCCGCTATTATGCCGACGCGCTGAGGCTCGAGCCCAACGACGTCACCGCGCTCGCCAGCCAGGGCGAAGCCTATGTCCAGCGCGGCGCGGTCGATCGGGCGCGCGCCAATCTGCAGCGGGTCCAGACGCTGTGCGGCCAGCCCTGCCCGCAGGCGCAGCAGCTCGCCGGCGTGATCCAGCGCGGCCCTCCCGCCGACGTGCTCGCCGCCCAGCGCCCGGAGCAGGGCGCGCCGCCGACCCCGACCCAGCCGCCGGCGCCGCGGCCGAACTAGGCGCGGTGCCGCCGCTTCTCGCCATCTTGCTCGCCTTGCAGCCCGCAGCGGGCGCGGGGCGCGCGGCCGACTGGTGGTATGTCAGCGCCAGCGGCGACGCGGGCGACTATGACGCCCATTATGCCGACCGGGCCAGCATCCGCCGCGACGGCGACCACGTCTTCATCCGCGAGGCCCGGGAAGGCGAACGCCCCGGCGAGAACGGCATCCTCGGCTCGCGCGTGCAGGCGGAATATGATTGCCGCGCCCGCACCGGCCGGTTCCTGACCGCCACCTTCCTGGGTCCGGACGGAATCCTCCTGGAGGACGTCGATCCGGGCGAGACGCTTCACCCGGTCGAGCCGCGCAGCGTCTATGGCGGGCTGATGCGCTTCGCCTGCGGCGAGGGCGAGGGACTCGAGCAGCTCGGGGCGCTGGGGATTCGCGAGCATGCGTTGCTGCTGTTCCGCGAGATGCACGCCCGCCCCGCGACCGCGAACTAGGGCGTAGCGACCGTCAAGCCCAAGTCACTCGTTTCGCTGACCCGAAAATAGTGACGGTCACTGATTTTCGATCCCTCGGCCTGAAAAAGAGTGACTGTCACCACTTTCGGATTTCGTTGAAGACGCTGGTCGTCTTCCACGTTTTGCGCTAGGTGCGGCCCATGCCGCGAGTCGCCCGCTTCGTCCTGCCCGGTCTTCCGCACCATGTGACCCAGCGCGCCAACCGCCGTCAGCGGGTCTTTCATTCGGAGGCCGATTACCGGCTCTATCGCGACTTGTTGCGCTTCGGCTGCGAAGCCGCCGGCACCGCGGTCTGGGCCTGGTGCCTGATGCCCAACCATGTCCATCTCGTGCTCGTGCCCGCCGCCCCCGAAGGGCTAAGGACTGCGCTGGCGGGCGTTCACTGGCGCTATGCCGGCCACATCAACGCCCGCCAGGACTGGCGGGGCCATCTCTGGCAGAGCCGCTTTGCCTCCTTTCCGATGGACGAAGCCCACCTTCACGCCTGCGTCCGCTACGTCGAGCTCAATCCGGTCCGCGCCGGGCTGGTCGCGCGGCCGGAGGCCTGGCCCTGGTCGAGCGCGCGGGCGCATCTCGGCTGGGGCCGCGACGGCCTGACCGCGCTTGCGCCGATGCGAGAGCGGATCGAGGACTGGGGCGCCTATCTCGGCCTCGGCCTCGCCGAGGCGGAGCGGGACGCCATCCGCGCTGCCGAGCGAACCTGCCGCCCGCTCGGCAGCGCGGCCTTCCTCGACCGGGTCGCGGCGGCGCTCGGGCGCGACGTCCGGCCGCCGCGGCGGGGGCGTCCGCGCACTAAAATCAGTGACAGTCACTGATTTCATGAAAAGAGTGACTGTCACTCTTTTCGGAGCAGGCGGGCGATCGCGACGAAATCGGCGACCGCGAGCGTTTCGGCGCGGCGTTCCGGGTCGATGCCGAGCGCCGCCAGCGCCGCCGGCGCGCCGGGCAGCCCTTTCAGGCTGCCGCGCAGCATCTTGCGGCGCTGGCCGAAGGCGGCGGCGGTGAGCCGTTCCAGAATAGCCGCGGCGACGCCTTCGGGCTGCGCGCCCGGGACGATGTGGATCACCGCCGACATCACCTTGGGCGGCGGCACGAAGGCCGAGCGGTGGACCTTCATCGCCAGCTTCGCCGCCGAGCGCCATTGCGCGAGCACCGAGAGCCGGCCGTAGGCGCCGCTCCCCGGGGCGGCGACGATCCGCTCGGCCACCTCCTGCTGGAACATCAGGGTCAGCGATTTCCAGGCGGGCGGCCAGGCCTCGCCGCCGAGCCAGCGCACCAGCAAGGCGGTGCCGACATTGTAGGGCAAATTGGCGACGATATGGGCGCCCGCCGGCGCCGCGACGGCGAGCGCATCGCCTTCGACCACCTCCAGCCGTCCCCGGGCCGCCGCGCTCAATTCGGCCAGCGGCGCCAGGCAGCGCCGGTCGCGCTCGACCGCGAGCACCTGCGCGCCGGCCCGCAGCAGCGCCCGGGTGAGGCCGCCCGGGCCGGGGCCGACCTCGTAGACGCGCTCGCCGGCGAGCGGCCCCGGCACGCGCGCGATCCGGTCCAGCAATTGCTCGTCGAGCAGGAAATTCTGGCCGAGCGCCCTGGACGCGCTCAGCCCGTGGCGCGCGATCACCTCGCGCAAAGGCGGCAAGCCTTCGAGCGTCACGCCTCGGCGAGCCGCCGCGCGCATTCTCCGGCGGTGCGGATGGCGGCGATCATCGCGTCGGGATGGGCGATGCCCTTGCCGGCGATGTCGAAGGCGGTGCCGTGATCGGGCGAGGTCCGCACGATCGGCAGGCCCAGGGTCATGTTGATGCCCTCGTCGAAATGGAGCGTCTTCAGCGGGATCAGCGCCTGGTCGTGATACATGCACAAGGCCGCGTCGTAATTGCGGCGGCGGCGCTCGTGGAACATGATGTCGGGCGGATGCGGGCCGCTGACGTCATAGCCTTCGTCGCGCAGATATTCGATCGCCGGCAGGATCATCTCGATCTCCTCGCGCCCGAGCGTGCCGTCCTCGCCGGCATGGGGGTTGAGGCCGGCGACGGCGAGCCGCGGATGTTCGATCCCGAACTGGCGCTGCAGCCCGCGGATCGCGGCGCGGCCCTTGGTGACGATGCGCTCGATCGAGAGCCGGTCGGGCACCTCGCGCAGGGGAATGTGGGTGGTCACCGGGATCACCCGCAGCGTCGGCCCGGCCAGCATCATCGCGACCAGATCGCCGGCGACGCCGCAGCGTTCGGCGACGAACTCGGTCTGGCCGGGATGGACGAAGCCGATCGCGTAGAGCTGGGCCTTGGAGACGGGGCCGGTGACGAGCGCGGCGGCGGCGCCCGAGCGGGTCAGGCCGACCGCGAATTCGAGCGCGTCGAGCGAGTTGCGCGCGCCTTCGAGGTCGGGCCGCCCCGGCACCACCTCGGTGTCGGTCTTGACCCTGAGGATGGGCAGCGCCTCGGCATATTGGTCGAAGGCGGCGAGCGGGTCCTCGACCAGCGCGATCGGCCCGTCCCAGACCGCGCGCACCGCCGAGACGCTGCCGACGGCGAGGAAGGGGGGGATATTGTCCTCCCGCCGCCGCTCCCAGCTCTTCGCGATCACCTCAGGGCCGATGCCCGCCGGATCGCCCAGCGAGACGGCAAGCGGGAGGACGCCCCAATCAGCGATAATCGATCACCGCGTCGCGCCTCAGGTCGCGCAGGTAACGCTGCGCGCGCGCGGCGACCCTTCGCGCGTTGATGTCGTTATAGGTCCTGTCGAAATCCGGGGCGTTGACCGCCGGCGGATCGTCGCGCCCGCACAGGATGAGGACGCTGATCCGCTCGGCCGAGCCGAAGGCCGGCGTCGCCTGGCCGACGCTGAGATTGAGCAGCATGTTCTGGAGCGCGGGCGGAAGCTCGCGCACCCGCACCGTATCGTTGGAGATGAGCTCGGCGTGGAGCCGCGCGGCGGTCGCCGGGGCGCCGCCGCAGCCGCCCATGGCCTGCGCCTCGCGGCCGAGCTGCTCGGCGCGCGCCTCGGCCTGGGCCGGGGTCGTCCCGGCCGGCAGGGTCGCGGTCATCTGCAGCAGGCTGAGCTGCGCGTCGCGCGGATCGGCGACCAGGATCTGCCTGCTGTCGACGAGCGCGACGATCGAATAGCCGCCCGAATTGGCGATCGGCTCGCTGATCCCGCCGACCGGCATCTGGGTCAGGACCGCGTCGATCTCGGGGGGGAGCTGGCCGAGCTGGACCCAGCCCAGATCGCCGCCAACCGCCGCGGTCGTCGCCTCGGAATATTGGCGCGCATAAGCGGCGAAGGAAGCGCCGGCGCGGATCTGCTGGACGATGCGCGTGACATTGGCCTGGACCTCGGCGGCGGTTTCCGGGGTGGCGGAGAGGAAGATTTCGGCGACATGATATTCGGTGGTGCCGCGCTGCGCCTCGAGCCGCGCCATCACCGCCCGGACCTCGTCGTCGCCGACGGTGACGAAAATCTCGACGTTGCGACGCTGCAGCCGCTGCCAGGCGAGCTCGCCGCGGATCTGGCGCTTCATCGAGCGCTCCGACGAGCCGATCGAGCGCAGAAAGGCGCTGAACGCCTGCGGCGTCTGCCGGAAATTGCCGGCGAAACGGTCGTAATACTGGTTGACCTCGCGGTCCTCGATGGTGAGCTCCTGCTGCTGGGCGGCCTGGATCTGGATCGCTTCGTCGATCAGATTCCTCAGCACCTGGGCGCGGAAGCGCTCGATCTCTTCGGGCGGCAGCTGGATCTGGTTGGAGGCGATGATCAGCGCCATCCGGTGGTCGACGTCGCTGCCGGTGATGACGTCGCCGTTGACGATCGCCGTCGCCTTGCGGACGCCCGGGTCCTGCTGGCCCACGAACTGGACGTTGCCGGGGAGGTCGAGCGCGCCGGTCCGCGCCGGCTGCCCCCCGCCTTGCGCCGCGGCAATCGCCGACAGCATCGGCGCGATCAACAGAATCGCGGCCCTTGCCAACCTACCGAGCTTCATCATTCCTCCAGTGAAAGCAGGCATCTGCCTTGCATCGAATTTGCTGAACCGCAGCTTACGCGGCATCGGGGGGAGTCCTTAGCGTCCCAAATTCCTCAGCGCCACCCGGATCAGGAAGGAGTTCCCGCGCCGGGCGTCGCCGCTCGTCTCATAGTCGCGCCGCCACGTCAGGCCAAGCTCGATGCAATCGTCGTCGTAGAGGATGCCGAGCCGGTGCCGGATCGGCGAGAAGCCGTCGGCCTGCGACAGCGGATCCTCCTTCTGGCTGGTGAGATCGATCACCGCCGAGCCGAAGATCGACCAGTAGCGCGCGAAGCCGACGCGGCCGCCGAAGCGGATCTCCTCGCGGTCGCGCAGATCCTCGATCGCCGGATCGATGTTTCGGTCGAGCCGCAAATAGCCGATCGTCGCATAAGTGCGCCGGCCTCCGACGGTCGCGTCGATCTCGTTGCGGCGGAGCGCGAAGCTGTGCTGGTCGATGCGGAAGCGGTGGGTGATGCTGACCATCCGCCCGATCCTGACGTTGGTGCGGCCGACGATGTCGGAGAAGCGGCCGGAAAGGCCGGTGCCGGGCGGCAGGATCGCGGCGCGGTTGCTCAAGCGGTAGGACTGGCCGATCGTGCTGCGCACCGAAACGCTCGGCAGGTCGAGCGTCCAATCGGCGCCGTAGGTGACCCGCACGCCGTCCTCCCAGCGGTCGTAGCCGGGGAAGCGGTTCAGCGCGAACAGGTTCGAATCCTCGAGATCCACCGAGCGCGCATCCTCGTTGGGGATGTCCAGGTTGCTGGTCGGCGGCGAGGCGACGAACTGGATTCGCGGGGTGAGACGCTGGGTACCGCCGAACAGCTCGCCGACGAACGGCCATTTGACGTCGGCGGCGACGGCGCCGATGAAGCGGCCGTTCCAGCCCTCCTCGCCGCGATAGCTGATTGTCTGGGTCAGCAGGGTGTCGTTGGCATGGTAGATGTCGCCGCGCGCATAAGCGGTCAGCACCAGCTCCTGGCCGAGCGGGGTGATCATCCGCCGGTCCCAGCGCGCGCTGGCGAAGGCGCGCTGACTGTCCTGGCCTTCGGTGCGAATGATGGCGAGGCTGTTGGCCTGGAGCTCGATCTGGCCGCCGGCGACCGGATCGGCGATCCGCCAGCGCGCGTCGATCGCGGGCAGGGCGAACGGCTGCATCCCTTCGACGTCGGTGACGCGCAGGCCCTCGAAGGCCCAGCCCGCGATCGAGATGTAGCTGTCCGTGGTGATCCGCTCGGCATTGACGAAGGAGCGCAGCCGGTCGTCGCGCGAAATGTCGTAGCGGCGCATGAAGGTGCGGTCGGTGGCGTAGCGGCCGAAGGCGGTCACCGTCCATTCGGGGCTGAGGATCAGCCGGCCGCCGCCCTCGATATAGGCCCTGATTCCTTCATTGCCGCTCGCATTGGGCGGCGCCAGCGGGTCGAGCGCGATCCGCGAGCCGTAGGTGAAATAGCCATGCCCATAGAAGGCGCCGTTCGAGGTCAGCTGGCGATATTCGGCCTCGAGCATCGGCAGCACGCCGGTGAAGACGTGCGGGGTGATCGTGGCGTCGCGATTGGGGGCGAGGCGCAGATAATAAGGGACGCTGAGCTCGAGCCCGTTGCGCCGGCTGTAGCGGATTTCGGGGACGAGCACGCCGGTGCCGCCGCCCTGCTGGCCGTCGGGGTGCGAGAGGCCCGGCAGGCCGAAGATCGGCGTCCCGAACAGGTTCAGAGTCGCGCCCTGATAGGAGATGCGATGGCGGACCGGATCGTGGACCACCCGGACCGCGTTGATCTGCCAGGTCGGCTCCTTGGGGCAGCCTTCGGGCGTCACCACCGCGCAGGCGGTGTAGGCGGCGCGATGGAGCGTGGTGACGCCGTTGTGCCGCTCGGCGCGGATCGCCGCCAGCCGGCCGCCGTCGGCGAGCACGATCAGCATGTTCTCGACGACGCCGTCCTTCAGCGTGTCCTCGAGCTCAACCGAATCCCCGTAGGCGACGTCGCCGCCGGGGCTGACGATGCGGACGCTGCCTTCGGCGCGGACCTGGCCCGAAACGCGGTTCCAGCTGACGCTGTCGGCGCGCAGATTGTAGCCCTCGCGGGTCATCCGCACCTCGCCGGTCGCGGTGACGACATCGGCGCGTTCGTCATAGACGAGATGATCCGAGCTGAAGGCGACCTCCGCCGGCGCGCCGCCGACGGTCACGCTGGCGGCATTGTCCGCGGGAACGGGGTCCGGTGGCGGGGCGGGAATGTCCTGGGCCCAGGCCGCGCAAGGCGCGCTCAGCAGCAGGGGGAGCGCGGTCCGGCAGATCAATTGAAATCTATTCACAAATCCCGCTCAGCCCCGAGGCGACAGTCCCGAGCCTATTGCACCTGAGGCCGCTCCCTGCAATGGCGCAGGCAAGTCAGGGAAAATAGCGCCTCAGGAGATCCGCTCGTGATCAAAGTCGAATTCGCCGCCGCGCGCCCTGATGGCGCTTATGCGCTCGCCATTCCCGTCCGCGCCGGAGACGTGCTGCACGACCGGCTCGGCGCGCTCGGCGAGCCGGTGCGCGCGCTCGCCGCGCGCGCCGCCGAGGCGCAGCGCTTCGAGCGCGATTTGGGCGGCATCGCCGAGACCTTCGTCGAAGAGGAGGGCATCGTCCGCCGGCTGCTGCTCGTCGGCCTCGGCCCGCAGCCCGGCGCCGACGGCGGCTACGAGCGGGCGGGGGGCGCGCTGACCGCCAAGCTGCTGGTCTCGGGCGAGACCCATCTGGTCGTCGATCTCTCCGGCCTCGGCCTTGCCGGCGGCGAGTCCGCCCGGCTCGCCTTCGGCGCGGCGGCGCGCAGCTGGCGCCACGACCTTTACCGGACGAAGCTGCCGCGCAAGCAGAAGCCGACGCTGGAGACAATGACCCTGGTCGGCGCGGCCGAGGATGCCGAACAGGAATATGCGCGCCTCGCCGCTCTGCTCGCCGGCCTCGACCTCACCCGCAACCTGGTCACCGAGCCCGCCAACATCGTCTATCCCGAGACCTTCGTCGAACGGGTCCGCGCCTCGCTCGACGGCAGCGGCGTCGAGATCGAGACTCTCGACGAGAAGGCGATGGCCAAGCTCGGCATGGGCGCCCTGCTCGGCGTCGCCCAGGGCTCGGTCCGGCCGCCGCGCCTGCTCGTCATGCGCTGGAACGGCGGCAAGGCCGGCGCCAAGCCGGTGGTGTTCGTCGGCAAGGGCATCACCTTCGACACCGGCGGCATCTCGATCAAGCCCGCGGTCGAGATGGACGAGATGAAGTTCGACATGGGCGGCGCGGCGAGCGTGCTCGGAACGCTGCGGGCGGTGGCCGAGCTGAAGCCGGCGCTCAACCTCGTGTGCCTGATCCCGACGTGCGAGAACATGCCGGGCGGCCGCGCGGTGAAGCCGGGCGACGTGGTCACGAGCCTCTCGGGCCAGACCGTCGAAATTCTCAACACCGATGCCGAAGGCCGGCTCATCCTGTGCGACGCGCTCACCTACGTCGAGCGCTACGAGCCCGCGGCGGTGATCGACATCGCCACGCTCACCGGCGCCTGCGTGATCGCGCTGGGCCACGTTGCCGCCGGGCTCTTCGCCAACGATGATGCCCTCGCGCGCGAAGTCACCACCGCGGCCGACACCGCCTACGACAGGGTGTGGCACATGCCGCTGTGGGACGACTATCAGGAACAGTTGAAGAGTAACTTCGCGGACTTCGCCAATATCGGGGGGCGTCCGGCCGGAGCGGTCACCGCGGCTTGCTTTCTCGCGCGCTTCGCCGGGAAATTCAAATGGGCGCACCTCGACATCGCGGGCACGGCGTGGCGCTCGGGAAAGGAGAAGGGCTCGACCGGGCGGCCCGTGCCACTCCTGGCGCAATTCCTCATCAACCGCGCTTCGCGCAAAGGCTAAGGGGGTTCTAGTTCCAGTCCCTAATCCCTGGTCCCTAGTCCCTGGATCATGACCCAGATCGATTTCTACACCCACGTTCCCGACAAGCTGCGCATCGCCTGCACGCTGTCGGCCAAAGCATACGGTCAGGGGATGAAAGTGCTGGTGTACTGCCCGGACGCGGACACCGCGCAGCACTTCGACCGAATGCTGTGGA
>JAXDPD010000075.1:0-42266 GCA_034668505.1 Sphingomonadales bacterium
TTGCACCTGCCTAGGTGGGAATTGCGGCGCAGCGGTTAAAGGCTGAAGTCGAAATTGCATCAGGCGGCGCCGGCCATGACCGGCCCGGCGAGCGCGGCTTTCTCGCGCTCGAGCATCTGCTGCTGCATCTGGAGCTGCTGGCGGCGCTGGGCACGTGCATTGTCGCCGACGCTCCGGTCCCCAACTCTCTCCTTCGTCCTGAAGAATGCCATGGCCGAGACCCCGGACAGGCCCGAACATCCGGGCGCTCTTACTCAACGCCCGGACGGGGCCAAGGTTGCCGGACCGACGTTCATGTCGGGGGAGGCCAGACAAGTTGAAGGGCCGCCGAGCCTGGGCTCGGCGACCCTCCTAACATGGTCAGCGGCCGGATGCTCCAGCCCGGAAGACCCGAAGAGAGCTTAGCCCTCGATCTCCCGAACGAGCAGAACCGACCTCTGTGCTGAACCATGAGACATCGGATCACCTCCTTTCGCTGGTTGATGGCGGCGCCACTATGATTCGCGCCGAATCGCGGATCAAGTCTTGATCTCAAGTATTTTGACGCTAGGCTTCCATTCCTCGCGGCGCCCGGAAGGGCGCCTTTTTATTGCCCGCGGCAATCCTCGATCACCCGCGCCGGCTCCGGCCAGGCGGGGAGGATGAGGGCCTCGGCGCCCTCGGCCTGGACGAGGAAGCGGCCGCGGCTGAACGCGATCTGCTCGAGCAGGGGGTCGCCCGGCGGCAGATCGACGGTGACCATGTTGACATGGACCTCGCTCACCGGCAGCTGGCGCTCGCCATAGGACGTCCGGATGGCGATCGCTTGCGCCCGGGCCCCGACCCAGCGCAGGCGGACGGAGCGGCCGCGCTCGCAGCTGACGGCGAAGGAGACGACCCCTTCGGAGCGGAAAATGGCCTCGGGCGTCGCCGGGTTCGGCCGATAGGACCAGTCGCCCGGGCTCAGCGGCGCGGCCTGCCAGTCGGCCGGCGGCGGCGGGGGCGGCGGCGTTCGGACGGGCGGCGCCTCCGGGGCCGGCCGCACCGGCGGCAGCGGCGCCGGCGCCTCCCGGCGGGGCACGCAGGCGGCGAGCGAAGCGGCGGCGGCCAAAGCCGCGCCCGCTGTTCCCAAGGTCCGCATCAGGGGATGAACGGCCCGACGGGACGGTTCACTGGGCATTGCCCGCCACGACGTTGACCGCGACCGCATCCCCGTCCCCGGCGGCGGCGGCGGCGACGCCGTTGGCGGCGGCCTCGGGCGCCCGCACCTCGCCGTTCGCGCATTGCGCGGCATAGGCGCCGATCGTCGGGCTCGTCGGCAGCACCAGCGGATCGGAATCGCCGACCCGCACGGTGATCGGCGTGCCGGCGGCGATCAGCACGCCGCGGAACGTGTCGTTGCCGGGCAGAGTGGAGCGCAGCATCGGTATGACGCCGCCGGTGCCGACCACGGCGAGCCGCCGGGTCTCGCTGCCGACCGTGATCAGCATCACCGGCAGGTCGCCCGGCGGCGCCGCGCCGTGGCGCTGGAGCAGCAAATTGCGGCGGCCGTCGCAGCCGATGCTGAACGCGGGGGCCGCGCCGGCGGGGCCGAATTCGAGCACGGACTGGGTGTCCTGCAGGCCCATCCGCCAGGCGCCGATCGCGACCTCATCGTCGTCGGTGTCGACCAGCGAGGCATTGACGGTGAGCGAGGCATTATTGTCGAACTGCGTATATTGCGCCTGCTCCGAGCGCGCGCAGCCCGCGAGCAGGACGAAAAAAAGGGGGAGCGCGAAGCGGGTCATTCTGGGTTCCTCCGGATGGGCTTTGCGGTCATCCTTAGCCCGGGACGCCGCCGCGCGCATCCCATAGCGCGAGGAATTCGCGCCGCGTTTTCGGGCCGAAGGCGGCGGGGTCGAGATCGTGGCGTCTCATGACATTCTCTCCGGCGATTGGCCCGCGCTCATGATCGCCGTCCGTTCGGCGCGAAGCTGACAAAGATGACACATGCCATTGGTGTCGGGTGACACCGCCAAAAAAATCGCGTCGGGCCGGAGCCCGTGGAAACATGGCGCATGCGCGACGTGGTTCATGCCGCGATTCAAGCAGAAGATTTCCTATTTTGGAAGCGCTTGACAAAGAACTTGATTGATCGTTCAATCAAGGCGAGAGGAGATGCGCCCGATGAATGCCGACACCCGCCGCAAGATCGTCATGGCGGCGATGGACCTGTTCGCCGAGAAAGGCTTCCAGTCCACCTCGGTGGCCGACATATTGAGCCGCACCCAAGTCCATTCGGGCAGCCTCTACCACGTCTTCCCCGGCAAGCAGGACGTGCTCGCCGCGGTGCTCGAAGCCTATCGCGACGGCATCGAGGAATGGCTGCTGGCGCCGGCCTGGAGCGGCGTCGACGATCCGGTGGAGCGGATCTTCGCGTTGCTGGGCGCCTATCGCACCATGCTCGTCACCAGCGAGTGCACTTATGGCTGCCCGATCGGCAGCCTGACGCTGGAGCTGCACGAGCCCGATCCGGCGATCCGCGCTTTGCTCGCCGCCAATTTCGAGAATTGGACGCTGGCGATCCAGCGCTGCCTCGAGGCCGCGGGCCAAGGGCTGCCGGCCGCGCTCGACCGGCGCCGGCTCGCCGAATTCGTGCTGACCGTGATGGAGGGCGCGGTGATGCAGGCGCGCACCTATCGCGACATCGGCTATTTCGACCGCAACATCGCGATGCTGCGCGACCAGTTCGATTTGCTGATCAGGGAGGCGGAACGGGAGCCCGTTTCGGCTTAGGGGGAGAGCCGTCATTCCAGCGAAAGCTGGAATCCCGCTGTTCTTCGAGAAGGGAGATTCCAGCTTTCGCTGGAATGACGAAAAGGGGAGGGAATCATGCCGGAAGTCAATTATCTCGCGGTCGTCCTGGCGGCTTTGTCGGCGTTCCTGCTCGGCGGGCTGTGGTATTCGCCCGCCTTGTTCGCGAACAAATGGGGCGCGCTGACCGGCCAGGGGGAGGAGAAGCTCAAATCGGGATCGATGGCGATGATCTTCGGCGGCGCCTTCCTGATGAACCTCGTCGCCGCTTATGCCTTCGCCTCGTTCATCGGCCCGCACCCCGGCATCAAGCCCGCCGCCATCGCCGGCTTCGTGACCGGCCTCTGCCTGGTCACCGCCAGCCTCGGCCTCAACTATCTGTTCGAGCGCCGCCCGTTCGGCCTGTGGCTGATCAACGGCGGCTATTTCACGCTGCAATTCACGCTGTACGGGGTGATCTTGGGGGCGATGGGGTAAAGTTCAGGTAGCGCGCGGGACGATGCGATCGAGGTCGCCATTCAGCGCGCGCTTGGCTTCGAGCAACGCGTAATCCGCCTGCAAGCCGAGGAAGAAGCCCTCGGACATCCCGAAATAGCGCGCCAGCCGGAGGTCCAGCGCGGCCTCCATGGGCGCCGTGCCCGCGATCACGGCCTCGACCTGCTCGGAAGGCACACCGATCGCCTGCGCCAGCGCCCCGGCGTCCAGGCTGAGCGGCTCCATGAATTCGCTCGCCAGAATCTCGCCGGCGTGCGCGTTATGCAGCCAATCGGGGTTAGTGATAGTCCGTGATCTCGACACCGTCCGCGGCTCCGTCGCGCCAGACGAAGCATATACGCCATTGCATGTTTATGGAAATGCTGTGCTGGCCCGCGCGGTCGTCCTTCAACGCGTGCAGCCGATTGCTCGGCGGGTTGCGGAGGTCATCAAACGAGGTCGCCGGATTCAGCATTCTGAGACGAACGAGCGCGCGATTCTGCCTGTCGTGCGGCAGCTTGCGGCTCCGCTCGCCGTTCCAAATCTTCTCAGTTTCCTCGCCGGCGAAGCTGCGGATCATCAGACACTCCTCATGCGGGAGTAGTCTATTAAGGGCAGATTTGAATCGCGAGCACCTGAACTTTTTCAAGTCGTCCGGTTATGGGCGACTTCACCGCCTTCCCCGCCCCATCCGCATCGCCTTCTGCTTCCCGTAGCGGGTCTTCCGCGTCCCCGGCTTGCCCTCGGTGGAATGGCCAAGCACCGGCGCCCGTTTCTGCCCGTCCGGCAGGCCGAGCTCGTCGGCTTCGAGCCGCCTGATCTCGTCGCGCAATCTTCCCGCCTCCTCGAACTCCAGGTCCGCGGCCGCCTTGCGCATGCGCTTTTCGAGGTCGTCGATGTGGCTGCGCAGATTGTGGCCGACGAGGTGGGGCGTGCCTTCGTCGCCGGTGTCGATGATGACGCTGTCGCGGTTGGAGACGTCGGCGAGGATGTCGGAGATATCGCGTTTGATCGTGGTCGGGGTGATGCCGTGCTCGGCGTTATAGGCCTCCTGCTTCTCGCGGCGGCGGTTGGTTTCGTTGAGCGCGCGCTCCATCGAGCCGGTCATGCGGTCGGCGTAGAGGATGACCTTGCCCTCGACGTTGCGGGCGGCGCGGCCGATGGTCTGGATCAAAGAGGTTTCCGAGCGCAGGAAGCCCTCCTTGTCGGCGTCGAGGATCGCGACCAGCCCGCATTCGGGGATGTCGAGGCCTTCGCGCAGCAGGTTGATGCCGACGAGCACGTCGTAGACGCCGAGCCGCAGGTCGCGGATCAGCTCGATCCGCTCCAGCGTCTCGACGTCCGAGTGCATGTAGCGCACCCGCAGGCCCGCCTCGTGGAGGAATTCGGTGAGGTCCTCGGCCATCCGCTTGGTAAGCGTGGTGACGAGGGTGCGGTAGCCCTTGGCGGCGGTCGCGCGCGCCTCGGCGACGAGGTCGTCGACCTGGTCCTCGACCGGGCGGATCTCGACCGGCGGGTCGATCAGCCCGGTCGGGCGGATCACCTGCTCGACGAAGACGCCGCCGGTCTGCTCGAGCTCCCAGGGGCCGGGCGTCGCCGAGACCGCCACCGTCTGCGGCCGCATCGCGTCCCATTCGTTGAAGCGTAAGGGGCGGTTGTCGATGCACGACGGCAGCCGGAAGCCATATTCGGCGAGCGTCAGCTTGCGGCGATGATCGCCGCGCGCCATCGCGCCGACCTGCGGCACGGTCTGGTGGCTCTCGTCGACGAAGAGCAAAGCGTTCTCCGGCAGATATTCGAACAGGGTCGGCGGCGGCTCGCCCGGCAGGCGGCCGGTGAGGAAGCGCGAATAATTCTCGATGCCGGCGCAAGAGCCGGTGGCGGCGATCATCTCGAGGTCGAAATTGGTGCGCTGCTCGAGCCGCTGCAGCTCCAGCAACTTGCCCTCCGCCTCGAGCTCCTTGAGCCGCTCGGTCAGCTCGAAGCGGATCGCCTCCATCGCCTGCTTCATCGTCGGGCCGGGGGTGACGTAGTGCGAGTTGGCGTAGACCTTCACGAAATCGAGCGCGGCGATCTTCTTGCCGGTGAGCGGATCGAACTCGACGATCGATTCGATCTCGTCGCCGAAGAAATTGATCCGCCAGGCCATGTCCTCGTAATGCGAGGGGAAAATCTCCAGATTGTCGCCGCGCACCCGGAAATTGCCGCGCGCGAAGGCTTGGTCGTTGCGCTTGTACTGGAGCGCGACGAGCTTGCGGATGATCTCGCGCTGGTCGACGCTCTGGCCTTTCTTGAGCGCGAAGGTCATCGCCGAATAGGTCTCGACCGAGCCGATGCCGTAAATGCACGAGACCGAGGCGACGATGATGACGTCGTCGCGCTCGAGCAGCGAGCGGGTCGCGGAATGCCGCATCCGGTCGATCGCCTCGTTCACCGAGCTTTCCTTCTCGATATAGGTGTCGGAGCGCGGGACATAGGCCTCGGGCTGGTAATAATCGTAATAGGAGACGAAGAATTCGACCGCATTGTCGGGGAAGAAACTCGAAAATTCGCCATAGAGCTGGGCGGCGAGGATCTTGTTGGGCGCGAGCACCAAAGCGGGGCGCTGCAGCGTCTCGATCACCTGGGCCATGGTATAGGTCTTGCCCGAGCCGGTGACGCCCAGGAGAACCTGGGTCTTCTCCTCCTGGCGGAACTGGTCGACCAATTCGGCGATCGCCGCCGGCTGGTCGCCCGCGGGCTGGTAATCGGAGACCAGCCGGAACGGCCTGCCGCCCTCGGCCTTTTCGGGGCGGGCGGGGCGGTGGGGGACGAAAGCCTGGCCGGTCTCGGGCTCTTCCAGGCTGGTGCGGATGGTGATCGCCATGGCGCCGATATGGTCGCCCGGGCCGGGAGGCGCAACGGCGGCGGCCTGCCTGCCGCATCCGCTTGCCACACTATGCCGCCTCCGACGATGATGGGAGAGCGGCGATGACCACGGTGAAGATGCCGCCGCCGCCGCCCCGGCCCCCGAACCCGGCGACGGCGAGGCCGCGGTCGCGCTCCAGCCCGGCCAGTGGGAAATGTGACCCAATGACGTCGGTCGAAGCGCCGGGCGCGCCCGAGCCGATCCTCCGGCAGATGCGCACCCAGATAGCGGGCCATCGCGAGACCCGGTCGCAATGCACAACGCCCGAATACGCCCGCGACCCGGCGCGCAACATGCTGCGGAACCAGACCTCGGCGGGCTGCCAATTCGACGATACGACCTAGACCGGCGGCGCCATCCGGGTCCGCACGACCTGCCGCCTGCCGGGCACCAGCCCGGTGCGGCTGTCGCTCGACGGCACCTATGCCGCCCAGCGGATCGACGGCGAGCTTGCCGTGCACATGGAAATCCCCAATCCCGCCGGGACCGGCCCCTCCCTGCCACTCGACATGCAAGGCAGGCTGACCGGCCGCCGCACCGGCGACTGCGGCGGCCAATAGCGGCCCGCGCGGACCGAATTGCCTTGCCGGCGCCATTGCGACACAATCGCGAAATGCCGGCTCCGGGCCGCGCTGGAAAGAGGGGCCTCGATGAAGCGACTCCGCATCCTGTTGCCGTTGGTCGCGCTCGTCGCGGCCTGCGCGCGCCCGCCCGACCGGATCCAGCACGGCCGCTGGGAATTGGAGATAGCCACGACCGAGATCGACGCGCCGGGCCTGCCCGCGGAGCTCCAGCAGCAGGCCCGGGCGGCGCTCAACCAGACCAAGCGGGAATGCGTGACCCCGGACAATGCTGCCGCCAATCCGCTGCGCGTGTTTTGGGAGCAATCGACCAGCAACCCAGGCCTGACCTGCCAGACCTCCGAGAATGTTTTTTCCGGCGGCGTCATCCGGTTTCGCTCGAGCTGCCGGAACAGCGACGGCACCCCGGGACAATTGCGAGTCGCGCTCGATGGCAGGTACGAGGCGATCACGCTGCTGGCCAGCATGTCGTTGAACGCGGAGGCCCCGAACCCGAACGGATCGGGGACTCTAAGCGTGCGGACGCGCAGCACGATCCGGGGCCGCCGCGTCGGCGATTGCGCGCGAAACTAGGCCGGCGGACGGATCGAACAAGCAGGGCCGTAGACGCCGAACACCCCTCCGCGGCCATTTGCGTCGCGCTTTGCGTTGCTCCCGGTTGCCTCGCCCCCATTATTGAGACACAATCTGGCAAAAGAAGCGAATCCAACGGAATCGAAAAAAGGGGGACCTCTCATGAAGCGACTCATCATCCTAGCGCCGGCGATCGCGCTGGCCGGCATCGCCGCCGGCTGTTCCAAGGGCGCCGACCAGCTCCAGCCCGGCCAGTGGGAAATGGTGACGCGGGTGAAGTCGATCGAGATTCCCGGCGCGCCCCCGGAAGCGCAGGCGCAGCTCCGCAGCGGGGTCGGCCGGTCGCAAACCAACCAGGATTGCATAACCCCCGAGCGGGCCCGCAATCCCCTCGCGCAAATGCGGCAGATGATGTCCCAGGGCCAGGCGGCCAATTGCCGGTTCACCGATGAAGTCTTCGGCGGCGGCGTGATCCGTATCCGCGCGACCTGCCCCGGTCCGGGCGGCCAGGCCTCCGGAGGAGGGACGGTATCGCTGGAAGGGAGCTTCACCGCGACCACCCTCCAGGCGACGCTTTCCGTCAACGCGACCGGGGGCAGCCCCGCCGTGCCCGGAGCGACCGGCATGAACATGTCCGCCGAGATCAACGGCCGCCGCGTCGGCGAGTGCGCCGCCGGCGCCCGTCCGGGGAACGGCCAGTGAGGGCCCAGGCAGCCGCGGCCGCGGCACTCCTTCTCGCCGCTTGCGGCGGGCAGGACGGGAATCGCACCGGTAACGCGACAAACAATGCAAGCGCGTCCGCCGCCGGCGAATCCGGCGCGGCGCCCGCCGCCCCGACCGCGTCCGGGGAAGGGACCGGGGCCGAGTCGATGCTGCCAGGCCAATGGGAAATGACGACGCAGGTGCGGTCGATCGAGGTTCCCGGCGCGCCGCCGGAAGCGCAGGCGCAGATCCGCAGCCAGGTCGGCCGGGCGCAAACCAACCAGGAGTGCATAACCCCCGAGCGGGCCCGCAATCCTCTCGCGCAAATGCGGCAGATGATGTCTCAGGGCCAGGCCGCCCGTTGCCAGTTCACCGATCAAGTCTTCGGCGGCGGCGTGATCCGCATCGGCGCGACCTGCCCGGGTCCGAGCGGCCAGGGATCCGCGCAGATATCGATGGCGGGCGGCTTCACCGGCACCACCCTCCAGGCGACGCTTTCCGTCAGCGCGCAGGGGGCCAATCCCAACATGCCCGGCGTAACCGGGATGCGCATGAGCGCCGAGATCAGGGGCCGCCGCATCGGCGAATGCCGGGCAGGGTCGGCGCCGCCCGCGATCGGAGTGCCCGCACCGCCGCCGCCGCCCAGGCCGTGAAGGCGCCAGCCGCCGCGGTCGCGGCGCTGGCCGTCGTCGCGCTCGGCGTCGGGAAAGGCGCCGCCGCGGACCAGACCGCGGCGGCCGGAGTCTCGCTCCAGCCCGGCCAGTGGGAAATGGCGGCGCAGATGACGTCGGTCGAGATTCCGGGCGCGTCCCCGGAAGCGCAGGCGGAGGTCCGCCGCCAGATCGGCCAGCCGCAAACCAGCCGGGAGTGCATAACCCCCGAGCAGTCCCGCAATCCCCTCGCGCAAATGCGGGAGATGCTGGCTCAGGGCGAGGGGGCCAATTGCCGGTTCACCGATCAGGTCCACGGCAACGGCGTGATCCGCATCCGTGGGACCTGCCCGGGTCCAGGCGGCCGGGGATCCGCGCAGGTGGCGATGGAGGGCAGCTTCACCGCGACCACCATGCAGATGACGCTCACCATCAACGCGCAGGGCACCAATCCGGCCACGCCGGGGACAAGCGGCATGCGCATGAGCGTCGCCCTCAGCGGCCACCGCGTCGGCGAATGCCCGGCAGCGCCGCCGCCGCCCGCGACCGGGGAGCCGCCGCCCGAGACGCCGCCGCCGCCGCCGCCGCCGCCGTCCAGGTCGTAAAAGCGTCTGCGCGGGAGAAGTGACTTCATCGGGAGAAGATCGATGATCGGCTATGTCACCCTGGGCACCAACGACCTGGACAAGGCGCTTGGCTTTTACGATGCGCTGCTCGGCGAGCTCGGCGCCACCCGCAAGATGGAGTTTCCGGAGACCGGCTTCACGCTTTACGGCACCGGCGACCGGCGGCCCGGAATCGCCATCACCAGGCCCTATGACGGCAATCCCGCCTCGGCCGGCAACGGCGCCATGACCGCTCTGGCGATGGAGAGCCGGGAGATGGTCGACCGCATGCACGCCAGGGCGATCGCGCTGGGCGGCAGCGACGAAGGCGCGCCGGGGCTTCGCACGCCCGAGGGCCCGGGCGCCTTTTACGGCGCCTATTTCCGCGATCCCGAAGGCAACAAGCTCTGCGTCTTCCGGATGGGGCCGGCCTAGGCCGCTTCAATCCGGATTTAATCGTCATTCCAGCGAAAGCCGGACTCCCTTTTCCTTTCCGCGCGTTGAAGACTTGAGAGTCCAGCTTTCGCTGGAATGACGGCATAAGGCGCAACCATGAAAATCAGGGCGATCGTCAATCGCAGCGGCGGCACCCTGACGGGCTCCGGGGACGAGGAGGCGCGGATCGTCGCCGCGTTCGAGGCGGCGGGCGTCGACGCCGACGTGCGGATGACCGACTCCGCCGACATCTTCGAAGCGATGAAGGAGGCCGCGGCGGCGCCCGGCCTCGACGCCCTGGTGGCGGGCGGCGGCGACGGCACTTTGAGCTGCGCCGCCGGCCACCTCGCCGATACCGGGCGGCCGTTCGGCATCCTGCCTTTGGGCACGCTGAACCATCTCGCCCGCGACGCCGGCATCCCGTTCGGGATCGAGGACGCGGCGGCGGTGATCGCCGCCGGCCATGTCCGCGAGGTGGACGTCGCCGAGGTCAACGGCCGCGTCTTCGTCAACAACAGCTCGGTCGGCCTCTATCCGGACATGGTGCGGCTGCGCGAGGCCCAGCAGGAACGGAGCGGACGCGGCAAGAGGCTCGCCATGCTCTCGGCCAGCATCGCCTCGCTGCGCGCCTTCCGCCGCCACCGCCTGTGGATCAGCGCGCCGGGGCTGGAGGCGCCGATCAGGACGCCTTTGCTGTTCGTCGGCAACAATCGCTACCAAGTGAATTTGTTCGGCCTGGGCAAGCGCGAGACGCTCGATGAGGGCGAATTGTGCCTCTACGCGATCCGCGCGGGCAGCCGGCTCCACCTGCTCTGGGCCGGGATCAGGGGCGTGTTCGGCAAGCTCGACCAGCAGCGCGACTTCATCACCGCTTATGTGGACGAAGCCGAGATCGGCTCGGACCGGCCGATGCTGGCGCTCTCGGTCGACGGCGAGACCGAGCGGATGGAGACGCCGCTGCGCTATAAGATCCGGCCCAAGGCGCTGCGGCTTATCGTGCCGGCGGAGTCCCCCGGCTGAGGCTTTGGCGTTCCCCGGCGAAGGCCGGGGTCCAGTGCGGAGGCAGGCCCGGGCCCCGCCTTCGCCGGGGAACTAAAGCGCCGGAACGCTGAACGTCTGCCCGGCCTCGGTGGCGGTGAAGCGGTCCGGCGGCAGGCCCTGCGCGCGCGCCAGCGCCGCGAGGCGGCGCGGCGGATCGTCGATGCCTTCGAAGGCGAGCTGGAACGTGCCCCAGTGGATGGCGAGCGCGCGGCTCGGATTCAGCGCCGCGAAGACGCGCAGCGCCTCGGCCGGGCCGAGATGGCTGTTCTGCATGACCTCGCGCGGCAGATAGGCGCCGATCGGGATGATGGCGAGCCGGAACGGCCCGTGCGCGGCGGCCGCGCGCACCCAGCTTCCATCGCCCCAGCCGGTGTCGCCGGCGAAGAAGATGTTGCCGCCGGGCGTCACGATCGTGAAGGCCGACCAGAGCGCGCGGTTGCGGTCCGCGCCCCAGCGCGAGCCCCAATGATGGCTGCGCTCGACGATCACCTCGACGCCGGCACGCACCGGCACCCGCCCGCCCCAATCGCGCGTCACCGACTCCACCCCCGCCCCGGCCAGGATCGTGTCGTTGCCGAGGCTGGTGACGATCAGCGGCCGGTCGCGCTCCCACAGGCGCCGGAGCGTCGGCAGGTCCATATGGTCGTAATGATTGTGGCTGACCAGGACGAGGTCGATCTTCGGCAGGTCCTCGAAGCGCACGCCGGGCAGGCGGACCCGGACCGGGCCGACGAAGGAGAAAGGCGAGGCGCGGTCCGACCAGATCGGGTCGGTGAGGATGTTGAGCCCCTGGGTCTGCACCAGCACGGTGGCATGGCCGATCCAGGTGACCCGCATCTCGCCGCCCATGACGCGGCGCGGCGGCATTGTCGGGCGGACCGCGACAAAATCGGGCCAGGCGGCGCGCTCGCCCCGCGCCCAGCGGTTGAGGAAGCGGCTCGGATCGAGCCGCGGCGGATCCTTCGCGCCCGGGTTGAAGAAGCGGTGCCCGTCATAATGATCGCTGATGGGCCCGCGATAATAGATGCGGTCGAGGAAGGGCGGGACGAGCGTCGGCGCGAAGCTCAAAGCGACCAGGACGAACAGAAGGACGGTCCCAAGCCATTTCAGGACCCTCCGCATGAAACGCGCGAAAGGCTAGCGCGGTTCGAGCGAGAAGCCCGCGGGCGCCTGCGTCTCCTCGTGATTGTCATGGTACATGTCGAGCGCGAGATCGAACCTGCCGGGCGCGGCATCGCCGCAATCGAGCGGCCAGACGTCGACGATCGAGCCGAACACGCCGATGCCGACATTGTGGCGCTCGCCGACCCTGGGCCGGTTGCCGTCGGCGCAGCGCAGCCGGCGGATATAGGCATGCTCGCCCTCGACGCCGCTGACCCGGACCGGATTGGCCTCCGATCCGAGCGGCTCGGCGCGGGCGCGCTCGACCGCGCGCGCAATCTCCTCGTCGGGAGGCGCGACGCCCAGCTGCACCATCGTGTCGCGCGGCGTCGCGGCCTGGGCGGCGATCGGGACGGCGAGGAGCAGGGCAAAAGCGGCGACGGGCAGGCGCATGGCGGCTCTCCTGTTTTTCGGCCCCGAGCTTAATCGGATGGCGGCCGGGAGCAAGCCGAAACCACGCCGGCCAGAGGCGGTTCGATCCGGATTGACCCGTAGAGTCCAGATCGAACGGCGCGGAGTCTAGCGCTGGAGCGTGAAGCCTTGGGGCGCGCGGGTCTCGACATGCTCTTCGTGATACATGTCGAAGACGATGCGGCCGATGGCGGCGTCGCCGCAGCCGACCTCGTAGGCGCCGACTACCGAGCCGAAGGCGCCGATGCCGGCCTCGCGGCGCGCGCCGATCCTGGCCGCATTGCCGTCGGCGCAGCGCAGCCGGGCGAGATAGGCGCGCTCGCCCTCGGGCCCGCCGACGCGCACCGGATTTTCGATCGTGCCAAGCGGAAAGGCGTCGGCGGCGGCGACGAGCGCGCGCATCTCCTCCTCGGGCGAGACCGGGCTCAGCTGGGCGGCCATCGATTCGGGCGAGGCGGTGCGCGCGCCGAGCCGCGGCTGGTGCGGCTGCGCCAAGGCCGGCGCGGCGGCAAGGAGGAGGATGGCGGCGGGAAGAAGGGAACGCATGATACTCTCCGGCAGGGAATTGGCTATGTAGGGCAGGAGCGGCGGATGGGAAAGGCAGGGCGGATGGAAGAGGCGAAGGGACCGGTGGCCACGGCCGGCATGCTGATCCGGCGGCCGGCGAGCGAGGTCTTCGAGGCCTTCGCCGACCCGGCGGCGACGGCGCGTTTCTGGTTTTCGAAAGGGAGCGGGCGGCTGGAGCCGGGCGCGCGGCTGCGCTGGGAATGGGAGATGTACGGCGCCGGATCGGACGTGCTGGTGAAGGACATCGAGCCCGGGCGCCGCATCCTGATCGACTGGGACGAGCCGGCGACGCAGGTCGAATGGACGTTCGAGGCGCGCGGGCCGAACCGGACCTGGGTCGCGGTCGAGAATCGCGGCTTCCACGGCGATGCGGAGGCGCGAGTGGCGCGGGCGCTCGATTCCGCCGGCGGCTTCGCCTTGGTGCTTGCGGGCGCCAAGATCTGGCTCGAGCACGGCATCGAGCCGGGCTTCGTGCTGGACCGGCATCCCGATGCGGTGGTGGCGGCGTGGCGCGGGCGGTAGCACCACGTTCCCCGGCGAAAGCCGGGGTCCAGCGACACGGGCGGAAGGACTGGACCCCGGCCTTTGCCGGGGAACCGCTAGTGAAAATTGCGTGACCTGATCCGCATGCCGCCGTCGCGGCCGGCGAGGTTGGCGTAGCGCTCGGGCGGGTCGCGGGGGTCGTGGCCGCCGTTGCGGGCGCCGTCGCCGGGGCCGGTCCGGTGCGGGAAATCGAGCGCGCCGACTTGCGCGAGGAGCGGCGTCAGATCCTCCAGCCTCTCGGTGACGACGTGGATCACCTGCCCTTCGCGCTGCAATATGCCGCGCACGCTGATCATCGCGCTGGCCAGGACGATGCGGCGGTGCGCCTCGAAGACGCGCTGCCAGGCGATCGCGTTGGCGATGCCGGTTTCGTCCTCCAATGTGATGAAGGTGACGTTGCCGGCGCCGGGGCGCTGGCGGACCAGGACGATGCCGGCGACATGGACCCTGGCGCCGTCCTTCATGTCGCGCAGGGCGGCGCAAGGGAGGATGCCCTTCCGGTCGAGCTCCGGGCGGAGGAAGGCGAGCGGATGGGCGCGTAAGGAGAGCTGGACGGCGCGATAATCCTCGACCACCTCGCGGCCCTCGGTCATCGGCGTCAGCGCCACCGCGGGCTCCGTCTCGCGCGCCTCGGCGAAGGCGAAGAGCGGCAGCGGCGCCGCCCCAAGCCCGCGCAGCCGCCACAAGGCCTGGCGCCGGTCGAGGCCGAGCGCCTGGAAGGCGTCGGCGTCGGCCAGTTTCTCCAGCGCCGCGACCGGCACGCCCGAGCGGCGCCAGACATCCTCGATCGAGGCGAAGGGCGCGTCGACCGCCGCGGCGG
The DNA here is from genome assembly GCA_034668505.1 of Sphingomonadales bacterium. Lineage (GTDB taxonomy): Bacteria > Pseudomonadota > Alphaproteobacteria > Sphingomonadales > Sphingomonadaceae > Allosphingosinicella. Next base: position 14,244 of record JAXDPD010000075.1, read on the forward strand.
CGATCCTGGCGCCATGATCGTTGGAGAGCCCCTTCACCATGCGCAGGCCGAGGCGGAGAGGGAGGGACTCGTCACCCCGGCGAAGGCCGGGGTCTGGTGGAGACAGCCGAGACCTCTTGTCCTGGGATCCCGGCCTGCGCCGGGAGGACGAAAGAGCTTCCAAAGTGCAATCCCAGCGGCTCGCATTGACGCAGACCGGGCGCATCTCGACGCCATGCTCCTGCGCGTCGCGGACGAGCTGGGCCGGCGCGTAGAAGCCCATCGGCTGGGCGTTGAGCAAGGCCGCGCAGAAGATGTCGGGATGATAATGCTTCATCCAGGACGAGGCGTAGGCGATCTTGGCGAAGCTCGCGGCGTGGCTTTCGGGGAAGCCGTAGCTGCCGAAGCCCTCGATCTGCCTGAACGTCCGCTCGGCGAAATCGCGCTCATAGCCCTTGGCGATCATGCCTTCGACCATCTCGTCGCGGAGATAGCTGACGCCGCCGGTCGTCTTGAAGGTGGCCATGGAGCGCCGCAGCGCATCCGCCTTGGCCGGCGAAAAGCCGGCGCCGACGATCGCGACCTTCATCGCCTGCTCCTGGAAGAGCGGCACGCCCTTGGTCTTCTCCAGCACCTCCCTGAGCTCGGGAGACGGATAATCCTCCGCCTCCTTGCCCTCGCGGCGGCGCAGATAGGGATGGACCATATTGCCCTGGATCGGGCCGGGCCGCACGATCGCGACCTGGATGACGATGTCGTAAAATATGCGGGGCTTGAGGCGCGGCAGCATCGACATCTGCGCCCGGCTCTCGATCTGGAAGGTGCCGATCGTGTCGGCCGCGCACATCATGTCGTAGACGGCGGGATCGTCATCCTGCATTTCGGGCGAGGCCATGGTCAGCCTTTGCCCCTTATGCTCGCTGAGCAGATCGAAGGCGCGGCGCATGCAGCCCAGCATGCCGAGGCCGAGCACGTCGACCTTCATGATCTTCAGCGCCTCGAGATCGTCCTTCTCCCATTCGATCACGCTGCGATCGACCATCGTCGCCGGCTCGATCGGCACCAGTTCGTCGAGCCGGTCGCGGGTGAGGACGAAGCCGCCCGGATGCTGGCTGAGATGGCGGGGCGTGCCGACCAGCTGGCGGGTCAATTCGAGCGTCAGCGCCAGCCGCGGGTCGCGCGCGTCGAGGCCGAGCTCTTCGACATGGCGCTCGGCGACGCCCTCGTTCGACCAGCCCCAGACCTGGCCGGAGAGGGTCGCGGTCACGTCCTCGCTGAGCCCCAGCGCCTTGCCGACCTCGCGCACCGCGCCGCGCGTGCGGTAGCGGCTGACGACGGCGGTGAGCGCGGCATGCCGGTGGCCATAGGTCCGGTAGATCCACTGGATCACCTCCTCGCGCCGCTCATGCTCGAAATCCACGTCGATGTCGGGCGGCTCGTCGCGGTCGTCCGAGAGGAAGCGCTCGAACAGGAGCTTGTGCTTGACCGGATCGATCGAGGTGATGCCGAGCACGTAGCAGATCATCGAATTGGCCGCCGAGCCTCGCCCCTGGCAGAGGATCTTCTGGCTGCGCGCGAAGCCGACGATCGAGTTGACGGTGAGGAAATAGGGCGCATAGCCCCAGGAGGCGACCAGCCGCAGCTCATGCTCCAGCAGGTCCGCATAAGCGTGCGGGACGCCGCCCGGGAACAGGGCCGCCATGGCGGCGCGGGTCAGCCGCTCCAGCGCGTCCTGCGGCGAGCGGCCCGACATGATTATCTCGTCGGGATATTGGTAGCCGAGCTCCCGCATCGAGAAGGTGCAGCGCTCGGCGATGTCGGCGGTGGCGCGGATCGCGTCGGGGAAGGCGGCGAAGCGGCGCGCCATCTCCGCCGGCGATTTGAGATGGCGGTCGGCGAAGCGCTCGCGGCGGAAGCCCAGTTCGTCGATGGTGACATGCTCGCGGATCGCGGTGACGACGTCGTGGAGCATGCGCTTGCCGGGCCCGTCGTAGAGCACGTCTCCGGTGGCGAGGCTCCTGAGGCCGTGGCGCCGCGCCAGCGCGTCCAGCGCGTGCAGCCTTCCCGCCTCGCCCGGGCGGCGGCGATGGGTGAGCGCGAGATGGCCGCGTTCCCCGAAAATATCCGCCATCTGGGCAAGCGCGATGTCCGCCACCCGGTCCGCCTCGTCGGGGACGAGCGCCGCGACCAGCCCCTCGGACCAGGCGGCGACGTCCTCCCAATGGAGGAAGCATTGGCCCTTCTCGCCTTTCCTGCGGTCGGCGCGGCTCTTGCCGGCGCTGAGCAGCCGGGTCAGCCGCGACCAGGCGGCGCGGTCTTCGGGCCAGACCAAGAGCGCGCTGCCGTCCATCAGATCGAGCCGCGCGCCGGCGATCAGCCGCACCCCGGTTGTGTCGGTGGCGCGGAGCCCCTTGACCAGCCCGCCGACGCTGTTGCGATCCGTCAGCCCGAGCGCCTCATAGCCGAGCAAGGCGGCGGCCGCGAACAGCTCATCGGCGCTCGAAACCCCGCGCAGGAAGCTGAAATGGCTGGCGGCCTGAAGCTCGACATAGGTCATGCTTGCCGGCCTGCCGCAATGTGACTATATAAGTGGTCATCTAGACGGAGGCAGCCCATGGGCAAGCTGATCGGCGCGGCGGAATTCAAGGCGAACTGTCTGCGTATCCTCGATGAGGTCGAGCGCAGCGGCGAGCCGGTGACGGTCACCAAGCGGGGCCGTCCGGTTGCTGAGCTGAAGGCAATTAAGAAGAAAGCGCGCCGATCAATCATCGGCGCCATGAGGGGAACGGTGCTCCGATATGATCGGCCCTTCGATCCGGCGATCGATCCGGAAGAGTGGCACGCCAATCGGTGATCCTGCTCGATACTCATGTTTTGATCTGGTCGCTCCAGGACGAGCCCGGCCTCGGTTCCGAAGCGCGCATATTGCTGGATAAGCAGCTCCTTGCGGACGGACTGATGATATCGGCGATCTCGGTCTGGGAAATCGCCTTGCTGGCGAAGAAATCTCGTATTGCCCTGGGCATGAACGTTGCGATGTGGATCGAGGAGGCGCTGGCTCTTCCCGGTCTGATCTTGGCTGCGATCGAGCCTCCGATAGCCATCGACAGCGTGATGCTGCCCGGCGATTTCCACAATGATCCCGCCGACCGCATCATCATCGCCAGCGCCCGGCATCACCGATTGCCGCTGCTGACGGTAGATCAGGCCATTCTCGATTATGGCGCGGCAGGGCATGTGAGCGTCATCGACGCGCGGCGCTGACCGGTTCATGCGAACAGCCCCTGCAGCCACCAGCTGAGGTCGCCCGTCCCCGGATCCTCGCCGTCGCCCTTACGGAACAGCCAGAAGCGGGCGCCGTCCCGGTCCTCGATCTGGAAATAGTCGCGGATCGCGGCGCGCTCGTCCGCGCGGCGCCACCATTCGCCATAGACCCGCTCGGGCCCGTCGGCGGCGGCGACCTGATAGGCCCTGCCCCGCCAGCTGAAGCGGACGGGGGCGCCGTCGGGGAGCGGCGCCATGACATTTTCCACCTGCTCCGGCGGGGAAAGGAGCCGGACCGGGCGGGGCCATTGCGGCCAGGCCGCCGGCGTCGCCAGCGGACCGACGGCGCGGACGCTGCGCTCGGGAAGGTCGCTTTCGACCGCGCCGAGCCGGTGGACGCGGCGCGCGCCGAGCCGGGCGGCGAGGCGGTCGACCAGCAAAGCGAGGTCGGGCGCGGGCCGGGCGCCGGCCATCTCGATCGCTTCCGCGCCGAGCGGCTCGACCCGGGCGGCGACGAGGCGGAGGCGCTCGATGCCGAAGCCGGGCGCGATCGTCTCGATCTTCGCGCACAATAAAGCGTGGAGATGCGGCCCGTTCCGCGTCGCGCGGGCGGTGCTGACGATTATGTGCTGGGCCTCGTTGTCGACGCGCTCGCAGATGAGGAGGAGGCGGCGGACGCCGAGGCCCGCTTCGCCAAGCAGCGGAATGAGCCGGCGCACCGCTTCGCCGCCCGCCTCGGCGATCGCCTCTGCGGTGGCGATCGGCTCGAGGAAGCGGAGCAGGATCGCGAGCGGCGCTTCGGGGACGATCGGGTCGAACGGCTCGGCCGCGCGGCCCAGGGCCTGATCGAGCCGGGTCAGCAGAAGGCCGCCGAAGCGGCGCTGGAGCGGGCCGCGGGGCATGGCGATCAATTCGCCGATCCGCTCCAGGCCCAGCCGGTCGGCGGTGCCGAGCAGATCCGCGTCGAGCCGCAAGGCGGCGAGCGGCATGGCCGCGATCGCCTCGGCCTCGCCGCCGGGCGGGCACAGGATGAGCGGTCCCGCCCCGAAGCGGGCGAGCGCATGCGCCGCGCCCGCCGTGCCGGCGACGGCGATGCGGGCGGAAAAGCCCAGTCGGCGGCAGAAAGCGAGGATGCGCGCGCACATCTGCCCCTCGCCGCCGAACAGATGGGCGACCCCGGTCAGGTCCAGCCAGAGCCCGTCCGGGCCGGAGAGGGCCGCGCGCGGCGTCCAGCGGCGGGCGGCGAACAGGCCGAGCCGGGCCAGCCAGCCGGCATCGCCTTCCGGATCGGCGGGACGCACGTCGAGCCCGCGCACCAGCACCCGCGCCTTGGCCAGCGCCATGCCCGGCGCGAGCCCCAGCGCGCGGGCGCCGGGGCAGGCGGCGGCGACGAGATCGCGATTGCCGGCGCGGTGCGCGGTGACGAGCGCGCCTTCGGCCAGGCCCGGCGCCGCCGCCCGCGCCGCCGCCTCCCGCGCCCAGCGCGCGCCCGGCCGCCAATGGCCGGGCTTCAGTCCTGATTTTCCCTCTCCCGTTTCGGGGAGAGGGAGGGGGCCGCCCGGCGTAGCCGGGTGGGAGGGTGAGGGCACGGCATTGCCAATTGCCCTCACCCTCCCAAAGCTCACGCTTTGGGCCCCTCCCTCTCCCCAAGTGGGAGAGGGGGAAGAAGGGTTACGCGGCTCTTCTCTCCGCTCCCCCCTGACGATCCGCTCGATCGCCAGCTGGGGCAGGAAGAGCGAGGCGAGCCTCGGCATCGGGAATCTCCAACAGCCATGAATGAGGGGGGCCGCCGCGCTGCCGGGCGAGCTCGACCCGCCAGCGGGCGCGGCCGATGCCCGGATAAGGCAAAGCGGCCGAAGGCGCGCAGCCGATCCGCCAGCGGGTGAAGGCGGCGGACGGCACCGCCAGCGGATCCAGGCCGGGCTTGCGCCAGCGCCGCAGCAGCAAGGCCGGCGTGCCGCTCTCCTCGGCGGCGAGCTGGAGGCGGCGGGTCGCGGCCATGTCGGCGCGGCCGACTTCGCCGATCACCGCCGCGAGGCTGCCGTGGCGCACGCCTTCCTCCATCACCGCGAGCGCTTCGGCATCATTGCGGCATTCGGCATAGATCAGCCGGTCCGGCGTCAGCCCCGCCTGCGCGAGGCCGGGCGCGAACAGATCGCGGCGGGTGAGCGCCCACAGCACCTGCCCCCCGCTTTTGGCGATGGCGAAGCGGGCGGCGGCGGCGGCGAGGAACAGGATCGCGGCGGCCTCGTCGCCGGGCGCGGGGCTGGCGGCGGCGGCCTCGTGCAGCGCCCGCGCCAGGCCGCCGCCGGCGAGCCGGCCGTCGACCTCCTCGATCCCGAACGGCAGCACCCCGTGCCCCCGCCGCGCCGAGCCGCCGCGCTCGATGGCGCGGATCTCGGCCTTCAGCGCCTCGAGGCGCGGGCTGGCAAGGGACGAAGCGGGCATAGCGACTCGGACTCATCTGTTCGCTTTATGTTCCGCCTGCTTGGCCGCAGAGTCAAGACGGGCGAGCGCGCCCCCGATAATAGTGATCGCATCACGGTCGACAGCCTCCCAAGAAATCAAATTCCTTGAGGTCGGGGTGGGAGAGCTCTCGCAATCTGGCGAGTCTCGTCATCTCCACCCTCACCAAGACAAGCAAGCATCATCAAACTGCGGGCAACGGACGCGGCGTATCTTGCTGCTCTATCCTGTATCAAGAGCTGACTCATCGGCAAAAATCGGCTGTGCGAAGAAAGGCTTATACCTCGCTCGCTTTGAGGAAATTTCGATGAGATCACCGAAAGGTCTGGGCTGATATTACCGTGTACAATTATGTCTCGCGCCTGCTTGCAGCGGTTATATATCCACAAGAGTTCGCTCGCATGCGGGTCGACACAATCATTTAGATCTTCGTGCTTACTAAACTTGTGCAGTAGCTCGATTTTCCGTCTGAACGGCGTTTTAATGATCAGCTCTCGCGCCACCTGAATATTGAATACTTCAAGCATGATCATCAGCGCAGTACCTAGACTGCTCTCTGCGGACGCCCAATGTGCCACAATGGAACCAATTACGGCGAGCTCGTCATTTGAAAAGACAAACCCCAATTCCGCCAGTTTCTCCTCTCCTGGGCTATTTTCCAACATTCCCGTCAACCCCATGAGGCAGCCAATGCTCCGCCCAGATAGCTGATCATTACCAACATCCCAGAAGGGTCGCTAGCTGCCGCTCGGAATTTCAAACCGACTCACTACCTTCGGCCGTGCTCGACATTCGAGCCACGCTGAACCAAAAGCGCGCGATGACCGTCCTGCGCGCTTTGTTTCTCGCTTTCGCCCTGCTCGTCGCGGGGCCAGCCTTCACCCAGAGCGCGCCACCTCGGACCGGCGATGCCGGCTGGCTCTACCGCGGCTCCGACATCGCGCCCGATCCGGCCTGGACCTTCGGCACCCTGCCCAACGGGCTTCGTTATGCGGTCCGGCGCAACGCCTTGCCGGCGGGGCAGGTCTCGATCCGGGTGCGGATCGACGCGGGCTCGCTGCACGAGGCCGAGAACGAACGCGGCTGGGCCCATTTCCTGGAGCATATGCTGTTCCGCGGCACCCGCAATTATCCCGACCGCCGCGCCCGCGAGATCTGGCAGCAGCTCGGCGCAAGCTTCGGCTCGGACACCAATGCCCGGACCGACGCCACCAACACCGTCTTCGTGCTGAACCTGCCCCATGCCGCCCGGGCACCGCTCGACACCAGCCTGGCCGTGCTCGCCGAGATGATGGCGGAGGCGCGCATCGAGCCGGCCGCGGTCGCCGCCGAGCGGCCGGTCGTGCTCGCCGAGAAGGGCCGCCAGCCCGAGCTTAGCGTGCGCGTCACCGAGATCAGCCAGCGCCTCTTCTATGCCGGCCTGCTCTATGCGCGGCGCGACACGATCGGCACGGAAGAGACGCTGAACGGCGCCACCGCCGAGGGCCTCACCGCTTTCTACCGGCGCTGGTACCGGCCCGAGCGGACCACCATCGTCATGGTCGGCGACGCGGATCCGGGCATGATGGAGGAATTGATCCGCAACCGCTTCGGCGGCTGGCGGGGCGAGGGGCCGGCGCCGGCCGAGCCCGATTACGGCGCTATCGCCGAGGTCGCGCAGCCGGTCGCCGGCCTTGACTATCCCGGCGCGCCGACCGGGGTGAATGTGGTCTGGCTGAGGCCCTATGAGCCGCTTCCCCACACTTTGGCGCGCGAGCGGCTGTTCCTCGAGGAGGGGCTCGCCGCGCAGATCATCAACCGCCGGCTCGAAGCGCATGCGCGGGGGCGGTCGGCCTTCATCGGCGGCGGCGTCGGCACGTCGCGCTCGCGCAGCATCGCCAATGCGACCTCGCTGTCGCTCTACGCGCGCGGCGGCGATTGGCGCGGATCGCTGATCGAGGCCTATGCGATCATCGGCGATGCGCTGCGGGCGCCGCCGAGCCGGGAGGAGATTGCGCGCGAGCTGGAGAATATCCGGACCGCGGTCGCCGCCGCAGTCCAGGGCGAGGCCACCGTCCAGTCGCAGGTCCGCGCCGAGCAGCTGATCGGCGCGGTCGACAATGCCGCGGTGATCGCGACCGCGCGCACCGTGCTCGACAATTTCGAGGCCAATGCGCCGCTGATGACGCCGGCGCGGATCGGCGCGGCGATGCAGGCGATGTTCACCGGCTCGGGCCCGCGCATGCTGGTGGTGACTCCGGCGCCGATCGCGGGCGGCGACTCCGCTCTGGCCGAGGGGCTGGCGGCGGCGCAGGCGGCGGCGCCGGCGGCGCGCACGGCGGAGCGGCCGGTCAGCTTCGCCGATCTGCCGCGGCCCGGGCCGCCGGGCCGGGTCGTCTCGCGCCGGCGGATCGAGGACATGGATGTCACCATCGTCACCTTCGCCAACGGCTCGACGCTGACCTTCAAGCATACCGATTACGACCGCGGCTCGGTCCAGGTCGAGCTGCGCTTCGGCGCGGGCGTCTCGGGAATCGCGCCGAACCGGCCGTCTCTGGGCTGGCTGGCCGGGCTGGTCGCGCCCTCGGGCCTCGCCGGTCTCGATCTGAGCGGGATGGAGCGGCTGCTGACCGGCCGGCGGATCGGGCTTGCCTTCGCGATCGACGAAGATGCCTTCGCCCTCGTCGGCCAGACCAGCGCCGCCGATCTGCCCGACCAATTGCGCTTCCTCACCCTCAAGCTCACCCATCCGCGCTGGGACCGGACCCTGCTCGCCCGCTTCCGCGGCGCTGCGGTCGAGAGCTTCGACCTTCATTTCTCCTCGGCGGCGGCGCGGGCGGGGCGCGAGCTGGGCAGCGTCCTTCGCCCCAATGACGAAAGGTGGCGGCCGATCGACAAGGCAGAGATGGAGGCCGCCACGGTCGAGCGGTTCCGCGACTTTTACGGCCCCTTCCTCGCCCGGGGGCCGGTCCATGCGATCATCGTCGGCGACATCGAGCTGGAGGCCGCGATCGAGGCGACGCGGCGCACCGTCGGCGCGCTGCCGCGGCGGCCCGAGCCACGGATTCCGCCCGGCGCCGGCAATTTGATCCCGCCGGCGCCCAATCCGGTGCCGCGCACCTTCACCCATCGGGGCGATCCCAACCAGGCCTATGCCCTGATCGGCTGGTCGACGCTGGGCGGCACCGCGCATATCCGCGAGCGGCGCGCGCTGGCGCTCGCCGCCAACATCTTCGAGACGCGCCTGTTCGATCGGCTGCGCGAGCAGGAGGGCGCGACCTACGCGCCCGACGCGACCCACCTTGCCGCCGACCGCTTCGCCAATTGGGGCGTGCTCTACGCCGCCGCCGAGATCAGGCCGGCCAGCGCCGCCACCTTCTTCCGCATCGCCCGCGAGATCATCGCCGATCTCGCCGCCCGCCCGGCCCTGCCCGACGAGTTCGAACGGGCGCTCAATCCGGTGCTGAGCGGGATCGAGCGGCGGCTCGCGACCAACGCTTATTGGATCGACGCGCTCGAGGATTGGCACCGCGATCCGCGTGCAATCGAGAATGTCCGTAACTATCTTGCCGATTACCGGGCGCTGACGGCCGATGACGTGCGCCGCGCGGTCGCCACCTACGTGACCGACGCCGGAGACTGGTCGATGCTGGTGCTTCCGAGTAGAGGGGCCGGCGCAAGGGAAGCGAATGGCAACCACCAATGAAGCCGTTTCGATCGCCGAGTCCGCGCCGTCGCGGCGGCGCAAGCGCGGCTGGAATCCGCTCCGCTTCCGCGAGCAGCCCTTTTTCGACGACAAGAACCGCGCCTTCTGGATCCTCCAGTCGGTGGGCTGGGCGGGCTATTTCATGCTGCGCACGCTCTCCAACATCGCCAATGAGAATGTCGGGCGCTACATCATCCACAACGCGCTGCTGACCGCGGCCGGCTATTCGATCACCCTGCTGATGGCGGCCGCCTATCGCCGCCTGATCAAGATGCGGCCGCTCTACACCTGGGGCGGCTCGATCCTCATCGTCGGCATCGCCGCCGCCGGCTTCTCGGCGATCGAGACCTGGAGCTACGCGACCTTCGTCAATCCGGGCTTCACGCCGGAAGGCATACGCTTCTTCGGCGCGATCCTGTTCACCGTGTCGCTGCTGATCGCCTGGTCGGCGCTTTATTATTCGATCAACTTCTACATCCTGCTGGAGGAGCAGTCGGACCGGCTGCTCAGGCTGGAAAGCCAGGCCTCGAACGCGCAGCTCGCCATGCTGCGCTACCAGCTCAATCCGCACTTCCTGTTCAACACGCTGAACTCGATCTCGACGCTGGTCCTCCTGAAGCAGACCGAGCGCGCCAATGCGATGCTCTCGCGCCTCTCCTCCTTCCTGCGCTACACCCTGGTCAACGAATCCACCGGCACGGTGACGCTGACGCAGGAGATCGAGACTCTGAAGCTCTATCTCGAGATCGAGAAGATGCGCTTCGAGGACCGCCTCAGGACCCATTTCCACATCGACAAGAGAGTGATGGACGCGCATCTCCCCTCGCTGCTGCTGCAGCCCTTGATCGAGAATGCGATCAAATATGCGGTGACCCCCCAGGAGGAGGGCGCCGACATTTCGGTGGAGGCGCGGCTCCAGGCGGACCGGGTGCTGATCACCGTCTCCGACACCGGCCCCGGCACCGACGCCCTCTATTATGTCCGCGCCGAGCAATCGACCGGCGTCGGTCTGGCGAACATTCGGGACCGTCTGGCGCAGGCCTATGGCGACAACCACCGGTTCGAGACACAATCGGATATCACTGGGGGCTTTCGCGTTTTCATCGACATTCCCTATCAATTCGAAACCGAAACCGAGGACCCGAAATGACCATTCGCACCATCCTGGTCGACGACGAGCCGCTCGCCATCCAGGGGCTGCAATTGAGGCTCCAGCCGCATGACGACGTCGAGATCATCGACACCTGCTCGAACGGGCGCGAGGCGATAAGGTCGATCAAGACCCACAAGCCCGATCTCGTCTTCCTCGACATCCAGATGCCGGGCTTCGACGGCTTTTCGGTGATTCAGGGGCTGATGGAGGTCGAGCCGCCGCTCTTCGTCTTCGTCACCGCTTATGGCGACCACGCTTTGCGCGCCTTCGAAGCCGACGCGGTGGACTATCTGATGAAGCCGGTCGACGAGGCGCGGCTCGCCGATACGCTCGAGCGGGTCCGCGTGCGCCTCGCCGAGAAGCGCGGCGTCGAGGAGGTCGACCGGCTCAAGGAGGTGCTCGCCGAGGTCGCGCCCGACGCGGCCCAGGACGTCGAGGGCGTCGAAGACGCCCATTCCTCCAACCGCTACGAGAAGCTGATCAACATCAAGGATCGCGGCCAGATCTTCCGCGTCGACGTCGATTCGATCGAGAAGATCGACGCCGCCGGCGACTATATGTGCATCTATACGGGCGACAACACGCTGATCCTGCGCGAGACGATGAAGGACCTCGAAAAGCGCCTCGACCCGCGCCGCTTCCAGCGCGTCCACCGCTCGACCATCGTCAACCTCGACCAGGTCCGCCAGGTCAAGCCGCACACCAATGGCGAATGCTTCCTGGTGCTGGATAGCGGAGCCCAAGTGAAGGTCAGTCGTTCCTACCGCGACGTGGTGGCCCGCTTCGTCCATTAGAGGGTCTGACGATGCTGCTCTTCTTGCTCCTGCAGGCGGCCGCGGCGCCGGCGCCGGCGCCCGACATCCAGCTCGACGCGCGGGTGACGGCCCGGGAGGTCCGCATCCGCCAGAGCGGGGAAACCTCGCTCGAAGTCCGTGGCGGCCCGGGCAGCGAGGTCAGGGTCGACAAGCCGCGCGGCCAGGCCGGGAGACAGCGGCTCAGGAACGTGACCGTGACCGTCCATGCCGAGGCCCGCATCGCCGATCCGCGGCAAAATCCCGGGCCGGCGGAAACCGCAAGCCCGCAATGACGTTTGGCTCCCATAACAGGGAGACAATCATGCCCGCCAAGCTCACCGCCGTCGTCGCCACCGCCGCCTTCATGCTGACCGCCGCGCCGGCCGAAGCGCAGCGCAACCAGCGCGAGCCGGGGCCGCCGCAATCCTCGCCGCTGGCGATGCAGGCGATGCAGGGCGAGCCGCCGGACGTGATCCTCGACGTGCCCAACCTGTCGGTCGAACAGCTCACCATCGAGGTCAACAATCTCCAGGTGCATCTCGCGCTCGAGGCCCGTCTCGCCAATTTGCTCCATCTCACCGCCGGCGCCGACGCCCGCATAGACAACGTCCGCATCGACCTTCGCGGCGTTCGCGCGCAGGCGACCCTGATCGTCCGGCTCGACAATGTCCGCGCGATCATCGAGCGCACGCTGCAGACGCTCGACAACAATCCGCAGATCGTCACCCAATTGCTGTCGACCGTCGACAATACGGTGAACACGGTCGGCGGCGTCGCCAACAATGCGGTGAACACCGTCGGCGGCGTGGCGGGCACGCTGCTCAGGAACGGCCAGCTGCTGAACCTGGCGGCCTCGGGCCTGACCGAGGTCTCGAGGACAGTGAACAACGCCGGCCAGACCGTCCGGCGCGTGACCGACCGCAACGGCCAACTGCTCGAGGTCGTCACCGATACGGCCAACCGCGTCCTGTCGTCGCGGCGAGTGAGCGGCGCACAACCGCGTACGCCCTAGATCCTGGCGGCAGGCATATTGCCTAAGCGCCGGTCCGACATTGCACCGGCGTCAGCGCGGGCTTAGGTTCGCCGCAGGGGAAAGGCGGGGCATGGGGATTGCGGCAATCGAAGTCAAAGGCCTCGCCAAGGCTTATGGGCCGGTGCGGGCGGTCGCCGGCGTCGACCTGACGATCGCGGCGGGGGAAGTCTTCGCTCTGCTCGGCCCGAACGGGGCGGGCAAGACCACCACGGTCGAGATCCTCGAGGGCTTCACCGCGCGCGATTCCGGGACCGTCAGCGTCCTCGGCCACGATCCCGCGGACAACCATCCCGCGCTCAAGGCCAGGATCGGAATCGTCGCCCAGGAGACCGCCGCCGATCCGTTCCTGACCGTCTCCGAAATGATGCGGATGATCGCGGGCACCTATCCGGCGCCGCGGCCGGTCGGCGAGGTGATCGACCTGGTCGGCCTGAAGGACAACAGCAACGTCCGCGCCGGCCGTCTGTCGGGCGGCCAGCAAAGGCGGCTGGACGTCGCGCTCGCCTTGGTCGGCGACCCCGATCTGCTCTTCCTCGACGAGCCGACGACTGGGTTCGATCCCGATGCGCGGCTCGAGGCCTGGGCGATGATCCGCGAGCTGCGCGCGCTGGGCAAGACCGTCTTGCTGACCACCCATTATATGGACGAGGCGCAGCAGCTCGCCGACCGGGTCGCGGTCATCGCCGCCGGCAGGATCATCGCGCAGGGCACTCCGGACACGCTCGGCAGCCGCGGCCAGGCGGCGAGCCGGATCCGCTTCCGGCGGCCCGTTTCTGGCCCGCCTTTGCCCGCTTCGCTGATGGCCGGCATCGCCGACACGGGAGGGGACACGATCCTGCTCCACGCCGACGATCCGGTGCCGCTGCTGAACAGCCTGACGGGCTGGGCGCTCGAGCATGATGTGAAGCTGGAAGGGCTGGAGGTCACAAGGCCAAGCCTCGAGGAGACCTATCTGGCGCTGATCGCCGGGCACGATGCGGGCAAGGGAGAGGCGGCATGACGCGCTGGCTTGGCATCACCTTCCATCATCTCCGCTTCATCAACCTGTCGTTCTGGCGCAATCCGAGCGCGGCCTTCTTCGGGATCGTTTTCCCGCTGATGATCCTGACCATCAACAGCGCGATCTTCGGCGCCGGCCGGATCAGGATGAGCGGCGAGGATTCGACGGTCGCCGCCTTCTACGTCGCGAGCATGTCGGTCTTCGCCGTGGTCATGAGCTGCTTCACCAACCTGGCGTCCGCGATCTCCTATGACCGCGACATGGGCCGGCTGAAGCGGATCAGGGGCACGCCGACGCCGGTCTCGGCCTATGTGTCGGCGCGCCTGCTGTTCGCGGTGGGGCTGGGGCTGCTCACCGCCTTGCTCTGCGTCGCCGACGGGATGCTGTTCTTCGGAGTGAGGGTTTCGCTGCCCAATCTCCTCGCCTTCCTGCTCGCAATCCTGATCGGGTCGGCGAGCCTCGGCGGGCTGGCGCTTGCCGTCGTCGCGGCGATTCCGAACGCCCAGGCCGCGCCCGCGATCCTCAATGCAGCGAGCTTCCCGATCCTGTTCCTCTCGAACGTCTTCTATCCGATCGAGCGGCTTCCGAGCTGGCTTAATTCGATCATGCACGTGTTGCCGGTCCGGCCCCTCTCGAACGCCAGTGTCGGCGCCTTCTTCGGAGCCGGCATTTCGATCGCGGACCTTGCGATCGTCTTTGCCTGGGGGGCGCTCGGCGCACTGTTCGCGGCGCGCTTCTTCCGCTGGCAACCGAACCGCTGAACGCGACCTGGGAGAGAAAACCATGCCCGGCAAATTCGAGACCTTCGCCGCGCTCCACGTGCCGGGCGACCCGCTCATCCTCTACAATGCCTGGGACGCGGGCAGCGCGAAGGTGATCGCGGCGGCCGGCGCCAAGGCGATCGCGACGGGCAGCGCCTCGGTGGCGCAGGCGCATGGCTATGAGGACGCCGAATCCCTGCCGCTGGCGCTCGCGCTCGCCAATGCCGAACGGGTGGTCGCGTCGGTCGACCTGCCGGTGACGATCGATTTCGAGGGGGCTTATGCAACGGCCCCGGACGACGTCGCGGCGAACATGGCGAAGCTCGCCGCGACCGGGGCGATCGGCTGCAATTTCGAGGACCAGATCGTCGGCGGCGAAGGCCTCCATCCGATCGCCGTCCAGGCCGCGCGGATCGCCGCCGCGCGGGCGGCCGTCGGCGCCGGCTTCTTCATCAACGCGCGCACCGACATCTTCCTCAAGAGCCGCGACCATGACGAGGCCAAGGTGGACGCGGCGCTGGAGCGGGCCGCGGCCTATGCCGAAGCCGGCGCCAGCGGCTTCTTCGCGCCCAGCCTCGCCGATCTGAAGCTGCTCGAACGGCTCTGCAAAGCCGCGCCGCTGCCCGTCAATTTCATGGCCTGGCCCGGCACCCCGCCCGCCGCCGCCATCGCCGCCACCGGCATCGCCCGGATCAGTCACGGCCCCTTCCCCTGGAAGCTGGCGATGCAGGGGCTGAGGAACGCGGCGGCGGCGGAATATGGCGGCTGATCCATCCCGGTGAGTCGCCCGCCAGGGGCTTGCGCGATCGCGGCGCCGGGCCGACACCCGTCTGCGCAACGGGAGCAAGCCATTGTCCGGTGATCTCAACGGAAAGGTCGCATTGATCGTCGGCGGCACCCGCGGCATCGGCGCGGCGATCAGCCGGAAGATGGCCGCCGACGGCGCGGCGGTGGCGATGATATATCTGAGCCGCGCCGATGAGGCCGCCATGCTTGCCGCCGAGATCGAGGCGGCGGGGGCCATGACGTTCGTGATCCAGGCGGACGTGGCCGATCCGGCCGCGCTTCTCGATGCGATCGACGCGGCGGTGGAGCGCTTCGGCCGGCTCGACATTCTGGTGAACAATGCCGGCCTTTCCCTGACCGGCCCGCTCGAAGATTATGCCCCGGACGCCTTCGACCGGATGTTCGCGGTCAATGTGCGGGCACCCTTTCTCGCCGCCCAGAAGGCGGCGGCGATGATGACCGAAGGCGGCCGGATCATCACGATCGGAAGCATCGTCGCCGACCGCATGCCGGGCGCCGGCGGAACACTCTACGCCGCCAGCAAGGCGGCGCTTGGCGGCCTCACGCGCGGGCTGGCGCGCGACCTCGGCCCCCGCGGGATCACCGCGAACCTCGTTCAGCCCGGCCCGATCGACACCGAGCGCAATCCCGCGGACGGCCCCAATGCCGCCGGCAACAGAACGCCGCTCGCGATCCCGCGCCACGGCACGGCGGCAGAAGTGGCCGGGCTCGTTTCCTATCTCGCCTCGGACGCGGCGGCCTTCGTCACCGGCGCCGTCTACAATATCGACGGCGGCTGGAGCGCCTAGGATGACCGCCCGATATGCGCCTTTTCATGCCCACATCTATTATTCGGCCGACGAGCGCCCGGCCGCCGAGGCGCTGCGCGGGGAATTCCTCCGTTCGAGCGCGGCCGGGAGCGACCCGCACATCCTCTTCGTCGGGCGGCTAACCGACGGGCGGGCCGGGCCGCACCCGATCGCTCAATATGAGGTGCATTTCCTCGAAGCATCTTTGTCCGGCGTGATTTCGGCGATCGAGGCTTCGGGTCTGCGGGCGCTGGTCCATCCGCTCACCGACGACGACATGGCCGATCACACGGAGCTGGCGCACTGGATCGGCGCGCCGGTGGACCTGGATCTCAATGTGCTCGATCCGCCGGGGAGGAACCAGGGCGTGGCCCGCTTCGGCAAGAGTGATTTTTGATGACGGAGACCGCCGTCCTGCCGTTCGAGCCACGGCGCGCGCGCGGTTTCCGCGACCTCAATATCGCCTGGGTCGAGCGCTATTTCGGCGCCGAGGCGAAGGATTTCGAGCTGCTTGACGATCCGGAGGGACGGATCATCGCCAAAGGCGGCGCGATCCTGATCGCCGAGGATCGGACCGGAACCGCGATCGGCTGCGTGGCCCTGGTGCCGATCGGCGACGATGTGCTGGAGCTGGCGAAGATGGCCGTGGCCGATCATGTCCAGGGCCAGGGCATCGGCCGCCTGCTGTTGGAGGCGGCGGTCGCCAAAGCGCGGACGCTCGGCGCGCGGGCGCTTTATCTGGAATCGAACAGCAGCCTCGAGCCTGCCCTTCGTCTCTACGAACGAGCGGGCTTCCGGCACCTGCCGCCTGGCGAGCGGCCCCGCTCCCCTTACCGGCGCTGCGACGTCTACATGCGCCTTGAGCTGTAATCGGTCCTCATGGACTCGGGACCGCAAGCCCCCTAGCTTCCGCGCCCGATGAGCGCCTTCCTCCAGCGTTTCGACGATCCCGAGACCGAGCGCGCTTTCCTGCGCACCGAGAGGATCGAGCGCGGGCAGGCGATCCGGGCGCTGATCCTGATCGCGGCGGCGACCCTGATCTCCTACATAATCCTCAACCCCATGCATTTCCCCCGCGAGGGGGTGGTCGCCTACACCCAGGCGGCGGGCGCGCTGATCGTGCTGATGGCCGGCTTCTTCGCCCTCACCCGGACCCAGATCTATCTCGACAGGCCCTGGCTCGATCTGCCGGTCTTCATCCTGATGGCGGCCGGGATGAAGTGGCTGGCCTTGGTGCTCGCCGGCCTGTCGGACTATACCGGCTTTCCGCCGCACGTCATGGCGATGGTGCAGATGGCGATCCTCATCGTCTTCGCCAGCGTCGGCTTCGCCGGCACCTTTCGGCTGTTCCTGGCCTGGGCGCTGGTCTTGCTCGGCCTGTTCACCGCCTGGCTGATGACGCGCGCCGGCATCTCCGACATCAGCCGCGTCTACACGCTCACCAATTTCTCGACCTTCTTCGTCTTCGCACTCTATTTCAACTGGGATGTCGACCGTCGCGCCCGCAAGGTCTTCGCCGCCAATGCCGCGCTCGAGGCGGAGCGGGCGAAGACCGAGGAATTGCTCTACAACGTGCTGCCGCAGGAAGTGGCGGCGCGGCTCCGGGCGGGCGAGGCGGTCGCCGACAGCTTCTCGGACCTCACAGCGATCTTCGTCGATCTCGCCGGCTTCTCGCCGCTCTCGAAGCGGCTCTCGCCCGGCCACCTCGTCAAGCTCCTGAACCGCTTCTTCTCGGCCGCCGACCTGTGCGCCGAGCGGCACGGGCTCGAAAAGGTCAAGACGATCGGCGACGCCTATCTGGCGGTCTGCGGCGGCATGGCCTCGGCCGGGCGCGACGGCAAAGCGGCGATCCTGTTCGCGCGCGACCTGATCGCCGAACTGGAGATCATGGCGGCGGAGACCGGCGTGCCGCTCCAGGCGCGGATCGGCGTGCATACCGGCCCCGCCGTGGGCGGCGTCATCGGCAGCACCCGCCTGGCTTACGATTATTGGGGCGACACGCTGAACATCGCCAGCCGGCTCCAGGGCGCGGCGCCGCTGAACGGCATCGCGGTCTCGGAAGCGACCTATTTCCAGACGCGCACGATCCAGGATTATGAGGAGCAGTCGGTGATCCTCAAGGGGATTGGCGAGACCCGGGCCTATGCCGCGACGCTGGGCGGCAAAAGCGGCGAATGAGCCGCAAAGGCCCCGCAAATCACCCGTTCGGGCGATGGTCGCGGCCCCGGAATCGCTTTATGAGGGCGCGGCGCGACAGGGAGACACGGCATGGCAAGAGTGACCGGGCTCGGCGGCATCTTCTACAAGGTGGCCGATACCGAGCGGACCAAGGCCTGGTACCGGGACAATCTCGGCCTCGGCGGCGAATGGGGCATCATGTTCCCCTGGTCCGGCGAGAGCGGCGAGGATCCGTTCAGCCTGCTCAGCGCGTTCAAGGACACGACCGATTATCTGGCGCCCTCGGCCGAGAAGTTCATGATCAACCTGCGCGTCGACGATCTCGACGCCATGATCGCCGATCTCGAGGCCAAGGGGATCGGGATATTGGGCCGGCAGGACGAGGATTACGGCAATTTCGCCTGGATCCTCGATTGCGACGGCATCAAGATCGAGCTCTGGCAGCAAAAGGGCCCGGCGCCAGCGGGCTGAGCCGGGCGCCTTACAGGCTGTTCCTGAGATCCTCCGCGCGGTGCCGTGCCAGCAGCGCGCGGGCGCGGGCGAACGGATAGGCGGCGCCATAGGACGCCGACACGTCCGGCGACCGGCCGCGCGAACAGACGAAGTCGCGCGAGGCGCTGTCCTGGGTGCCCGGCGCGACGGGCGCCCAGGTGCGCGAGCCGGGCTCATCGTGGAGCCGGCGCCCCGCCTCGTCGAAACCGACGATGTGAATCAACCGGCGGCGCGGCTCCGAGCAATCATATTCCATCACCACGTCCATGGCCGCCGCGCCGCTTTCGTCGGCTTCGGCCATGACCATATAGAGCTGGGCCTGCCGGAACGTGCCGGATGCATGGATGCTGTCCTTGTCCACGAAGCTGACGTTCGTTGCATAGGCCGATTCGCTCGTCAGATACCAATCCGCGGCCGCCGCCGGGCCGGCGAGCCCGAGCGGGGCCAGCGCCGCGAGGCCGCCGAGCGCCTTCATCATGCCGGCGGCTTGCGCCGGAATCTGAAGCTGAAGAGCGAGCCTCCGGCCGAGGATTTCAGCACCGTCCTCTGGAACATCCGCGAGGAGATGCGGATGATGATGACCACCCACAAAGCCTGCCACGCCAAGGCCAGCGCATGGGGCCACAGGCTCGGCGATTGCGCGGCGACCGCGACCATCGACATGGGCGAGCTGAACGGGAAGATATAGCCCGTCCAGTAGAGCAGGCCGCCCGCGCTTCCGACCGTCGTGATCGCGAGCAGGAGGACCATCAGCTGCAGCATCGTCACCGGCATCGATATGGTCTGGATCTCGCGGATGTTGCTGGCCTGCGCGCCGATGCCGAGGAAGAGGGCGCCGAGCAGCATGTAATTGGCGGTGTAATAAAGCAGCATCAGCACGACGAAGACCGGCCAGCCGACCGCCGGGTCGATCTGCGGCAGGGTGACCAGGTCGCGCATCAGCTGGAGGAACAGGGTCAGGCCGATGCCGAGCATGCCCGCCCACAAAGCGAGGCCGACCAGCGAGATGCCGAGCATGGCGACGAGCTTGCCCAGGAAGATCGCGTCGAGCGGCACCGAAGCGGCGAGCACTTCGATGATCTTGTTCGATTTCTCCTCGACCAATGTCGAGAGCAGCAAGGTGGCGAGCATCAGCGTGATCATGAAGATCAGCACCTGCGCGCCCTGCGCGAGCGCGCGGCGGCTGGCATTGAGGCTGCCGACCGCCTGCTCGGTGACCACGCGTTCGAGCTGCCGGGCGGCGGGCGCCGCGCGCGCCTGATCGAGCGCGGCGCTGCGCCGGCTCTCGTCGACCAGGAGCTGCATCCGGCGGCCGACGAAGTCGCTGGCTCCCCTCGGCCCGGTCAGCACCGGCCGCTCGAGCGAGCCGCTCAGCACCGCCGAATAATTGCCCTTCTCGTCGGCGAGCAGATTCTGCGCCTGCGCCGCGACATTCTCGGCCGGCGCGACGACGCGCAGGGTCGGGAAGGTCTGCTCGGACGTGTTCGCCGCCAGCCGGTCGCGCGTATGCGTCAGGGCATCGGCGGTGGGGCCGTCGACGATCATCGCGACGACGGGCTGGGTCGCGGTGCGATCCTGCGCGCGGGTCGCCATGCTGAAGAAGATCGAGAAGCCGAACAGCAGCAGCGGCGCCAGCAGGAAGATGATGAAGAAGCGCGAGAAGACCAGGGCGATGAAATCGCGGCGGGCGATCACCCAGACCGAGTCGAACAGGCTCATCATGCCGCTTCCCCGACCGAGGCTTCTTCCATCTCGCGCGCCGCCGCTTCGCCGGCGATGGCGACGAAGGCATCGTGCAGGCCGCTGCGCTCGACCGACAATTCCTCGATTCCCGCGCCGCCGTCCATCAGCGCCTTGAGCAAAGGCTCGACGCCGGCGGCGGGCAGCTCGAAATGCCAATAGCCGTCGCGCAGGGCGGCGTCGGCGGGAAGCGCGGCGCGCCATTGGCCGTCGGCCGCGCGGGTCTTCAGCCGCACCTGCGGCCGGAGCCGGTCGCGCGCCTCGGCGACCAGGCCCTCGAAGCGGATCTGGCCGCCGGCGATGATCGCGATCCGCTCGCACAGGCGCTCGGCATGGTGGATGACATGGGTCGAGAAGATGATCGTGCTGCCCGCCGCCGCCTCGTCGCGGATCAGATGCTCGAGCCGGCCCTGGTTGATCGCGTCGAGGCCGGAAAAGGGCTCGTCGAGCACGATCAGCTTGGGCTTGTGGACGATGGTGCCGAACAATTGGATGGTCTGCGCCATGCCCTTGGAGAGGCTCTTGATCGGCTTGTCGACATAGTCGCCGAGCCCGTTCTCGCGCAGCAATATCTCGGCCCGCTTGCGCCCGGTATCGAGCGGCAGGCCGCGCAAAGCGCCCATGAAGGCGACCGCCTCGCGCGTCGTCATCGCCGGATAGAGGCCGCGCTCCTCGGGCAGATAGCCGACCTGTTTGGCCGCCTCGAGCGGCCGCTCATGGCCGAGCAGGCTGCGCGTGCCGGCGTCGGGCTCGATGATGCCGAGCAGCATTCTCAGCGTGGTGGTTTTCCCCGCGCCATTGGGACCCAATATGCCGTATATGCTGCCTTCGGGAACGGCGATGTCGATGCCGCGCACCGCGGGCTTGCCGTCGAATGATTTGAAAAGGCCTTTGGCCTCAATCGCTAAACCGGCACTCACCGCAACTGGACTCCCCCCACGCAAGTAAAAGTGTAAAGCGAATTAAGTGTTGGAAGGCAAGTCAAAGCTTCGCATCAGACTGGGCGAAATAGCGCGCGAGGCGGGCTTCGGCGCGGTTGGAATCGCGCGCGCCGACGCAGCGCCGAAAACCGCCGAACGGCTGCGCTCATGGCTGGAGGCGGGCGCGCATGGCGGCATGATCTGGATGGAGGAGAATGAAGCGCGGCGCGGCAGCCCTGTGGGGCTGTGGCCCGAGGTCAAAAGCGTGATCGCGCTGGGCATGAGCTATGCGCCCGGGCGCGACCCGCTGGCGCTCGCCGGCTCGCCGGAGCGCGGCCGGATCTCGGTCTACGCGCAGGGCGCCGATTATCACGACGTGGTCAAGAAGGCGCTGAAGAAGGTCGCGCGCTGGCTCGCCGAGGAAGCCCCCTCGACCGGCTCGGGGCGGGGAGGCGCGGACGTCAAGGTCTTCGTCGACACCGCGCCGGTGATGGAAAAGCCGCTGGCCGAGGCCGCCGGGCTCGGCTGGCAGGGCAAGCATACCAACCTGGTCAGCCGCGCCGACGGCTCCTGGCTGTTCCTCGGCGCGATCTACACCACGCTTGAGCTCGGCCCCGAACTCGAGCCCGATCCGGCGCACGCGATGCGCTGCGGCAGCTGCACCGCCTGCCTCGACGCCTGCCCGACCAAGGCCTTCCCGGCGCCCTTCCAGCTCGATGCCCGGCGCTGCATCTCCTACCTCACGATCGAGCATAAGGGCCCGATAGCGGAGGAATTCCGCGCCGCCATCGGCAACCGCATCTACGGCTGCGACGATTGCCTCGCGGTGTGCCCGTGGAACCGCTTCGCCGACGCCGCCCGCGCCAACAAGGCCTTCCTGCCCCGCGCCGAGCTCGCCGCGCCGGCGCTCGCGGACCTGCTCGCGCTCGACGACGCAAGCTTCCGGACGGTCTTCGCGGGCTCGCCGATCAAGCGGATCGGGCGCGGCCGGATGGTGCGGAACGCGGCGATCGCGGCGGGCAATAGCGGCCGCGCCGAGCTGGCGCCGGCGCTGCGCCGGCTGATCGGGGACGAGGACGAGGTGGTGGCGGAAGCAGCCCGCTGGGCGCTGGAGCAACTCACCTCCGGCTGAGCGCGCCGATGCAGGCGTTGCGGTCGGTTTCGCGGCCGTCGGGCAAGCGGGCGTCGACATGGGTGACCACCGGCTCGCCGCCGCCGCGCGGGGGATAGAGATAGGCGTCGAGCACGCAGCTCGGCCCAAGGAATTGGAGCTTGCGGGCGGGGCCCTCGCGGACGTCGAGCGCGGCATTGCCGAGCAAGGCGGCGAGCGCGCGCGCGTCGCGGCCGATGACGTCGTCGAGGCCGCGGCGGCGCGGGGCGGGCGGCGGCGCCTCGCGCTGGGCCGGCACGCGCGCCGCCGGCGCGGTCCGGCTCCGGCTCCGCTGCCCGGCCGCCGGCGCGACGCACAAGCTGGCAATCGCCGCCGCTGCCAAGGCTGCCAATCCTGTCCGCACGTCCGCCTCCGCTTTTCCGGCGCGGAGGCAATCATGTTCCGCGCGCCGGGACAAGCCCGAGCGCCGCGCAAGAGGAACGGCTGGGCGCAACTCCAACCCGTCACGCCCGCGAAAGCGGGAGTCCAGGCGCCCTCGGCGCGTCTCGAAGACCGGTCTGGATTCCCGCTTTCGCGGGAATGACGAATTGGGTTTATAGAATGGCTCATGGACAAGCTCCCGCCCTTCCATCTCGCCTTCCCCGTCCACGACCTCGACGCGGCGCGCGCCTTTTACGGCGGGCTGCTCGGCTGCCCGGAGGGGCGCAGCGCCGCCGACTGGATCGACTTCGATTTCTTCGGCCACCAGATCGTCGCCCATCTCGTCCCCGGCGCCGCGCGGCAGGCCGGCAGCAATGCGGTCGACGGCCACGACGTCCCGGTCCCGCATTTCGGCGCGGTGCTGGCGATGGCGGATTGGCGGGCGCTGGCCGCGCGGCTGGAGGCGGCGGAGGTGGAGTTCGCGATCCCGCCGACCATCCGCTTCAGGGGCGAAGCGGGCGAGCAGGCGACGATGTTCTTCCGCGATCCTTCGGGCAACGCGCTCGAGATCAAGGCGATGGCCAACCCCGCCTATCTGTTCGAAAAATAGGGGCTGTCACTCTTTTTCGACGCCGCCGAAGCGGCCGTCGACGTAGAGCAAGGGATCGATCTCGGCGCGCGTCGCCACCTCCTCGACCACGCCGATGAAGATCGAATGGGTGCCGAAGCGGTGATGGTCGATCCGCCGGCAGCGGATCGTCGCCTGGGCATTGCGTAGGCGCGGCGGGGTCACGCAGTCATTCTCCCAGCCGCGGATGAAGCGCTGCGCCTCCAATTTGCGGTCGGCGAAGATGGTGGCGACCTCGGCCTGGTCGCGATGGAGGACGTTGACGTTGAAATGGACGACATTCTCGATCTGCGGATGCACGGAGGCGGCCTGGTTGACGCAGACGAGCAGGCTCGGCGGATCCATCGACACCACCGAGACCGCGGTGGCGGTGATCCCCATCGGCTTGCCGTCGACGCAGATCGAAATCACGTTCACGGTCGCGGCGACGCGGCGCATCGCCTCCTTGAAGGACGAAGCCAGCTGGGGATCGGTCTCGTTCATCCGCGCATCTTAACCCCGGCGAGGATTTCGCACACCCACCTGGCGGCGGTCAGCGCGGTGATGTCGGAAACATCGAGGCTCGGGTCGAATTCGGTGAGGTCGACGAGGCGGACCCGGGCCTCCTCGCCGAGCCTGCGCGCGGCGCGGAAGAAATCGGTGACGGGCAGCCCGCCGGGCCGCGCGCCCGGCGCGCCGGGGCATTGCGACCGGTCGATCACGTCGATGTCGAAATCGACGATGATCGCCTCGACATGGCTGAGCTGCTCGAGCGCCTCGTCGATCGCCCCCTCGATCCCGTCTTCGAGGACCAGGGCGATGTCCCAGATCCCGATCCCCGCGGCCAGCGCGTCGTCGTGCATCAGCCTCGTATTGGCGAAGGGGGCGAGGCCGATCTGGCAGATGTTGGCGCCCGGCAGGCCGTCCTCCAGCAGGCAGCGGACCGGATTGCCGTTCATCGGCCCGGCATCGGTGTCGCGCATGTCGAAATGGGCGTCGAAGGTGATCAGGCCGATCTCGCCGAGCCCGTGGCCGAGCCCGTGCGCCGCGGGGCGAGTCACCGCATTGTTGCCGCCGAGCATGATGGTGAGCTCGTGACCGGCCACGCAGGCTTCGGCCGCCGCGCGGATCGGATCGAAGCCGGCCGCCGGCATCAGCCCCTGCACGGCGACATCGCCGGCATCGTGGACGGGAAGGTCGAGCTCGATCGCCTCGACCAGGTCGTAGGTGCTGAACCGCTTCAGCGTCCGCCGCACCGCATCGGGCGCGAGGTCGCAGCGCCCCGGCGTCACCGAGCCCGCAGCCATCGGCGCGCCGAGCAGGGCGACGGGCGCGCCCGCATCGTCGGTGAGGAGGTCGGCGACGGATTTCCAGCTCATCATTTGCTCCTATTCGCGATGCCTCTAAAAGGCGAGCCATGTGGGACCGGCTCCTCGTCGACTGCAACATCGCCACGATGGATCCGGAGGTCGGCGCGCCGTTCGGAGCGATCGAGAATGGCGCCATCGGCATCCAGGACGGGCGCATCGTCCGGGTCGGCGGGCGGACCGAGCTGGCCGGCTATCAGGCGAGGAAGGTCGAGCCGCTGCACGGCGCCTGGATCACGCCAGGCCTGGTCGATTGCCACACCCACCTCGTCTTCGGCGGCGACCGCGCCGGCGAATATGAGCAGCGCCTGGAAGGCGCGACCTATGAGGCGATCGCCCGCGCCGGCGGCGGCATCGCATCGACGGTGAAGGCGACCCGGGCGGCGACGCTGGAAGAGCTGGTCGAGGCCTCGCGGCCGCGGCTCAGGGCGCTGATGCAGGGCGGCGTGACCACGGTCGAGATCAAGTCGGGCTACGGACTCGACATCGAGACCGAATTGAAGATGCTCGAGGCCGCCAGAGCGCTCGGCGAGAGCGAGACCGTGCGGGTCGAGACGACCTTGCTGGCGCTCCACGCTCTGCCGCCCGAATTCAGGGACCGGCGCGAGGCGTTCGTGCGGCTCGCCATCGATTCGCTGCTGCCGGCCGCCGCCGCCCGAAAGCTGGCAAGCGCGGTCGACGCCTTTTGCGAAGGCATCGGCTTCACTCCGGACGAGGTCGCGATGCTGTTCGAGGCGGCCGCCGCCCATGGCCTCAGGGTCAAGCTCCACGCCGAGCAGCTCAGCAATTTGCGCGGCGCCGCGCTGGCGGCGGATTACGAGGCGCTCTCGGCCGACCATCTCGAATATGCCGACGAGGACGGCGTCGCGGCGATGGCGCGCGCCGGCATGGTCGCGGTGCTGCTGCCCGGCGCCTTCTATGCGCTGCGCGAGACAAGGAAGCCGCCGGTCGAGCTGCTGCGCCGCCACAATGTGCCGATGGCGGTCGCGACCGACTGCAATCCGGGCACCTCGCCGGTGCTGTCGCCGACCTTGATGATGTCGATGGCCTGCACCCTGTTCGGCCTGACCCCCGAGGAAGCGCTCGCCGGCATGACCCGCGAGGGCGCGCGGGCGCTTGGCCTGGCCAGTGAATGCGGCACGATCGGCGCCGGCAAGGCCGCCGACCTCTGCATCTGGCGGATCGGCCGGCCGGCCGAGCTCTGCTACTGGATCGGAATGCCCGGCCCCGAGCGCAGGATCGTGGCGGGGGAGGATGCCTAGCGTACCTGGACCCAACGACCGTTCGGGCTGAGCTTGTCGAAGCCCTGTCCTTGCCCTTAGGGCGAAAGAAGGAAAGCCCTTCGACAGGCTCGGGGCGAACGGGGTAGAGAGTTCGAATGCCTTCAAGACGCGACAATAGCCGCCGCATCATCGCCCCCACCGGCACCGAGCTGACCTGCAAGAGCTGGGCGACCGAAGCGGCGATGCGGATGCTGATGAACAATCTCGACCCCGACGTCGCCGAGGCGCCCGAGGAGCTGGTCGTCTATGGCGGCATCGGCCGCGCCGCGCGCGACTGGGAGAGCTACGACAGGATCGTCGAGACGCTGCGCCGCCTGAAGGACGACGAGACCCTTTTGGTCCAGTCCGGCAAGCCGGTCGGCGTCTTCCGCACCCATGAAGACGCGCCGCGCGTACTCATCGCCAATTCGAACCTGGTGCCGAAATGGGCGACCTGGGACCATTTCAACGAGCTCGATAGGAAAGGGCTCATGATGTACGGCCAGATGACGGCCGGCTCGTGGATCTATATCGGCACCCAGGGCATCGTTCAGGGCACCTTCGAGACCTTCGCCGAAATGGGCCGCCAGCATTATGACGGCGATTTGCGCGGCCGCTGGATCCTGACCGCTGGCCTCGGCGGGATGGGCGGCGCCCAGCCGCTGGCGGCGGTGATGGCCGGCGCCCATTGCATCGCCGTCGAATGCCAGGAGAGCCGGATCGAGAAGCGGCTCGAGACCCGCTATCTCGACCGGCGCGCGGCCTCGATCGACGAGGCGCTCGACATGCTGCGCGAGAGCCCGGTGCCGATTTCGGTCGGCCTGCTCGGCAATGCCGCCGAGATATTGCCCGAGATGGTGAGGCGCGGGATCCGGCCCGACGCGGTCACCGACCAGACTTCGGCCCACGATCCGGTCAACGGCTATCTGCCGATCGGCTGGACCGTCGAGCGCTGGATCGAGGGCCGCGAGCGCGACCCCAAGACGGTCGAGAAAGCGGCGCGCGCGTCGATGGCGGTGCATGTCGAGGCGATGCTCGCTTATCGCGCGATGGGCGTGCCGACCTTCGATTATGGCAACAACATCCGCCAGGTCGCCAAAGACGAGGGCGTGACCCATGCCTTCGATTTCCCCGGCTTCGTGCCGGCCTATGTCCGCCCGCTCTTCTGCCGCGGCATTGGCCCGTTCCGCTGGGCCGCCCTCTCCGGCGATCCCGAGGACATCTACCGGACCGACGCCAAGGTGAAGGAATTGATCCCCGACGATCCGCACCTCCACCGCTGGCTCGACATGGCCCGCGAGCGGATCGCCTTCCAGGGGCTGCCGGCGCGTATCTGCTGGGTCGGCCTCGGCCAGCGCCACCGGCTCGGCCTCGCCTTCAACGAGATGGTGGCTTCCGGCGAGCTGAAGGCGCCGATCGTGATCGGCCGCGACCATCTCGATTCGGGCTCGGTCGCCTCGCCGAACCGCGAGACCGAAGCGATGAAGGACGGATCGGACGCGGTCTCCGACTGGCCTTTGCTCAACGCCCTGCTCAACACGGCCTCGGGGGCGACGTGGGTCTCCCTCCACCATGGCGGCGGCGTCGGCATGGGCTATTCGCAGCATGCCGGCATGGTCGTCGTTGCCGACGGCACGCCGGAAGCCGCGCGCCGCTTGGAACGCGTCCTCTGGAACGATCCCGGCACCGGCGTCATGCGCCACGCCGACGCCGGCTATGAGGAAGCGATCGCCTGCGCCCGGGAGCAGGGACTCGATCTGCCGATGGTCCGATGACAGAGACGGTCATCCTCCGCCCCGGCTCGGCGACGCTCGGCGAGCTGCGCGCGATCTGGAAGGGCGCGCCGGTCCGGCTCGACGACGGTGCCTGGAGCGCGATCGCGCAATCCGCCGGGTGCGTCGAGAGAATCCTGGCCAGCGGCCGCACCGTCTACGGCGTCAACACGGGCTTCGGTCTGCTCGCCCAGACCCGCATCCCGGACGACCGGCTGCTCGACCTGCAGCGCAACCTGATCCTCTCGCACAGCTGCGGCGTCGGCGACCCGCTCGAAGCGCGGGTGGTCCGGCTGGCCATGGCGCTGAAGGCGATCGGGCTCGGCCGCGGCCATTCGGGCGTGAGGCCCGTCGTGGTCGAGCGGCTGCTGGCGCTGCTTGCCGCCGATGCGCTGCCGCTCGTCCCGTCCCAGGGCTCGGTCGG
>JAXDPD010000076.1:0-34565 GCA_034668505.1 Sphingomonadales bacterium
GGCCATCATCTCCGGCGTCGCCACCGCCTTGAACGGGGCGAGCAGCGCCTGCCACTCGCCGTAAAAGGCCTGCGCCTCCGCGCCGGCCGGGTCGAGCGGCAACGCCGCGGCGATCCGCCCGCCGAGATCCGCCCATTGCCGATTATAGGCCTCCTGGTCGAAGCCCGCGGGCACGTCCTTGGAGGAATGGGGACACACACGTGTGTGTCCCCATTCCTCCCTTTCCCGCTCAGGCGGCGCGCGCCTTGCCCGCCGCCTGGATGAACTGCCACACCTCCATCGAGAAAGGCGGCTGCCGGTCGCCCCGCCATTCGTCCATCCGGTTGTAGAGGTTGGCGGCGCCGGCCATCATCTCCGGCGTCGCCACCGCCTTGAACGGGGCGAGCAGCGCCTGCCACTCGCCGTAAAAGGCCTGCGCCTCCGCGCCGGCCGGGTCGAGCGGCAACGCCGCGGCGATCCGCCCGCCGAGGTCCGCCCATTGCCGATTATAGGCCTCCTGGTCGAAGCCCGCGGGCACGTCCTTCATTCGCTCCGCCCAATGGGCCTGCTCCTCGGGGCTGAAATAGCGGTCCGCGACCGTCTTCCAATTCTCATCTTCCATGACGGCATCTCCCTGCCTGATCAGCGAGCAGAAGGTCGCGACATCGACGGGCTCGCCGCGGTCGATGCGGGACTTGACGGCGCGCAGCAGCGCCTTGGCCTCGTCGAGGCCGCGCGCCTGCGCTTCGATCGCCTCGATCTGGGCGTCGATCAGCCGGGGCAGGTCGATCGGCGCGCGGGCCGAGAGGCGCTGGATCTGCGCGAGCGTCAGGCCGGCGCGCTTCAGCGCGAGGATCTGGTTGAGCCGCTCGAGCGCCGCCGCGCCGTAGAGCCGCCGGCCGCTATGCGTGCGCAGCGGCGCGAGCAGCCCGCGCGCCTCGTAGAAGCGAAGCGCGCGCGAGGTCAGCCCGGTCCGCCGGACCACCTCCCTGATGTCGAGCAAGTCTTCCATGGCGCCGTTGTAGCGCTTGACGCAGCGTCAACCGCAAGCGGAAACTGTCCCCCTTCAGCAATGCGGCGGCGGGCGGGTCGATCCCCAGACGGCGCGGGTTCGCGGATCGTCGCTCGCCTCGCGCGCGCAGCCGGCCAGATAGAGATCCAGGCCCGCCGCCCGGACGGTGCCGACCGCGGCGTGGACGGCGCCGAAATCGGTATCGCCGGCGGGGACCAGCACGAAATCGTCCGGCGTGACGGCCTTGCCCCGCAGAGCGCGGGCGCGGGCGCGCAAGGTGGCGAGGTCGATCTCCTCCTCGTTCCAGGCCAGCCGGGCGCCGGTGCCCATCATGGCGATGGCGCGCGGGTTATAGGGCCCGTCATGGCCGTTCATGACATAGGCCCGGTGATCGGCCGCGCCGCCGCCGCCCGCCAGCCGCAGCGTCACCGACGGGAAGCCCGCACGCTGGAGGTCGCCCAGCGCCAAGGCGACGCAATCGAAGGGCAAGGCGGCCGCCGCCTCGACCCGCGCATAGGGAAAGGTCCGCTCCGTCATCGCGGCGATGCCGCCCCGCTCCCTTATCGTCGCCCGCGCCAGCGCATCGCCCTGCGCGACGATCGCCGCGCGCGTCGCCGGATTGCCGTTCCAGGTGAAGGCGCAGGCGCCGCCGGGCGCCGCGACCGTCACCACCGCGACCGGATCGGCCGCGCCGGCGGCCGCAGCCGCATTGCCGTCCTGGACATTGTTTCCGCCCGCCGGGGCGCAGGCGGTGCATGTCGCGGCAAGCAGCAGCAGCGCCGTCAGGCCCCTTCGCATCAATCGCATCCTGCCGAAATGGGGACAGTTACTTTTCCGGACGGCATCGTCATTGCGGCACCGCGGTGCGGAAAAGTAACCGCCCTCACGGCCGCGGCCTCGGCTCGATCGAGGGCGGCAGCAGGGTCGCCTGGACATTGCCCTGCCTGATCGCGGCGATTGCGGCGTGGACCGCGCCGAAGCTCGCCTCCCGCGCCGGACGGATTTCGAGCTCGCCCGGCGGCGCCGGCGTCTCGTCGAGCCCGCCCATCCGCCGCGCCCGCTCGGTAAGGCCGGCGCCGTCGACGGCTTCTTCGTTCCAGGTCATTCGGCCGCCCGCGCCGATGCGCACCACCGCCACCGGCGGCGGCGGGCCGATATCGGTGAGCGGAAAGGCGGCCAGCTCGGGCTCGGCGCCACTGGCGGGCGCAAGGATCAGCCTGAGGAAGCCGGCGCGCTGGACCGGCGCGATCATCGCATCGACGCAGGCAAAGCTCATCTCGGCCGGCGCCTCGACGCGCACCACGGGCATCGCCTCGGTGCTGACATTCTGGACGCTGCCGACGTTGGCGATGGCGCGCTCGATGGCGGCGGCGGCGCGGTCGAGCAGTTGCGCGCGCGTCACCGCCACGCCATCCCATTTGGCCGAGCAGCGCTCCGCGCCCTCCGCGCTCAGGGTCAAAGTCGCGCCGGCTTGCGGCAGCTCGGGCCGGGGCATGGCGGCATTGGCCGTGCCGCCGGCCGAATTGCCGGTGCCGTCCGGCCCCCCGCAGGCGGCCAGCAGCAGCGCCAGGACCGTCGCGCCCATCCGCATCCCCTAGTCCTCCCTTCGGTCTCAGTCTGTCATCGGACCGGACGGGCGGCAAGCCGGTGCGCGGCGAGGCGGTCGTAAAAGGGGCGGCAGCGCGCGGCGAGGCGGCGCGCCGCGTCGGGCAAATCGGCGGGCGGCGGGTCGGGCGGGCCGAAGCCGGTCGAGGCCTCGACCGCCTGATACCAATGCGGCGCCCAGGGCCCGTCGGTGGCGCGGCGCCCCGGCGGCCAGCGCAGCATCGCCGGATCCCAGCCGATGCCGAGCCGCGCGCACAGCGCGCCGAGCGTCGCTTCAGGGTCGGCGAGGATGTCCGAGGCGTCGACCACGGGCGGCGCCTCGCCGAGCCGGTCCGCCTCGCGCGCGAAGAACTCCGCCTGCCGCTCCAGCCCGAAATCCCCGAACGCGGCGGCCTCGCGCTTGCGCAGATAGGAGGCGATCATCCGGGCCGGGTCGCGGATCAGGAAAGCATGGGTGAAGCCGGCGAAATCCGCATAGCCGATCGGCCCGGCCATATGGTGCCACATATGCTTCTGGTACCAGATCGGCCTGGCGCCCGGCACCGGCCCGGCGAGCGTCCGCGCGACGCTCCCCCAGTCGCAGTCCATCGCCGCGATCACGTCTGCCGCCATCGGATGCGGCGCGCCGCTCTGCTTCAGGAAGGCGCCGTAATAAGGCTCGTCGCTGACGAAGGTGTCGGCGCGATTGCCGAAGCTGCGCATCATCGCGGTCGAAAGGTTGCGCGGCCCGGACCACATCGCGATGCGGAGGGTGGGAGGGGGACAGTTACTTTCGGCTGCCACGCCCGATCCTCAAGCGCCGCCGCGTGAAAGTAGCTGTCCCTGCACGTCGGCCTCGATCCGCGCCTTGTACAATTCCTGCAGCCGCGCGACCATCGGCCCGCGCCCGTCCGAGATGTGCCGCCCGTCCACCTCGCGCACCGGCACCAGCCCGGCGAAGGTGCCGGTGGTGAAGGCCTCCTGCGCCCCATAAACGTCGGTCAGCGAGAAGTTCTTCTCGAAGACGGGCACGCCCGCCTCGCGGCAGATCTCGATCACGTTCGCCCGCGTGATCCCGCCGAGGCAATAATCGCCCGACGAGGTCCACACCTCCCCCTTGCGCACGATGAAGAAATGGGTCGAGTTGCAGGTCGCGACGAAGCCGTGCGGATCGAGCATCAGCGCCTCGTCCGCGCCCGCCTGGATCGCCTGGATGCAGGCGGTGATGCAGTTGAGCTTCGAATGCGAGTTGAGCTTGGGGTCCTGCACCGCGGGATCGCCGCGGCGGACGTGGACGGTGAACAAGGTGATGCCCGTCTCGACGATGCCCGGCAGCGGTTCCTTATATTCGGGGACGATGACGATGGTGGCGGGCGAGATCACCACGCGCGGATCCTGATAGGGGGTCGAGCGCAGGCCCCGCGTCACCATCAGCCGGATATGGACGCCGTCGGTCATCTCATTGGCGTCGAGCGTCTCGTAGAGCCGCCGGGCCAGCGCCGCGCGGTCGAGGCCGACGTCCATCGCGATCGCCTTGGCGCCTTCGTATAAGCGGTCGAGATGGCGCTCGAGAAAGGCGATCCGCCCCTTGTGGACGCGCATCCCCTCCCAGATCCCGTCGCCGAGCATGAAGCCCGAATCGAACACCGACACCATCGCCTCGGCCCGCGGCTTCAGCGCGCCGTCGACGCTGATCAGGATCCCCGCATTGCGCGGATCGCCCGCGCTGTCGTGCATGCTCTGCGCCATGCGCCAAACCTAGCACGGGGACAGTTGCGAGCAACTGTCCCCTTTCGGGTGCAACGGGGCTAGGGAGGGGCCGTGGCCGACTATCTGACCCTGTTCGCGATCGTGCTCGGCGTGAATCTGATCCCCGCCTTCGGGCCGCCGACCTGGGCGATCCTGGTCCTCTACGTGCTGAACAGCCAGCTGCCGTCCTTGCCGCTGATCCTCGCCGCCGCGGTGGCCGCGGCGCTCGGCCGCTTCCTGCTGGCTCTGGCCTTCCGCTTGCTCGGCGGCAAGCTGCCGGCGAAATACCGGCGCAACCTCGAGGCCGCCCGCGGCGCGCTCGAGAAGAACCGGCGCAATGCGATCCTCGCGCTCGGCCTGTTCGCTCTGTCGCCGGTCCCGTCCGCGCAATTGTTCGAGGCGGCGGGCCTGGCCGGCATACGCCTCCTGCCCTTCACCCTCGCCTTCTTCCTCGGCCGCACGATCTCCTATTCGATCTACGTCTTCACCGCCGCCGGCCTGCGCGCGACCAGCCTCGGCGACACTTTCCGCGAAGCCGTCACCAGCCCCCTCGGCATCGCGATCCAGGTGGCGATGCTCATTGCCCTCGTCGCCCTCGCCCGCATCGACTGGGCGAAACGGCTCGGGAGCAATTCTAAATAGACTGCGGACGTGAATGGGGAGAGTTACCCGGGACAGTTACCCGGTAACTGTCCCCATTCCGCTATTCCGTCGTCTCGCCGTCCCAATGGTCGTTGTCGTGGTCGCGCTCGGCGTCCTCCTTCGTCTTGTGGACGACGCCGTCCCTATGCTCGGGCGGGCCGTAGATGGTGTAGAGCTTGAGCGGCGCGCTGCCCGTGTTGATCACATTGTGGCGGGCGCCGGCGGGGACGATGACGGCATAATCGTCCGTCACCCGATTGGCGACGCCGTCGATCCGGATCTCGCCTTGGCCTTCCTCGATGCGGAAGAACTGGTCGCGGTCCTCGTGCACCTCCTCGCCGATGTCGCAGCCGGGCGGCAGCGTCATCAGCACGAGCTGGAGATGCTTGCCGGTATAGAGGATTCGGCGGAAATCCGCGTTGGCGAGGGTCGCCTGCTCGATATTGTCGACATAGCCCTTCATGCGTTCATGTCCTTATATGGATCGTGGCCCCAGTTCATCAGGCTGTAGCGCCAGCGCGAGGTGACGAGATTGGCCGGCGCCTGCGCGCGATGCCGTTTTATATAGCCGACGGTTTTGCGCATATGCGCAAAATCCGCGTCGGTCAGCCCGGCCCGCTTCGTGCGCAGGATGCGGGCGATGCGGCGGCCGGAAGCATGGCCGACGCTCTCGCCGCCGCCCCGCCCGTCCGGCGCCTTCCAGCCGACGCGCCGGCTCTCCTCGCTCTCCAGCCACGCCTCGAGCTCGGCCGCGTCCATGTTCACCGCGGCCGCGAAATCGCGACGGACCTTGTCCTTGTCGAGCGCCGCCATGGACCCTCATAACCGCCGGAGGGTTCAGAGGTTCAAGCGAAAAAAGGAGGATGCGGCGATGGACGAATGGAAGCTCCCCTGGGACGGCGGCTGCCGCTGCGGCGCGGTGCGGCTCAGGGTCACCAGGCCGCCCCTGCTGGCCGCGGCCTGCCATTGCACGGGCTGCCAGGCGATGAGCGCGAGCGCCTTCTCGCTCTCGCTCGCCATCCCAACGGACGGCTTCGAAGTCACCAGGGGCGAGACGGTGCTGGGCGGGCTCGGCCGCGACATGCACCATTTCTGCCCCGCCTGCATGATCTGGATGTTCACCCGCCCGCCTGGGCTCGACTGGTTCGTCAACCTGCGCCCGACGATGCTCGACGCGCATTTGTGGTTCGCGCCCTTCATCGAGACCTTCACGAGCGAGAAGCTGCCCTGGGCGACGACGCCGGCCAGGCACAGCTTCGAGACCCTGCCCGAGCTCGACGGATTCCAGCCCCTGATCGAAGCCTATGCCGTGGAGGGCGCCCGCCCTTAGGGACACTAAGGTGACAGTTACGTAACTGTCACCGTGACACTTAGGTAACTGTCACTGGCTTCTGGCGCCGGGCGTGCCGCGCCATGATCCAGGCGCCCAGAGCGGTGACCGGGCCGCCGATCGCGAACAGGAAGACGCAGGCGCTGCCCGACAGCAGCCAGTCGAGCGCGCGCTGCCCGCTCTCCCAGGCGAGGCGCGGCTGCCCGATGCCGACCTCCGCCAGCATCTTGCTGGCCGGATAATAGGGCCAGATTCCGAAGCGGATCAGGGAATAGAGGCCGAAGGTCAGGAAGCCGACCGCGACCACGATCAGCACCGCGCCGACGAGCAGCACGATCGCGCCGGTGATCGACGGCCCAGGCTCGGTCTCTTCCATGCGGGGCTCCTAGCACGGAGGGCGGGAGGGGACAGTTACTTTCGCGCGCCGCCGCACCCAATCCCGACGCGACGGCGCGGAAAGTAACTGTCCCCCTGCGGCGGCGGACAGGGACAGTCACAGGGGACAGTCACTTTCACGCGCCGCGGACCGCCTTGCTGGCGCCACGGTAAGAAAAGTGACTGTCCCCATTCGGCCGTGGAAAGGGGACAGTCACTTTCCGCGCCGCGGCCCCTCGTTTCCCACCGCCGCGCGTGAAAGTGACTGTCCCTTAGCGCCGGTCGGCCACCACGGCCCCGCCTTTGATCACCACCGCGACATGTTCGAGCTGCCGGACGTCGGCGAGCGGATCGCCGGCGACCGCGACGATGTCGCCATAGCGCCCCACCGCGATCGCGCCGACGTCGGCTTCGCGGCCGAGCGCCTGCGCGGCGTTGCGGGTGGCGGACTGGATCGCCTCCATCGGCGTCATCCCATATTGCACCATGTAGCGGAACTGGCCGCCCTGGGTGCCGTGCGGCATCACCCCGGCGTCGGAGCCGAAGGCCATGCGCACGCCGGCGCGGTGGGCGGCGCGGAAATTGTCGCGCTGCGTTTGCGCGATCTCGCGGTCCTTCCTCAGATTGTCCTCGAGGATGCCGTTGCGGGCGCCTTCGGCCTGGGTGTAATCGGTGTTGAAGATGTCCATCACCAGCCAGGCGCCGCGCTCGCGGGCGAGGCGGATGCCCTCGGCGTCGATCAGCGATGCATGCTCGATCGTGTCGATGCCGGCGCGGATCGCGGCGCGGATGCCGGCCGCGCCATGGGCGTGGGCGGCGACTTTCAGGCCCCATAAATGCGCTTCCTCGGCGATCGCGCGCAATTCCTCCTCGGAAAGCTGCTGCTGGCCGGGCTCGGTGTTGCGCGAGAAGACGCCGCCGGTCGCGCAGACCTTGATCACCTGGGCGCCGCGCATGCGCTGCTCGCGCACGCGGTTCCTGAGCTCCTGCGGGCCGTTGCCGACGCCCGGCGAGGGGATATGATAGCGCGGCGGCAGGAAAGTCTCGTCGCAATGGCCCCCGGTGGCGGAGAGCGCATAAGCGGCCGGCACGATCCTCGGCCCGACCATCCGCCCCTCGTCGATCGCCTGCATGTAGGCGACGTCGGCATAATTGTCCGAGCCGACGTTGCGCACCGTGGTGAAGCCCGCCTCCAGCGTGTCGCGGGCATGGCCCGGCCCCATCACGGTCTGGAACAGATCGGTGAACCTGAGCGACTCGTAGGGCCCGTAATAAGGGCTCGAATCGAGATGGACGTGCATGTCGATCAGGCCCGGCAAGATGGTCATGCCGGGCAAATCGATCCGCCGCGCGCCGGCCGGGATCAGCGGCCGCGCCCCGCCCCTGCCGACCACCGCGACGATCCGCCCGTCGGTGATCACCACCACCGGCTCCTCGACCGTCCGGCCGGTGAGCACGTCGATCATCCTGTCCGCGGTGACCACCACCGATTCAGCCTGGGCGGCGGTGGCAAGGAGGCCGAGCAACGCGGCCAATATCCATTTCGGCATGAGCAAGCCCCCGCTTCGTCATTCCAGCGAAAGCTGGAATCCCGCTTTGCCTTATGCCGCGCAACAGGGAGATTCCAGCTTTCGCTGGATTGGGGACACACACGTGTGTGTCCCCAATCGCGGGACGTCTATGTTCCCCAGAGCTAAAGCAGCAGCCGCCCCGTCCGCTCCGCGGTGCGGATCGCGTCGCGCTCCTCATCCGCCAGCCCGGCCGCTAGGAAGACGCGCCAGTCGTCGATCCGTGCGCGCGCCGGCGCGAGATCGGTAAGCCGGTCGACGCCGAGGCCGAGATGCGCCCGCGCGCTGGACCATGGCCATTGCTCCGGCCGCTCCACCAGCCCCGCGCGCACCGGGTTCAATTCGACGTAGCGCAAGCAGCAATGGAGGTGGGCTTCGGTCATCGGGAAGGACGCGAACCGGCCCTGCCAGAGATAGCCGCGCCAGCCCTGGCGCTGGTTGATCTCCCGGCTGTAGCGCTGGTGGGTGGGCGCGAGCGCCGTCCGCAGGCCGTTCTCGTCCGCCGGCACCAGCACGAGATGGACATGATTGGGCATCAGGCACCAGGCCCAGACCGCGGTCCCGGCCTCGCGGCACCAGTGGCGCAGCAGCCCGAGATAGAGCGCATAGTCCGCGTCGGAGAAGAAGGTCGGCTGGCGCCGATTGCCGCGCTGGGTGACGTGGTGCGGGGTTCCGGGTAGGATCAGGCGGGCGGCGCGGGGCATTGCCTCCAATTACATCAAAAGCGCAATTTCCGCCACCGATTCTTCAAAATCGGGGACACACACGTGTGTGTCCCAACTAGACGACCGAAATTGGAAATTGGGGACACACACGTGTGTGTCCCCAACTGGCGTCCTGTCCGCGGTGACGACACCGATTCGGCCTGGGCGGATGTGGCGAACAGGCCGAGCAACGCGGCCGGGATCCATTTCAGCATCGGCATTCCCCCGTCATGGCTCCGGCGAGCGGTCCCCGCTTATCCGGCCCGCATCCTGCTGCGGCCGGATATAGAGACGCTTGACCGACGGCCAGAGCGATTCCACCTCGGCCTCGATCTCGGCGATGATCCGCTCGACGTCGCCGGCGGTGATCGCATCGTCGAAATCGGCGCTCATCACGACGGTGATCTGGTCCGGCGACGAATGGACGGTGAGGATATGGCCGACCCCGACGATGCCGGGCCGGCCGGCCGCGGCGGCGCGGATCGACTCGACCAGAGCCGGGTCCGCCGCCTCGCCGATCAGCAGCGCCTTGGATTCGATCGCCAGGACGAGCGCGGTGACGCCGAGGATCAGCCCGATCGCCACCGAGGCGGCGCCGTCGAAGAAGGGATTGCCGGTCGCCTGCGACAGCGCCACGCCGGCGGCCGCGACCAGGATGCCGGCCATCGCCGCGCCGTTCTCGAGCAGCACGATGAAGGCGGGCGGGTCCTTGGAATGGCGGACCGCCTCATACCAGCCGAGCGAGCCCTTGGCCGCGCGGAACTCCCTGAACGCGGCGATCGTCGAGCCGCCTTCGAGCAGGAAAGCGACCAGGAGCACGCCATAAGCGATGAACGGCGAGACCGCATGCTCGGGCTCGAGGATGTGGATCACGCCCTCGTAGACCGAGACTCCCGCGCCGAGGGCGAAGACCAGGACGGCGACGACGAAGCTCCAGAAATAGAGCTCGCGGCCATAGCCGAAGGGATGCTGCCGGTCGGGCGGCTTGCGCGACTGGCGGCGGCCCCAGATCAGCAGCAACTGGTTCGCGCTGTCGACGACGCTGTGAATGCCTTCGGTGAGCATCGCCGAGGACCCGGTGAAGGCCGCCGCCACGAATTTCGAGACCGCGATTCCGAGATTCGCCGCGAAGGCGATCAGCAAGGTGCGGTTGTTGTGGGCTGCGGCGCTCATGTCCAGATTTCGCAGCGACCCCTAGCCGCCCGCCCGCCTCCGAGTCGAGCGGAAGGGAGGGGACACTTACCTAAGTGTCCCGGCGGAAGGGAGGGGACACTTACCTAAGTGTCCCGGGGACATTGAGGTGAGCGTCCTCATTTTCCGGGCCGCCCCAACATATTTTAGCCCCTCGCAAGAACCTGCTTTGCAGAAACTGAAAATGGCCTAAGCTGCCGTCCATGAGGCACTTTCGGGGGCCAGGCTTTTTCGGGGGGAAAACAGATGTCTGACCTTAAGCGCATCGTCCTTTTATCGACTCTCTCCTCGCTCGCTCTGGCCGCATCGCCCGCTCTGGCCCAGGACGAGCCCGCCCCCGTCCAGTCCGCCGCCGCCGACGAGGATCCCGCGCCCGACACCGCGATCGTCGTCACCGGCACCCGCCGCACCGACCGCACGGTCGCCGACAGCCCGGTCCCGGTCGACGTGTTCGGCACCGAGGCGATCGCCAATTCGGGGCAGACCGAAACCAACAAGATCCTCAACAACCTCGTCCCCTCGTTCAATTTCCCGCAGCCCTCGATCGCCGACGGCACCGACGCGCTGCGCCCGGCGACGTTGCGCGGGCTGAGCCCGGATCAGACCCTGGTGCTGGTCAACGGCAAGCGCCGCCACGTCTCCTCGCTCCTGAACATCAACGGCACGGTCGGCCGCGGCAGCGCGGCCGTCGACCTCAACATGATCCCCGGCCTCGCGATCAGCCGCATCGAGGTGCTGCGCGACGGCGCCTCCTCGCAATATGGCTCGGACGCGATCGCCGGCGTCATCAACATCCAGCTGCGCGGCGCCAACCATGGCGGGCGCGCGACCGCGACCTACGGCCGCTATCACACCACGTTGAGCGACGTCGCCAACATCACCGGCCTGCAGACCAGTGCCGGCCAGCCCATTCTCGATCCCACCGACACCCGCGTCTTCGCCGCCACCGCCGACGGCGAGCGCCGCGCCCGCGACGGCCAGATGTACACGCTGGGCGCCAATATCGGCCTGCCGCTCGGCCCGAACGGGTTCGTCAGCCTCACCGCCGAATATCGCGACCGCAACCCGACCAACCGCGCCGGCTACGATCTCAGGCCCAATTACAACCGGCCGGCGCCCCCCGCCTTCGATCCGCGCGAGCTGACCTTCGACCGGCTCGAATTCCGCTATGGCGACGCCGACACCCAGGACATCAATTTCTTCGTCAATTCCGGCCTCGAAGTGGGCGGCGGCTGGGAGATCTACGCGTTCGGCTCCTATGGCGAGCGCGACGGCCTCAGCGCCGCCAATTACCGCAATCAGAACGCCGCCGCCAACCGCGACTATGGCACGCTCCTGCCGGGCCAGACGCCGACCGCCGCCAATTTCGTGCCGCTGACGCCCGACGGCTTCCTGCCCTTTATCGACACCGACCTGCGGGATTATGCCGGCACGCTCGGCCTGCGCGGCGAGATCGCCGGCTGGCACGCCGATTTCTCGGTCGGCTACGGCCATAACAGCTTCGATTATACGGTGAGGAACAGCCTCAACACCTCCTTCGGCACCGCCAGCCAGAGCGTGTTCGACGCCGGCGGCCTGCGCTACGGCCAGACCGTCGCCAACCTCGATTTCTCGCGCCAGTACGAGATCGGCCTGGCCACGCCGCTGTCGGTCGCTCTCGGCGCCGAATATCGCAACGAGAATTTCAAGATCCGCCCGGGCGAGCTCCAGTCCTACGCGACCGGCCCGCTGTTCCGCCCCTCGGTCACGACGACGGCGCCCAATTGCGCCTTGCAGGGCGGCGTCTACAATGCCGGCACCATGGTTTGCAGCTTCCCCGGCCGTGCCGCGCCCGCGGGCGCCCAGGGCTTCCCCGGCATCCCCGCCGTCAGCGCGACCGACGCCAGCCGGCACAGCTACGCCGCTTATGTCGAGCTCGACACCAACATCTTCGAGGGCTTCACCGCCGTCCTCGCCGGCCGCTTCGAGCATTTCTCCGATTTCGGCAACACGGTGAACGGCAAGCTCGCTTTGCGCTACGAACCGGTCAGCGGCTATGCGCTTCGCGGCTCGATCTCCAACGGCTTCCGGGCGCCTTCGCTCCACCAGCAATTCTTTACGACGACGTCGACCAACTTCATCAACGGCCTGCCGGTCGACATCTCGACGCTCGCCGTCAACAGCCCGGTCGCGCGCGCGCTCGGATCGCGCGACCTCGAGCCGGAAAAGTCGCTCAACCTGAGCTTCGGGGCGACCGCCAACCCGGTCAGCGGCCTCACCTTCACCATCGATTATTACCGGATCGACATCGACAACCGCATCGTGCTGACCGAGAATCTCGGCGCCGCCGGCGCCGGCACGCCGGCCGTCAACGCCGCGGTCAAGGCTTTGCTCGACGCCAACAATTTCCAGAGCGTCGGCGCGGCGCGCTTCTTCGTCAACGGCCTCGACACCAGGACCCACGGCATCGACGCCGTCGCCTCCTACCGCTTCCGCCCCGGCTTCGGCACCTGGACGCTGACCGCGGCCTATAATTACAACCGCACCCGGATCCAGCGCCGGCTCAACAATCTCGGGCCGCTCGCCACCATCCCGGGAATCGTCCTGTTCGGCCGGGTCGAGGGCATCCGCTTCACCGACGGCCAGCCGCGCGACAAAATCGTGCTCAGCGCCGACGGGCAGCTCGGCGATTTCGGCCTGACCGTGCGCACCACCCGCTTCGGCGAGGTGATCGCGCCCGGCGCGACCGCGCCGCTCGCCGATCCGCTGAGCCTCACCTTGCTCGGGCCGGACGACATCAGGCTCGGCGCCAAGTGGATCACCGACCTCGAGCTGCGCTTCCGGGCGTTCGACCATCTCGATCTGGCGATCGGCGCCGACAATGTCTTCGACGTCTATCCCGACCGCTCGCCGTTCGGCGCGCGCCCGGCCTCGGCCGGCGGCGGCGTCTATCCGATCAACCAATATTACCTGCCTTATTCGGGCTTCTCGCCGTTCGGCTTCAACGGCCGCTTCCTCTACGCCCGCGCCTCCATCGACTTCTAATAGGGGACACACACCTGTGTGTCCCCTAGACACAAAGGTGTGTGTCCCCACTGCAGAGTCGAGAGCGGGCCTTTGACAGGTTCGACACGATCGAGGGCCGGCCCGCGTCGAACGCGCGGGACGGCGCGGGCGGAGGAGCGCGCGGCCGCCGCCGCCGCACCATCGCCGCCGCGCCGCCGCTGGCTGCCGCCGCTGGCGCTGACCCTGATCGCCGTGATCGCCGGCCATCTCTATTTCTGGCCGTCCCGGCCGATCGACATCGACGCCTATCTTTTGCCCTGGCTCGATCATATCCGCGCGCACGGCCGGATCGGCGCCTTCGCCATCCCCTTCTCCAACTACAATCCGCCCTATCTCTACCTTCTGTCCTTCGCCTCTTCGTTCAGCGGGCTGGTCGGCGACGTCACCTTGATCAAGGCGCTGTCGGTCGCCGGCACGCTTGCGCTCAGCCTCTCGGTCTACCGCCTGCTCGCCGCCTGCGGCGCCGCGCCGACGCTTCGGCTGGTCGCGCTGCTGCCGCTCCACCCGACCCTCATGACCAATGCCGCGATGCTCGCCCAGTGCGACGCGATGTGGACCGCCTGCTGCCTGACCGCCCTGACCTGCGCGATCCGGCGCAAGCCGGCCGCGATGCTGATCTGGGCCGGCATCGCCTTCGCCTTCAAGGCGCAGGCGATGTTCTTCGCGCCCTTCGCGCTCGCCTGGCTGCTCGCCGAGAAGGTGCCGGTCCGGCTCTGGCCGCTGCCGCTCGTCTCTTATGCGGCGATGCTGCTGCCGGCCTTGCTCGCCGGCTGGCCGCCCGCCGATCTCGCCACCATCTATCTGCGCCAGGCGGATCATCCCTCGCCGCTCAGCTGGAACGCGCCGAACATTTGGGCGCTGGTCCAGGAGCTGCCGGGGACGGGCGGCCCGGCCTTCGTCCGGCTCGCCTTCGCGGCGGCCTTGCTCGCCGGCCTCCTTTACGTCCTGGCGGTGGCGCGGCGGCGGCTCGACGCGCCGACCCTGGTGCTGGCCGCCTTGGTCTCGGCGCTGATCATGCCCGGCCTGCTGCCGAGGATGCACGAACGCTTCTTCTTCCTCGCCGACGCGCTGGCCTTCGCCTTCGCCGCCTGCCGGCCGGGCTGGGGAAGCCGGCTGATCCTGGTCGCGGTCCAGGCGGGATCGGCGATGGCGCTGGAGGCCTATCTCAGCGGCAACGAAGCCTGGCTCCACGCCGGCGCCCTGGCCTCGATGGCGGGGACCGCGGGCGCCGTCGCGATGCTGGCGCTCGGGCTGCGGGCGGCCGCGCGCCCGCCTGCCCGCGACTGCGGCGCCCCGGCGCGGCGCCGCGGCCGCCGCCGCGGCACCGAGCCGCCGCCGGACCAGTGTCACGGGTGTCCCGGGGACAGGTGTCCCGGGGACAGTTACGTCAGTGTCACCGGGACAGTTACGTAACTGTCCCCGTTCAGAGCCTTCGCACGCGCGGCGTCGGGCGCTGCGGCTTCACCAGCAATTCGGTCAGGGCCCAGACCATCGCGTCGGCCCGGTCGGGGCTCCGGCCCGGCCCTTCATAGCCGCCGCCATAAGTAAGGCCCGCAAGCTCGTCCTCGAGCGCGGGGAAGCGGCCGGCGAGCCTGGCCTTGCCGCTCTCGAACAGCACCGCGACCGGCTCGGCCCGCGCCACCTTGCCGTCGGCGGCGTGGACCAGGGTGACCGGCAGGCCGACGTCGGCGCCCCGAAGCACGCTCGCCACCATCGCCCCGCCATTGTTCTTCTCGGCGATCACCCGGTGCGCGCCCCACGCCTCGGCCGCCGCCGCCACCTTGCGCGCCCAGCCCTCCGGCGAGAGCCCGCTCACGCTCAGGTCGGCAAGCACATAGCCGGTCCCGTCCTCGCCTTTGCCGACGACGACAATGCCGCACGCATCGCCTTCGGCCGAGGCGGGCGGATCGACCCCGACGACGATGCGGGTAAGGGGACACTTACTTTTCCGCACGCCCTCGCCGGAAAGGTCCCCGCCGTGCGGAAAAGTAAGTGTCCCCATCTCCACCCGCGATTTTTCGAGCAGCTCCCGCGGCCAAAGCGCCCCCTTCACATCCTCGATCAGCACCCCTTCGAGCTCCTGCCGCCCGAACCGCGTGCCTTCGTGGGCCTCCCTGACCGCGGCGATATAATCGTCGGACGAATGCGGATTGCCCCAGGACGGCCCCCCGCTCAGCACGCTATGGGGACCCGCCACCAGCCGCCGAAGCAAAGGCACCGGCCGCGGCGTCGTCGTCACCACCGAGCGCGGCCGTTCGCCGAGCCTGAGGCCGAGCCGCAAATTGTCCCACGCCGCCTCGGCCCGCTTCCACTTGGCGAGCTCGTCGCACCAGGCGAAATGATGCTCGGGCCCGCGCAAGCTCTCCGGATTGGCCGCCGAATAGAGAAAGGCCTCGGCGCCGCTGGCGAAGACCAGCCGCCGCCGGCTCGGCTGCCAGACCATCCTCGCGCGCTCCTCCGCCCGCGCCACCGCGAGCAGCCCGCTGCGCCCATTCTCGACCATCACCGCGCGCGCCTCCTCGACCGTCGCCCCAACGAGGGCGATCGCCGCTCCCGGATGCTCGCGCGCCATCGCCGACACCCATTCCGACCCGGCCCGGGTCTTGCCGAACCCGCGCCCGGCGAGCACGATCCATTGCCGCCAGTCGTCATGGTCCGGCAGCTGCCCGTCATGCGCCCAGGACGGCCAGTGGGAGTCGAACGCGCGCCGCTCTTCCTCGCCGAGCCCGGCGAGGAGGCGCCGCATCTCCGTCTCGCTCAGCTCCGCGAGCGCCCCGGCGCCATCGTGCCGGGCATCGTGCCGGGGACGGTCTATTGACTGTCCCCATCCGGCTGGTCCCCATCCGGCTGACTGTCCCGCTCCGGCCCCCCGCTTTTGGCCCGA
This sequence comes from Sphingomonadales bacterium, assembly GCA_034668505.1. GTDB lineage: Bacteria > Pseudomonadota > Alphaproteobacteria > Sphingomonadales > Sphingomonadaceae > Allosphingosinicella. The sequence continues at coordinate 16,064 of JAXDPD010000076.1, forward strand.
TGCCGCTTGATCGCCTCGACCTTGCGGATGATCCGCTCCGTCACCGCAGCAATGTCCGGCGCCGGCGGCGGCCGCCCGCGCTGTCCGCCCCCACGCCGTTTCTCCTCGCGCCACCTGAGGAAGCGCAGCGTGAAGTCGGGGTCGAACGGAGGGGACGGAGGGGGAGGGGACACACACCTGTGTGTCCCCGCGGGGACACACAGGTGTGTGTCCCCATTCAGCGTGTCCCCATTCAGCACCGTCGCCGGGCGCGCCTCCCGCGCCGCGCCCTCAGGCGCAATGCCGACATTCGTGCCATGCGCCGCCAGCCGAAACTCCAGCACCAGCTCCGCTTCCTCCAGCGTCTCCTCCAACCGGGCGCGGAAGCCGGGCCAGGCCCGCCGCCGCTGCCAGATCAGGCTAGTGGAGACGCCGGCGGCCCGCGCCGCCGCGGCGAGATTGCCGGTCGCGCGCAGCACGTCGAAATAATCGTCCTCCATCGCCTTGTTCCATTTGCCGGTGCGGGTCGCGACGATCTGCAAGCGCCCGCCCCGGCCCCGCCGGACCGTCTCGAAGCGCGCATCCTCGACGCCGTCGAACATGTGCTGCGCCCCCGCCAGCCGCTGCGCCGCCTCCGCCTCGGCGGCGACGCAGGCCAGCGCGAAGTCCGCATCGCGCTTGCGCCTTTGCTCCGCGGCGGAGCGGTCGATCCCCGCCGCCCGCGCCGCCGCCTTATGATTCCCCGTCCGCCGCAGCGTCTCCAGATAGACCGCCCGCCGCGATTCGATGAACCGCCGCACCTTCTTCCCGCTCGGCTTGCGTTTGCCTCCAACCATCCGACTCTCCACTCCGATTGAATGGAGATTATCCCATCTTAATTCCTACATTGCAACAAAAGGAACCGATCTGGATCATTCTTGGGGACAGTAAGGGGACAGTTACGTAACTGTCCCCTTACTGTCCCCTTCTAGAGCAGCAGCAGGCCAGCGCGCTCCGCCATGCGGATCGCGTCGCGCTCGGCATCGTCCAGACCGGCGTCCAGGAGGGCGCGCCAATCGTCGATTCTCTCCCGCCCCGGCGCCAGCTCGGTCAGGTGATCGGCGGCCAGTCCGAGATGGCTCCGCGCGCTCGACCAGGGCCAGTCCTCCGCTCGCTCCGCAAGCCCCGCCCGGACCGGATTGAGTTCCACATAGCGCAGGCAGGCATGGAGATGAGCCTCCTCCATCGGAAAGGAGGCGAAACGGCTCTGCCACAGATGCCCACGCCAGCCGTGGCGCTGATTCACCTCCCACGTATAGCTCCGATGCGCCGGCGCCAGCGCCGCGCGCAGGCCGTCTTCATGCGTCGGCACCAGCACGAGGTGGACGTGGTTCGGCATCAGGCACCAGGCCCAGACGGACGTCCCGCTTTTCCGGCACCAGTGACGGAGCAGCCGGAGATAGAGCCCGTAATCGAGTTCCGAGAAGAAGGTCGGCTGCCGCCGGTTTCCCCGCTGCGTGACATGGTGGGGCATCCCCGGCAGGACGAGACGTGCGGCGCGCGGCATCGCTCGGCATTACACGAAAACCGCAACTTTCTCACCAATGTTTCGCGAAAAGCCGATAAAGCGGGGGGACAGTTGGGGGACAGTTACGTAACTGTCCCCCAACTGTCCCCGCGGGAGCCGTCGCCGCCGCGGCGCGGGTCCGGTAGCGGTTGCGTAATTGTCACCGTTCCGTAGCACCGGATCGCGTGAACCGGTTCAGCCTCGTCCCGAGACGTCCATCCGGAAGCCGTGCGCCCCGCTCCCCCCTAATAATGCAGCGCCCGCCCGTAAGCGTCGAGCACGCTCTCGTGCATCATCTCGCTCAAGGTCGGATGCGGGAAGACCGTGTGCATCAGCTCTTCCTCGGTGGTCTCGAGCTGGCGGGCGATGGCGTAGCCCTGGATCAGCTCGGTGACTTCGGCGCCGACCATGTGGGCGCCGAGCAGCTGCCCCGTGCCCGCGTCGAACACGGTCTTGATGAAGCCCTCCGCCTCGCCGAGCGCGATCGCCTTGCCGTTGCCGATGAACGGGAATTTGCCGACCTTGACCGCGTGGCCGGCCGCCTTGGCCGCCGCTTCGGTGAGCCCGACGCTCGCCACCTGCGGCCGCGAATAAGTGCAGCCGGGAATGTTCCAGGTCTCGAACGGATGCGGCGTCTTGCCCGCGATCGCCTCGACGCAGACCACGCCCTCGTGGCTCGCTTTGTGCGCCAGCCAGGGCGGGCCGGTGACGTCGCCGATCGCGTAAATCCCCTCGACGTTGGTGCGGGCGTAGCCGTCGACGACGACATGGCCGCGGTCGGTCTTCACGCCCAAGGCCTCGAGGCCGATGCCCTCGCTGTTCGGGACGATGCCGACGGCGACGATGGCGTGGCTGAAGTCCTGCTCGCCCGCGCCCTTGATGGTCGCCTTGACGCCCGACTTGGAGGCTTCGAGCTTGTCGACGCCCGAGCCGACGTGGAGACTCATCCCCTGCTTGGTGAGCGCCTTGTGGACGAAGGCGGAGACCTCCTCGTCCTCGACGGGGAGGATGCGGGGCAGCATCTCGACGATGGTGACCTTGGCCCCCATGTCCGAATAGAAGCTGGCGAACTCGACCCCGATCGCGCCCGAGCCGACGACCAGCAGCCTGGTCGGCATCTCGCTCGGCACCATCGCGTGGCGATAGGTCCAGATCCGCTCGCCGTCGGCCTTGGCGAAGGGCAGGTCGCGCGCGCGGGCGCCGGTGGCGACGATGATATGCTTCGCCTCGAGCGCCTTGTCGCCGACCTGGAGCTTGCCCTTGCCGGTCAGCTTCCCCTCGCCCTCGACCACCGTCACCTTGTTCTTCTTCATCAGCCCCTTCACGCCCGCGTTGAGCTGCCCGGCGACCTTGCGCGAGCGCTCGACGATCCTGGCGAGGTCGAAGCCGGTCTTCTCGGCGCTGAGGCCGTAGGCGGCGGCGTGGGTGAGATAATGGTTGATCTCGGAGGTGCGCAGCAGGGCCTTGGTCGGGATGCAGCCCCAGTTGAGGCAGATGCCGCCCAATTTCTCGCGCTCGACGATCGCGACTTTCAGCCCGAGCTGGCTCGCCCTGATCGCCGCGACATAGCCGCCGGGGCCCGAGCCCAGGATGATGAGATCGTAAGTGTCAGCCATGCCGCCTCCAGATACCGAGCGCCGGCGCGAGTCCGGCCAGGCCGCCGCTTAATCGCCGCGCGCGCGATTGTCCAAGCCCGCCGGCTGAATGGGGACAGTTACCGGTAGGCGATGTTACACTTGACATACCACGCCTCCTAGTGTAGCGTTCTGGTCATAGGAGATTTCCCGTGGCCAAATCCGTTTTCGACGCCTCCCAATTCAAGTCCGAAGAAGGCGCCTTCGCTTACGTCGAAGCTCACCTATGGCCGGAAGGGGCGGCCTGTCCGCACTGTGGTAATTGCGATGCAAGCCGCATCCGCAAGATGCAGGGCAAGACCACCCGCATGGGCCTTCACAAATGCAACGAGTGCCGGAAGCCCTTCACCGTGCGCATGGGGACCATCTTCGAGTCCTCTCATCTGGCGCTGCATCTGTGGCTTCAGGTCATTCATCTGATGTGCGCCAGCAAGAAGGGCATCAGCAACCGCCAAATTCAGCGCATGCTTCAGTGTAGCATGAAAACCGCGTGGTTTCTTACTCACCGCATCCGCGAAGCGATGCGGGATGGCGACCTTGCGCCCTTCGGCGGCAATGGTGGGGTTGTCGAAGTGGACGAGACCTTCATTGGCCGCCTCCCCGGCGTCCCCAAGGCCCGCCGCGCCTTCCATCACAAAATGAAGGTCCTGTCCCTCGTTGACCGCGAGACTGGCCGCGCCCGTTCCATGGTCATCGACGGCGTGAACGCTGAAATTCTGATGCCGATTGTTCTCTCGAACATCGACCGCGAAACCCGCGTGATGACCGATGAGCATTACGGCTACCGCCACGTTGGCCAGTAGTTTGCGGACCATGGCACCGCCACAGCGTCGGCCAGTACGTCGATTACAGCGACCGTTCGATCCACAGCAACACCGTGAAAGGCTACTTCAGCGTCTTCAAGCGTGGCATGAAGGGCATCTATCAGCATTGCTCCCTGAAGCACCTGCACCGGTATCTAGCGGAGTTCGATTTCCGCTACTCCAACCGCGAGAAGCTGGAAATCAGCGACACCATGCGCGCCGAAATCGCGCTCAAAGGCTTCGTCGGCAAGCGCCTGACCTATGAAACGGCTAGTCGCGCAGCCTGAGAAAACCGAGCCGAAACCAATACAGTTGGCGTTCGGATTCATGGATGAGGAGTCTTGTTAGACATGGCCAGAAAACCCGGTGCAAAATCCAAGCTGACCGACACGGAGCGCCACAAATGCTTTGTCGAGACAGCGCGTGAGGTCGAAGCCTCGGAAGCGCCGGAGGACTTCGACAAGGCGTTTGAGAAGGTCACGGGTGGGCAGGGCCAAAAGCTTGCTCAGCCATAGCTGAAACTGCCTGCGCGACACTGTCAGCAACGGTGGGAAGCGCCTTCAGCATATGGGTCATGGCCTGCCTAACCCCACCTAACAGGCTGATCGCATCGTCCACGCTGGCAACATGTTGATCGGGGTGCATCAGGGGGTTTCGATGCAAATCCTTCAGGTCCCTGAGTGCGGCCTTAACCTTGCTATCGCCTACCTTTAGGTCGTTCATCTTCTTCAGGTAGTCGCCCATGTTGCGCGTAGCCGGCCGTTTGTCAGCCCCCGCCACCTGATCGAAATATCGACGAAGCACCGCCTCATTGGCGCGGTGAAGATGGAACCCAGCAGCGGTGAGCAACTCGAAAGCAATGCACCTGGTGGCTTCCTGTGCGTCTACCAGGGCCTCCGGTGCCTTGCTGGCCAGATCAGCGGGGAAACTGAGATGTCCCGCCTCGATCAAGCCGTTGATGTCCATGTTGCCTTTGGGAGTGACGAAGTAGAGCGGCTTAAGGCCGAACTCAGCCTGCACAACAGCCTCAAACGCCCTCACGGAATCTTGCAGATTCCACATCTCCGTAACCAGAACGACGGAATCCCACTCCTTGCTGCCTCCCTCTACTCCAATGTTATCCATAAGCCGCGCCAGTTGGCCCAGCACATTTTGGCCAGCGACCTTGCAGGTGCTTACCTGAAAAACGCTCTGGTAAAGGAACGCGTTCAACGCCCCTTGGGCCGAATGGAACGGGTAAAAGGCTTCCCGATAGGTGGTGTTATTGGCGTTCAAGGTAAGCAGAGGATGAACCTGCCACCCTACCTGATAAAGATAATAGCCATCAATTCTCTGCACGGCGCGGCTCCCAGCCCGCGCTATTCGACTCGCGGACCATCCGAAGCCAAACCTACCAGCGGGCGCGCTCACCTAACACATTCCCCGGTGGTATGGGAAGTGTAACGTCACCTACCGGTAACTGTCCCCCGGTCCGCGCTGTCCCCCGGTCCGCGCTTAATCTCCATATTCCTCGGTGTAGCGCGCGGGGACCCAGCCGGACAGGCACGGCCCGGCATAAGCGCGCCGCGGGCGGGCCGGCACATCGAGCCCGCAATCCTCGTCGGGAGTCTGCCGATGCGGATAGACGATGCCCACCCATCTTTCGTCGCGCGTATATTCGCAGAAATGAATTCGTTCGATCGGCCCCACCCGGTCCACTGCGCGCGCGCGCGCGTCCGGCGCCGCGCGAACGGACAGGGCATTGCGGCCGCGCGGATCGGGGCCGGTCAGATCGCCCATCGCCCAGCAGCCGAGATCCCCGGCGGGCGTTCCGATCATGACCGGGCGCGGGCGCTGCGCGGACGCCGGCGGCGAGGCGGCCGCCGCCGCGGCCGCCGCGGCGAGCAAGGCGAATGCGATCGGGGCCTTCATGTCCGACTCCTTCCCGTTTCCGGCCGAAGCGGAGCGGCCGCCTTATTCCTCGACGATGGTGATGTAGCGGCGCGAGACCCGGCCCGAGCGGCAGCGCCCGGGATAAGGGCGCGGCCCGATGGCCGAACCCGGGCGGCAATCCGGGTTCCAATCATGCCGGGCCCGGTTTCGCTCAGCCGGCGTTGACGTCGACGTAGCGCGAGGAGACCCAGCCCCAGCGGCACGGGCCGCCATAAGGGCGCGGATGCTGGACCGGCGCGGTCACGCCGCAATTGCCGAGCGGCCCGTGCCTGTAGACCACGCCGAGCCAATTCTCGTCCGCGCTCGTGCTGCAGACATAGAGCCGCTGGCCGGTCCGCAGCCGGTCGCGCTCGGCCGCGCGCGTATTGGGCGAGGCCCGCACCGAAAGATAATTGTTGCCGTGCGGGTTGAGCCCCGTGACGGTGCCGATCACGCCGCAGGCGTCGGCCTCGGGCCCGTCCCGGCCGATCAGGACCGGCCGCGGGGCGGCAGCGGCGATGGCGGTGGTCGCGGCGGCCAGGACGGCGAAAGCGATGACATATTTCATGGTCCCCTCCCTTTCTGAAGAACGATCGTCCGAAGAAAAGCGGAAAGCACTCCATCGGGCCCGTACCCGTCTGCACAAGACGGGCGGAATATTGGGGGGCCAAGACGAAGACAGATCAGGCGCTCGAGGACGAGCAGGCTGATGGGAAGCGGGTGTAGCGGCAATTACCGGAAAGAAAAACCGTTCATTGCGGTCATCGGCTCGCCCAGGCGAGCATTGCCCAGGTGAACAGGGTGACCACGCAGAAGAGCAGCCACGACCAGTCGAAATGGACGCCGCCGAGGTGGACCCGGACCAGCCCGGTCTGCAGCGTCTCGACGAAGCCGCCGCTGCCGCCGCGGATCACATAAGGGACGGCGATGGCGGCGACCGCCCCGGCCAGCACGGCTTTGACGAGGGCCATCAGGCGAGCATCCCCAGCGGTGCCTCTACCAGCTTCTTGAACGCCTGCATCAGGCGGGCGCCGTCGGCGCCGTCGATGGCGCGATGGTCGAAGCTGCCGGTGGCGCTCATGATGGTGGCGATCTGCAGGGAATCGTCGATCACATAGGGCCTTTTCTCGCCCGCCCCGATCGCCATGATCATGCCCTGCGGCGGATTGATCACCGCGTCGAACTGCTTGATCCCGAACATCCCCATGTTGGAGATGCTCGCCGTCCCCCCCTGATATTCGTGGGGCTGGAGCTTGCCTTCCTTGGCCCGGCCAGCGAGTTCGGTCATCTCCCTTGAAATGGCCGATAGGCTCTTGGTATCCGCGCCGGCGACGATCGGCGTGATCAGCCCGCCCGGGATCGACACCGCCACCGAGATATCGGCGCGGCCATATTTGAGCAGATGATCGCCGGAGATGGAGACGTTGCACTCCGGCACCTCGATGAGGGCGATGGCGAGCGCCTTGATCAGCATGTCGTTGACGCTGAGCTTCACGCCGCGCGCCTCGAGCCCCTTGTTGAGCTCGCCCCTCAGCTTCAGCAAGGCGTCGAGCCGGATGTCGACGGTGAGGTAGATGTGCGGGATTGTCTGCTTGGCCTCGGTGAGGCGCCGCGCGATCGTCTTGCGCATGTTGGAAAGCTTGACCGCCTCGTGCGGGATGTCGGTCTCGACCAGAGCCGGCGGCGCGGCGCTCGGCGCGGGGGGCGCGGCGGCGGGCGCCAGCCCGGCGGGCGCCTTGCCGGCCGCGCCGTCGACGTCGGCCTTGACGATGCGGCCGCCGGGGCCCGAGCCCCGGAGCGCGAAAAGGTCGATCCCCTGCTGCTCGGCGAGACGGCGGGCGAGCGGGCTCGCCTTGACGCGGTCGCCCTCGGCCTCGGCCGCGGGTGCCGGAGCGGAGACCGGCGCCGGCGCCGGGGCGGGCGCCTCCTCGGCGGGCTGGCCCGCCCCGGTCTCGCCGCCATCCTTGGCGACCGGCTCGGATCTCTTCTCGGGGGCCGGCGCAGGCGCCGCGCTCGCCGCCGAGACATCCTCGCCTTCGCCGGCGATCAAAGCGATGACGGTGCCGACCTTGACCTCGTCCGTGCCGTCGGGAACCAGGATCTTCGCGATCGTGCCCTCGTCGACCGCCTCGAATTCCATCGTCGCCTTGTCGGTCTCGATCTCGGCGAGGATGTCGCCCGATTTGACCGTGTCGCCTTCCTTGACCAGCCACTTGGCCAAAGTCCCCTCCTCCATGGTCGGGGACAGAGCGGGCATCTTGAGTTCGATCGGCATGGAAGGGGACTTTCCTTTCGCGAACGGCCGCTCGTGTCCAAACAGCAAAGCCATGGCAATGGTCAAGCCTGTCCTGAGCAAAGTCGAAGGGCCAGTCCTGAGCAAAGTCGAAGGGCCTGTCCCGAGCAGCCGCCTGCAGCGGCGGCTTGCGCGGCAAGGCGATCTGGCGCAGGGGCCCGGAAAGTCAGGAGGGCGAATGCGGACCTATCTGGTCGTGATGGACGAAACCGAGGAGGCGCTGGCGGCGCTGCGCTATGCGGCGCGGCGGGCGGCGCGGACCGGCGGCTGCGTCGAGATACTGGCGCTGATCGAGCAGCCCGAATTCGTCCAGTGGAGCGCCGTCCAGGAAGCGATGGAGGAGGAGGCGCGGCTGCGCGCCGAAGCGATGCTGGTCCAGGCCTCCGGCGCGATCATGGAGGAGGCCGGGATCAAGCCTTCGATCACGGTGCGACAGGGTGACCGGATCAAGGCGGTCGCCGAGCTCCTGAAGGAGCGCGACGATATCGCGGCTTTGGTGCTGGCGGCGGCGGCGGAAGGCGGCCCCGGCCCGCTGATCAGCCATTTCGCGGGGCCGGCGGCGGGGACGCTCCCCTGCCCGCTGGTCATCGTCCCCGCCGGGCTCGGCGAGGACAAGCTGGCGGCGGTGGGCTAGCCAGCCTCTCCCCCGCTTGGGAGGAGAGGCTCTGGCCTTTAGCCGCGCTCGCCCGCGGGCGGGCGGCGGCGCGGCGCCGGGCGGCGCACGACGGGACGCGGCGGCGCGGCGCAGACGCAGCGCGGACGCGGCCGGCGGGCGCGATGGCGCTGCCGGACCTCGACATATTCCTCGACGATTTCCTCGCTATAGCCGCCGCCCGTCGTGGTGATCGTCTCGATCACGATCGGATAGGCATAGGCGCCGTAGCCATAATAGCCGCCATAGGCCGCGCCATGACCGTAGCCGGGAGGCGGCGGGCCGTAGCCGGGGCCGCCATAGCCCCCGCCATGACCGCCGCGGGCGTCGTGATGCTCCTCGCGATATTCCTCCTCGGCATAATCCTCGCCGCCCTCGTCGCCCTCGCGCCAGTCGCCGCGATAGGCCGGGATGCCGTCCTGGTCGCCCCATTCCTCGCCGTAATTGTCCCAGTCGACGCCGTAGCGCTCGTCGAGCACGCGCCCGCCGCCGTCGATCAGATAGGCGTCGTCATAATAGCGGACCCAGCGCTGGTCGTCGCCCGGCGCGGCGAAGCCGTAGCTTTGCCAATTGCCGATGTAGAATTGCGGGGCGAACCAGAACGGGTTGATGGTGAAGCCGCGGCGCAGCCGGCTGTGCCGGAAGTTGCGGCCGGGATGCGGGCCCCAGCGATGGAAGCTGAAATTGCCGCCGCCGTGCATCCTCGTGTTGCCGCCGTGCATGCGGACGTTCGGGCCGTGCATGCCGGGGCCGCGCATCTGGACGTTGGGGCCGTGCACGCCCGGGCCGGTGAAGCCGCCGCCGCGCCAGGTGGCGCCGGCGCGCGGTCCGCCGCGCGGGCCGGGCTGCGCCGATGCGGCGGCCGGCAGGACGGCGATGCTCGCCGCCAGGAGGGTGAGGCTCAACATGCGCATAAAGGGACCCCTTGTTCGCATCGACTCGCCGCGGGCGCGGCGCCCGGAGCGTGGTGAACGGGTCTTTTACGCTTCGGGCGGCGCCTTTGCCATGCCGGCCAGCGCGCCTGAGAGACGCTGTATCAGTTTGACACAGCCCGCCACGTCTTCCTCATCGAAGCGCGCCGGCGTCGGGCTGTCGAGATCGAGCACGCCGACGAGCCGGCCGCTGGCCAGGATCGGCACGACCAGCTCGGCGCGGCTGGCGGCGTCGCAGGCGATATGGCCGGCAAAGGCCTGGACGTCGGCGACGCATTGCGGCTCCAGCGTCGCCGCCGCCGCGCCGCAGACGCCCTTGCGGAATGGGATGCGGATGCAGGCCGGCCGCCCCTGGAACGGCCCCAGCACCAGCTCGCCGCCGACATTGCGGTAGAAGCCCGCCCAGTTGAGGTCCGGCAGCGCCTCCCAGAGCAAGGCCGCGATATTGGCCATGTTGGCGACGGGATCGGGCTCGCCCGCGGTGAGCGCGGCGGCGGCCTCCTCGATCTGCCGCCAGAGATCGGCCTTGTCCGCCGCTTCGATTTGGAAGTCGTACATCAGTCCAGATCCACCTTCCCCCGCTTTTGCTTCACGGTGCCGCGCTGCTTCTTGCTGTCCACCCTTTTGGCCTTGGCCGCCCGGCTCGGCCGGGTGCGCACCCGTTTCACCGGCTTCACATGGGCGCGCGCGATCAGATCCGCCAGCCGCGCCCGCGCATCCTCGCGGTTGGTCTCCTGGGTGCGGTATTTGCGCGCGGTGATCACGATCTCGCCCGCCATGGTCATCCGGCTGCCGGCGAGCGTCTTCAGGCGGGCGTAGACGTCGGGCGCGAGGCCGAGCTTGAAGACGTCGCAGCGCAGTTGGCACGCCGTCGCGACCTTGTTGACGTTCTGCCCGCCCGGCCCGGAAGCCGCCAGGAAGCGCTCCTCCAGCGCGTCTTCGGGCAATTCATAGGACATCGCCGAGCCCCGCATTGACGAAGGTCGGCGGCAAGGGCGCGCGCGCCTCGATCGCCGGCTTGCCGCTCCGCTCGACGCTGAGCGACAAAGCGTGGAGCAGCATCGGCCCCCTGCCGGCGCCGTAGACCGGGTCGCCGGCGATCGGCAGGCCGATCCCCGAGGCGGCGTGGACGCGGATCTGGTGGGTGCGGCCGGTCTCGGGCGTGAACAGCACGATCGCGCGCCCGTCGCGGACCGCGGCGACCCGCCAGTGCGTCACCGCCGCCTTGCCCGCTTCGTCCGGCACCATCCGCCAGCCCTCCTCGGCGGTCGAGACCTTGCCGAGCGCCATGTCGACAATCCCCGCCTCCGCCTCCGGCACGCCGTCGACCACCGCGACATAGGTCTTGGTGACCTTCTTCTCCTCGAAGGCGCGCTGAAAGGCCTTGTGCGCCTTGGGGTTGCGCGCGAGCAGCAGGCAGCCCGACGTATCGCGGTCGAGCCGGTGGACCGGCAATGGCAACCGTTTGAATCCGAAACGAAGATGGTGAAGATAATCTTCGAGGCTCTCGGGCGTCCGCGCGCCCGGATGGACGGCGAGGCCCGCGGGCTTGTCGATCACCATCGCCTCGCCGTCTATGAAGAGGACCTTGTTTTCCCAGAAGTTCACCGGTTTTCCCAGAGGTTCATCGCCCGGCCCTGCCATGGCTGTTGCCTCAGCGCAACGACCTCGGCTTAGTAACGGATTCTACGGTATTAATACCAAATTAACCTTTTGCCTTCACACCTCTAACAGTTAATGAAAGTCGCAATGGCGCCCGGCCACGGCCGCCGCGACAGGAGGGCAGAATTCATGCGCGTGCTGCTGATCGAAGACGAGCCGACCACGGCCAAGGCCATCGAGCTCATGCTCACCAACGAGGGCTTCAACGTCTATACGACCGATTTGGGCGAAGAGGGCTTGGACCTCGGCAAGCTCTACGATTACGACATCATCTGCCTGGACCTGAACCTTCCGGACATGCACGGCTATGACGTGCTGAAGAAGCTCAGGACGGCCAAGGTCGGCACGCCCGTCCTCATCCTGTCCGGCGTCGCCGAGATGGATTCGAAGGTCCGGGCCCTGGGCTTCGGCGCCGACGATTACGTCACCAAGCCCTTCCACCGCGACGAGCTGGTGGCGCGCATCCACGCCATCGTCCGCCGCTCCAAGGGCCATTCGCAGTCGGTGATCAAGACCGGCAAGCTCGCGGTCAATCTCGACGCCAAGACGGTCGAGGTCGACGGCGCCCGGGTCCATCTGACCGGCAAGGAATATGCGATGCTGGAGCTGCTCTCGCTCCGCAAGGGCACGACCTTGACCAAGGAGATGTTCCTCAACCACCTTTACGGCGGCATGGACGAGCCCGAGCTCAAGATCATCGACGTCTTCATCTGCAAGCTTCGCAAGAAGCTCAGCCTCGCCTGCGGCGGGGACAATTATATCGAGACCGTCTGGGGCCGCGGCTATGTGCTGCGCGAGCCCGAGGAGGTCGAGACGGCGCAGGTCGCCTGACCAACTTGCGAGTGGGGCGAGAACCGGCGTCCGCGCAATGCGCGGGCGCCGGTTTTCTTTGTGCGGCGGCCCCACGCGCATCGCCGCGGAAGTAAACAAACTAGACGCGACGGCGACCCAAAGGCGCCCTTGCCGGGCCGGCGCGCGGGGCCGGTTAAGTGGATGAAGTTGACAATATGTAATGCCAAAAGCTGGGCGACCTCGGCGAAAGGCAAAAATGACCCCTTCGGCGCGCGATAATCCAATCGTGCGGGACCGGCATTGACGTGAAACCGAAACGTCACCCTGGGCTCGACCCGAGGTCCACCTTCTTCCGACGACATCGGAAAGAAGATGGGTGCCGGATCAAGTCCGGCATGACGAATTGGCTTTGAAGCGGCGGACCTAGAACAGCAGCGCCAGCGCCGGCCAGAGCACCAGGGCGATGCCGACCAGGCTGACGCCCCAGGCGAGGCTGCGCAGATAGGGCACGCCGAATGCGTAGAGCGGGAGATAGGCGACGCGGCCGCCGAGCCAGAGCCAGGCGCCCAATAGGGTCTGGTGATCGCTGAGGCGCATGAAGCCGACGATCATCACCGCCGCGATGAAGATCGGGAAGGTCTCGAAGAAATTGGCCTGCGCCCGCGTCAGCCGGCCGGCGAGCGGATTGAGCGGCGGCAATTCCTCGTCGCGCGCGCCCATGTTCCACCTGGTGCCATATTGGCGGGTCTTGGCCTGCGCGGCGGCGAGGATGTGGACGAAGGCGAGGACGCATCCCCAGATGAGGACGAGGAGCTCGGCGGGGAGGGTCGTTGGCATGGCGTAACGATAGCCCGCGCCCGCGCGCCCGTCACGCCGATAAGTTGCTGCGCTGCGAAATCGAATTGGCCCGTCTCGGCCTTTCGTGCATTGTGACGGGGCCGGCGGCTTCGGGCCGCCGCGCGCAGAGCGAGGGGCGATGGCGCAAGGCAGACCGTTCGACGAATTGTGGGGCGCCAGCCGGGATCGGACGCCCCGCGCCGATTTCGAGGCGGTGGCCGCCTGGCTCACCGATCTCACCCCGGCCGAGCTGGTCCGCCGCCAGGAGGCCGCCGAAGCCGCGTTCCGAAGCCTCGGCATCACCTTCGCCGTCTATGGCGACGAGGAGGCGGCCGAGCGGATCATCCCCTTCGACATCATCCCGCGCATCTTCTCCGCGCCCGAATGGGCGAGCCTCTCGGCCGGCCTCGAGCAAAGGGTGCGCGCGATCAACCTGTTCATCGACGACGTCTACGGCGCGCGGAAGATCATCGCCGCCGGCATCATCCCGGCCGACATCGTGCTCGGCAACGCCCAATATTGCATCGCGGTCGCCGGCGCCCGGCCGCCGCACGGCGTCTACGCCCATATTTGCGGGATCGACCTGGTGCGGACCGGCCCCGATCAATTCTGGGTGCTGGAGGACAATGCGCGGACCCCCTCGGGCGTCTCCTACATGCTCGAAAATCGCGAGGCGATGCTCAGGCTCTGCCCGGAATTGTTCGACGCGCTGCCGGTCGAGCCGGTCGATTCCTATCCCGAATTGCTGCGCGAGACCCTGCAATCGGTCTCGCCCGGCCGGGCCGACGCCTGCTGCGTGCTGCTGACCCCGGGCCATTTCAACTCGGCCTTTTACGAGCACAGCTTCCTTGCCGACAATATGGGGATCGAGCTGGTCGAGGGCAGCGACCTCGAGGTCGACGACGACGTCGTCTGGATGCGCACCATCCACGGCCGGGTCCGGGTCGACGTCATCTACCGGCGGATCGACGATTTCTATCTCGATCCGCTCGTCTTCAATCCCGATTCCGCATTGGGCGTGCCGGGGCTGATGGCCGCCTATCTCGCCGGCAACGTCACCCTGGTCAACGCGCCCGGCACCGGCATTGCCGACGACAAGGCGATCTACAGCTACATGCCCGAGATCGTCCGTTATTATACCGGCGAGGAGCCAAAGCTCCCCAATGTCGAGACCTGGCGCTGCCGCGAGCCCGACGCGCTCCAATATACGCTCGACAATCTCGACAAGCTGGTCGTCAAGCTGGTCGACGGCTCGGGCGGCTACGGCATGCTGGTCGGCCAGGCCGCGACCAGGAAGGAGATCGAGACCTTCCGCGCGGCGCTCAAGGCCGAGCCCGAGCGCTACATCGCCCAGCCGACGCTGGCGCTCTCGACCGTGCCGACCTTCACCGACGCGGGCCTGGCGCCGCGCCACGTCGATTTCCGGCCCTTCGTGCTCACCGGCGCCAACGGCATCAGGATCGTGCCGGGCGGCCTCACCCGCGTTGCCCTGCGCGAAGGCTCGCTGGTGGTCAATTCGAGCCAGGGCGGCGGCACCAAGGACAGCTTCGTGCTCGCTCCCGAGGATGACGACGGCCAGGCGGGCGGCGCGGGCTGATGCTCTCGCGCACCGCCCAGCATCTCTACTGGATCGGCCGCTACATGGAGCGGGCCGAGTTCACCGCGCGCCTGGTCGAGGCGACGATCCGGCTCTCGGCGCTCGGCGACCATGATGCGAGCGAGCAGGCCTGGCGCAGCGCGCTCGCCGTGGTCGGCTCCGCTTCGGCCTTCGCCGCTTCGGGCGAGACCTTCAGCCCCGCCGGCGTGCGCCGCTACCTCACCTTGTCCGAGGACAATGCGAGCGCGGTCCGCTCCTGCATCTCGGCCGCGCGCGACAATGCCCGCGCCGCCCGCACCGCGCTCACCGTCGAGGTCTGGGAGGCGATCAACCGCACCTGGCTGGTCATCCGCGACCGCACCAAGCCCGGCGGCGTCCAGGCCAGCCTCAACCTGGTCGACAGCCTCAAGGCCGAGATCCGCGGCTTCGAGGGCGCGCTGGCGCGGATGCTGCGCTCCGAAGGCTCCTGGTTCATGCAATTGGGCGCGGCGATCGAGCGCGGCGACAACACGGCGCGGCTGCTCGACGTCAAATATTACCTCCTCCTCCCACCCGGCCAGGAGGTCGGCGGCGCGCTCGACCGCGACCAGTGGAGCACCATGCTCCAGATCGTCTCGGCCAAGACCGCCTATCGCCACATCTATTCGGGGCCGCTGAAGCCGTGGCGGGTCGCCGACTTCCTGATCTTCCGCGACGAGATGCCGCGCTCGCTCGCCGCCTCCGCCGAGGAGACGGTCGACCTGCTCTCCGATTTCGCCGCCCGCTCGGGCCGCCAGGGCCTCGCCGACCGGCTCGCGCGCAAGCGGCTCGACCGGATCCGGGACCTCGACATCGGAACGGTGGTGCAGAACGGCCTCCACGAATGGCTGCACGCCTACATCCGCGACAATGCGGCGCTCGATCAGGCGATCGCGCGGCAGTTCAGGTTCGGCTGATGCAGCTGACCATCCATTATTCCACCACCTACACTTATGCCCAGCCGGCGCGCCGGGTGATCCAGCTGCTGAGGGTGATGCCGCTGAGCTTCGCCGGCCAGGCGGTGCTCGACTGGCGGATCGACGTCGACCGCGACGCCAAATTGCGGGAAGGCCGCGACGGCTATGGCAACGTCACCCACATGCTCTACGTCGATACCGCGATCTCGAGCCTCGCCATCTCGGTCGCCGGCCGGGTGCTGACCGAGGACAAGCACGGCATCGTCCAGGGCCTGCCGCACGATCTGCCGTCCGAAATCTTCCTGCGCTCGACGCCACTGACCGCGCCCGGCCCGGCGATCGCCAAGCTGGCGCAAAGCTGCGCGGCGGGCCCGGGCGGCACGATCGAGCGGCTGCACCGGCTCGCCGGCGGCCTCCAGGAATCGCTGCGCTTCGACACCGAGGCGACGGCGGTCGAGACCAAGGCCGAGCAGGCCGCCGCCGAAGGCCATGGCGTCTGCCAGGATTTCTCCCACATCTTCATCGCGGCCGCGCGCGCCGGCGGCATTCCCGCGCGCTACGTCTCCGGCCATCTCTTCCGCCGCGACGGCCAGCACGGCCAGGAAGCGGGCCATGCCTGGGCGGAGGCCTGGGTCGACGATCTGGGCTGGGTCGCCTTCGATCCCTTGAACGGGATCAGCACCGACGACGCCTATGTCCGCGTCGCCTGCGGGCTCGACTATCGCGACGCCGCGCCGATCGCCGGCGCGCGATCGGGTGGCGGCGGCGAGGAACTGAATGTAGAAGTAAGGGTGAGCGAGGCGGCGAGCCAGGCGCAGTCGCAATCGCAAAGCTGAAGTGGGGACCCGATGACCTATTGCCTCGGCATGCTGCTCGACGCCGGCCTGATCATGATCGCCGACACCCGCACCAATGCCGGGGTCGACGACATTTCCTCCTTCCGCAAGCTGCACTGCCTCGCCGACGCGGAGGATCGCTGCATCTTCGCGGCCTCGGCCGGCAATCTTTCGACCACCCAGACGGTGATCAGCCTGCTGCGCCAGGGCCTGCCGACCGGCGAGGACGAGGCGCTGATGCGGACCATCGCCGAGCCGACGACGATGTTCCGCGCCGCCCAGCTCGTCGGCGAGGCGATGCGGCTCGCCAACGAGACCGTCGGCAAGGCGCTGGCCTCGATCAAGCTCAGCGGCTCGGCCTCGATCCTGCTCGGCGGCCGCATCGGCGACGCGCCGCCGGCCCTGTTCCTGATCTACTCGGCCGGCAATTTCATCGAGTGCAAGCCGGACAAGCCGTTCTTCCAGATCGGCGAGACCAAATATGGCAAGCCGATGCTCGACCGCAGCATCGAACCGGAAACCCGTCTCGGCGAGGCGATGAAGATCGGCTTCCTCTCGTTCGACGCCGCGATGCGCTCGAACCTCGCGGTCGGGCGGCCGCTCGACCTGATGGTGATGCCGGCCGGGCCGGGCTCGAAGGTGCTGACGCATCGGATCGCCGTCGACGATCCCTATTTCGACGCGCTGTCCGTGCGCTGGCACGAACTGCTCGCCAAAGCCGCCGCTTCGATCGACGACCCGCCCTTCATGGCCGGGCTGGGCTGAGGCGGATGACCGGTTTCCAAGCGCTGCGTCGGCACGGCCTCGCCTTTCCCGAGGCGGCGGAGGATTTCCCCTGGGGCCACACCGCGCTCAAGGTGCGCGGCAAGACCTTCGTGTGGCTCGACGAGAGCGACGGCGGCCTCAGCCTCACCGTCAAGCTGCCGGTCAGCCGCGACTTCGCCGAGACCTTCGATTTCGCCGCGCCCGCCGGCTACGGGCTCGGCCGGTCGGGCTGGATCGGCTGCCGCTTCGCCGCTGGCGAGGCGGCCGATCTCGACCTCCTGAAACGCTGGATCGCCGAGAGCTACCGCGCCGTCGCGCCGAAAAAGCTGGCGGCATTGGTCCCCGGGCAGGACTGAAGTCCCCACCGCGTCACCCCGGACTTGATCCGGGTTCACCTTCCCTTCCGGCATCGCGAAAGAAGGTGGATGCCGGATCGAGTCCGGCATGACGTAAGGGGGTCCGCGTGCCGTCGTTCGCCAGCGGCGATTTGCGATTTTCGGCCTCTTCGCCTATGCTGGCGCCAATCCCATTGGAATCAGGATTCTCTATGTCGACCCATCACGAATTCTATCTCGAGCGCGCGTCCGAAGCCCGCCGGGACGCCTCCAACACTCCCCTCCAGAACGTCCGCGACCGCTGCCTGCGCGCCGCCGAGGCGTGGGAGCAGATGGCGGCGCGGGTCGAGCGGACCGGCCGCATGCGCGCCGAGACCGAAGCCCGCAAGGCCGCGGTCGCCGAGCTCCAGGTCAGCGAATAAGGCGACCGCCGCTCTTTTTCAGATCATCGTGAAGTCGCCAGCGCCGAGCAACGGCGCGCCCTGCAGCGTCGCGAACAGGATCGCGGCGCCGCCGCCGCTGCCGTCGAAATCGTAGAAGAGCTGGCCGGTGGCCTGGTTGTAGACGATGCGATCCTCAATGCCGGCGGCGGCGGCGCCGATCACGAAGGCATCGGCACTGAGCGTGCCGCCGATCGCGGTGAAGATGGCGTGGTCGAGCCCGATCCTGTCGGTGCCCGAGACGAAATCGACGATCGTATCGGCATTGCCCGCGCCCAAGGCCGTGGTGAAGGCGAAGGTGTCGGCGCCGCCGCCGCCGACCAGGGCGTCATTGCCGCCCTTGCCGTCGAGGATATTGGCGCCGGCGCTGCCGAACAGGGTGTTGCCGAGATTGTTGCCGCCAAGGTTCTGCGCCGCCGTCGAGGCCGGATCGATCGCCGCCAGCACCTCGATCTCATAGCCGGTTTGCAGCGTGTAGCTGCCCACCGCATAGACCGCGTCGGCACCGCCGCCGGCATATTCGAGGACGACGTCGCCGGCATCCTCGACCCGG
>JAXDPD010000077.1:0-34424 GCA_034668505.1 Sphingomonadales bacterium
CTGCGCGCCATGAGCAGCATCACCGATGCGATCGACCCTGGTCCCGCAATCATCGGAATTGCCATCGGGAACACTGAAATATCCTCATGCTCCGGGCTGTCATTGACCTCCTGGGCGCGGGTCTCGCGGCGCTGGGTGCGCTTTTCGAACACCATTTCGAGAGCGATCAGGAAAAGCATGATGCCGCCCGCGATCCGGAATGCGGCGAGGCTGATGCCCAGCGCCTTGAGCAATTCCTCGCCGAGCAAAGCGAAGAAGAGCAGGATTGCGGCTGCGATCGCCACCGATCGAAAGGCCATGATCCGGCGCTGATCGGGAGGACTGCCGCGGGTGAGGCTGGCGAAGATCGGAGCGCAGCCCGGCGGATCGATCACCACCAGGAAGGTGACGAAGGCCGAGACGAAAAGCTCGATCACGGCACCGCCGTGGTGATTGCCCTTGAGCTGATGAGATCGAGCTGGGCGCCGAGGAGCAGGCGATCGAGCACGATGATGATCAGGATGACCACGATCGGCGAGAAATCGATTCCGCCGAAATCGGGCAAGATCCTGCGGATCGGCCGGTAGAGCGGCCGCGTCAGCCGATCGAGGGCGTTGAGGAACGAGCGGACGAAGTCGTTATGGGTGTTGACCACGTTGAACGCCACCAGCCAGGACAGGATCGCCTGGATGATGATGATCCACATCAGCACCTGCAGCAGGATATGGGCGATGTCGAACAAAGCGAGCAGCATGGTCTCTCCGGGAAAAGGCGTCGCCGGCTCCTGTAGCCGGGCCGGTGGAGGCGGGCAATGGCGGGGTCCGCTCGTGCACTTGTCCGGCCTCCGTTCGCCCTGACGATCAAGTCCGGGGCCGAACGGATTTCCTTTGCCGGAATCCCGGCTCAGGGCGCCGAGCGGGGCGACTCGGCTTCGGCGAGGAGGATCGAGAACCAGCTCTCCTCGTCGGTCCATTCGGCGACCACCCCCCAGCCGGCGGCGCGCAGCAGCAGGCGGGAGTCGCGATGGCCGTATTTGTGGCTGTTCTCGGTGTGGACGGTCTCGCCCGCCTTCATCGCGAAGGCCGCGCCGGCGACCCGGAAGGAGACGTCGCGCAGCGCCTCGAGATGCATTTCGATCCGGCTCATCTCGTCGTTCCAGATCGCGCGGTGGCGGAAGCCGTCCACGGGCACGTCGCCGTCCAGTTCGGCATTGATGCGGTGGAGCAGGTTGAGGTTGAACGCGGCGGTGACGCCGGCGGCGTCGTCATAGGCGCGCAGCAAGACGTCGACCGGCTTGATCCGGTCCATGCCGATGACGAGGCGCGAGCCCTCGCCCAGAGTCTCCTTCATCGCGCGCAGCAGATCGACCGCGCTGCGGGCGACGAAATTGCCGATCGTCGAGCCCGGGAAGAAGCCGAGCTTGGGCGCCGCGGCGATCGCGGCGGGAAGCTCGAACGAGCGGGTGAAATCCGCCTCCACGGCGTGGATCGGAAGATCGGGGAATTCGGCCTGCAGCGCCGCCGCCGATTCGCGCAGGAAATCGCCGCTGATGTCGACCGGAACGTAGAAAGACGGGCGCACCGCGCGCAGCAGGATCGGGGTCTTGGCCGAGGAGCCCGAGCCGAACTCGACCACCGCCTCGCCGGTGCCGAGCCGGGCGGCGATCTCGCCGCTGTAGCGTTCGAGCAGGGCGGCCTCGGTCCGCGTCGGATAATATTCGGGCAGGCGGGTGATCTCCTCGAACAATTCGGAGCCGCGCCGGTCGTAGAGCCAGCGCGCCGGGACTGCCGGAATCGGCGCTGCGAGGCCGGCGAGCACGTCGGCGCGGAACGCGGGGTCAGCTGTCACGCGCCAGCCGAAGCCCGGAGAACATCCAGCGCTGGTGGGGATAGAAGAAGTTGCGGTAGCTCGCCCGGAGATGGCCGCGCGGGGTGGCGCAGCAGCCGCCGCGCAGCACCATCTGCGAGCACATGAACTTGCCGTTATATTCGCCGACCGCGCCCGGCGCCGGCTGGAAGCCGGGATAGGGAAGATAGGCGCTGCCGGTCCACTGCCAGACGTTGCCGATCAGGCCGGTCGCGCCGGCGACGGGGCGGACGGGGCCGGCGGCGTCGAGCTGGTTGCCGCCCTCCGGGTCGAGCGGCGCCGCGGCAGCTTCCCATTCCGCCTCGGTCGGCAGGCGGGCGCCGGCCCAGCGGGCATAAGCGTCGGCCTCGTAATAGGAGATGTGGCTGACCGGCTCGGCGAGGTCGAGCGGCCTCGGCCCGTCGAGCGCGAAGCGCGACCAGCCGCTTTCGCCCTTCACCCAGTAAAGCGGCGCCTCGATCCCGTTCTCGCGCACCCAGGCCCAGCCGTCGGCGAGCCAGAGCAAGGCATCGCGATAGCCGCCGTCGGCGATGAAGCTCAGCCATTCGGCGTTGGTGATATTGCGGTCGGCGAGCGCGTGCGGATGGAGCAGCGCCCGGTGGCGCGGCCCCTCGCAGTCGAAGGCGAAACCGGCCCCGTCATGGCCGATCTCGACCACCCCTTCCGCGCCCCGCCGCCACTCGATCGGACCGGGCAAGGCCGCGGGCTGGAGGGGGCCGGGCGCCCACAAAGCCGGACGCAGCGGGTTTGCGAAGAAGGTCGCGGTCAGGTCCATCAGCATCAATTCCTGATGCTGCTGCTCGTGATTGAGGCCGAGCGCGATGATCTCGGCGGGCAGCACGCCGATCGCGGCGAGCAAAGCCTCGTCCACCGCCGCCCGCCAGGCGCGGACCTCGTCGAGTGACGGTCGGGCGATCATGCCCCTTCGGTCGCGCGGGTGCCGCTCGCCCTCGCCCTCGTAATAAGAGTTGAAGAGGTAGGCGTAGCTCTCGTCATGCGCCCGATAGCCCGGCAGATGGTCGCGCAGCACGAAGGTCTCGAAGAACCAGGTGCTATGGGCGAGGTGCCATTTGGCGGGCGAGGCGTCCGGCATCGGCTGGACGGCGGCGTCGGCGTCGGACAAGGGCGCGGCGATGGCGAGGCTGAGCCCGCGCACCCTTTCGTAGCGCGCCGCCAGGCTCTCCCCCGCCGCCGGCCGAACCCGTGTCGCCATCCAGGACTCTCCCCTCGCCGGCTCTAGCACAAAAGCAGAACGCGTGTCAGCCTTCGCGGGTCGCGCCCGGCTTCCACAGGATGTCGCCGCCCCCGTCACGCGCCACCCAACGCGCGAGCACGAACAAATGGTCCGACAGGCGATTGAGGTAGTGGAGCGCGCGCGGATTGAACGCCGCCGCATTGGCGACCGCCGTCCGCTCGGCCCGCCGCACCACCGCCCGGGCGAGGTGGAGCGCGGCCGAACCGCCGGTGCCGCCGGGCAGGATGAAGCTCCTCAGCGGCGCCAGATCCTCGTTCATCGCGTCGATCTCGCGCTCGAGCCGGCCGATCTGGTCCGGCTGGATGCGGAGCGCCCCTTCGATCCCGTCCGGCGTGGCGAGATCGGCGCCGAGATCGAACAATTCGTTCTGGACGCGGCCGAGCATCGCGCACGCCCTTTCGTCGCTGACCGTGAGCAGGGCGACGCCGATCGCGCTGTTCGCCTCGTCGACGTTGCCGATCGCGGCGAAGATCGGGCTGGCCTTGGACGCGCGCGAGCCGTCGACCAGCCCGGTCTCGCCGGCGTCGCCGGTGCGCGTGTAGATTTTGTTGAGCCGGACCAGGGCCGCGCCTCAGCCGCTCGCGACCAGCAGAAGAGCGACGGCGAGCAATATGGCGATCGCCTGGAACATGATCCTTTTCTGCATCAGCGCCTGCGAGCGCTGGCCGGTAATGTCCTTGCCCTGCGCCATGCCGACCACGCCCTTGACCAGCACGAACAAAGTGGCGCCGGCGGCGAGCACGATCAGGGGGATGAGAATCCACTTCATGTCCCGGGCCTCTTACGCCTCCGTCCGCGAATATCCAGCCGGCAATTCGCCGCGCCGCAGCGCCTCCACCAGCGCCTCCGGATCGGCCCCCGCGGCGCGCAGATCGGCGAGGGTGGGCGCATCGTGGCGCTTGGCGAGCCGCTTTCCCGCTGCATCGGTCAGCAGATCGTGATGATGGTAGAGGGGCGTCGGCAGGCCGAGCAGCGCCTGGAGCAGCCGGTGCACGTCGGTGGCGGCGAAGAGGTCGCGGCCGCGCACGACGTCGGTCACGCCCTGCGCCGCGTCGTCGATGGTGACCGCGAGATGATAGGAAGCGGGCGCGTCCTTGCGGGCGAGGACGACGTCGCCGAAGCGCCCGGGCTCGGCCTGGACCTCGGTGTCGCCGTCCATCCAGTAGAGCGGGCCGGCGCGTGCCATTGCCTTGGCGACGTCGAGCCGCCAGGCGTGCGGCCGCGACAGGTCCGGGTCGGCCAGGCCCCGGCAGGTGCCCGGATAGGCCGGGCCGTCGGGCCCCTGCGGCGCGGCGGCGCTCGCCGCGATCTCGGCGGCGATGTCGGCGCGGGTGCAGAAGCAAGGATAGAGCAGGCCGTCGGCCTTCAGCCGCTCCAGCGCCTCGGCATAGATTGCGAGCCGCTCCGACTGATAGGGCATCTCGCCGTCCCATTCGAGGCCGAGCCAGAGCAGATCCTCGATGATCCCGTCGACATATTGCGCCCTGACCCGGCCTGGATCGATATCCTCGATCCTGAGCAGGAAGGTGCCGTCCTGCTCGCGCGCGAAATCGTGGGCGAGCAGCGCGGAATAAGCGTGGCCGAGATGCAGCCTTCCGGTGGGGCTGGGCGCGAAGCGGGTGACGGCGTGCATAGCGGGACCTTGGCGTTTCTTTTCAGCTTGACCGGGAGTCAGTGCTTATGGTGTCATGACGGCGTCATGCAAACTGGCGAGTGCATGGCGGACCAGGAGAGGACGGCGAGACGCCCAGTCTCCCGCGTTCTGGGTGCGACAGGCTTCGTGGGGCGGCGTTTTTCGGACGGGCTTTTCCGGGAAACGGGAGCGATTGGCTTGTACCATCCCGACCTTCTCAGGCACCCCGAAGGCTGTCCCGCCCTCGTGCTCAACGCCGATTACACGCCGCTCAGTTACTATCCCTTGAGCCTGTGGCCCTGGCAGACCGCCGTCAAGGCGGTCTTTTTGGAGCGGGTCGACATCGTCGCCGCCTACGAGCGCGAGGTGCACAGCCCGAGCCGGACGATGCGCCTGCCGAGCGTGATCGCGCTGCGCCAATATGTGCGGCCATCCGAATATCCCGCCTTCACGCGGTTCAACCTCTTCCTGCGCGACCGCTTCGCCTGCCAATATTGCGGCGACCCGCAGGAATTGACCTTCGACCATGTCGTGCCGCGCGCCCAGGGCGGCCGCACCACCTGGGACAATGTCGCCACCGCCTGCGCGCCCTGCAATTTGAGGAAAGGCGGGCGCACCCCCTTGCAGGCCCATATGCGCATCCGCCGCCATCCGTTCCGGCCGACCAGCTGGCAGCTCCAGGAGCATGGCCGGAGCTTCCCGCCCAACTACCTCCACGAAAGCTGGCGCGACTATCTCTACTGGGACATCGAGCTGGAGGCTTAGGGGGCCAGGGACAGTTACTTTCGGCACGCCTGCACGAGCCTTCACGCGTCGGCGCGTGAAAGTAACTGTCCCCTCGCCGGCGCGTGAAAGTAACTGTCCCTTACCGTCGCAGCCACTGGCGGCGGATGAACCAGGCGATGACGCCGACCGCGATCAGGACGCAGACGCCGACCACGCCCCAGAAGGCATAATGGGTGTGCGCATAGGGAATGCCGTCGACGTTCATGCCCAAGAGGCCGGTGAGGAAGGTCAAGGGCAGGAAGATGAAGGCGACGATCGAGATCAAAAGCGCGCGCTGGTCGATCTCCTCGGCGCGCAGGTCGGTGAGCTGCTCGTGGAGCAGGGCCGAGCGCTCGCGCACCGATTCGAGCTCCTCGGCCATGCGGGCGAAGCGGTCGGCGGCCTCGCGGATGTGGAGGCGGTCGTCCTCGGCCAGCCAGTCGAAATCGAGCGCGGCCAAAGTGATGAGGGCGTCGCGGTCGGGCGCGACGAAGCGGCGATAGGCGATCGCCTCGGAGCGGATCGAGGTGATCGCGCTGCGCAGCCGGAACTTGTTGCCGTCGGTCAGCTCGCTCTCGCAATCGTCGAGCCGATCGCCCAGATCGGCGATCTGCGGATCGAGCGCGGCGCTGATCTCGCGGGCGAAGCCGGCGACGAGGTCGCCCGGATCGAGGATCTTGCCGGCCTCCATCTTCGCCTTCACCTTGGCGGTCGCGGCGAGCGGCCGGCGAGTCACCGAATCGACCTTGCCGGCGCGCGCCCACATCCGGATCGAGACCAGGCGGTCCGAATCCTCGGTCTCGACCGCGGCCGGGCCGCGGATGTTGACGATCGCGCCCTCGTCGATGCGGTCGCAGCGCGGCCGCGTCTCGGTCGCGACCAAGGCGTTGGCGGCAACATCGGGGATGTCCGGACTGAACAGGACCGGCAGCTGGTCGTCGGCGGCGCTTTCGACATGGGTCCAGACGAAGCCGGGGCCGCGATAGGCGAGCGCTTCCTGCTTGGCGAGCATCCGCGGCGGCCCGTCGCCGACGAGGATGATCGTGCAGCTCATTCCCGCGCCGCGAGCCAGGCGCGGACGTCCGGGCCGAGATCGTCGCGGCCGAGCGCGAGCGCGAGATTGGCGAGGACGAAGCCTTGGGGATCGCCGCAATCGTGGCGCTCGCCGTTGAAGGTCAGCGCGTGGAAGCTCTGCCTGCCGATCAAGGCGGACATGCCGTCGGTGAGCTGGATCTCGCCGCCGGCGCCCTCGCCCAGGGCGCCGAGGATCGGCATGATCTCCGGCTGGAGGATGTAGCGGCCGACCACGGCGAGGGTGGAGGGCGCGTCCTCGGGGCTTGGCTTTTCGACCAGGCCCTTGATCGCGGTCAGCCGGCCGACGCTGGCGCCCGGCGTCACGATGCCGTAGCTCGCCGTGCGCTCGCGCGGCACCTCCTGCGCGCAGACGATATTGCCGCCCGCCCGTTCATAGGCCGCGACCATCTGCGCCAGGCAGCCGGGCCGGCCGACCATGAGATCGTCGGGGAGGAGGACCGCGAACGGCTCGTCGCCGACGATGTCGCGCGCGCACCAGACGGCGTGGCCGAGGCCGAGCGGCTGCTGCTGGCGCACCGAGACGATCGCGCCGGGGGGGCAGCGGGTGCCGGCGAGCGCGTCGAGCGATTTGCCGCGCCCGGTCATCACCGCCTCGAGCTCGTAGGATATGTCGAAATGGTCCTCGAGCGCGCTCTTGCCGCGGCCGGTGACGAAGATCATCTGCTCGATCCCGGCCTCGCGCGCCTCCTCGACGGCATATTGGATCAGCGGCCGGTCGACCACCGTCAGCATCTCCTTGGGGATCGCCTTGGTGGCGGGCAGGAAGCGGGTGCCGAGGCCCGCGACCGGGAAGACGGCCTTGCGGACAGGCTTCATTCGGGCGCTGCTATATTGGCCGGACCGTCGCCGACCGGAATGTCGCCGGGCGGCAGATCGAAGCGGTCGTCCTCGCGCTCTTCGGAGCGGCGCAGCAATTCGTCGACGCGGCCGGGCCTGGCGACGGGCGGCGGCTCGAGCAGTTCGTCGGTGGTGAGCGGCCGGCTCGCCATGCTCGGCGCGGGCGGCATCGCCTGGCCGGGCGCGGGACGCAAAGGCTCGCGCAGGCCGCAGGCGCCGAGCAGGAGGGCCAGGCCGAGCAAAGCCGCGCGCTTCATTCCCGCATCCCCAGCATCTTCTTCGCCGCCTCGATCCTCTTCCTTACCTGCGCCGGCGCGGTGCCGCCGAAGCTGGTCCGGCTCTTAACCGATGCATCGAGCGAAAGCACCGCGAAAACACCGGCTTCGATCCTGGCATCGACCTGCTTGAGCGCGTCCAGCGGCAGCTCCCAGAGCTTGACGCCGCGCTCGTCGGCGAGGCGGACGGCGCGGCCGGTGATATGATGCGCCTCGCGGAACGGCAGGCCCGCCTCGCGCACCAGCCAGTCGGCAAGGTCGGTGGCGGTGGCGTGGCCCGCTTCGGCGGCGGCGCGCATGCGCTCCGCGTCGAAGGTCGAGGTCTCGACCATCCCGGTCATCGCCGCGAGCGACAGGCAGAGCAGGTCATGCGCCTCGAAGACCGGCTCCTTGTCGTCCTGCATGTCCTTCGAATAAGCGAGCGGCAGGCCCTTCATCACCGTCACCAGGCCGACCATCGCGCCGGCGATCCGGCCGGCATGGCCGCGGACCAGCTCGGCGGCGTCGGGGTTGCGCTTCTGCGGCATGATCGACGAGCCGGTCGAGAAGGCGTCGGAGAGGGTGACGAAGCCGAACATCTGGCTCGCCCACAGCACGAATTCCTCGGCGAGGCGCGACAGATGCAGCGCGCACTGGGCGGCGGCCATCAGAAAATCGAGCGCGAAATCCCGGTCCGAGACCGCGTCCAGCGAATTGGCGCACGGGCGGGCGAAATCGAGCGCCAGCGCGGTCGCCTCGCGGTCGATCGGAAAGCTCGTGCCGGCCAGAGCGGCGGCGCCCAGCGGGCTTTCGTTGAGGCGCGCGCGGGCGTCGGCGAAGCGCGAGCGGTCGCGGCGCAGCATCTCGTAATAGGCCATGAGATGGTGGCCCAGGGTGACCGGCTGGGCGGATTGCAAATGGGTGAAGCCCGGCATGACGGTGCCGGAATGCTCGGCGGCGCGCGTCACCAGCGTCCGCTGCAGCGCCGCCAGCGCCTGATCGGCACCGTCGATCGCGTCGCGCACCCACAATTTGAAGTCGGTCGCGACCTGGTCGTTGCGCGAGCGGGCGGTGTGCAGCCGGCCCGCCGCCGGGCCGATCAGTTCGGCGAGGCGGTGCTCGACATGCATGTGGATGTCCTCGAGCGCCGCATCCTCGGGCACGCCTCCGCTCTCATATTCGTCCTCGATCCTGTCGAGCCCCTCCTCGATCGCGTCGGCATCCTCCTGCGCGACGATGCCCTGGGCGGCGAGCATGGCGATGTGGATGCGGCTGGCGGCGATGTCCTGGCGCCACAAGCGCTTGTCGAAGCCGATCGAGGCATTTATCGCGCGCATCAGCTCGGAGGGCCCTTCCGAGAACCGCCCGCCCCACATGGCATTGGAGTCCTGATCCTTGCGGCCTAGATCCTTGCGGTCACTGATCGCCCTTCTCCCCGGCCTCCTGATCGGCCTCGCGCTGGCCGGATGCGATAGGCAAAAGGCGGCAGACCCGCAAGGCAATGCGCCTGCGGCGGCCGCAGCGCTCGCCCCACCCGCCAATGCGACGGCGCCGGCGGGCGCGGCCGGCCACCCGCGCTATCCGACCGGCCGGCTCGACCGCAGCCATGCCGGCACCGCCGCGCCCGACAGCGTCTTCGAGGACGGCAATGGCCGGCCGGTGCGCCTCTCGGCGTTCCGCGGCCGGCCCCTGCTGGTCAATCTGTGGGCGACCTGGTGCGGCCCGTGCATCGTCGAGATGCCGTCGCTGGACGCGCTCGCGCAGAGGCAGGGCGAGGCGATCAAGGTCCTCGCCGTCAGCCAGGACGCCGACGACGGCCGCCGCAAGGTCGCCGACTTCTTCGCCGCGCGCAGCTTCCGGCGGCTCGAACCCTATCTCGATTCGCGCATGGACCTGATGATGGGCCTGCGCCTCGACACCCTGCCGACCACCATCCTCTACGACGCGCAGGGGCGCGAGGTCTGGCGGATGACCGGCATGGCCGACTGGAGCGGCGAACGGGCCGCGCGGCTGCTCCGGGAAGCGGACGGAGGCTAGGCGCGATGCAGTTCGCCAAGCGGCTGCGCCAGGGCATGAAAGAGGGGCGGATCACCTGCACCGTCCGGATCTGGCAAAGGCCGCGCGTCAGGCCGGGCGGCATCTATCCGATGGCCGACGGCCACATCGTCGTCGAATCCATCCAGCCCATCGCGCTCGACGACATCACCGGCGAGCTGGCGCGGCGCTCGGGCTTCCTGGGCGTCGTCGACCTCCTCAAGGTCGCGAAGCACGGCAGCGGCACGAACATCTACCTGATCGAGTTTCAGTACATCCCGCCGCGCGCCATCTGACATTTGGACGGACCTTCCAAAGTTGGATTTCATCCGGCACCATGCCGGCCGGCTCCTTCTCATCGGGAAGATCAAGGCAGGCGGGCGTCCGTATGGGGCGCCGTTTCCGGGCCAGGATGACACACCGATGGGAGCTGTCATCTTCGTCATCTTCGCAGGGAAATCCTGCCGAATCGCGCTCAGCCGGCAGGGCGCCGGCGCCGGAACAGGCGCCCGTCGATCGCCGCCAGCCCGGCGCCGATCAGGACCATGCCGGCGAAATGGCGGGCCTCGAGCTGCTCGCCGAGCAGCAGCGCCCCCAAGAGGATCGCGGTGATCGGAATGAGGAAGGTGACGAGCAGCGAATTGGTCGCGCCGGCCGAGGCGAGCAGGCGGAAATAGAGAATGTAGGCGAGGCTGGTGCAGAACAGCGCCAGGGCGATCAGCGCCCACCAGGCCTCCTGCGACGGCGCCGAGGCCAGCCAGGGCGGCTCGAAGACCAGCACCAAAGGCAGCATCACGATCGCCGCCGCGCTGAGCTGGCCGGTCGAGACGGCGAGCGGGCTCACCCCCATG
The DNA here is from genome assembly GCA_034668505.1 of Sphingomonadales bacterium. GTDB lineage: Bacteria > Pseudomonadota > Alphaproteobacteria > Sphingomonadales > Sphingomonadaceae > Allosphingosinicella. The sequence continues at coordinate 10,570 of JAXDPD010000077.1, forward strand.
ACCCGGAAGCGCCGCGCCCAGACGCCGGCGAGCGCGTAGCACAGGGTCGAGGCGAGGCAGGCGATCTGCGCCAGCGCGTTGGTGCCGATCTGGCCGAGCAGATCGGCGCCGATCATCACCGCGACGCCGGCGAAGCCGAGCAGCACGCCGGCGACCTTGCCGGGGCCCGCTTTCTCGTCGCGGGTGAAGGCGTGCGCGACGACGACGCCCCAGATCGGCGTGGTCGCGTTGAGGATCGAGGCGAGGCCGCCGCTAATCTCCCCCTGCGCCCAGGCGAAGAGGCTGAACGGGACGACATTGTTGAGCAGGGCCAGCACCAGCAGCGCGAAGGCAGCCCCCGGCGGCAACGCCAGCCGCTCGCGCCGGACCAGCAGGAAGGCCCACAGGAAGGCGGCGGCGAGGACGACCCGGATCAGCACGAGGGTGAGCGGAGCGACCGTCGGGACCGCCACCTCGATGAAGAAGAAGGAGCCGCCCCAAAGCACCGACAGGACGAGCAGGATCGTCCAGTCCTGCCGGTTCATCGCCTGGTTCGCCGCCCGTTCCATCATGCCGGCCTAGCCGAGCGCGGACGCCAGCGCCTCCCGGAAATTGCGGTCAATCAGCCTTCGCTGAAGAAGCCCGGCCTGGGTCGAACGTCGATCCGCACGAGCGTCTGAGTGCCCCAACGCAGCGCGAACCGGATTTCGACCCGACCGCTATGCCGCGCATCCCAAAGCCAGGCCTGCACGCAGCTCAGCTCCGCGTCGTCATCGCATTCGTCGATCAGCTCGACATTGTGGATGGTCTCGGTTCTCAGTTCGGTCATACCCCGCAGGCAGGCAATCTGCGCGATCCGCCGCTCATCCCCGTCCCGACAACCCAGCGGCACGCCGGTGCGTCCGGCACGGGCGGCGGTAAGGAGGTCCGCGGTCAGCGTGATTGCGTGCCCCAGTTGCTCGGCATTGTCGGCCAGGGCGATCTCGGCTTCGCGCGGGTCGATCGCGGCACAGGCTGCGTCGAGCGCCGCCCGTTCCGCGTCGCTCGGCTCGCCGCCCTGCCGGACGCGAGCGACATCCTGGACGATGAACACGCCACTGGTCCTGACCTGCCTGACCAGAAGCGGCGTATCGGGTCCCGGCGCCCCAGTCGGCGCGAGGATGACGTAGAGGAAGTCGGTTTCGCAGATTCCCGCGCGAAGAGCGACACGCGGCCGCGTATAATAGCTGACAGATTGGGGGCCGTCGCCGTCCGCCCTGTCGCCGCGAGTCGGCGAAACGGGCTGCATCGGATAGACGATCGCGCCAGAATCGCCGAGCAGCCGCCTGGCCAGCGTTTCGGCCGGCATGGCGCGGATTCGCGCCGCAGTCAGCGGTTCCTGATCCTGGGCGGCGGCGGGCGCGGGGGCGGCGAGAAGAAGCGTCAGCAAGGCGGTCGCGCGCATGGCATCACTCCCTGAGCAGGTCGTTGATCGCGGTCTTCGAACGCGTCCTGGCATCGACCGTCTTGACGATGACCGCGCAGGCAAGGCCGGGGCCGCCGTCCTTGCCCGGCAAGGTGCCCGGCACGACCACCGAATAAGCCGGCACCCGCCCGTAGAACACCTCGCCGGTAGCACGATGGACGATCTTGGTCGAGGCGCCGAGGAAGACGCCCATCGAGATCACCGCGCCTTCCTCGACGACGACGCCCTCGGCCACTTCGGAGCGGGCGCCGATGAAGCAATTGTCCTCGATGATCACGGGGCCCGCCTGCAGCGGCTCGAGCACCCCGCCGATGCCGGTGCCGCCGGAGATGTGGACGTTCCTGCCGATCTGCGCGCAGCTCCCCACGGTCGCCCAGGTGTCGACCATCGTGCCCTCGCCGACGAACGCGCCGATATTGACGAAGCTCGGCATCAGCACGGCGTTGCGGCCGATAAAGGCGCCGCGGCGGACGATCGCGCCCGGCACCGCGCGGAAGCCCGCGGTGCGGTAGCGCGCTTCGTCCCAGCCTTCGAACTTGGAGGGGACCTTGTCGTACCAGGCACTGCCGCCGGGGCCCGGGATCAGCGCATTGTCGTTGAGCCGGAAGGAGAGCAGGACCGCCTTCTTCAGCCATTGATTGACGGTCCAGCCGCCTTCGCCCTTCTGCGCCACCCGCGCCTCGCCGTCGTCGAGCAGCCGCAATGCCGCCTCGACCGCGTCGCGGACCTCGCCCCGCGTCGCGGTGCCGAGGGTTTCGCGCGCCTCCCAGGCGGCGTCGATGACCTGTTGAAGCTGCGACGTCATGCCACCTTCTCCCCCAGCAACGCGCCCAGCCAGCCGGCAATGTCGCCCGTCCGGTAATCGACATCGTCCATCTCGGCGGGATCGGGCCCCTGCTCCGAGCCGTTGTCCACCCACAAGGTGGTCATCCCGATCGCCTTGGCGGGCTTCAGATTGCGGACCATGTCGTCGGCAAAGAGCGCGCGCTTCGGATCGATGCCGTGCAGATCGCAGATCGCGCGATAGCCGGAGGGGTCGGGCTTGGGGACATAGGCCATGGCGTGGATGTCGTGCATCCCGTCGAACGCATTGGAGAGGCCGAGCCTCTCCAGCACGCGGCGCGCATAATCCTCGCTTGCGTTGGTGAAGACGAACTTGCGCCCGGGCAGCGCGTCGAGCGCCGCGACCAAAGCCGGATCGGCGGTGACCCGGGCGAGATCGACGTCGTGGACGAAATCGAGGAACTCGCCGGGCGCCACGCCGTGCGACGCCATCAGCCCGGCCAAAGTGGTGCCGTGGGCGTGGAAATAGCCCTTCTGCACGCGCCGCGCCTCGACGGCGTCGACGCCGAGCAGCGTCTGGATATATTCGCCCATGCGCAGGTCGATCAGCTCGAACAGGTTGCAGCTGTGCGGATAGAGGCTGTTGTCAAGATCGAAGATCCAGGTGTCGACATGGGCGAGGGCGGGAACCATGGCCTCGCCCCTAGCGGCGTTTCGCCCGGCCGGAAAGCCGCCGCTATTCTTCGGTCTGCGCGATCAGGATGTCGAGGTTCCTGGTCGGGCGCCAATTGCGGTGGCGCACCTCGAACTGGGTCGCGTTCAGCCGCCGCACGCCGGTCTCGCAGAAGCTGACGATGTTGCTGGCCCGGCCCTTGTCGACGACCAGCCGGAAGGTGCCGATCGGCGAGCGCCAATTGCCGCCGGTGGTGAGGATATAGCCGAGCCGGTAATCGCCCCGCTGAGTGCCGTCGCCGCCCTGCACGGTCAGCCGTTCGAGCCGCGCCAGGAAGGCGCGATCGGGGCAATAGGCCGCCATCTCCCCGCGCCCGTCGGCGGTGCGCCGATAGGCCCGGTCGCCAAGCATCGGCCCCGGGCTCGACCCGGCGCCGGGCCGGTAGCGGTGATCGACGACCAGATCGCGGCCGGCCGGGAAGACCTGCCGCCAATGCCAGGTGTCGCGCAAGGTCCACGTCGGCACGATCCGGCTCTCGTCATATTCGTCATTGCCGAGCAGGCCGAGCCGCCTGAGCTCCGCCTGCCGCGCCGCGGGCAGAGCGGCCAGCGCGGCGCTGATATGGGCGATGCCCTCCGCATCCGGCGCGAGCGGAATGCGGAGGCTCTCCAGCAAGGCGGTGCGATCGCGGCCGCTCGCCACGGCATGGCGCTCGAGCGCCGCCCTGACGGGGCGGCCGGCGACCATGGTGTGGAAATCGGAGGGATAGCCGACATCGGCATGGCCGAGCTGCGAAAGCTCGCGGTCCGGCATCGGGAAGGCGACGGTGACCGAGATGTCGCGCCGGCTGCGGTTGCGGAAGACATAATGGACGCGGACCTGCTCGACCGAGACGAACAGATCCTCCGAGACCATGTCGATATCGTCGTTGCGGGTGAGGACGAGGCCGCCGGCGGCGGTCACCGCGGTGCTGTCATTGGCGGCGGCGGCGCCCGCCGCGAGCGCGGCGGCGAGGGCGATCAGGGGCACGCGGTAATTCATCGGCTGGTTCTCCCGCTGCTGGATGAGGATGGGAAGGCGAAGACCCCTATTCCCGCGGCTCCGCCGAGACGATCAGCACGGCAAGGTCGCGGTCCGGCCGCCAGTTGCGGTGGCGGACCTCGAACTGGGTCGGGCTGATCCGGCGCACCCCCTGCCCGCAGAAGCTGACGATCGCATTGGGGCTGCCCTTGTCGATCACCATCCGGAAATCCCCGATCGGCGAGCGCCAATTGCCGCCGGTGGTGAGGATGTAGCGGAGCCTGCTCTCCATGGGGTAGTTCGCCTGCTCGCGCTCGGCGCGCTGCGACATCCGGTCGAGCGCGGCGAGGAAGGCGCGGTCGGTGCAATATTCGGCCTGCGCCTCGCGGCCGTTTTCGCCGCTGCGCCAATCGGCATTGGCGAGCGGAACGCCGGCGGTGCCGCCGACGCCGGGCCGGTAGCGATGCTCGACCCCAAGGTCGCGGCCGGCGGGAAAGACCTGGTCCCAATGCCAGGTCTCCCTGACCGTCCACATCGGGATGATCTGGTGCGAGGGATCGGCGAGGCTGGCCGCGTCGATCAGGCCCAGCCGGGCGAGCCGCTGCTGCGTGGCGCGAGGCATGCGGCCGATCGCATCGGCGAGATGGCCCGCCCGCTCGCCGGGCGGCGGCGCGATGGGAACGCGCAGGCCCGTCAGCTCGGCGGTGCGGTCGGCCCTGCCCAATATCGCCCTGCGCTCGACGCTCATCCGGACCGGGCGGCCGTCGACGAGGGTGTGGAAATCGCTGGGATAGGCGACCTCGCTCTCCATCTCGTAGGAGAGTTCGCGATCCGGCATCGGGAAGGCGACGGTGATCCGCCGCGCCTGCCGCGCCCGGTTGCGGAACACGTAATTGACCCGGACCTGCTCCGCCGAGACGAACAGGTCCTCCGAGACCATGTCGATGTCGTTGTTCTGCTTGAGGACCAGGCCGCCGGCCGCCTTCTCGGCGCTGCTGTCATTGGCGATGGCGGCCCTGGCCGCGACGATCGCCGCCAAAGCGCCGGCGACCAGCAAGATCCTGCGACTCATCCCGTCTCTCCCCCCGTGAACAAGGGCGACCCTGCCTTGCCGGGGGCGGAATGAAAAGGGCGGGCTAGACGGTGAAGCTCTCGCCGCAGCCGCAGGCGCCCTTGGCGTTGGGATTTTCGAAGGTGAAGCCGGCGGCGAAATCGTCCTCGACCCAGTCCATGGTCGAGCCGACCAGGTAGAGGACCGAGGCGCCGTCGATGTAGAAGGCGCCGCCGGGGGTCTCGATCTTCTCGTCGAACCGCTGCTCCTCGGTCACGTAATCGACCGAATAAGCAAGGCCCGAGCAGCCGCGCCGCGGCGTCGACAGCTTGACCCCGATCGCGCCTTCGGGGGCGCGCGCCATCAGGTCCGCGACTCTCCGCTCGGCGGCGGGGGTGAGGGTGACCGCGGCCGGGCGGGCACGGATCTTGGTCTCGGTGCTCATCACAGCATTCCCAGTTCGAGCTTGGCTTCGTCGGTCATCTTCTGCGGGTCCCAGGGCGGGTCCCAGACCAGCTCCACCTCGGCATCGCCGATCCCGGGCACCGCGCCGACGCGCAGCTCGACCTCGCCGGGCATGGATTCGGCGACCGGGCAGTGCGGCGTGGTCAGCGTCATCTTCACCTTGGCGTGATGCTCGGGGGTGATCTCGACGTCGTAGATCAGGCCGAGATCGTAGATGTTGACCGGGATTTCGGGGTCGTAAATCTCCTTGAGCGCCTCGATCACCGCTTCGTAGAGGTCGCCGCCAGGCTCGGCGACGACGGGCTCGGCGGGCTTCTGCGACAGGAAGCCCTCGAGATAGTCGCGCTTGCGCTCGAAATCGACGCGCGCCTTGGGCGGCGGCGCCACGGCCTCCACTTCCTCGGTCTCGATCCTGCGTTCCTCGTTCATCCGAAGATTCTCGTCACCCGTTCGATGCCGCGCACCAGCGCCTCGACATCCTTTTTGCCATTATAGACCCCGAAGCTCGCCCGCGCCGTGGCATCGACCCCCAGGCTGGCCATCAAGGGCTGGGCGCAATGATGCCCGGCCCGGATCGCCACCCGGCTCTCGTCCAATATGGTGCCGATATCGTGGGGATGCACCCCCTCGATTGCGAAGCTGACGATGCCGGCCGAATCCTCGGGCCCGAACAGGCGCACCGAATTGAGGCCGGAGAGCGCGTCGCGGGTCTCCCGCACCAGCGCCGCCTCGTGCGCGGCGATGGCGGGAAGGCCGATCGAATCGACATAGTCGATGGCGGCATGGAGGCCGATCACGCCGACCACGTGCGGCGTCCCCGCCTCGAAGCGCGCCGGCGGCGGCGCATAGGTCGTCTTCTCGAACGTCACCTTGTCGATCATCGCGCCGCCGCCCTGCCATGGCGGCATCGCCTCGAGGATTCCGGCGCGCGCCCAGAGCACGCCGATGCCGGTCGGCCCGTAGAGCTTGTGCCCCGAAAAGACGTAGAAGTCGCAATCCAGATCGGCGACGTCGACCGGCATGCGCGGCACCGCCTGGCAGCCGTCGAGCAGGATCTTGGCGCCGACCTTATGGGCGATCGCCGCCGCCCGCTTCGCGTCGAGCACCGAGCCGAGCACGTTGGAGACATGGGCGAGCGCGACGAGCTTGTGCTCGGGGCCAATCATCGCCGCCATCGCGTCGAGATCGATGCGGTGATCGGCGGTGAGCGGCACCACGTCGACCTGCGCCCCGGCGAGCTGCCAGGGGACGATGTTGCTGTGATGCTCGAGCGTCGAGAGCAGCACGCGATCGCCGGGCTTGAGATTGTCGCGGCCCCAGCTTTGCGCGACCAGGTTGATCCCCTCGGTGGCGCCGCGGACGAAGACGATCTCCTCGGGCGCGGCGGCGTTGATGAAGCGGGCGACCCGCCGCCGCGACGCCTCGAACGCCACCGTCATCTCGGCCGAGCGCTGGTAGACGCCGCGGTGCACGGTCGCATAGGTCTCGGCATAGCCGCGCATGATCGCGTCGATCACCGCCTTCGGCTTCTGCGCGGTGGCGGCGCTGTCGAGATAGGCCCAGCCCCCGGGGATCGCCGGGAAGTCGGCGAGCCAGTCGAGCGGGCGGGTGGCGGTCGCCATGTCCATCACAGGCCTCCGTTCGTCCTGAGCGAAGTCGAAGGGCGCTGGCACTGAGTCATCACGGGCGCCCCTCGACTTCGCTCGGGACGAACGAGGTGGGGGTGAACCAATGCTCCGCGTCCGCGTAGAAGGCCTCGCGCACTTTCTCCTCGCCGATCCGGTCGAGCGCGTCGGCGACGAAGGCGCGGGTAAGCAGGCCGCGGGCCTGGTCGGGCGAAACGCCGCGGCTTGCCATGTAGAAGAGCGCCTGGCGGTCGAGCGCGCCGACGGTGGCGCCGTGCGCGCATTTGACGTCGTCGGCGAAAATTTCGAGCTCGGGCTTGGCGTTGATCGTGGCCGAGCGGGCGAGCAGCAGCCCCTTGAGCGACTGCTCGCCGTCGGTCTTCTGCGCGTCGCGCGCGACCTCGACGCGGGCGGCGACCGAGCAGGCCGCCTTGTCGTCGGCGACCGAGCGCCAATATTGCCGGCTGGTGCCGTTGGCGACCGAATGGCGGACGACGAGATTGGCGTCGTGCCGCTGCCGGCCCCTCGCCAGCAAGGCGCCCGAAACCTCGGCATAAGCGCCCTCGCCGGCCAGCTCGATCTCGCCGTCGAGCCTGGTGTCGCGGCCGCCCGCGGCGAGCGTCGCCGCGACCAGGCTGGCGCCCTCGCCGAGCGTCGCCCGGTCGGTAAAGCTGACGAACCCGACAGCCCCCATCACCCGCCGGCTGAGCATCAGCCGCGCACCCTTGCCGAGCGTGATAGCGGTCAGCCTATTGGTCCAGCCTTCGCCGATGAAGGTCTCGACGACCGAGGCCTGGGCGTCGGTGTCGAGGACGATCTCCCCGGCGAGATGATCGGCGGCGCCGGTCGAGACATGGACGATCTGGACGAGACCCGCGGGCGCCTGGTCGCGGCCGAGCCTGAGCGACCAGCCGGTCTTGCCGGCCAGCCGCCCGAGCGGATGACCGGTCTCGACCGCCAGCGCGCCGATCCCGATCTCGCCCTCGCGCAACACGCCGTCGACGAACAGCAGCCGCTGGCCCTTGTCGCAATCGAGCCACGGCAGATCGTCCGGCACCCGCCCCGTCGGCTTCGCATCGGCAAGGCCTGGCAATGACGAGAGATCGCTCCAGCGCCAGGATTCTTCCTGGCGGGACGGAAGGGCGAGCGCGCTCATAAATCCTCCCCGGAACGGGGAGGGGGACCGCGACGCGAAGCGGCGGGGTGGAGGGGTCGCGAGCGACAGCGAGCATGGCGAGGCCCCGGCCCCTCCACCAGGCTTCGCTTGGTCCCCCTCCACGTTCCGGGGAGGACCTCGACGTGCGTGCCGCTCATGCCGCCATCGCTCCATAGCCTTCGCGCTCGAGCTCCAGCGCCAGCTCCGCGCCGCCCGAGCGGACGATGCGGCCCCCGGCCAGCACGTGGACGAAATCGGGCGCGACGATGTCGAGCAGGCGCTGATAATGGGTGATCAACAGCACCGCCTTGTCGGGCTTGCGCATGATCCGGTTGATGCCCGCGCCGATCACCCGCAGCGCATCGATGTCGAGCCCGGAATCGGTCTCGTCGAGGATGGCCAAGCGGGGGTCGATGATCCCCATCTGCACCATCTCGTTCCTCTTCTTCTCGCCGCCGGAGAAGCCGACGTTCACCGCCCGCTTCATCATCTCCATCGACAGGTCGAGCGCGTCGGCCTGCTCGCGCGCCAGCTTGAGGAACGCGCCGGCGGAAAGCTCCGCCTCGCCGCGCGCCCGGCGCTGGGCGTTGAGGGCGGTGCGCAGGAACTGGACGTTGGAGACGCCCGGTATCTCGACCGGATATTGGAAGCCCAGGAACATGCCTTTGGCGGCCCGCTCGTGCGGATCGAGCGCGCGCAGATCCTCGCCGTCGAGCGTCGCCGAACCCTCGGTCACTTCATAGCCCGGCCGCCCGGCGAGCACATAAGCGAGCGTCGACTTGCCTGACCCGTTCGGCCCCATCACCGCGTGGATCTCGCCCGGGTTGATGGCGAGGCTGATCCCCTTGAGGATCGGCTTGCCATCGACTTTGGCGTGGAGGTTTTCAATCTTCAGCATCATTCTGTTTCCAAAGTGGCGGTAAGGCGGTCGAGCTGGGCGAGTTCGCCGCCATAACGCCGGTAAACCGCCTTCAATTCTTCGATATCGTGCGCCCTCACCCGGCTCTCGTCGATGTCGAGGAAGAGTTTCCTCAGCTCGCCATGAACGCCGCGAATGCAGGGGATGCGCTCCATCCAGGCGAAATGGGCATCCTCGTCGCCCGGCGACCAATAGCGCGTTGCCTCGAAATAATAGGGACTAGCCAACGGACCCCTCCAGGCTGATCCCGAGCAATTTCTGCGCCTCGACCGCGAACTCCATCGGCAGCTGCTGGAGCACCTCGCGGGCGAAGCCGTTGACGATCAGGGCGACGGCGTCCTCGGCGGCGAGGCCGCGGGACATGGCGTAGAAGAGCTGGTCGTCGCTGATCTTGGAGGTGGTCGCCTCGTGCTCGATCTGCGCGGTCGGGTTGCGGACCTCGATATAGGGCACGGTGTGGGCGCCGCATTCGGAGCCCAGAAGCAGCGAATCGCACTGGGTGAAGTTGCGCACGTTCTCGGCGGCGCCGTTGACCCGGACGAGGCCGCGATAGGTGTTGCTCGACTTGCCGGCGCTGATCCCCTTGGAGACGATCGTCGAGCGGCTGTTGGCGCCGATATGGATCATCTTGGTGCCGGTATCGGCCTGCTGGCGGTTGTTGGTGAGCGCGACGGAATAGAATTCGCCGACGGAGGATTCGCCCTTCAATATGCAGGACGGATATTTCCAGGTGATCGCCGAGCCGGTCTCGACCTGGGTCCAGGAGACCTTGGAGCGGTCGCCGGCGCACATCGCCCGCTTGGTGACGAAATTGTAGATCCCGCCTTTGCCCTGCGCGTCGCCCGGATACCAATTCTGCACGGTCGAATATTTGATCTCGGCATCGTCGTGGGCGTAGAGTTCGACGACGGCGGCGTGGAGCTGGTTCTCGTCGCGCATCGGCGCGGTGCAGCCCTCCAGATATGAGACGTAACTGCCCTTGTCGGCGACGATCAGCGTGCGCTCGAACTGCCCGGTATTCTCGGCGTTGATGCGGAAATAAGTGCTCAGCTCCATCGGGCAGCGCACGCCCTCGGGGACGTAGACGAAAGTGCCGTCGGAGAAGACCGCGCTGTTCAAACAGGCGAAATAATTGTCGCGTTGCGGCACCACGCTGCCCAGATATTTGCGGACCAGCTCGGGATATTCGCGGATCGCCTCGGAGATGGAGAGGAAGATGACGCCGGCGCGGAGCAGCTCGGCGCGGAAGGTGGTCGCGACCGAGACGCTGTCGAACACCGCGTCGACCGCGACCTTGCGCGCGCCCTCGACGCCGGCGAGCACCTTCTGCTCCTCGATCGGGATGCCGAGCTTCTCGTAGACGCGCAGGATCTCGGGATCGACCTCGTCGAGGCTGCCGAGCTTGGGCTTCGCCTTGGGCTCGGCATAATAATAAGAATCCTGGAAATCGATCGCCGGGATGTCGAGCTTGGCCCAGCTCACTTCGGTCATGGTCAGCCAGGCGCTATAGGCCTTGAGCCGCCAGTCCAGCATCCATTCGGGCTCGCCTTTCTTGGCCGAGATGAAGCGGACCGTATCTTCGCTCAAACCCTTGGGCGCGAAATCCTGGGCGATGTCGGAGGTGAAGCCCCATTCGTAGGTCGAGGCGCGGTCGACTGCGTCCTGCGCCTCCTGGTTGCGGACGTTGATCTCGTCGGGGGCGCTCATGGCTGGATCCGTGGCGAGGCGAGGCTGGAGAGGCTGACGCCCTGGAGCGCGCCGCGCACGGCGCCGTTGACCACGCCCATGTGCGGGCGGACCCGGCAGCAGCTTTCCAGCGCGCAATCGTGGCGATCATTGTCCACGCAGGCGGCCAGCTGGATCGGCCCTTCGACGGCCTCGACGATGTCGGCGAGGCTGATCGCCGCGGGCGGGCGGGCGAGGCGGACGCCGCCGCCCGTGCCGCGGCTCGATTCGAGCAGCCCGGCCAGCGACAGCCGGCTGACCAGCTTCTGCGCGGTGGGAAGCGGAATGCCGGTCTCGGCCGCGAGCGTCGTCGCGTTCACCTTGGCCTGGCCGCAATGGCGCGCGGCGGCCGACATCATCACGACGGCATAATCGGCGAGGCTGGAAAGGCGCATAAGCTCCAATCGGACTGATTCGTTCCGATTGCATTTGGTCCCGAAACGACCCGAAATCAAGCCATCCCAGTCATCCCGGCGAAGGCCGGGATCCCGGGACGACAGGTCACGGCTGTCTCGATGAGACCCCGGCCTTCGCCGGGGTGACGGTGGGGGCGGAGCGTGCCATAGCCGCCGCGATGGCGCTCTACCCCCTGGTCCGGCCGCTCGCCTTCGCGCTCGACGCGGAGCGCGCGCATCGGCTGACGGTCGCGGCGCTGAAGCGGCTGCCGGCGGCCCGGCCGGCCGCGCCCGACGACGCGCTTTCGGTCGAGGTCGCCGGGCTCTTTTTCCCCAACCCGATCGGGCTGGCGGCGGGGTTCGACAAGGACGCCGAAGTCTACCGGCAGATGCTCGGCTTCGGCTTCGGCTTCGTCGAGGTGGGGACGGTGACGCCGCTCGCCCAGCCGGGCAATGCCAGGCCGCGGCTGTTCCGGCTGGCGCGGGACCGGGCGGTGATCAACCGGCTCGGCTTCAACAACCGGGGCCAGGCGGCGGCGCTGGCGCGGCTCGACGGGCGCGACCGCCGCGCCGGCATCCTTGGCGTCAATATCGGCGCCAACAAGGACAGCGCCGACCGGATCGCGGACTATGCGGCGGGGGTGCGCGCGATGCTCGGCGTCGCCGACTATCTCACGATCAACATCTCCTCGCCCAACACGCCGGGTCTGCGCGCCTTGCAGGACAAAAGCGCGCTCGACGAATTGCTGGCGGCGGTGACCGAGGCGCGCGGCGCCGGGCCGCCGCTCTTCCTCAAGGTCGCGCCGGACCTGGAGGCGGCGGAGATCGAGGACATCGCGCGGGCCGCGATCGACCATCGGATCGACGCGCTGATCGTCGCCAACACCACGCTGTCGCGCCCGGCCCTCGCCTCCAGGCAGCGCGGCGAGGCGGGCGGGCTTTCCGGCGCGCCCTTGAAGGCGCTCGCGCTCCAGCGGCTGCGCGATTTCCGGCGGGCGAGCGGCGGCGCGCTGCCGCTGATCGCCGCCGGCGGGATCGAGACGGGCGCCGACGCTTTCGCCCGCATCCGCGCCGGCGCCAGCCTCGTCCAGCTCTACACGGCGCTCGTCTATCGCGGGCCCGGCCTGGCCCGGGAGATCGGCCGCGACTTGAAGCGCCTGCTCGAGCGCGACGGCTTCGCGCGCTTGACGGACGCGGTCGGGACTGAAAAGCCGCTTTGATGCTCAGAAACCTCTTCCTCGCCTGCGCCCTGCTGCTCGGCGCCTGCACGACCCCCGCGACCCGCACGCCGCCGGCCGCAGCGGTCGGCGCGGCCGGCGCTGTCTCCGCCGCCGATCCGCGCGCGGCGGACGCCGGCGCCCGGATCCTGCGCGAAGGCGGCAGCGCCGCCGACGCCGCCTTCGCGACCATGCTGGCGCTGACCGTGGTCGAGCCGCAAAGCTCGGGCATCGGCGGCGGCGGCTTCCTCCTCTATCACGACCAGGCGACCGGCCATTTGTCCTCCTATGACGGCCGCGAGACCGCGCCGCACGCCGCGACGCCCGCTTATTTCCTCGGCCCGGACGGGCAGCCGCGCCAGATCGGCGAGGCGATACCGGGGGGGCTCAGCGTCGGCGTGCCGGGCAATATCCGGCTGATGGAGATGGCGCACGAACGCCATGGAAGACTCCCCTGGGCGCGGCTCTTCCAGCCCGCCATCCGCCTTGCCCGCGACGGCTTCGCGATCACGCCGCGAATGCACCGCCTGCTCTCCAGCCCGGGCTCGCTGGCGCGCTTCTCGCCCTGGGGCCGCGCCCAATTTTACGGCGAGGACGGCCAGCCCAAGCCGGTCGGGACAATGATACGCAATCCCGATTTCGCCGCCTTGCTCGAGCGGATCGCCGCGCGCGGGCCCGAAGCCTTCTATACCGGCCAGGACGCGCAGGCTCTGGTCCGGACGGTGCGCGGCTCCGAGCGCAATCCCTCCGCGATGACGGCCGACGATCTGGCCACCTACCAGGCGCGCGAACGCGCCCCGGTCTGCGGGTCCTATCGCGGCTACCGGATCTGCGGCATGGGGCCGCCCTCCTCGGGCGCGACCACGGTGCTGGCGATCCTCAAGCAGGTCGAACGGTTCGATCTGCGCGCGCTCGGCCGCGACAATCCGGTCGCCTGGCACCTGATCGCCGAGAGCATGCGGCTCGCTTATGCCGACCGCGACCTCTACCTCGGCGACCCCGATTTCGTGGCGGTGCCGGTCGCCGGCCTCACCGACGCCGCCTATCTCGCCGCGCGGTCGCTGCTCATCTCGCCCGACCGCACCATCGCGCACGTGACCGCCGGCACCCCGGCCGGCGGTGGGCGGCGCGCCGCGGCGCCGGTCGCCCACGAGAGCGGCACGTCGCATTTCGTCGTGGTCGACACCGCCGGCAACGTCGCCTCCTACACGTCGACGATCGAGAGCGTGTACGGCTCGGGCCTGACGGTGAACGGCATGTTCCTCAACAACGAGCTGACCGATTTCAGCTTCGCGCCCGAGCTGAACGGCGCTCCCGTCGCCAACCGCGTCGAGGGCGGCAAAAGGCCGCGAAGCTCGATGTCGCCGACCATCGTCTACGGGCCGGACGGCCGCGTCCGGCTCGCGGTCGGCGCTGCGGGCGGAAGCACGATCATCGCCCAGGTCGCCAAGGCGATCATCGCCGTGATCGACTGGGATTTGTCGGCGCAGGAGGCGATCGCTTTGCCCCAGATCATCGGCATGGGCGACCGCGTCACCATCGAGCGCGGCACCGGCCTCGAGGCGATGATGCCGGCGCTGCAGGCGCTCGGCCAGAACGTCGTCATCGTCGATCCCGGCTACAAGGCCAATGCGATCGAGCGCGTCCACGGCCGCTGGGTCGGCGCCGCCGATCCCCGCAGCGAAGGCAGCTGGATCGCGCAATGAAGAGGGACAACCCCTCTTTCGACCTCCCCGCTCATCCTGAGTAGGGCCTGACCCCGGACTTGATCCGGGGGAAGGCCCGTATCGAAGGACCGCGCGGAGACTCGTTGCGTCCTTCGATACGCCGTTTCGACAGGCTCAACGGCTACTCAGGATGAGCGGGTGGTGGGGGACACCGTCGCCAAGGCTGCAGGATCGGCGCCGGCTTTCCGCTACGGAACAGAAAGCTTCATAACGGACCGATCGGCCGCTAGAAGCACCGGCGACGCGGGCCGAGACCCGCGCGGGAGAGAGAATGCGCCAGCTCGAACATTTCGAAAATCTCGTCGCCATGTTCTTCGCCCGGGCGAAGGAGGAGGGCGACAAGCCCTTCCTCTGGGCCAAGAAGGAGGGCGCCTGGCAGGCGATGTCGTGGCGCGACACCGCCGGCAAGGTCGCGCGCCTCGCCGCCGCGCTGAAGCGGCTCGGCCTTACGCCCGGCGACCGGGTGATGCTGGTCTCGGAGAACCGGCCGGAATGGCTGATCAGCGACCTTGCCATCATGGCGGCGGGCTGCGTCACCGTGCCGACCTACATCACCAATACCGAGCGCGACCACCAGCATATCCTCGACGACAGCGGCGCCCGCGCCGTCATCGTCTCGACCCAGAAGCTGGCCAGGACGCTGCTCCCGGCCGCGATCCGCTCGAACAGCTGCGAGGCGGTGATCGGCATCGAGAAGCTGCCCGGCGGGCAGACCGGCAACGTCCAGTTCCACGATTGGAACGCGCTCATCGCCGCCGAGAGCGCCGACGTCGACGCCTGCGCGGCGGCGGCCGGCTTCGCGCGCTCCGATCTCGCCTGCATCATCTACACGTCGGGGACCGGCGGCGCGCCGCGCGGCGTGATGCAGCATCACGGCGCCATCCTCCACAATATCGAAGCCTGCACCTCGCTGATCGCCGAGGATTTCGGCTGGGGCGAGGAGGTCTTCCTCTCCTTCCTGCCCGCCTCCCACGCCTACGAGCACAGCGCCGGCCAGATGTTCCCGATCGGCCTGGGCGGCCAGATCTATTATTCGGAAGGGCTCGAGAAGCTCGCTTCCAACATCGAGGAGGTGCGCCCGACGATCATGGTCGTCGTGCCGCGATTGTTCGAGGTGCTGCGCCAGCGCATCCTCAAGCAGGTGGAGAAGCAGGGCAAGCTCACCAATTATCTGATGGGCCGCGCGCTTTCGATCGGCGCCAAGGCCTATTCGGGCTCGGTTCCGGTCTGGGACAAGCCGATGGAGTTCCTGGTCGGGCGGACGCTGCGTCCCAAGATCGCGGCCAAGTTCGGCGGCCGGATCAAGGCCCTGGTCTCGGGCGGCGGGCCGCTCAACCCCGAGGTCGGCATCTTCTTCCACTCGCTCGGCCTGACCCTGCTCCAGGGCTACGGCCAGACCGAATCGGGGCCGGTGCTGAGCTGCAACCGGCCGAGCGTCGGGCTCAAGATGGACACGGTCGGCCCGCCGCTCGCGGCCACCGAGGTCAGGATCGCCGAGGATGGCGAGATCCTCTGCAAGGGCGAGCTGGTGATGATGGGCTATTGGCGCAACGAGGCGCTGACCGCCAAGACCGTGATCGACGGCTGGCTGCACACCGGCGACATCGGCCATGTCGATGCCAAGGGCCGGCTCGTCATTACCGACCGCAAGAAGGACATCATCGTCAACGACAAGGGCGACAATGTGGCGCCGCAGAAGGTCGAGGGGATGCTCACCCTCCAGGCCGAGATCGTCCAGGCGATGGTGGCCGGCGACAAGCGTCCCTACATCGTCGGCCTGATCGTGCCCGATCCCGAATGGACCGCCGACTGGTGCGCTGCCCAGGGCCGCAAATGCGATTTCGGCGAGCTCGCCCACGACCCCGATTACGTCAAGGCGCTCGGCGCCGCGGTCGACCGGGTCAATGCGGACCTGTCGGTGATCGAGAAGGTCCGCCGCTTCATCATCGCCGACGAGCCGTTCACGGTCGAGAACGAGCAGCTCACGCCCTCGATCAAGATCCGCCGCCACGTCATCAAGGGGATTTACGGCGAGCGGCTGGACGCCTTGTACAAGCGCTGAGCGTTCCCCGGCGAAGGCCGGGGCCCAGTCCTTCGGTCCGCGCCGTTGGGCCCGGGCCTTCGCCGGGGAACTAGAAGGCGTCCTTCGCCGCCCTTCGCTCGGCCAGCTCCCCGGCCGAGCGCGCGCGCATGAACGGGTTGGTCGCCCGCTCCAGCGCGATCGTCGTCGGCAGCGTGACCTCGCCGCGGTCGCGCGCTTCGCTGACTTCGGCGACCCGGCGGGCGAGGGCTTCATTGTCCGGCTCCACTGTGAGCGCGAACAGGCCGTTGGCGAGCGTATATTCATGGCCGCAATAGACATGGGTCTCGCCGGGCAGGGCCGCCAGCCGCTGCAGCGCATCGTGCATCTGCGCCGCCGTCCCTTCGAACAGCCGGCCGCAGCCCATCGCGAACAGGGTGTCGCCGGTGAAGGCGACCCGCGCCGCGGGCAGATGGAAGGCGACATGGCCGGCGGTGTGGGCGGGGATGTCGATCAGCTCGGCCGCGATTCGGCCGATCCGCGCCCGATCGCCGCCGGCGACGATGCGGTCCATCTTCGAGACGCGCTCGGCCTCGGCGGGGCCGGTGATCGTGCAGCCGGTCGCGGCGCGGATCGCGTCGTTGCCGCCGGTATGGTCGGGATGCCAGTGGGTGTTCCAGATCTGGGTGATCCGCCAGCCGCGCGCCGCGGCCGCCGCCAGCACCGGATCGGCGACCGACGGATCGACCGCGACCGTCTCGCGGCTCGCGGGATCGTGGACCAGCCAGACATAATTGTCGTTGAGGACCGGGATTGGGACGATTTCGAGCATCACCAATGCCCGACGTTCGGCATCGACGCCCAGGGCTCGGCGACCGGCAGATGGCCGCCTTTCTGGAGCAGTTCGACCGAGATGCCGTCGGGGCTGCGGACGAACGCCATGCGGCCCTCGCGCGGCGGCCGGTTGATGGTGACGCCGCCATCCATCAGCCGCGCGCAGGTCTCGTAGACGTCGTCCACCTCATAAGCGACATGGCCGAAATTGCGGCCCTCGCCATAGCCCGATTCGTCCCAATTGTGGGTGAGCTCGATCTGCGCCGCCTCGTCGCCGGGCGCGGCCAGGAAGATGAGGGTGAAGCGGCCTTTCTCATTCTCCATCCGCCGCACCTCGGTCAGGCCGAGCAGGGAGAAGAAGCGCAAGGTCGCCTCCGGGTCCGAGACGCGGATCATCGTGTGCAGATATTTCATTGCCGCTCCCTCAGCTCGCCGATATAAATGCACGGTTCATCTCCATCATGTTAATGGACTCGCCGCCGTGCGCGGCGAAGGGGACCATAAATGTCTGAAGGGGCGCGGGGCAACCGTAAGCTGATCCTGATCCTGTCGGCGCTGCTCGCCTCGTGCGGCGGCGGCTCTTCGCCTGCGAACGAGGCGAGCGGCCAGAACGCCGCCGCGCAGGCGCCGCCGCCGCGGCCCGCCGCGTTCGACTGGGGCGATCCGGGCGGCGAGGGCGCGGGCGACCCGAACTATGCGCGCTCGCAGGCGCTCTGCCGCCAGCTCCGGACGCGCGAGCCGCCCGCCGCCGACCGGCCCGCCGCGCAAGCCGCCGCCTCCTTACGCGGCTGCGACGCCGAGGCGCTTTATTACGGCATCGGCGTGCGCCGCGATCCGGCGCGGGCGCGGGCGTGCGCCTTCACCCAGGCGCCGGGCCATCCCTCGCTCGAGCCCTTCGCCGGGCGGGCGATGCTGATGACGATCTACGCCAACGGCATTGGCACGCGCCGCGACCTCGACGTCGCCATCCATCTCGCCTGCGGTATCGCCGGGCTGGCCCCGGCCGAATATGATATGCGGGTCACGCATCTCGCCCGGCTGCGCGGCGCCGCCCGGCGCGGGCCGGACTTCCATTATTGCGACGACATCAGCGGCGGCCTCGCCGAGGGCCTGTGCTCGGCGCACCGCGCCGCTTTGGCCCGGCCGCAGCGCGAGGCGGCTTTGAGGGCGCTGATCGCGCGCTGGACGCCCGAGGAAAGGCTGACGTTCGAGCCGCTGCGGCGCGCCTTCGAGGAGTTCGTCGCGGCCTCGGCAGCGGGCGATCTGGCCTCGGCCGCGCTTCGGGGCCGGCTCGAACAGGGCCTTCGCGACCAGTTCGCCGACATGCTCCAGCGGCTCTCGGCCGGCCGCGCGCCGCGCTTCACTCCGGGCCAGTTCGGCACCGAGGATCTGCAGCTGAACCAGGCCTATCGCGCGCGGCTCGAGGACGAGCGCCTCTACGACGCGCCCGGCATGTCGGTGGCGAGCCTGCAGAACGCGCAGCGCGCCTGGCTGCGCTACCGCGACGCCTTCCTGGCCTTCGCGCGGGTCAAATATCCGCAGGTCGCGCGGGAGAGCCTGGCCGCCTGGATCACGCGGAACCGGTCCGAAATTATTCCTGGGCTCAACTCGTCGCTATAAATGCACGGTTCATCGACGTAGCGCCATAGGGGCCTCCGCCGCCGCGGCTAGGTTCGCGCCGGCCAGGGAGCATGACCATGTCCGAAGTCGCCAAGGGCAATCGCAAGATCTTTCTCATCGCCGCCTCCGTCCTCGCCCTCGGCATCGTCGCCGGCGGCTTCCTGCTCGGCGACGGGCTGAGGCGGGCGCGGCTCGCCGACCGCGCGGTGACCATGCGCGGCCTCGCCGAACGCGACGTCACCGCCGACATCGCCACCTGGACGATCAGCTTCAACGCCCAGGGCGACGAGCTCGGCGCGGTCCAGGCCGAAAGCGACCGCGACGCGGCCACCGTCCTCGCCTTCTTCCGCGCGGCGGGCTTTCCCGCCGACGCGGTAACCGACGCCGGCGGCTCGGTGAACCAGTTCTTCGACACCAATCGCAACGCCAACAGCGTCACCGTTACCCGCCGAATCCAGCTGCGCACCACCGATGTGATGCGGGCGCGCCGCGCTTATGCCCGCCAGTTCGAGCTGATCCGGGGCGGCGTCGCCATCCAGGACGGCTCATCGATGCAATATAGCTTCACCCGGCTGAACAGCATCAAGCCGGAGATGATCGCCACCGCGACCCAGGACGCGCGCCGCGGCGCCGAGCAATTCGCCCACGATTCGGGCACCGCGGTCGGCGGCATCCGCTCGGCGACCCAGGGCTATTTCTCGATCGGAGCCCGCGACGGCGCCGCCACCGAGGAAGGCGGCGGCGGCAGCGATTCGCCGCTGCAGAAAGTGCGCGTCGTGACGACGATCGAATTCTACCTGAGCTGAACCAGGCTGTTCCCCGGCGAAAGCCGGGGTCCAGCGGCGCCAGCTCAGGTCTGGGCCCCGGCTTTCGCCGGGGAACCGGCACGCGTGCGGCTAGCGGCCTGACGGCGGCGCCGGCTGGGCCGGCGCGGGCTGCGCCGGTGCCGGCACCTCCACTTCGCGGACGGTGGCGAGGCTGGCGGCGGCGGCGCGGCCGGCTTCGCTGTCGGGAGCGAGCTCGACGACTCGGCGGTAGAGGCGCTCGGCCTCCTCCATATTGCCGGCCTGGCCCGCCATCGTGCCGGCGAGCAGCAGCACGTCGGGATTGTCGGGCGCGAGCGCGCGGGCGCGGGCGATGTCGGTGCGGGCGCGGGCCAAATCGTTGGCGCGCCGGGCCAGCGCCGCCGACAAATACCAGGCGAAGCCGTCCGCGGGGACGAGCTGGAGCGCGCGGTCGATATCCTGGCGGGCGCGCTCGGCCTGGCCCAGAGCGACCTGGGCGCGGGCGCGGTCGAGATGGACCTCGCCGCGCAGCGCCTGGCTGAGGCTGGGCGTGGCCAAAGCGGCGTCGAGCGCCTGCAGCGCGCGCCCGGCCTCGCCGGCGGCGAGCCAGGCATTGCCCTCCTGGATCCTGAAGTCGGCGCGGGCCGGGTCGTTCGCCGCCTCGGCGTCGCGCGCCGCCTGCTGATAGACCGTCGCCGCCGCCGGCCATTGCTCGAGCGCGGTGTAAGCAAGGCCGAGGCAGCGCCGCGCGGAGAGCCGCGCCGCGCCCGGCTCGGCCAGCCAGGCATAAGCGCTGTCCGCCGCCTGCTGCGGCGCGGTGCGGACCAGCTCGGTGCAGGCGCGCAGCCGCGCCGTGTCGGTCGCGGAAAGGGGGCTCTGGACGGCGGCGAGCGCCAGCAGGGGCAGGATCACAGAATCTCCAGCAGGGTCGAGACGGTGGCGATCAGGAGGGCGATATCCTCGTCGCGGGACAGGCGGTGATCGCCCTGCTTGACGTAGGTCAGCTGCACGTCCGCTGAACGCAGCTGCTGCGTCAGTTCCCACGAGCGCTCATAGGGCACGTCCTTGTCGGCGAGCCCGTGCAGCAGGCGGACCGGGCAATCGATCGGCAGCTTGACGTGCAGCATGCGGAGCGCCTCGCCGCTCTCCCAGAAGGCGCGGGTGGTGACGAGCGGCGCGCCGCCATCGGGGTTGGGCTCGGCCAGCCGGCCGTCGCGCAGCAAGGCGACCTTCTGCGCCTCGCTGAAGCCCCACCAGGTGAAATCGGGCGCGGCGGCGATGCCGACCAGGGCCGCGATCCGCGCCGGCCGCGCCAGCGCCATGTGCAGCATCAGCCAGCCGCCCATCGACGAGCCGACCAGCACGACCGGGCCCTCGACGATTCGGTCGATCATCGCCAGCGCGTCGTCGAGCCACAGACGCAGGGTCTGCGCCTCGAACGCGCCGCCGCTGATCCCGCAGCCGCCATAATCGAAGCGCAGCATGGCGCGGCCCTGGCCTTCCGCCCAGGCGTCGAGCGCCAGCGCCTTGGTGCCTTCCATGTCGGAGGCGTAGCCGGGCAGGAACACCAAAGCCGGCCCGCGGCCCGGCCGGTGCCGATAAGCGAGATGAACGCCGTCGCGCGCGGCGAGATAGTCGATCCGGATCATGCCGGTGCGCCTAGCAGCGCCGGCCCAAGCTGGCGAGGGGCGTTGCCGGCTTCTAGGTCGGCATGTCCTCGTCGTCGCCGCCGAAGCAGTCGGCGAGCAGGCAGACCGCGACTCCGCCGGCGATGACGCCGACGATGATCCAGGTCGTGCTGCCGCCGCCGGTCAGGTTCATGCGCCGGTCGCGGTCGAGATTGGCGAGGTCGAAGCTCGCCACCCGGGCGTTGCGCAATTCGCCGCGTTGGTTGAAGCGGATGTCGGCGAAATTGACCGAGCGCGTGATCGTGCGGCCGTCGACGGACGGCCCTCCGACCACCTGGCCGTAGCCGAGGGTGAAGCCGTAGGTCGGGCGCGACCGCTCGGCGCGGCCGCCGAACGGGATTCGCAGATTGACCGTCGCCGTCGCGCCCTGCGGCGCGTCGAAGCCGGTGAACCGATGATCCTGCGCCAAAGCCGGCGCCACGCTCATCATGCAAAGGGCGGCCGAGACGGTCGCGGAAACGAGCTTCCTCACCATAAACTCCCCTTTTCCTGCCGCCGCGCCGGTCGCGACGCGGCTGGCGATATCATAGCATGTTCGTGCCGCGCCCGGAATGGAATTGATCGGATCGACCCACCATTTAGCGTTGCTAACAATTCGTCCGCTGGAATTGTTAGCCTCTACTTTCGCCGGCCCGAACGCCGGCATTGGTGCGCGCCTTCCTTGAACCGCCGCCAGCGCCCATCTATGGCGCTCCCCACTCATGCCCGCAGGAGCGCAGTCCCCGATGTCCGAAATGCTCTCGATCAAGCTGCCCGACGGATCGGTCCGCGAAGTCGAGCGCGGGGCGACCCCGGCCGACGTGGCGGCGGCGATCGGGCCGGGCCTCGCCAAGGCGGCGCTGGCGGCGCGGGTCAATGGCGAGGTGCGCGATCTCGCCCGGCCGTTCGAGGAGGATAGCGAGCTCGCTTTGATCACCGCGCGCGACGAGGCCGACGCGCTCGAGCTGGCGCGCCACGATTATGCCCACGTCCTCGCCGAGGCGGTGCAGAACCTCTATCCGGGGACTCAGATCACCTTCGGGCCGGCCACCGACGACGGCTTCTATTACGATTTCGCGCCGACCGCCGAGCGCGGCCCGTTCACCGAGGAGGATCTGCCGGCGATCGAGGCGGAGATGCGCCGGGTCATCGCCGCCGACGAAAAGCTGGTGCGCGAGGTCTGGACGCGCGAGGAGGTCCGCGCCTTCTTCGAGAAGCAGGGCGAGACGTTCAAGGCCGAATGGGTGATGGAGCTGCCCGAAGACGAGGCGATCACCATGTACCGCTCCGGCGACTGGCTCGATTTGTGCCGCGGCCCCCATCTCGCCTCGACCGGCAAACTCGACCCGCAGGCGTTCAAGCTGACGCGAGTCTCGGGCGCCTATTGGCGCGGCGACCAGAACAACCCGCAGCTGTCGCGCATCTACGGCATCGGCTGGCTCAACAAGAAGCAGCTCGACGCGCATCTCGTCCGGCTCGAGGAGGCGGCCAAGCGCGACCATCGCAAGATCGGCCAGGAGATGGACCTCTTCCACCTCCAGGCCGAGGCGCACGGCTCGGTCTTCTGGCACCCCAAGGGCTATATCGTCTGGCGCCAGCTCGAAGCCTATCTGCGCCGCAAGCTCGACGGCGCCGGCTATGAAGAGGTCAAGACGCCCCAGCTGATGGACGCGCGCCAGTGGGAGGCTTCCGGCCATTGGGGCAAATATCGCGAGAGCATGTTCGTCGTCCCGGACGAGATTCCGAATACCGAGGAGGACGGCCCGATCCTGTCCGGCGAAGGCGATTTGATGGCGCTGAAGCCGATGAACTGCCCGGCCCACATTCTCATCTTCAAGCAGGGCCTGAAATCCTATCGCGACCTGCCGATGCGGCTGGCCGAGTTCGGCTGCTGCCACAGGAACGAGCCGCACGGCGCGCTGCACGGCATCCTGCGGGTGCGCCAGTTCACCCAGGACGACGGCCACATCTTCGCCAGAGAGGACCAGATCGTCGCCGAGACGCGCGTGTTTTGCGACCTGCTCGACGACATCTACAAGGATCTCGGCTTCGCCGATTATGCGATCAAGCTCGCGTTGCGGCCGGAGAAGAGGCACGGCAGCGACGAGACCTGGGACAAGGCCGAGCAGGACCTGCGCGACGCCGTTCGGCTCGCCGGCCGCGCCGGGCCCGAATATGGCTGGGAGGAGCTGCCGGGCGAGGGCGCCTTCTACTCACCGAAGCTCGAATTCCACCTGACCGACGCGATCGGGCGGACCTGGCAATGCGGCACGCTCCAGCTCGATTATGTGATGCCCGAGCGGCTCGGCGCCTTCTATATCGGCGAGGACGGCGAGAAGCACGTGCCGGTGATGCTCCACCGCGCGATCCTCGGCACGTTCGAGCGCTTCCTGGGCATCTTGATCGAGCATCATGCGGGCCGCTTCCCGCTCTGGCTGGCGCCGGTCCAGGCGGTGGTGGCGACGATCGTCTCCGAGGCCGACGATTATGCCCGCGAGGTTGCCGAGGCGCTCGCGGCGGCCGGCCTGCGCGTCGAGACCGACCTTCGCAACGAGAAGATCAACTACAAGGTGCGCGAGCACAGCCTGGCGCACGTCCCCTACCTACTGGTCGTGGGCAAGCGCGAGGCGGACGAGCGGACGATCGCGCTGCGGCCGCTCGGCGCGGACGCGCGGCAGGAGGTGGTTGCGCTCGACGCGGTGGTCGCCCGGCTGCTCGAGGAAGCGCTG
>JAXDPD010000078.1:0-18426 GCA_034668505.1 Sphingomonadales bacterium
GTGGCTCGCCCTCGACGAGGTCGACCCCGCGTCGGAGATCGTCAAGCGCTTCGCCACGGGCGCGATGTCGCTCGGCTCGCTCTCGCGCGAGGCGCACGAGACGCTCGCGATCGCGATGAACCGCATCGGCGGCAAGTCGAACACGGGCGAGGGCGGGGAGGACGTCTCGCGCTACACCCCCGACCCCAACGGCGACTCGCGCCGCTCGGCGATCAAGCAGGTCGCCTCGGGCCGCTTCGGCGTGAACATCAACTACCTCGTCAACGCCGACGAGCTGCAGATCAAGATGGCCCAGGGCGCCAAGCCCGGCGAGGGCGGCCAGCTCCCCGGCCACAAGGTCGACGCGCAGATCGCCGCGGTCCGCCATTCGACGCCCGGCGTCGGCCTGATCTCGCCGCCGCCGCACCACGACATCTATTCGATCGAGGATCTGGCGCAGCTCATCCACGATCTGCGCTGCGTGAACCCGGAGGCGCGGGTGTCGGTGAAACTGGTCTCCGAGGTCGGCGTCGGCACGGTGGCGGCGGGGGTGGCCAAATGCCTCGCCGATCACGTCACCATCGCCGGCTATGAGGGCGGGACCGGGGCCGCGGCGCTGACCTCGCTCACCCATGCCGGCCTGCCCTGGGAGATCGGGCTGGCCGAGACCCAGCAGACCCTGGTGCTGAACGGCTTGCGCGGCCGGGTCTGCGTCCAGGCCGACGGCGGCCTGAGGACGGGCCGCGACGTCGCAATCGCCGCCCTGCTCGGCGCCGACGAATATGGCTTCGCGACCGCGCCATTGGTCGCGGCGGGCTGCGTCATGATGAGGAAGTGCCACCTCAACACCTGCCCGGTCGGCATCGCCACGCAGGACCCGGTGCTGCGCGCCCGCTTCACCGGCACGGCCGAGCATGTGATCAACTATTTCTTCTACGTCGCCGAGGAATTGCGCGCGATCATGGCCTCGCTCGGCCTGCGCGCGCTCGACGAGATGATCGGCCGCACCGACCTGCTCGAAGCGGCGCCGGGCGCGGCGGGCTGGAAGGCGCGGGGCGTCGACCTCAAGCGCCTGCTTCACCGGCCTCTGGGCGATGCTCGCCGCAACGACGCGCCGATCTGCCGCGTGCCCTCGGCGCGGATCGACCGGGCGCTGATCGCGGCGCTCGACGGCGCGCTGCCGGCGCGGATCGAGATGGGTGTGAACAATGTCGACAGGTCGGTCGGGGCGATGGTCTCGGGGGAGGTGGCGCGGCGGCATGGGCACGAGGGGCTGGCGGACGGCAGCCTCGGCGCGCTGCTGACCGGCTCGGCGGGGCAGAGCTTCGGCGCGTTCCTCGCCGCCGGGGTGACGCTGGAGCTGGTCGGCGACGCCAACGATTATGCCGGCAAGGGCCTCTCCGGCGGCCGGCTGATCGTCCGCCAGCCCGACGAAGCCCCGCGCGAGGCGGCGGCGAACATCATCGTCGGCAATACCTGCCTCTACGGCGCCACCGGCGGCGAGGCCTTTTTCGCCGGAGTCGCGGGCGAGCGCTTCGCGGTGCGCAATTCCGGCGCGGTCGCGGTGGTCGAGGGCACGGGCGACCATGGCTGCGAATATATGACCGGCGGCCGGGTGGTCGTGCTCGGCGCGGTCGGGCGCAATTTCGCGGCCGGCATGTCCGGCGGGGTCGCCTACGTCCACGGCCTTGCCGAGGCGCAGTGCAACCTGGCCGGCGTGGCGCTCGAGCCGGTGGACGATCCGGAGGCGCTCAGGGTCCTGATCCAACGCCACCACGCGCTGACGGGAAGCCGGCGCGCCGCCGAGATCCTCGCCGACTGGCCGGCCGCGCTCGGCCGCTTCGTGATGGTGATGCCGCTCGACTATCGCCGCGCTTTGGCGGCGCTGGAGGCGGCGGCATGACCAACCCCGCGGGCTTTCTGGAGATCGAACGCCGCGACCGTCCCTGCCGGCCGGTAACCGAGCGGGTGAAGGACTGGATCGAGCTCGCCGTGCCGCTCGCGCCCGTGGAGGTCGCGCGCCAGGCGGAGCGCTGCATGGATTGCGGCGTGCCCTTCTGCCACAGCGGCTGCCCGGTCGACAATCTGATCCCCGACTGGAACGACCTGGTGTCGCGCGACCAGTGGCGCGCGGCGCTGGAGCGGCTGCACGCGACCAACAATTTCCCGGAATTCACCGGCCGGGTCTGTCCGGCGCCCTGCGAGGCGGCCTGCACGCTCGCCATCGACGACGCCGCCGTCACGATCAAGACGATCGAATGCGAGATCGTCGACCGCGGCTGGCGCGAGGGCTGGATCGTCCCGCACATGGCGCCGCGCGGCACCGGCAAGCGCATCGCCATCGTCGGTTCGGGCCCGGCCGGGCTCGCCTGCGCGCAACAGCTCGCCCGGATGGGCCACGCGCCGACCGTGTTCGAGAAGGCCGACCGGATCGGCGGCCTGCTGCGCTACGGAATCCCGGACTTCAAGATGGACCGGATGCTGATCGACCGGCGCATCCACCAGATGGAGCGCGAAGGCGTCATCTTCCGCACCGAGATGGAGATCGGCGTCAACGTCACGGTCGAGCGGCTGATGGACGATTATCATGTGCTCGTGCTTGCCGCGGGCGCCGAGCAGCCGCGCGACCTTCAAGTGCCGGGGCGGCAGCTCGGCGGCATCCACTTCGCGATGGATTATCTCATCCAGGCCAACAGGCGGGTGGCGGGGCTGGCCGGGCAAAGGGAGCCGATCCTGGCGACCGGCAGGCGCGTGGTCGTGATCGGGGGCGGCGACACCGGCTCGGACTGTATCGGCACCGCCCACCGCCAGGGCGCAGCCTCGGTCGCCCAGCTCGAGATCATGCCCGAGCCGCCGCTGCGCGAGAACAAAAGCGTTAGCTGGCCGCACTGGCCGCTGAAGCTTCGCACCTCTTCGTCGCAGGAGGAGGGGGCGGACCGCGCCTTCTCGATCACGACCTCGCATTTCGAGGGTGCGGACGGGCACGTGACGCGGCTGGTCGGCAGCCAGGGGGACGCCCCCTTCGCGCTCGACGCCGATCTGGTGCTGCTCGCCATGGGCTTCACCGGCTCGCCGCCCGGCGGCATCCTCGCCCATGCCGGGGTCGAGGCCGCCCCGCGCGACTACGAGACCGCGCGGCCGGGCATCTTCGCCTGCGGCGACATGCGCCGCGGCCAGTCGCTCGTCGTCTGGGCGATCCGCGAGGGCCGGGAATGCGCGACGGCGGTCGATGAATGGCTGGCGGCGCAGAGCTGAGCGTCGCGCCCAATGCTGGAATGGCCGAGGTGCTGGCGGCTCGCTTCGCTATAGCTTGCTAAGATCCACGAACATCACCGGCTCTTCTCGATCCTTGTTTTCCGCCGTGTCGAGAAGCGTGAAACCCCGGCGCTCATACCAGGCAACCGACTGTTTCTTGGAATCGACCATAACGAAACGGCAACCCACGTGCGGGCAAATGTGTTCTTGCGCGATGCCTAGCGCGAGATCGACAAGCGCCGTCCCGATCCCGCCCGCACGGATCCGGTGATCAACCGCTAAGCGGGCAATTTTTACAGCTGGATATTGATGATAGAGGTATAGTAACCCCTCCTCGGCGACCAGCGCCTCCTCACCATCCTGTACCACAACCTCTCCGCAGACCAGGGTGATATACCCCAGCAATTTGTTGTTTTTCGCGGGGTTGAAGGCACCATAGGTGCGCGCAAGACTCTGCCGCTCATACGTCTGCGCGTGCTTTTGCGCGAACGTCTTCAACGGAGCATACGCCGGGTCACCCAACGAAAGCCCGGTGAGAGTGTCGCCGGGCTTTATCGGTCGGATTTCAACGTCGAGGTCGGCCTGTCCGGCCAAGGCTTAAGCGAACCCTTTCAGCTTCAGCTTGATAGCGCCCGATGACTGAAGCTCGCGCACCATGGTAGCGCCACGAACGACGCTGAACTTCGCCTCTTTCTTCGGTCGGCCATAGGTGGCCTGCGCCCGGAATTTCCGAGCGTCGTCACCACTCAATTCGACGCGGCCGAATGCGTTTGATTTGATGCTCATCCGGCCCTCCTCGGCTCGGGTTGCTACATCGGGAGGCTTAAGCTTCCTGCATGAACGAAGCGTTTAAACGCCTTGCTTCCCCCATATAGTGGGGAATTTCCTACATACCTAGGGGGGAATTCCAAGGATATGATTAGGAAGATACGGCCACGCATGACCCTACCCACTCTAGCGTTCGCAAATGGTGCTGTGCTGCTTGCGCGGTTGGAATACGGGCAAAAAGGTATGTCGTTAAAACTGGTTTCTGATCATTGCGCCGGGCAACTCGTCTCCGGCCCCGCCGCCAGATCGAGGCAGCGCCCGTCGACGCTGCCCGGGGCCAGCCGGAGGCCGATCAGGGCGGCCAGGGTCGGCATGATGTCGACCGTCTCGACCGCCAGCGGCTGCTCGAAGGGCGTCATGCCGCGCCGCCAGAACAGGATCGGCACCCGCCGGTCATAATCCCAGACGCTGCCATGGGTGGCGACCGAACCGCGGCTGGCGTCGGCGATCGGCGTGATGCGCGGCTTCAGCATGACGTAGAAATCGCCCGAGCGCAGCGGATCGAACGAGGCGCGGGCGCGCTGGAGGATCGTCCAGCTGTCGGCCGGGCCGGACGCGAGCGGCGTCGCCACGATCTGCGCGCGGGTGAGGACGGCCTCGACCTGGGGATGGGCGCGATAGGCGCGGAGCGCCTCGGCGAGGACGCGCGCGCGGGTCCGCGCCGGCAGCGCCCGGTCGATCCAGATGTCGCCGAACGGCCCGTCGCCGAGCAGTACCGGGCCGCTGAGCCCGAGCCGGCGGCCGAGCGCCTCGCCCATCCGTGTGGCGCCGAGCGCCGGATCGACGCGCGCCGCGGCGCCGCCCGCCTGCTCGCGCGCGCGCTCGGGCAGATCGAGGCCGCCATGATCGGCGGTCAGCACGACCACATAGTCGATCCGCTCGCGGTCGAGCTGCTGGAAGAAGTCGCCGAGCGCGCGGTCGAGCGCGAGCAGCTGGATGCACATCTCGGCGCCCCGCGTGCCGAAGCCGTGGCCGACATAATCGGTGGCCGAGACGCCGATGGCGAGCAGGTCGGTGGCCGGGCCTTCGCCGAGCCGCATCTCCGCGCGCATCCCCTGCGCCAGAGCGAGGATGTAGGAATCGAATTCGGGCGATGCGCGCAAAGCGGAGCGGTCGTCGGCGGCGCGGGCGAAGCGGCCGGCGCCGACCGGCGTCGCCCGGCCGGGAACGGCAACGGCGCGGCTGCGCGATTCGCAGATTTCGGGGAGCGGCATCGGATCGCGCGCGCGGGACAGCGCCTCGGCGATGCGCGCGTTGACTGCGGCGACGGGCCCCGGCTCGGCGACGCCGGCATGGCTGACGAAGCCGCGCCCGCCCCACCACCAGCGCTGGCTGGGATTGTGGCCGCCCATCATCACCGCGGCGCGGTCCTTGCCGGCGATTGCGACGACCCGGCTCCTGGGATCGGCGCGGCGCATCAGATCGCCGAGCGTCGGCACGCGCAGGTGGACCGGCGAGACCGTGTAATTTTCGGATGTGCTGCCGGGGACTCGCTCGTCCTCGGCGCAATAGATATATTTGTCGGCGCGCGCGGCGCCCTGGTCGAACCAATTGTTGGCGACGATGCCGGTCCGCCCCGGGCGGGCGCCGGTGAGGATGGTCGAATGGCCCGGGCAGGTCTCGGTCGCCGCATGCGCCTGGTAGCCCGAGGGGAAGACCATGCCGTCGCGCGACAGGCGCCTCAGGCCGCCGGTGAAATATTGCCGGTATTCGGCGAACAGATCGGCGGAGAATTGATCGACCGAGATGGCGACGATCAGCCGCGGCGCCGCCGGCGGCTGCGCGACGGCGGGCGCGGCCGCGAAAGCGAGCAGGCCGGCGAGAAGCGCGCGCCTCACTTGGCGGCGTCGAGGCGGCGGCCGATAGCCACGCAGGCAATGATGATGAAGGGGACCAAGACGGCGGAGAGCACCACCTTGGCGAGCATCTGTCCCGCCATCAGCTCGCCGATCGGTCTTTCGCCATAGAAAGACACGGTGATGAAGATCAACGTATCCACGATCTGCGACAGCGCCGCGGCAATGAACCCGCGCACCGCGGCGAAGCGGCCGGTCGCCGCGCTCAGGCGGGAAAAGATCCAGATATTGAGCGAGACCGACACGCCGTAGGCGACGATCCCCGCCGCCATCATTCGCCAGCTTTGCCCGAGGATGATCGGGAAGGCGGCTTTCGCCGGCTCGTACATATTCTCGTCGGTCGGCAGCTGAAGCACGAGGAAGGTGAACAGGATCGCCACGATCAGAGGGACGAAGCCGAAGCGCACCAGCCGATTCGCCACTTCCCTGCCATGCAGCTCGGCGATCGCGCTCGAGATTGCGACGAGGGCCAGGAAGGGGAAGATGCCGGCCTCGACGGCCAGCGGCCCAAGCGCCACCTGCTTGGTGCCGAGAACGCCGGCAATGGTGACCATGCCGCCGTACAGGACGGCGAGGGCGAAAAGGGAGCGGCTGATCGCCGGCGCGGGCTGGGTGCTCATTGGCGATGCGTAACCGGTTTGGGCCCGCGCAAAAAGGGGCTTTCCGCCGCGCCTTAATCCAGCCATCAGACGCGCGTGACTGAGACCCGTCTGGACGTGCTGGCGATCGGCGATGCGGTGGTGGACGTGATCGCCACCGCCGACGACGATTTCCTGATCGAGGAAGGCCTCACCAAGGGCTCGATGCAGGTGCTCGACGCCGCCGGCGCGACCCGGCTCTACGCGAGGATGAGCCAGGCGCGCG
Source organism: Sphingomonadales bacterium (assembly GCA_034668505.1). Taxonomy (GTDB): domain Bacteria; phylum Pseudomonadota; class Alphaproteobacteria; order Sphingomonadales; family Sphingomonadaceae; genus Allosphingosinicella. Next base: position 6,783 of record JAXDPD010000078.1, read on the forward strand.
AGACCAGCGGCGGCTCGGCGGCGAACACGATGGCCGGCGTGGCGGCTTTGGGCGGGCGCGCCGGCTTCGTCGGCCAGGTCGCCGCCGACCAGCTCGGCGAGATCTTCATCCACGACATCCGCGCTTTGGGCGTGGAGTTCCTGACGCCGGCGAAATCGGGCGGCGCGCCGACCGGCCGCTGCCTGATCCTGGTCACGCCCGACGCGCAGCGGACGATGAACACCTTCCGCGGCGCCGCCCACGAGCTCGACGCCGGCGCGCTCAAGCCCGAGCAGATCAAAAGCGCGGCGATCCTCTACCTCGAAGCCTATCTGTGGCGCTCGGCCGGCCCGCGCGCGGCGATGGACCAGGCGATGGCGATCGCCCACGCGGCCGGGCGCAAGGTCGCCTTCACCTTGTCCGACATCGCCTGCATCAAGCCGCACCGGCCTGAGATGATCGCGATGCTCGAGGCGGGCGCGATCGACCTGCTCTTCGCCAACGAGAACGAAATCATGGAGCTGGCCGACGTCGCCGACCGCGAGGCCGCGATCGCCGCGCTCCAGGACAAGGTGCCGCTGATCGTCGTCACCTGCGGCTCGGAGGGGGCGATGGCGGTCGAGCGCGGGCGGCGGGCGACGGTGCCGATCGCCCGGATCGGCGCCGGCGTGGTCGATACGACCGGCGCCGGCGATCTGTTCGCGGCCGGCTTCCTGGTCGGTCAGGCGCAGGGGCGCAGCCTCGAGGATTCCCTGCGCATCGGCGCGATCGCGGCAGCCGAGGTGATCTCCCATTTCGGCGCCCGGCCGGAAGGCGACCTCAAGGCGATGGCGGCGGCATTGTGAGGCGCGGCGACACCCTTCGCCGGGAAACAAGGGCAATGAGGCGGCTGGCGGTCTATTGCGGCTCGAGCATGGGCACCAATCCGCGCTTCGCCGCGGTCGCCAGGGCGCTCGGCATCGCGATGGCGGAGCGCGGCATCGGCCTCGTTTACGGCGGCGGGCGGCTCGGCCTGATGGGCGTGGTCGCCGATGCGGCGCTCGAGGCCGGCGGCGAGGTCTATGGCGTGATCCCGCAGGCCCTGGTCAATCTGGAGGTCGCGCATAGCGGCTGTACCGAATTGCACCTCGTCACCACCATGCACGAACGCAAGGCGATGATGACCGAGCTGACCGACGCCTTCGTCGCCATCCCGGGCGGCATCGGCACGTTGGACGAATTGTTCGAGGCGTGGAGCTGGAACGCTCTGGGCTATCACGCCAAGCCCTTCGCCTTGCTCAACGTCGACGGCTTCTGGGACGGGATGATCGCCTTCCTCGACGACGTCGCGCAGAGCGGCTTCATGTCGCGGCAGCGGCGCGATCAATTGCTGGTTTCGGACGGGATCGAGGACGTGATCGACCGGCTCGACGCGGCGATCGGCGCGGCCGAGCCGAAAATGGTCTGGTAATTCCGCGCCATCGCTTCATGGTGTGACAAAATCGAGAATCTCCGGGGGGAAGCGGGCATGAGATACGTAATCGGCATCGGCGGCATGCTGGTGATCCTCGCCATCGCCTATCTTTTCTCGGCCAATCGCCGCTGGATCAGCCTGCGCGTGGTCGGCGCCGCCTTCGCGCTGCAGGCGGGGCTTGCAATCCTCGTCCTCTACACGCCCTGGGGCCGCGCCGTGATCGAGGCGATGTCGACCGGAGTGTCCAACCTGCTCGGCTATGCCAAGGCCGGCACCGACTTCATCTTCGGCCCGCTCGCCGGCCCAAGCATGGGGGCGACCAGCTTCGCGATCGCGGCGCTGCCGGTGATCATCTTCTTCGCCTCGCTCATCTCGATCCTCTATTATCTCGGCATCATGCAGCTGATCATCAAATGGGTCGGCGGCGGGATCCGGATGGTGACGGGCGTGACCCGGGTCGAATCCCTGGGTGCTGCGGCCAATATCTTCGTCGGCCAGTCGGAAAGCCCGCTGGTGATCAAGCCCTATCTCGCCGGCCTCACCCCCTCGCAGCTCTTCCTGGTAATGACGGTCGGCATGGCCGGGGTCGCCGGCACCATATTGGGCGCCTATGCGAGCATGATCGGCACCCATTTGCTGCCCTATCTGCTCGCGGCCAGCTTCATGTCGGCGCCGGGCGGGATCCTGATGGCCAAGATCATGATGCCCGACGATCCCGCCGCGCGCGGCGTCGAGCCCGAGCCGATCGACGAGGCCGAGCATGGCGAGGAGCGCCCGGCCAACGTCATCATGGCGGCCGCCCAGGGCGCGCAGACCGGGGTCAAGCTCGCGGTCGCGGTCGGCGCGATGGTGCTCGCTTTCGTCGCCTTGGTCGCGCTGGTGAACGGGCTGCTGGACGGGTTCGGCGACTTCCTGGTCGCCCAGGCGCAGCGCATCGGCAATCCGTTCAACCCGGCAGTGGCCGAATTCCTCGGCAATCTCAGCCTCCAGCGGCTGCTCGGCTATCTCTTCCAGCCGGTCATGTACATGCTGAACGTGCCCTGGAACGAGGCCGGCCAGGCCGGCGGCCTGTTCGGCACCAAGGTCGTGCTCAACGAGTTCGTCGCCTTCAGCCAGCTGCAGACGGCGGGCCTGACCGCGGGAACCGTCGCGGTGGTCACCTTCGCTCTGTGCGGCTTCGCCAATTTCAGCTCGATCGCGATCCAGATGGCGGTGACCGGCGGCCTCGCGCCGAATCAGCGGCCGCAGATCGCGCGCATGGGGTTGCGGGCGCTGCTGGCGGGCTCGCTCTCCAATTTGATGAGCGCGGCGCTGGCGGGGCTGATCCTGTCGGTTTGAGGAAATGCGCGGGTTGGATTAAAGGGGCGGTATGAGCACGCTCGCACCCACGCCCGCAAAGTCCGTCGCCTCCGTCTCGCTGCTCGACGCGGACCGCGATCCCGAAGGCTTTTCGCAGGAGCTCGGCACCTCGTTCGAGCGCTACGGCTTCGCGATCATCGCCGATCACGGCATTCCGGCCGATCTCATCGCCCGCGCCGAGGAGAAGGCCAAGGCCTTCTTCGCTCTCCCCGAGGAGGTGAAGCGCAGCTATCACCAGAAGGGCAAAGGCGGCGCCCGCGGCTACACGCCGTTCGGCATCGAGACCGCCAAGGGCGCGGTCAATTACGACCTCAAGGAATTCTGGCACGTCGCCCGCGAGCTGCCGCCCGGGCACAAATATAGCGATTCGATGGCGCCGAATCTGTGGCCCGACGAGGTCGAATCGTTCAAGGCGACCTTCCTCGAGCTGTTCGCCGCGTTCGACAAGGCCGGGCTCAAGATCCTCGAGGCGATCGCCCGCTATCTCGGCCTCGCGCCGGATTATTTCGTGGATACGGTGAAGGACGGCAATTCGATCCTGCGCCTGCTCCATTACCCGCCGATTCCCGGCGACGGCCCCAATGTCCGCGCCGGCGCGCACGAGGACATCAACACCATCACCCTCCTGCTCGGCGCCGAGGAAGCGGGGCTGCAATTGCTCGACCGCGACGGCGACTGGCTGCCGGTGACGCCCAGGCCCGGCCAGCTTGCGGTCAATATCGGCGACATGCTGCAGCGGCTGACCAACAACGTGCTCAAATCGACCACCCACCGGGTGGTCAACCCGCCGCCCGAGCGGCGCGGCCATTCGCGCTATTCGATGCCGTTCTTCCTCCACTTCCGCTCGGATTTCTGCATCGAGACCCTGCCCGATTGCATGTCGGCCGAGCGGCCGAACCTCTATCCCGAGCCGATCACCGCCGACGAATACCTCCAGGAGCGGCTCCGGGAGATCAAATTGGTCTAGGAATTCCTCCCCGTTCCGGGGAGGAATTATGCGCCGGCGTCCTTCAGGCTCGCCGGGCCGAAGCCGTGCGGGAGCAAAGCGCGGATCGTGCTGGCGATCGTCTCGGTGCCGGCGCCATTGGCCGAGACCACCTCGATATCCACGCCCGACAGGTCCGCCGCTTCGTAGATCGCCTGGCGGCAGCCGCCGCAGGGCGTGACCGGCGCCTGGCCGGCCAGCGCGCCGTCCGGCCCGACATGGCCGCCGGCGACGGCGATTCGCCTGATCTTGTCGAGGCCGAAGGCCTGCCGCGCCGCGGTCAGCGCCGAGATTTCGGCGCAGATGCCGAGCCGGTAGCAGGCATTTTCCATATTGGCGCCGACCGCGATTTCGCCGTCCACGGACTCGACGGCGCAGCCGACGCTGAACTTCGAATAAGGCGCGTAGGCGCGAAGCGCGGCGGCGCGCGCCTGCTCGACGAGGGAATCGCTGGTCATGGCCCGAGCATAAGCATCGCGCGGACAAAAAGAAGGGAGCCAAAAAGAAGGGCGCCGCGGCCTGGCCGCGACGCCCCTCAATTCAAGACCGTCGTCCTAGCGGAACTGCACGACCAGCGTGCCGATCACGGCGCGAGGCGCGCCGAGCTGCACGAACGGCGCGGTCGTGCCGAGCAGCGCGCCGCTGAAATTGCCGACATAGAATTTGTCGAACAGGTTGGTGACGTTGAGCTGGAAGAAGGTGTCGTCGTTGAGGCCCGCCCAGCCGAGCGGGATGCGGACATCCAGATCGACCGTCGTGTAAGCGGGCGTGCGGGCCGGGAACACCTGGAACGAGGCGTTGGGCGCGTTGCAATCGAGCGTGTTGACGAAGGCGGCGGCGCCGGCCGCGTTGGTGCAAAGCCGGATCGGCTGGTTGGTGTCGTTGACGTAGCGCGGGCCGTTCCGCTTGGCCTGGATGCCGAACTGGACCGGGCCGAGCTGCCCCTGGATGCGGGCGCCGAACGTGTAAACCGGCGCGCCGGATTCGCGCATGCCTTCGGTCTGCGCCAGGATCGGCGTGCCGAGGCTGCCGGCCGGGCAGGTCGCGGAGACGGTCGCGGTGCATTCGCCCGCGACGACGTTGTCGCGGATGCTCGACCACAGGTAGGAGCCGTAGACGTAGATCTGGACCTCCGGGATCACCTGCCAGGCAATGCTGCCGTCGATGCCGTATTTGTCGACCGTGCCGAGGTTCCGGAACACGTTCTGGTCGAGCTCGGGATCATAGGCCTGGGCGATCCGGTTCTTGAAGACCGTGTACCAGCCCGAAAGCTGGGCCTGGATCCGGCTCGACCGGTAGCGGACGCCGACGTCGAAATTGTCGGTCGTTTCCGGTGTCGGGCTCGCGCGGTCCGAGCCGGCCGGGTAGAAGAAGCTGTTGTAGAGGAGGTCGGTGCTCGGCACCTGCAGCCCGCGCGAATAATTGGCGAACAGGCTCATCCGCGGCGAGAAATCGTAGACGAGGCCGAGGTTCGGGAGGATCGCGTCATAATGGAACACGCGATTCTGCGGCCCCTGGGTCGGCGCGGTCACGCCACCGCCGATCGGCACCGTCGGATTGTTCGCCACATAGGCCGCGACCGCGGCGGGGCTGCCGCATTCGACGAAGCCGCTGGCGCTCGACGTGGCGCAATTGTTGGTGAGGTCGCGGGAGAAGAACGGCGCGCGAATGCCGATATTGACGGTCAGGCGGCTGTCGAAGAATTCGCCGCGATATTCGCCCGAAATCTGGTGCAGCAGGGCGATCGACCGGCGGTCGCGCTTTTGCAGGACGGAGCCGTCGGAGCCGGAGATCGGATTGTTGACCGGGAAGACGTCGAACGGCTCGCCATTGGGCTGCAGGAAGAGGGTCTCGCCGGTCTGGCGATGGCGGCCGCGATCGAAGCTGTAATTGACGCGGATCGTATGCTGGTCGTTGATGTCGTAGCGCAGGCCGGCGATCAGGCCGTAGCGGTTGGTCTGCGTCTGGCTCGGCGTCAGCAGGGTCACCGTGTCGAGCCGATCGCCGTCGCCGTTAAGATCGACGCCGTAGAACGGGCTGCCGCCGAAATAGCCGACCTGGCAATTGTTGGTCGCCGACTGGGGCGTGGTCAGGCAGGCCGTGGGGGTCGCCGTGCCGCCCGCCGGATTGACGTCGCGCAGGCCTTCGCGGCCGGTGGCGGTGCCGCCGCCGTTCGCCTTCACATATTGGAAGCTCGGATCGACGGTGAGAACCAGGCCGTCGGCGAGCGTGAAGCGCGAATTGATGCGGATATTGCCGGTGTTCGAGGGATTGTAGCGCTCCTCGAAGATGGTGCCGCAGACGTTGGGCGCATCGGCGACATTGGCCTGGGCGATGTCGAGCGTGCAGCGCGCGACCGTGTAATCGCGGTCGTTGGCGCCGAGCGGAAAGCGGTTGGTCGTGCCGCTGCCGGTGATCCGGGGCTGCTGGCAGGCGGTGACCTGGGCGGGCGTCTGGCCGACCACGGGCTGGCACTGGATCGTGTCCTGGCGCAGCGGCAGCGAGCCGCCGAAATTGTTGCGGTTCTGATTGTAGTGGCCGGCGATCGAGATGAAATCGCCGTTGGAGCCGATCGGCTGATAGATGCGGGCGTTATACTGCTGCTTGTAGATGACGCCGCGGTGGCCGTAGACGAAATCGTTGGTCGCCATGCTGGCCGATCCGAAGGCCCGCGTGCCCCAGGGGGTAAACACGCCGGTGTCGATCGAGCCGAAGATGCGCTGGAAATCGCCGCCGTCGAAATCGCCATAGGAGCCCTGCAGGCGGACGCTGAACGTCTCGTAGGGGAGGCGGGTGCGGAAGTTGACGGTGGAGCCGGTCGCCGAGGCGGTCGGGCTGTCGACGTCGGTCGAGCCCAGGCTGACATTGACCTGCTCGATGATCTCCGGGTCGAGCAGCTGGTTGGAGAAGAGCGCGTAATTCCCGGTGTCGTTCAGCGGGATGCCGTCGAACGTTTCGGAGATGCGGCTATTGTCGAAGCCGCGGATGTAGAGGGTGCCGCCGGCCGAGCCGAACGGGTCGTTGTTGGTGAAGCTGACGCCCGGCAGATTGTTGATCGTCTCGTTGATCGACTGGCCCGGCGTCTGCCGCTGGATGAACTCGGAGGTCAGCACTTCGCGGGTCTTGGTGGTGTCGGGCACCTGGATGCCGGCGACATCGGTCGAACGGGTGCCGGTCACGACGACGTTGGTCTCCGCCTCGAAGTCGATCGAGCCGGTCGACTGGGCCATCGCCATGCCTGGCAGGACGAATGCGGTGGACGCGCAAAGCAATGCGATTTTCTTCATGATGCTGATTCCCCCGAGGGCAAAAATTGCCGAATGATGATCGACCTATAGCAAGGGCATTTTTACGGTTCAAAGACTCTTGGCAGGCCGCCGAAAGAATCTGTGGACAGCGTTGCCGGGATGCGTCAGCGCCCCGAGAATCCGCCGATAGCCGCGCTTTTTTCGGAGCCGCCCGGTCCTCGAATCCTAGCGGAAGGGCGGCTCGTCGAACGCCCGCAGCTTGCGCGAGTGGAGCTTGGCGCCCTCGCGGCGCAGGATTCGCAGCGTTTCGATGCCGATTCGCAGATGCTGGCTGATCGCCCGTTCGTAAAAGGCATTGGCCTGGCCGGGCAGCTTGATCTCGCCGTGGAGCGGCTTGTCGGAAACGCAGAGCAGGGTGCCGTAAGGGACGCGGAAGCGATAGCCCTGGGCCGCCACCGTCGCCGATTCCATGTCGATCGCGACCGCGCGCGACTGGTTGAACCTGATCGCCGAGAGGGTGAAGCGCAGCTCCCAATTGCGGTCGTCGGTGGTGACCACGGTGCCGGTCCTCAGCCGCTGCTTCAATTCCTGCGGCGCCTCGCCGGTGACCTCGATCGCGGCGTCGAACAAGGCCTGCTGGATTTCGGCGATGGCGGGAATCGGGATTTCGGTCGGCAGCACGTCGTCCATGACATGGTCGTCGCGAAGATAAGCGTGGGCGAGGACGTAGTCGCCGATCGTCTGGCTCGGGCGAAGCCCGCCGCAATGGCCGATCATCAGCCATACTTCGGGCCGCATCACCGCGAGATGGTCGCAGATCGTCTTGGCGTTGGACGGGCCGACGCCGATATTGACGAGGCTGATCCCCTCGCCGCGAGTCGCGACCAGATGGTAGGCCGGCATCTGGTGCCGCCGCCAGCCGCCCTCGGTGACCTGGGCGACCGCGTCGGGCGTGTCCTTGGTGACATAGACGCCGCCGGCCGCGGAGAGGCCGCGATAGGGGCTGTCGGGCTTCCTGAGCTCGTCGACCGCCCAGCGGACGAACTCGTCGACATAGCGGACATAGTTGGTGAACAGGAGGTAGCGCTGGGTGTGCTCGGCAGGGGTGCCGGTATAGTGGCGCAGCCGCGCCAGGCTGAAATCGATCCGGGGCCCGTCGAACAGCGACAGCGGCCGCGGCGCGCCCGGCGGCTGCGTCCATTCGCCGTCGGCGAGCTCGTCGCCGATATGGGACAATTCGGTGGTCGGGAACCACAAGGACAGATCGAGCGCCTGGGCGCCGTCGAGCCTGAGGTCGTCGGTGCCGTCGAGGACGTAGGGATAGGGGATTTCGCTGGCCGAGGGGCCGACCGAGACCTCCACCTCATAATCGGCGATCAGATAGGTGAGCTGCTCGGTCAGATATTTGCGGAAGAGGTAAGGGCGCGAGACGCTGCTGGCGTAGCGGCCGGGATGGTTGAGCCGGCCGAAGGAGCGCGCCGGTATCTCCTCGGACGGGCTGTAGCGATAGTCGATGCGAAGCTCGGGATAGGCGAACAGGCCGGCGGCGCGCTCGGCCGGATCGGGGCGTTCGCCGCTCTTCAGGTAGCGCGCCAGCGCGCCCCGCAAATTGGCGACCGATTCGTCGTACATCGCGCACAGGCTTTCGATCACCCGCGGGATGTCCTCCACCCTGGTAACGCCCCCCATGACCCGGTTTCTTCCTTTCCTGCCGCCTGGAGCCATTTCAGCCTCCGGGGCCCTCCTGTCAAACCGGCGGGCGGGCGGCGGGCGCGGGCGGGCCGAACCAGGCGTCGCGAAGCTGGATCTCGCCGCAGGCGTCGAGCAGCTGCAGGATCGCCGCGCGGGCCCCGACGATGCGGAACCGGATCTCGATCCGGTTGCTCTCGACGTCGCGGGTGCGGAACACCAATTCGCGCGCGCCGACCAGCTCGCGCAGGAATTCGGTCACGCGCGGGCGGCCGCCGAGCCGCGCCTCGCGGTCCTTGACCAGCCAGATCCGCCGGCGCGGCGGCAGATCGTCGAAACGGTAGATCATCGCGCGCTCGCGGGTGATGAAATTGCCGCGCACCAGCCAGCGCATCGAAGTGAAGGTCACCCGGATGAACTCGTGGTCGTGCGGGTCGCAGGTCAGGGTGAGCCGCTGCGTGGCGTCGCGCAGGATCGCCGAGACGCGGACCTGGTCGGTGATCGTATCGCGCACCGTCTCGACCGACATCGGCCGCGGCAGCGGCGGCTCGAACGGGTCGGGCGGCGTGTCGGGCGCCGCCAAAGCCAGCGCGGCGCCCAAAGCGACGAGAAGCATTTGAAAAATCTCCTTGGGCGCCGAAATAGGTCGCCGGGCGGCGCGGGGCAACCGCAGCCCCTCGAATCGTCCCTTTCGCCCAAGCTGTGGGTTGCGTCCAGAGCTGCACGAGCCTAAATCACCGCCAAAGCCGGCCGCTCCGCGAAGGGGCGGCCCTTATTATTTCTGGAGGACCAATTGGCCCAGCCGCTCATGCCCCACGCGACCGCTTCCTGGCTGGTCGACAACAGCTCGCTCACCTTTCAGCAGATCGCCGAATTTTGCGGCCTGCACATCCTCGAAGTGCAGGCGATCGCCGACGACACCGCCGCGACCAAATTGACCGGCCGCGATCCGCTGCGCTCGGGCGAGCTCACCCAGGAGGAGATCGAGCGCGGGCAGGCCGATCCCGATTACAAGCTCCGCATGCACCGCGAGCCCGACCAGGCGGTGCGCACCAAGGGGCCGCGCTACACGCCGGTTTCCAAGCGCCAGGACAAGCCCGACGGCGTCGCCTGGCTGATCCGCAACCATCCCGAGCTTTCGGACGGCCAGATCGGCAAGCTGATCGGCACCACCCGCACCACCATCCAGGCGCTGCGGGAGCGCACCCACTGGAACATCGCCAACATCCAGCCCAAGGATCCGGTGACTTTGGGCCTGACCTCGCAGCGCGAGCTCGACGCGGCGGTGGCCAAGGCGGCCAAGGCCCGCGGCGCCGAGGCGCCGGTCGACACCACCTTCAACGAGGATCGCGAGGCGCTGATCGAGGAGCTGCGCGCCGAGCGCGACGCCCATGCCCGCGAGGCCGAGGCGGCGCTGGCGGCGGCCGAAAGCGGCGAGCCGGACGGCCCCGAGGGCAATCTCGGCCGGGACATTGACGCCGCCTTCCGCAGCTAGGGGCATGGACCCGCAGCCCGCGGCGGCCGCGGCGCCGGACGCGTCGCTCGCCGACACGCCTTATTCCCACAAGGGCCTGACCTATCCGCTCGGCCGCGACGGGCCGGGCCTTGGCGAGGTCGTCGCCATCGCCGACGGCGTCGGCTGGACCCGTTCGCCGGTGCCGGGCTCGCTCAATCATATCAATTTGTGGCTGCTCGACGACGATGACCCCGGATCGGGGTCCGGGGCGGGCGGCGTCGCGATCGTCGACACCGGGCTCGACATCGCGCCGGCGCGCGAGGCCTGGGAGGCGCAATTCGCCGGGCCGCTCGCCGGGCGCACCGTTACCCGGGTGATCTGCACCCATTTCCACCCCGACCATATCGGCCTCGCCGGCTGGCTGACCGAGCGCTTCGGCGTCCGCCTGTGGATGACTCGCGGCGAATGGCTGTTCGCGCGGATGCTGACCGCCGACGTGCGCGAGGCGCCGCCGGCCGAGGCGATCGCTTATTGGCGCGCCGCCGGCTGGAGCGAGGAGCGGATCGCGGAGGAGGCGGCGAAGGGCTGGGGCCGCTTCGCCTCGGTGGTCAGCCCGGTGCCGGTGGCGATGGTCCGCATCCAGGACGGCGAGCAGATCGCGGTCGGCGGCCGGACCTGGCGGGTGGTGGTCGGCTCCGGCCATTCGCCCGAACATGCCTGCCTGGTCGACGACCAGGCGAAATTGCTGATCGCCGGCGATCAGGTGCTGCCCCGGATCACCTCCAACGTCTCGCTCGGCCTCAGCGAGCCCGAGGCCGACCCGCTGGGCGAATGGCTCGATTCGATCGCCAAGCTCAGGCAATTGCCCGACGACCTGCTCGTCCTGCCCTCGCACGGCGAGCCCTTCACCGGTCTCCACGCCCGGCTCGACGCCCTCGACGCGGGCCATCGCGGCCGCCTCGACGCGCTCCACGCGCACCTCGCCGAGCCGAAGCGCGCGCTCGACTGCTTCTCAATCCTGTTCGGCCGCAAGATCGACGATTCCGTCCTCGGCCTCGCCACGGGCGAGGCGATGGCGCACCTCAGGCATTTGGAGGTCGAGGGCAGGGCCGTGCGCGAAGTGCGCGAGGGCGTGCACTGGTATCGGGCGGCCTGAAGCGGCTGCCGCTCAGTCCGCGCTCGGCACCGGGCCGCGCAGATGGATGCCGCCGCACCGCGCGTCCGTGATCGTGCCGCTGAGCTGGGTGCCGCGCCGCCGCAGCCGGGCCCCGACCATCCGATAGTCGGCCGGACGGCGAATCCAGCGCAGCGGCGATAGGTGCCGTACCGGTTTCTCGTGATCCTCGCCCTAGGTGGTGTGGACTCTTGGGATTCCCTTTGGAGCCGAAGTCTGATTCAAGGCTGTCTTTTGGAGGCAGTCATGGGTGCGTTGGATCGGCTTATTCTTCGCGACGATCAGTGGGAGCGGATGTCGC
>JAXDPD010000079.1:0-19915 GCA_034668505.1 Sphingomonadales bacterium
CGCGACGATCATGCCGATGCGGGCGCCGCCCAGGTCGCGCGAGGTGCCGGCGCTGAAATCGATGCCGAAATTGGCCGGCGTGTGATCGAGCCGCTGCATCAAGGTGGTCGGGGCGTTGCTCAGGCTGGCGGCGAAATCGCGCCGCTCCGCCGCGCTGGTCGTGCTGAAGGTGCCGGCCCGGGCGACGCTGCCCAGCGCCAGCGGGAAATCGCGGGTGCCGTCGTCATAGCCGACATAATCGTAATCGCCGCCATCGTAGGAATAGCCGAGCTGGTTGGTCGTCTCGACATCCCAGGTCGCCGACGTGCCCAGGCTGATGAAGGTCTCGCGCGGGATGGCGCGGGTGGTCAGGTTGATGACGCCGCCGCCGAACTCGCCCGGATAATTGACCGAATAGCTCTTCTGGACGAGCGCGCTGGCGATCACGCCGGTCGGGAAGATGTCGAGCGGGACGACACGGCGCAGCGGCTCCGGGCTCGGCAAAGGCGAGCCGTTGAGCAAGGCCAGCGAATAGCGGTCGCCGAGGCCGCGGACGAAGACGAAGCCGTTGCCGACGACGCTGAGGCCGGTGACCCGCTGCAGCGCGCCGGCAATGTCGCCCTCACCGGTGCGGGCGATGTCGGCGCCGGAGAGGATCGAGACGACCTGCGGCGTCTGCCGGACGACGTTGCCGCGCGTGCCGGTGACGACGATGTCGGCGCCCGGGGCGGAGACCTCAACCTGCTGGTTGTCTTCTTCCGTCGCCGGCGGCGCGTCCTGGCCGAACGCCGCCGCCGGCGCGATCAGCGCCGTGGTCAGCAGCAGGGCCGCTCGGGTGACGGTCCGCTTCATCCCGATCAGGCCGGAGTGACCGAGCAATTATTGCTGGCGGCGCCGAAGCTCGCGTAGCTCGAATTGCAGGTCCAGCCCGCGAACCAGGCGTCCGCCGCGTCCCGGACCGCGCCGATATAGGTGACGGCGGTGAGCCGGTTCGGCGCCGCCGCATTGGGCTGGCCGGCGCCGGCGAAGGCATCGGCGTTGAACGCGGTCGGATCGGTCGCGGCGATTGCGGCCTCGTTGGCGCCGTTGACGAAGACGCTCACCAAAGTCGGCGTGTAGGCGTCGTTATTGTTGTTCGTGCCGGATCCGAAGATCGTCTGGACCGCGGCGAGCGCGACATTGCCGTCATTGGCGTAGGGGTTGGTGCATTTCATCGCCACCGAGCGGAAGATTGGGGGCCCGACGTCCTGCAGCGGCGCGTCGGCGGCCCGCGTGGTGGTGCCGCCGGTCTCGTCGATGTCCAGGCAATTGGCCTGGCCGGCGACGACGCTGTTGAGCAGGGCATAGTCGGCGCCGCCGCGCAGCAGGATGGTGTTGCCGCCCTGGACGGTGCTGCGCTGGACGAAGGTGGCGTTGGAGACGCGGGTATATTGGCGCGGCAGCGCGTCCTCATTGCCGTTCGAATCGGCCTCGATCATCGAATCGCCGTTGGAGGCGTCGCGCTGGACCGCGATCACGAACTGGATCGTGCCGCGATAGCCGAGGTCGGTGTCGAGCCCGTCATCGTCGGCGCCCGTGATGACGATATATCTGGCGTTCACCCGGCCGCCGAAAATCTCGATGCCGTCGTCCGAGCTGTTGTGGATCTGGATGTGGTCGACGGTGGTGAGCTGGCCGACGCCGCCCATGGTCAGGCCCTGGAGCTCGTTGCCCGGCGCGATCGCGAAGCCGGAATAGCGGATCTGGACATATTGCAGCGTGCCCGAATTGTCGTTGGCCGTGGCGCCGCCGTAGAGCGCGCTCGTCGTGCCCTCGATCACCTGCTGGCAATTGGCCGAGCCGCCCGGAACGGCGGTGTTGCAGTCGCTGATCGGCGCCCGGCCGAGCAGGATGATGCCGCCCCACAGGCCTTGGCTGGCGTCGGTCGTGGTGCCCAATATGTTGGCGCGCGCGGTGAAGATGATCGGCGCGGCGGCGGTGCCGATCGCGTTGAGGCGCGAGCCGCGATTGACCACCAGATAATCGTTGCCTGCCGACGCGAAGATCAGCGTGCCGGGCTGGATGGTCAGGGTCGCCGCCTGGCAGGCCGCCAGCGGCGCGGCGGGATCGCCGCCGCAATCGGTGCCGACGTTGACGGGCCCTGCGATCGAATAAGCGACGCCCGGAAGGTTCTGGATATTGGTGTCGGCGGTGAACCGGCCCGGCAGCTCGCAGGCGCGGCGGCCGGTGCCGACGAGGCCGCGGTCGACGGTTCCGGCCGGGCAGCTCGCCGCCGGGACCCCGCCGCCGGGGGGCGGCGGCGGGGGCGGCGGCGCGGGGGGCGTGGGCGGCGTCACGATCGTGCCCTCGCCCGGCGACGCCACGTCGGTCGGCCCGCAGGCGGCGAGCGGGATCATCGCGGTGAGCAGCAGCAGGGCACGGAATTTGGACATGGCGAAACCCCCTTGGCGGCCGTGGCGGCGACTCGCGCGAGGCGGCCGCCTTCGAAGCCGGGCTAGGGGTGGAGGATGATGGTTTTGTTACATGGAGCGCCGAACTTCGCGTTTCTTTTCCGTAACTTAACTGTCATCTGAGCGACACCGTCCGGTCTCACCGGAGTCACATTTCCAACCGACCTCCCGTTCCCCGGCGAAGGCCGGGGCCCAGTTCTTCCTTCCGTGCCGCTGGACCCCGGCTTTCGCCCGGGGAACGGAGGGCGCCGATGCGCGAGGCCGTTCTTATCGCCGCGGCAGAGAGAGGCGGAGGCGCTGGCCGGCGCGCTCGACCTCGAAATCCAGGCGGGTCGAATTGGCGATCTGCCAGGCCAGCTCCTGCATCCGTTCCTCGTCGAAGGCGCTGCCGTTGACCGCGACGATGACGTCGCCGGGGCGGATGCCGGCCCGGGCCAGCGCCGGCATCTCGACATTGGCGCGGACGGTGAAGCCGGTCACCCGGCCGCCGGCGCGGCGCGGCGCCAGGCCGAGCCGGTAGCGCAAAGCCTCCTCGCGTTGCGCCCCTCCGGCGGACGCGGTCAGCGGCGCCGGCGCCGGCGCGCCGGGCGCGGCGGCAATGGGGCCGTCAAAGCCCAGCCGCAGCTCGCCGCCGGCCGAATCGAACACCGCCGCGTTCTGCTCGATCCGCCGCAGCGTCAGCCCCGGCAGAGCGTCGCGCCCGACCGGGACCAGCCGCTGCCGGCCGCTCGGAAAGCCGATCACCGCGCCGCTGGCGAGCAGGCCGTGAAGCCTGAGGCCCGATATGTCGGCGGGCGGCGCGGGCGGCGGCGTCGCCACGACGGCGGCGGGCGGCGGCGGGATGGGCTGCGGCACCGCCTGAGGCTCGGGCCGGGCGACCGGCACGACCGGCCCGGACCCGCCGCGCAGGAAGAGCAGGTAGAGCAGGAAGAGGATGATCGCGATCCCCGCCGCCTGGATCAGCCGTTTCTCCCTGAGACTCAGATCATAGGCCATCGGGGGACAGTTACTATTTTCCGTCCCGAGGCCAAGGAGGAACGTCCGGCGGCGCGCGGAAAATGGTAACTGTCCCCTAATCAAGCACGGTCGTCGTCGAGCGCGTAGCCGGCCGAGCGGACGGTGCGGATCAGCTCGGGTCCACCGCCGAGGTTGATCGCCTGGCGGAGGCGGCGGATGTGGACGTCGACGGTGCGCAATTCGATGTCGCGGTCGCGGCCCCAGACCTGGTCGAGCAGGCGCGCCCGGCTGAACACCCGGCCCGGATGTTCGAGGAAATGGCGCAGCAGCCGATATTCGGTCGGCCCGAGCGGGACGGTCCGGCCGGCGCGCTTCACCTTGTGGCTGACGATGTCCATCTGGAGATCGGCGAAGGCGAGCCGCTCGCCCGCCAGCGCCGGCCGCGCCCGGCGCAGCACCGCGCGCACGCGGGCCACCAGTTCGCGCGGGGAGAAGGGCTTGGTGACATAATCGTCGGCGCCGGTCTCGAAGCCGCGCATCCGGTCCGCCTCCTCGCCGCGCCCGGTGAGCATGATGATCGGCACGCTCGCGGTCTCGGGCGCGGCGCGGACGCGGCGGCAGACTTCGAGCCCCGAAAGGCCCTCGATCATCCAGTCGAGCAGGATGATGTCGGGCAAAGTCTCGGCGGTGAGCCGCAGCGCCTCGTCGCCGTCTCGCGTATGGGCGACGTCGAAATCCTCGCGCTCGAAATGCCATTTGAGCAGGTCGGTCAAAGCGGGGTCGTCCTCGACCAGCAGCAGCTTCCCATTCACCATCCGGCGCGTCCTCCACGCCTTCGGGGCTAGAGGGATTTGCGGCAGGTTCGGTGACGGGGATGTGACGGATTGGTGACGGTGCTTACGCTGAATCGTCACTTCCGAGCATGACCCGGGGCCCATCTTGCGGGCCGCCGTCGACGCGGAATGTGGATGCCGGATCAAGTCCGGCATGACGAATTGTCCCTAGCCGTCCGCCTTCACCCGCCGGCGGAAGGCGTGGAGCAGGGGTTCCGTATAGCCGTTGGGCTGGGCGGCGCCTTCGAAGATCAGGGCGCGGGCGGCCTGGAAGGCCAGGCTGGCCTCCTCACGGCCCGCCATCGGGCGGTAGAGGGGGTCGCCCGCATTCTGGGCGTCGACGCAGGCCGCCATGCGGCGGAGCGCGGCATCGACCTCGTCGGCCGTGCACAGGCCGTGCATCAGCCAATTGGCGATATGCTGCGAGGAGATGCGCAAGGTCGCGCGGTCCTCCATCAGGCCGACATCGTGGATGTCGGGCACCTTGGAGCAGCCGACGCCCTGATCGATCCAGCGCACGACATAACCCAATATGCCCTGGACGTTGTTGTCGAGCTCGGCGCGGATTTCCTCCGGCGTCCAGTTGCGCCCCGCGGCCAGCGGGACGGTGAGCAGGGCGTCGAGGCCCGGGATGGGCGCGCCCTTCAGCGCCGCCTGCCGCGCGAACACGTCCACCTGGTGATAATGGAGCGCGTGCAGCACGGCGGCGGTCGGGCTCGGCACCCAGGCGGTGCTCGCCCCGGCCTCGGGGTGGGCGATCTTCTGGGCCAGCATGTCGGCCATCAGATCGGGCGCCGCCCACATGCCCTTGCCGATCTGCGCGCGGCCCGAAAAGCCGCAGGCGATGCCGATGGCGACGTTGCGCGCCTCATAGGCCCTGATCCAGTCGCTTCCCTTCATCTCCCCCTTGGGGATCATCGGCCCGGCCCGCATCGAGCTGTGGATCTCGTCGCCTGTGCGGTCGAGGAAGCCGGTGTTGATGAAGACGATCCGATCCTTCACCGCATGGATCGAGGCGGCGAGATTGGCCGACGTCCGGCGCTCCTCGTCCATCAGCCCGATTTTGATCGTGTTGCGCTCGAGGCCGAGCAGATCCTCGACCGCGGCGAACAGGCGGTCGGTGAAGGCGGCCTCGTCGGGTCCGTGCATCTTGGGCTTGACGATATAGATGGAGCCCGCGCGGCTGTTGCGGAAGCGGCCGAGCCCCTTGAGGTCGTGGAGCGCGATCAGGCTGGTGACGACGGCGTCGAGGATTCCCTCGGGCGCTTCCGACCCGCCCGCCAGCAATACCGCCGGCGTCGTCATCAGATGGCCGACGTTGCGCACGAAGAGCAGGCTGCGGCCGGGCAGCGTGAGTTCGCCATAGACCCGGTCGGGCGCCAGCGCGCGGCTGACGGTCCGGCCGCCTTTGTCGAAGCTGGCCTCGAGGTCGCCGCGCATCAGCCCCAGCCAATTGGCGTAAGCCGCGACCTTGTCTTCGGCATCCACCGCCGCGATCGAATCCTCGAGGTCGACGATGGTGGTCAGCGCCGCCTCAAGCACCACGTCGGCGAGCCCGAGCGGGTCGTCGCGGCCGATCGGATGGGCGCGGTCGATGACCAGCTCGATATGGAGTCCGTTGTGGCGAAAGAGCAGGCGCCCATCCGCGCGGCCCGCCAGAGCCGGATGATCGCCGGCGTCCAGGGCCGCTTCCCACCCCGGAATCGTGCCGTCGAGAAAGGCCCTGGCGCGCGCGATGACCCGCGCGCCGCGCTCGGGATCGTAGCCCGGCCCCTGCGGCGCGCCATCAATGGCGTCGGTGCCGTAGAGTGCGTCGTACAGGCTCCCCCAGCGGGCATTGGCCGCGTTGAGCAGGAAACGCGCGTTGAGCACCGGCACGACGAGCTGCGGCCCGGCGGTCCGCGCGACCTCGTCGTCGACATTTTCGGGGCGGATCGCGAAGGGCGGCGGTTCGTCGGCGAGATAGCCGATCCCGCGCAGGAAATCCTTGTCGCCGCTCGCCTCCGGCCGGGCGTCGATCCGGGCCTGGAGATCGTCGCGGACCGCCAGCAGGGCGCGATTGTCGGGCGCGAGCCGCGCGAAGATGTCGGCTGTGCCGCGCCAGAAGGCGTCGGCGTCGACGCCGGTGCCCGGCAGCGCCGCCTCCTCGAGGAAGCGGACGAGCGCCGGGGCGACCTTAAGGCCATGTTTGTCGATCATGCCGGCTCCTTCCGGCAAGAAGCCGCGATCGGCAAGGGGCTTGTTGGCCGCCCGGACGGTGGCTTGAACCAAATCGAACGGGAGAGACCCTAGCCGCTCTTGCCGTCCGCGGCCGGGACCGCCTCGCCGACGTTGATGCTGATCTCGATCGGAATCGTCCAGCGCCCGCCGGCGCCGGCATTGGCCGCCACGGTGACGCTCTGGACTCCGGCGGACGTGGGCGCGGGGGCGGGGCCGACGGCCGTCGCCTCGGCCCCTTCGGTGCTCCGCCACCATTCGTCCCACGGGCCGGCGCCGGCCTGGCCCGAGCCGGTGAAGTTGACGCCGGCGTCGGCGATTCGGGAGTCGCGCGCGAGATCGGCGGTCGGCACGCCGTAATTGGTCTTCAGGTAGATGCCCGCGAAATGGAGCGCGACGATCTCGCCGCTGGCGATGTCGAGCACCGCCGAGCCGGAGGCGCCGCCCAGGGTCGAGCTGTCATGCTTGGCGGAGGGCACATCCTTGCCGAAGCTGCGGATCGGGGCGCGGCCGTTGAGCTTGCCGGGCATCAGCCGCTTCACGTCATAGACGTTGTTGAACACCTGGTTCTGGACGCGGGCGTCGTTGCGCGGATCGAAAGCGGGATAGCCGATCACCGCCACGTCCCTGCCGATCAGCTCGTCGGGGTCGGTGATGGCGAGCTTGAGCGGCGCGACCCCGTCCGGCAGTCCCTCGACCCTGAGCAGGGCCATGTCCCAATATGGATGGATCATGGCGATGCCCTTGACCTCGACGAACTGGCTGCCGCCGATCGCCTCGCGCTTGAAGTCGATGCCGGCGCGGTGGCCGGGGCGGAAGACGAGGCCGCGCCCGCCCAGGCCCGCGCAGAAAATCTCGGCGACATGGCGGTTGGTCATCAACAGGCCCTCGCCGACGACGAAGCCGGTGCCGCCATAAGGCAGGCTCGGATGGTCGGGCAGCTCGATCCGCCCGATCGACGGCAGCGCGGGGCGGATCGTCTGCTTCGCCGCCTCCTCGTTGAGGTGCAGCCAGTCGCGGTGGGTGACCGCATAATCGCCGTTCTTGATGTCGATCGCCGGCCTTTTGTCGGGGATGATGATCGCCTCGAGCGCGAACTGCTCGGGCGGCTCCAACTCCTCGCCGCGCGCCATCTTCTCGGCGGCGCGCTCGACGTCGGGCCTGAGCCGCTCGGGCGCGGCGGCGGTGGGCATGAACGCCTCGGTCCGGTCGGCCGGCGCGCTCATCGATTCGAGCGCGCTGCCGCCGTCCGGAGCGGGGGCTATCTGCTGGAGAAACTGCCTTGCCAGCTCGCCGCGATCGTCGCTCATCGCTCTCTCCTCGTTCGCCGGGACCGGCCGGAGGCGCCGCAGCCGGGAATTTGCCCGCTACTTGCGCCGCCGGGTCGCCCCCATGTCCATGACGCGCCCACTTCTCGATTCGGCCGGGCGCCCCGGTTTGCATAACTCGAAATTGACTTGCGAACACCTGCCGAATGATTGAACATCCGGGACCGGAGAGGTGGGATGCGGCGCCGGCGCCGGATCCGGGGGCGACAGGCATGACCAGAATCGACCCAGCTGCTGAATTGACGCCCCAGGCTCTGGAGGAAATCCAGGCCGCGATCGTCCACGGCTACACCCTGCCGATCCTGAGCCAGCGGCTGCGCTACAAGTGGGGGATGAAGCTCGCCGACGAGATCAACGTCGCCCAGGGCTTCAAATTCGTGGTCGGCGACCTCATCGCTTATGCCGAAGCGCAGGGCAAGGCGGCCGAATTGCTCGCGCTCGCCGTCTCCGGCCGGCCGCAAAACCCGCTGCTGAGCGCGGCCGCCGGGCGCTACCTGGCCGAGCCCGGCCAGGCGGCGGTCAAATATGCCGACGCCGCCCCGCCCACTCTGCCCGGATCGCTCGAGGCCCTGGTCACCACCCGCTCGCGGCTGTTCGGCTTCGGCGAGTTCCTCGCCCGGGTCCGCGCGATCGGCGCGCGGCTCTGCCGCGTCGAGCTTCCCGACGGCGGCGCCGGCACCGGCTGGCTGGTCGGCGCCTCGCATCTGCTCACCAATTATCATGTTGTCCAGCGCGCCATCAGGGGCGAGATCGCGTCCGACCAGATCGTCTGCCGCTTCGATTTCTGGGCCGAGCAGGAGGGCGCCGCCGATCCGGCCGGCACGCCGGTCGGGCTCGCCGCCGCCTGGCTCGGCGCCAGCAGCCCCTATTCGCAAAGCGACCTCAACGGCACCGGCGATCCCGCCCCGACCGAGCTCGATTATGCCTTGCTGAGCCTTGCCGAGCCCGCCGGCAACGCCGTCGTGCCCGGCGGCGGCACGCGCGGCTGGTTCGAATTCGGGCCCGAGGCGCCGATCGTCGCGCGGGCGGATCCGGCGATGATCCCCCAGCATGCGAGCGGCCGGCCGCTCGAAGTGGCGTTCGGCCAGGTGCTCGAATTTCCGGGCACCGGCATGCGCTACCGCTACGACGTCACCACCGAGCCCGGCTCGTCGGGCTCGCCGATGTTCAACGCCGATCTGACCCTGCTCGGCCTGCACCACGCCGCCGATCCGCAGAGCCAGCCCCATTATAACCAGGCCGTCCCGCTCTGGCGGATCGCGCGCGACCTTGCCGGCCGCGGCGTCGATTGGAAGACATGATGGCCCTGACCCTCCCGCCCGAAGACCAGGAAAAGCTGCACGCAGCGATCTGCCGCGCCTTCGCCGGCGAGAACGGCCATGCCCGGCTGAACACGCTGGTCAAGCGGGCGCTTGGTTTCGACATTTACGTCGAGCTCGGCGGGCCGGCCACGCCGATCAACGACTTCGCCAGCGGGCTGACCGACCAGGTGACCCAAGCCGGCACCACCGCGACTTTGCTCGAGGCCTTGTTCCTCGAGCGCAAGGGCGATCCGGCCCTGCGCGAGCTGGCGCTGCGCGCGCTGCCCGGCGCCGAAACCCTGGTCCCGGCGGCGGTGCACGAAAAGGCGCTGCTCGAATCGGCGCAGGGCGGCGTCGGCGCACTCGACCGGCTGCGCGGCGATCCGGCGGTACGCGACCGGCTGGGCGAGGCGGCGGTCGATCTGAGGCGGATCTCGGCCGAGCTCGATCTGCTCGCCGGCTATAAGAGCCTGCACGACGTGCTCCACGACGTGCAATTGCGTCTCTATCCGCAAATCGCCGAGGAGACCGCGCGGCTGGCGACCGACCCCGACAGCGCGCTCAACCTTTCGATCCACGCCGCCGATCTTTCGACCTCGGCCGCCAAGGCGGTCGACGCCGCCGAGGCGCTGACCGACCCCGTGCTCGCCAGCCCCGAGCTGAGCTGGACCGCGGGATTCGAGGCGCTCGCCACCCAGCTCGAAGCCGCGGCCGAGGCGCCCGATCAGGCGGGCGCGCGGCTCGCGGTCATGGAGCTCAAGCAATTGCTCCGCTTCCAGCCGCCGCGGCTCAACAACATGCTGGTCCAGACCGCCCGCCAGATCCCGGTCAGCAAGCTCGTCGAGACGATGCGGGTGGCGGCGGCGAGCCTCGCCGAGAATGACGCCGAACGGCCGTCGCTGGCCGATGCCGCCAATGCGCTCGAGGCCCTGGTCCGCGACATCCGCGCCCGCGTCGAGGAGCATGAGGCCTGGCAGGTGGTCGAGACCCGCTTCTGGCTGACCGAGGATGCTCTTCAACGCGACGATCAGCTCGCGGTCGACGAGCTCAACGCGCTGTGGCCGATGGTGACCAGGCAGATCGAGGCGATCCAGGCGATGGCGGCGGGCGACTGGGCCACCGATCTCAAGCGCCACGCCGGCGATTTCGCCGCCGCCTGCCCGATTCCGGCGACGCCGCCGGTCGCCCCCGAGGCGCGGCGCGCCTTCCAGCGCTACGTCCATCGCAGCCGGGTGCAATTCTATTTCGTCGACCGGGCGCTCAAATCGCGCTGCATCGACGTCGCCAAGCTCAGCTCGCCGTTGCGCCAGTTGCTCGGGCCATGACCGACGCACCCGCCAAGCCGCCGGCCCCGGCCCCGGCGCCGGCGCCGGACCCGGCCCGCTCGCTGCAGGAGCTGCGGCCGCTCCACGTCGCCTTGCTCCAGCAATGGGCCGAGCTCGACGAGGCCGAGCAGCTCCGCCGCGGCGAGGCCTTCCGCCAGGCCGCGGCGGCCGCCGGGCGCTGGATCAAGAATTTGGAGGAGCGCGACAGCGTCCAGGGCCTGATCGACTATTGGACCGCGACCATGGCGAACCTGCCGGCCTTCGAGGTCTATCCGAAGCTGGTGACGGTCGCTGCGTTCGACGAGCGCACGGTGAAGAGCATCCGCAAGCCCTCGCCCTTCGTCGGCCTGAACCCGTTCCATCTCGCCGACCGCAATCGCTTCCACGGCCGCGTTTCGGCCTGCGAGACCGTCCTGGCGGCGGTGCGCGCGCATGGGCTGGTCGTCGTCGCCGGGCCGTCGGGGCTCGGCAAGTCCTCGCTCGCCCAGGCCGGCGCGGCCGCCCGGCTCGACGAGGAGCCGCTCTGGTCGGCGCTGCCAGCGGTGTCGCCGGGACGCTATCCGGTCTCTTCGCTGTTGCGCGCGATGCAGCCCGCCCATGCCGAGGCCGGCTGGATCGAGGAGAATCGGCTCCTGCTGGTGAGCGACCCGGGCCATTTGCGCGCGCTCGCCGAGCAGAAGCTTGAGCCCGATGTCGGCGCGGTGCTGGTGATCGACCGCGCCGAGGAGCTGTTCACCTACGACGTCGCCAGCCCGGATCTGCTGCTCACCGCCGCCGCGCTCGGCGCCCTGGCCGCGGCGCCGGCGCGCCATCGCGTCATCCTGACGATCAGGGAGGAATATTTCGAGCAGCTGGCGGCGCTCCTCAAGACGGCGAAGCTCGAGCTGCCCGAAGCGGCGATCGTCCAGCCGCCGCCGGCGACGGCCGAGGAGATGAAGGAGGCGATCGTCAAGCCCGCCGAGGCGGTCGGCCTGACCTTCGAGCCGGCGCTGGTCGACGCGCTCGTCGCCGACCTCGCCGGCCAGGCCGACGCGCTGCCTTTGCTCGAGTTCACCTTGACCAGGCTGCGCGACGATGCCGAGATCGACCGCATCGGCCTTGCCGACTATCTCGCTTTGGGCAAAGCCGATCTGACCATCCAGGACGCCGGCGAACGGGCCCTTGCCGCGCTCGAACCGGGCGCGCGGGAGGCGGCGCGGGTCGCCTTCCTCGAATTGGTCACGATCGGCCGCTATCCGTCGCGTCGCCGGCTGCGCCGCGACGAGCTGCGCCGCGCGGTGGCAAAGAACGACGTCGACGGATCGGACCTCAACGCCGCGCTCGCGGGCTTCTCCGGCGTCGGCCTGCTGCGGCGCCTCCCCGGCGAGGATGCGGGCGACGACCGTTTCGAGATCGCCCACGAATCGGTGGTCAGGAACTGGCCGCGGCTTTTGGTCTGGCTGCAGGACCGGCGGCGCGGCGACGAGACGCGCGAGCGGCTGATGATCGCGCTCGAGCGCTGGCGCGCGGCGGGGCGGCCGGGCAATCAGCTGCTGTCCGGCAACGCGCTGCGGGAGGCTGCCGACTATCTCGGCACGAGCGCGGCGCTCGACGAATATGTCATCGCCGGCCGCAAGCGCCGGCGGCGGCGGCTGACGATCGCAGGGATCGTGCTGCTGTTGGTCCTGGCCTGGTCCGTCTTGTGGGCCGTGCGGACGCTCGACGCCGAGCATACGGCGTCGCGGGCCGCGACTATCGCGGAAATCGCGGCGGACCGGACGAGGGCCCTGAACGCCCGGGCCAGCGCGCGCTCGCGCGCCATCGTGGACATCGCGATCGGCCGCGATTTCCAGCGCCGGGCGATGATGGCCGATCAGGTGCTGATGGCGCTCGTCACGAAGAGCACGATCCCCGAAAACGCCGTCCCTCGCCCCTTCCTGGACCGGATGCACGAGCCCGTCGGCCCGCTGCCAGGCGGGCGGCTCGGCTTCGATCCCAACTTCCTGGTCGAAACCGGCGGCCGGAATCTTGCCGTGCCGCTGCCGCGGCTGGCGTCGGCCGACATCGAGACATTGGTCTATCCGAACGTGACCGTCTTCTATGACCATACGCGCCAGGTCCCCCTGCTCGTGATGAGCAATTACGATCGCACGGCCAAGCCGATGCCGCCATTCCCCGGCATCGGCGTCTTCCCCGACGGACGGGTCCGCGGCGCGCAGATCGGGGCGCGGTTCAGCCCGGCACCGGACAAGGGCCTGGTGCCCGTCATCAGCTTCCAGGAAGCCGCGTGGATGACGGGCGATTCTTCGAGCAATGCGAGCTTCATGCATTACGCGCCGCTGACCGTGCTTCAGCCTTGGGACTTCTACCAGGGCCCGTGGCTGGGAATAGAGACGGAGCTGTTGAGCATCATCGATGCGGACCGAATCACCTACCTCACCGGGCCGATCGTGACGGCCGGCGATCGGCAATTCGGCGGCATCCTCATGCCGCGATCCTATTTCAAGATCGCCATCTACCGCGACTCGGTTACCGGCAGGCGCATGATCGAAGGGCGGATGATCGGCATCGATGCGCGGCGGGACGGGACCAGCGCCAAGACGTCCCTGGCCAGGATCGTCGAACTGGTGAGGCGGGGCGGGATCGATCTGGGGCCCTTGAACCTGGTCCCGTCCGAATGAGACCCCGCTCGCTCAGGGTTTCGCGATGACCGCGCCGATCGCGGCGATCCGCTCGATCCCGCGATAAGCGGGCGCCTCCAGCTCCTCGCCGAAAATGTCGGGATCGAGCTCCTCGTAGCGCAAAGTGCGGCCGAGCGCCGGCATGGCCGTCTCGAGCGCCGCCCGGAGCGCGTCCGCGCCAGCGACGATGGCCGCGCCGGTATAGAGAAAGACGTCGCCGCGGCGCGCGCCCGCCAGCGCCCATTCGAGCGCGAGCGCGGCCCCGTTCATGCCGCCGCCGTCGCGATAGGCGCGGCTGCCTTCGTCCATCAGATAAGGCGGGTTGGCGATGAGCAGATCGAACCCGCCCTCGACCGCCTCGACCGATCCGGCTTCGACCGTCTCGACGGCGACGCCCGCGGCTCGCGCGTTGATCCGGGCGAGGCGCAGCGCCTCGGGGTTCGAATCGACCAGGGTCAGCCGCGCGCCCGGCAGCAAAGCCGCCGCGCAGATCGCCCCGGCGCCGCTGCCCGCGCCCATGTCGACGAGCCGCGCGACCCGACCGGCGCGGCGGCCGAGCTCGGCCGCGACGAAGCGGACGAACCGGCTGGTGTCGGGGCCGAGGAAGACCGCATCCCTGCCGTCGGTCGGATAGGAGGAGTGGAGGAAGAGATGCGCGCCGACGCGCGAGACGCGCAGGCGGCTCCGGTGACCGCCCTCGGCCCGCTCGACCGCGCCGGCCCGCTCCAGCAAGGCGAAGAGGTCGGCGGGCAGCGTCTCGCGGTCGAAGGGCAGGCTCCAGCCGAAGATATCGCGCAGATCGTGGGCGCGCTTCTTGTCCGGGCGGGCAAGGATCCGGGCGTGGGTCGACGGCGTGACTGTGACGAAATCATAGCCGAGCGCCTTCAGGCGGCGGAGCAGATCGGCGAGCGCGCCGTCGCCCTCGTTCACCAGAGGCTTTGCCGGTAGCGCTCGAAGCAGCGCGCGCCGCATTTGAGGCGGATCAAGGCGCCCTCGGCCAGCGCCGTCGCGCGGCGCGGATCCTCGGCCACCAAAGGCCCGATCGCCTCCTCGTTCCAGGCCTCGCTATGCTTGACGTCGAGCACGGCGTGGAGATCGAAATAATGGCGCTGCTTGCCGCTCAGGCCGAGCCGCCTCAGGCCCGCCGCGGTCGCCCTGGCCCGGCCGGGCGCGGTCAGCTCGATCGCGCCCAGGGCGCCGATTGCGTGGAAGGCGTAGCGGCGGGTCGTCGCCATCGCGGTCATCGCGTTGGCGAGCGCCAGGCTCTCCCAGACCGTGGAGTCGATCTCGGGCTCCAGCGCCAGCGCCTCGACCAGCCGGTCGAGCATCGGCCCGTGCATGCCCTTGATGTTGCCGCGGCCCATCTCGTCCCAATAATTGCGCGCCAGCTCGAGCTTGGCACGGGCCGGCAGCTTGACCTGGGCGTAAGCGACCAGGTCCTCGAAGCCCGCCTCGCCGGCGGCCTCCTGGGTCAGGAACCAGCGCATTTCCTCGAGGCTCGCCTGCTCCGCGAGCCAAGGGAAGAGCGGGTCGCCTTGCCCCGGCCCGGTCGCGTTCAGCGCCTCGAACCAGGCCAGGAAGTCGGCGGGATCGCGCGGCGCCGCCCGCGCTTCCTCGCCAATCTCGGCGCGCAGCTCCTCGAGGAACGCGCCTTCGAGCCGCAGCATCTTGGCATCGCCGTCGAGGATCAGCCGCCAATCCTCGTCGGGCAGGCCCGGCGCGAGCCGCTGCCGGTTCCAATGGGCGAGGCCGCGCTGGAAATCGTCGCACAGGAATTGGGACGCAAAGTCCGTGCCGTCGGAATGGGGTAGGGTCGCCATCGATGGGGGTTTCCGCCTTGGTGTAGACTTGGCTATCAAAGCGCGAGGCGGGGCGCTTTGTTCCTGATTCAACTGGCTAAACTGGATCAGTTCCGCCCGGTCCAACTCGGGTGAATGCTGCCACGCAAGGCCCTAGCGCGGCCTTTTCTCGAGATAGAGATAATTGTCCTTGAACTCGGCGACCCGCGCGAGCCCGGCCGGATCGAGGATCTTCACCTCATAGCCGCGAAATTCCAACAGCCCGCGCTCGCGCAAGTCGCGCAGGGTACGGTTGACGTGGACCGCGGTGAGGCCGAGGCATTCGCCGAGCTCGGCCTGGGTGAGCGGGAGCTTGTAGCCTGCCTCCGTCGCCAGCCCGATCAGGCCCAGCCGCACCCTGAGCTCGCAGAACAGATGCGCGGCCTTGGCGAGCGCCGTCCGCCGGCCGAGCGACAATTCCCATTCGCGCTGGATCGCCGCGTCGAGGTTGGTGGAGAACCAGAGCATCCGGGTCAGATGCGGCAGCGTCTCGGTAATCTCCTTCAGGCGCGCGTGCGGGACCAAGGCGACCCGGCACGGCGTCAGCGTCCTGATATTATGATCGAGCCGCTTCAGCGTGAAGCTGTGCAGGTCGACGAAGTCGCCCGCCACGTGCAGCGCCGTGATCTGGCGGCTGCCGTCGCGCAGATCCTTGTAGCGGCATATCAGGCCCTCGACGAGCAGTGTGGAGGCGTCGAGCTCCTGGCCCTCGCGGATGAAGGTGCGGTCGGCGGGAAGGTCGCGCTGCTCCGCCACCGCCGCGCGCAACGCTTCCTCCTCCGCCGCATCGACCTCGTCGCGGGCCCGCAGCTTGAGCAGCAGCTTGTCGATCATCAGCCGCCGCCCCGGCCGGAGGCGCGGTCGCCGCCCGGGCGGATCTCCAGCGCGTCCTCGAAGGGCACGGTGCGCACGATCGCGCCGCTTTCGTCGGCGATCTCGATGCGGCCGTCCAAGTCCATCCGGCCGGTCTTGGCCTCGTCGGCGAGGATCGACCTGATCCCCTCGACTGCGCGCGCCGCGGCCGCCTGGGCATCGGCAAGCTCGACCCCTTCCTCGTCCGGCGCGCGGCCGCCGCCATTGATCACGTGCAGATAGAATCGCGCCATGTCAGCAGCCTTCGCCCGGCGCGGCCGGGGCCAGCACGTCCTCGCCGAGGTCGCTGTCATAGCCTTCGTCGCTGCCGGGATTGTTGCCCGCGCCGGCGCCGCTGCCGGAGACCGCGCCGGTCTTGCGGTCGAACGTCGCTTTCCTGCCCCGATCGCCTTTTTCGTCTCGCTCGCCCTGCATCCGATCCTCCCGTCGCTGGCGGGAGCAGAACCGCCCGGGAAGCGGGCGGTTCCTGTCCCGTCACGGGGCGCGCGCGAGTTCGCATTCTGTGCTTTGGCGAATCTCGTATATCATACCGTAATGGCCGTAGCGGACCGCAATAGCCACGACCCCCTTGCGCGCGACTCGGTTTGCGACTTGCTCTGCGGCGTCTTCGACTGTTCCGCCGATCTTGCGGGCAATATCCTGCTGCGCGGCAAGCTTCGGGACTATGAGATTCGCGCGACGATCGTCAGACGCGGGGATCTGGTGTCGACGCTTTACGTCGTCGTCAACGGCCGCGCGCATGCGATCGTCTATTCGCTCGACGGCCAGATCGTGCTGCTCCACGAATATCGCCGGGGCGATTTCTTCGGGCCGGTGAGCCCGCCTTATTCGGCCGAGCATGACGCGGACGTGGTCGCGGTCGAGCAGGTCTCGGCCTTCCTGCTCGACGGCGGCGTGCTCGCCTTGCTCGCCGAGCAGCATGGCTGCATCGGCCTGGCGTTGCTCAAGGTCATGGTCGACCGGCTCCAGCAGACGGCGTCGCGGATGTACGAGCATGTCGCTTTGTCCGCGGTCGGCCGGGTCCATGCGGAATTGCTGCGCCAGGCCCGGCAGGATCCGGATCTTTCGATCCGGCCCGCGCCGATCCTGTCCGACCTCGCCTTGCGCGTCTCGACCACGAGGGAAACCGCCTCGCGCGCGGTCAACGCGCTCGAGCGGCGCGGCATCATCAGGCGCGGCGCCGACGCGCTCGTCGTCATCGCCCCGCACCGGCTCGAGGAGCTGATCCAATAGGCCCTTATTCCGGCCGCAGCGCGTAGAGGCCGATCGCCGAGCCGCCGTCGAAGGCCTGGAGCTCGCCGATCCAGCTCGCCCCGCTCGGGCCCCCGGCGCGGGCCGCGAGCACGGCGGCGAAATCGTGCGAGACGCAGAGCGTGTCGGGCGGGATGGCGCGGGCGATGGCGCGGACGATCTCGGTGCCGCTCTCGGTCGGCTTGAGCGCGCCGATGAACGGATCGCGCACGCACGCGATCAGGCCGTAATGGCCGGCGACGCGTAGCGGCATGCGCGCGCGCAAGGCGGCGTGGACGGCGCGCGCCGCCGCCGCCGCCTCCAGCGGCCCGTCATAGCCGATGACGATAGAATCGCCGCCCAGATGCGGCGCGATGCGGGGTGCCGCGGCTTGCGCGAGCGCCGCCCTCACGTCCTCGAGCCGGTCCTCGAACGCCGCGTCGGCGCCGCTGCCGACGCTGACCGCGAGCAAGGCGAACAAGGCCGCGCGCGATTCGGCCGCCGGCGCCTCCTCCGCTGCGGGCGCGGCGCCGGCCTGCGCCGCGAGGACATGGGTGCGAAGGCCGGTCGGGGCGCCCGCATCGGCGCCGATGCGCAGCATGACCGCCTCGCTCATCAGCCGTTCGGCGTTGAGCATCGCCGCCCCGCGCGCCACCTCGCCGGCCAGCGCAGCCATCCGCGCATCGGGCGGCGCCTGGAGCGGCCGCACCAGCTCGACGCTCTCGGCCGCCTCCAGCGCCGCATCGAAGCGGGCGCGCCAGGCCGCGCCATGGGGGTCGACGAAGCGCTCCGCGAAGCCGGCCGGGTCGGCGGGCAGGATGACGTGAAGCTCGGCGCCGTGCGCGAGCAAAGCCTCGGCGACCGTCAGCTCGGCGCCCGCCGCCAGCCCGCCAAAGCCGAAGCCGATCCGCTCGGCCTGGAGCAGCGCAGCGACGGCTTCGCCCAGCCTGTCGCGATCCCCGTCCGCCGCGAACGCCGCCGGTCCGGCATAATATAGCGAGCGCGGCGGACGCAGCATGTCCAGCCAGGCCGGATCGCCGCCGAGCGCGTCCTGGACGATCAGGAACTGGCGCAGCGTCGAACCATGGTCCTCCCAGGCCCGGGGCGCCGCCGCCACCGCCGCTTCGAGCGCCGCCTTCGCCTCGCCGGTGCGGCCGAGCAGCAGCAGCGCCTCGGCCTCGGTCGCCGCGCGGTAATAAGGCGTCTCCGGCTCGTCGGGCTCGCGGGCGATCCGCTCGAGCACCTCGCGCGCGACCTCCTCGGCCCGGGCGCGGTCGCCGGACAGGAGCGAGAGCGTCGCCGCGTTGATCAGCGGATAGGTCGCCGGCTGCAGCGCCGCCGAGCGCTGATAGGCGTCGGCCGACTGGAGATAGAAACGCCGCCGGTCCTCGCCGGCAGCGCGGAGCGCATGGTCCTTGAGCAGCCGCCCCTTGACCGTCAGCGCCGCGGGATCGCCATCGTCGCGATCGTAACCGGCGGCGCAGAATTGCGCCCAGGCGTGATCGAGCGCCCCCGCCCGGGCGAGGGCGATGATCGTGGAGAGAGGAACGGCGGTGGTCATGAGGCTGCCAACATAATAGTTCCCTCCGGTCCCGAGACCAGATGCTGAATGAAGGCGGCCATTCGGCCGATCCGCTCGGACGTCATCTGTCGGGATCCATCATGTCAGGCATAGGTCCGTCATTGCCTCCATCGCTTTGATCATCTGCCCGGCGCCCTTCGAACGGCGCCGTCAATCCGGGTCTCGAAAGAACGCCAGCTTGCATTTTCCGGATCGCGCCGGCGCAGCATTTCCACCGTCGCCTTCGCGCCCGCGAACCAGCGCCGTGCCGGCTCCCGCTGTCCGTGGCCCAGGAGGAGCTGGCCGAAGCTGAATTGGGTGCGCATCCAGAAATCCTGATAATCGCTGTTCCGAGGCTCGCGCGCGATCAGGGCGCGGACCAGCGCCTCCTGCCTGGCGCGGTGGTGGAGAACCCGGTCCCAGCGCCCCATTCTGTTCCAGGCCTCGGCGACCCAGGCATGGCGGTTGGCGAGGTCCAGCACGACCGACGGATCGCCGCCCTGGACTCGGTAGACCTGCTCCATCCGGTTGAGCGCGCCGGAGCAGAGGCGCAGGATCGTGGCCGGATCCGCCGGCTCCGCCTGCGCCACCGAGCAAAGATTGCCCTCGGCATAAGCGGCTTCGCGCATCCAGGCGGGATTGGCCGGATCGAGCGCCAGCAAGCGGGCGGCAAGCCCCTTGTAGCGCTCGAAGCGCCGCCGGGCGGCCGCGAAATTATTGTGCCTGTAGGCGATCATGCCGACCCAGAATTCGCTCTGCGCGTGACCGAAGATGCGGGCGGCATCGTTCGGGGAGGCCGCGAGCAGGAACGCCGTGGTCCGATAGGTTTCCCCGAAGATACGGATCGCATCCGGCTCCCTCTCGCGGGCGAGTTCGCCTTCGGCGATCGCCTGCAGGACCCTTGCCCGCATGAGCTGGTCGGAAGGGCGATCGGATCGGGCGAGCTGCCGGTCATGATAGGCCAATAGGCGCTGGTTGACGGTGTCCATGACGTCGAGCCGCCCGACGTCGCCCAGCCTCCTGCGAAGGTCTCCGTGCATGAACTCGACAAGCCCTTCCGCTTCCGCCCGCTGCCCCTCCGCCTCGCCGCGGGCGTTGATGGCGACCAATGCCAGCGCCAGCATCGCTAGCATCGCCAGCAGCGCCGCCCCCGTGACCGCCGTCACGCGGCGGATCCTTCGTGCCGCATCGCGCTGGACGAGCGCGTCGAGGCCGATGCCGGTGATGCCGGCGACCAGCTTCAGCAGCCCCAGCCGCGGCCCGTCGCGGTGGCGGCGCAAATCGGTGGCGAGCGGCTCGTGCCAGGTGCCGTCGCGGCCGAAGGCGCGCAACACCTGGGGGAAGCAATCGGGCGGATCGCCGT